>NZ_JBHZOT010000005.1:0-371199 GCF_042787735.1 Priestia sp. YIM B13490
GGCTGAAGGGATCGGTCTTGAAAACCGACAGGGGTGTTAAAGCCCGCGGGGGTTCGAATCCCTCTTCCTCCGCCATACTATTGTCTATTCAAAGCTTCTTTTGAGAAAAAGAAGCTTTTTTTATGTTTAAAAGAATAGCGAATGGGAATTAGGTAAATATAAATCATGGATTAGGAACTTTTTATTTGAAACAGTAGGGTAAATTTGCTAATCTAAACGTATATGGTGCTTTTGCGCCAAAATGCTTACATATTTTGAAGGAGGAATTATTCATGGCTTACAAATTACCAGAACTACCTTATGCATACGATGCACTGGAACCACATATCGACAAAGAAACAATGAATATTCACCACACAAAACATCACAACACATATGTTACAAATCTAAACGCTGCTGTTGAAGGCAAAGCGGATTTAGAAAGCAAAAGTATTGAAGAGTTAATTTCAAACTTAGATGCTGTTCCTGAAGATATCCGTACAGCAGTACGCAATAACGGTGGCGGTCATGCGAACCACTCATTATTTTGGACAATCCTTTGCCCTAACGGCGGCGGTGCTCCAACTGGTGAATTAGCAGACGCTATCGCTAGCAAATTCGGCAGCTTTGATCAATTCAAAGAAGAATTTGCAAATGCAGCTAAAACTCGCTTCGGTTCTGGCTGGGCTTGGTTAGTTGTAAACAACGGCGAATTAGAAGTAACAAGCACACCAAACCAAGATAGCCCATTAATGGAAGGCAAAACGCCAATTCTTGGTCTAGACGTTTGGGAGCACGCTTACTACTTAAATTACCAAAACCGCCGTCCAGATTACATTTCAGCATTCTTTAATGTTGTAAAATGGGACGAAGTTGCTAAGCGTTACGACGCTGCAAAATAAGCTAAAGACGTATTTAAAGCCAGTAAAGTAATTATTACCTTTACTGGCTTTTTTGTTTTCCAATTCTTTTACATATCTCCTTTTCTTTTTCACACACTAGGTGTAGAAGAGAAAAGGAGTTTTTTGATATGCCTTTATTAAAAAAAGTAGTTGGAGATGTAGAAGTTAGTAAAGATTTACTTTTGCTTTTAATTATAGGCGGTCTTTATGCCTTGGCTATTTCAATTTCCAATTCGTTTGTTAACATTTATCTGTGGAAACAATCAGGCGAATTTTCGGATCTTGCTATTTATAATTTAGCGGTAGTGGTGCTTCAGCCGCTTACGTTTATTTTAGCAGGTAAATGGGCCAAACGAATTGACCGGGTTGTGGTTTTAAGGTTAGGTGTATCTTTTTTAGCTGTTTTTTATATCGCTGTATTAGTCAGTGGAGCTAACGCAGCCCAGTATTTAGTATTGCTTGGTGGACTGCTGGGTATAGGATACGGCTTTTATTGGCTAGCTTTTAATGTGCTAACTTTTGAAATTACAGAACCTGATACAAGAGACTTTTTTAACGGATTTTTAGGGATCTTAAACTCTTTTGCAGGGATGATTGGTCCTTTAGGAGCTGGCTTTGTTATTTCCGCTTTGTATGAATCACTTGGGTATAAAATTGTGTTTGGTGTATCGCTGCTATTGTTTATCGGTGCCGTTGTACTTAGTTTTTTTATTACAAGACGCGCAGCGGAAGGAGTATACAAATTTAAAGAAGTATGGGCTGAACGAAAAGTCAATAAAGACTGGAATCGAATATTGCAGGCTCATTTCTTTCAAGGGTTGCGTGAAGGTACGTTCATTTTTGTTGTATCCGTCATGGTATTTATTACGACGGGAAGTGAATTAGCTTTAGGAACATATGGACTGGTGAATTCAGCGGTTGCATTTGTAGGATACTATGTTGCCTCAAGGTTTATTAAGCAAAAAAATCGCCTTCGGTTTATCTTCACAGGGGGCCTCCTTCTCTATGGAGCGGTCTTTTTGCTTATCTTTAACTTATCGTATCCAAAGTTAATTATATATGCTGTTTGTATTGCCGTTGCCTATCCTATTTTATTGGTTCCATTCATTTCTCTAACGTACGATGTGATTGGACGAGCAAAAGACGTTGTTTCAAAAAGAATTGAATACATTGTTGTCAGAGAAGTATTTCTGAATATCGGGCGCGTCGTTTCCATATCTTTATTTTTAATAGCTGTACTGTTTTTTGATGAAGCAAAAAGTATTCCCATTTTATTAGCTATTGTTGGAGCAGGGCATACGATCATTTATTTTTGTGTAAGACATATTTCACAGCCTCTGCACAAAAAAGAAACCACTGTTACTCCTCCGGTATTAAATGAAGGAGACGGAGAGTCTCCAGCTTAGAGTGTTGTCAGCTCCTTCATTTGCACTATGGAAAATGCTTCGCTTTTCTTTTAGAATAAATACGTTGTGTAAATAGGCACCTGCCAGGTGTCTATTTATTTGCTAAATGGCTGATTTTATGGTGTTATGGTATATATGTTTTATAAAGTGTAGGTGTTGGTATGAAAAAGAAAAAAAGAAAAAAAAGTCACGTGCCTTTTCGTGTGAACTTACTTTTCTTGACCGTATTTGTCCTATTTTCCGTATTAATTTTGCGGTTGGGACTTGTTCAAATTGTATACGGTGAGAATTACGAACGAGAAGTCGAAAAAACACAGGACGTTACGGTCAGTACGCCTGTTCCTCGAGGGAAAATGTACGATCGTTATAACCGCGTAATTGTAGATAATACCTCTTTAAATACGATTACATATACTCGTTTTCAAGGAAATACAGCTGAAGAAAGGCTGCGCATCGCTAAAAAGTTATCCACTATGATCGATGTTCCTTACACCACAAATGTGATTGATATTCCGGAAAATAAAAAGAATAAAGATGCTAAAAATGTGGTGAAAATTACAGAACGCGATATGAAGGATTATTGGATTATGCTTCACCCTAAAGAAGCGGAACAGAAAATTACGCAAGCTGATCGCAAAAAAGTTCAAGATGGTGAAATGACTGATGACGAACTGTATCAACGTCAGTTAGACCGCATCTCTAAAAAAGATTTAGAAAGTCTAAAGAGTGATTTAGAAGTTCTCGCTATTAAGCGCCAAATGGAGGCAGGTTACTCTAACACCCCGCAAATTGTTAAGAGCGGTGTGACAAATGAAGAGTATGCCGTTGTAAGTGAGCACTTAGATGAACTTCCAGGTGTTGATACAACAACGTATTGGGATCGCTCATACCCAGAAAACAGTACTCTTCGTACTTTGCTTGGAAATGTATCATCTGCCAACGAAGGGCTGCCTAAAGATAAAGTACAGTATTACTTGTCAAGAGGCTATAGCCGAAATGACCAAGTTGGGACGAGCTATTTAGAGAAGCAATACGAAGCTCAGCTCAGCGGTCAAAAAGAAAAAGTCCAATATGTAACAGATAAAAAAGGAAATCTCCTTGATACAATTCAAGTGTCTAAAGGTGAACGCGGCAGTGATTTGGTTTTAACTATTGATATGGAGCTTCAAAAAGCGGTAGAAAAACAAATTACGGACCAGCTTTTAGCCAAAAAGCAAATGAAAGGAACGCAATTTTTAGACCGTGCTTTTGTTATTATGATGGATCCTCACACAGGAGAAATTTTAACAATGGCAGGTAAAAAATACACCATTGATAAGAAGACTGGAGCGCCTAAAATAGAAGATTTTGCATTGGGAAATATTTCAACATCTTATACAATGGGCTCTGTTGTAAAAGGAGCAACGGTTTTAGCCGGCTTAGATTCAGGAGCTATTAAGCCAAACACAGTGTTCGTTGATGAACCGTTAAAAATTAAAGGAACACCGGTTAAAAAATCAGCTGAGGCTGAAGGGTTAGGACCCTTAACGTATTCATCTGCGTTAAAATATTCATCCAACGTATTTATGTTTAAAACGGTAATGGCTATGGCTGGGTTACAGTATCATAAAAACATGACTTTACCGATTAAACCTGGTACATTCAGCGAACTGCGTTCTTACTACAGTCAGTTCGGCTTAGGCGTATCAACAGGTATAGACCTTGATAACGAATCAACAGGTGTCCAAGGTGGAAGCGATGTTCCAGGAACGGCGCTTGATTTAGGCATTGGTCAGTATGATACGTACACGCCGCTGCAGCTTGTTCAATATACTTCTGCAATAGCTAATGGAGGGTATCGCATTAAGCCGCAGCTAGTAAAAGAAATCCGAAAACCAACGATTAAAACCGATGAAATTGGCGGTACGCAGCATTCATTTGAGCCTGATGTGTTAAATCGTATCACGATGAAAGAAGAATACATTAAAGATGTTCAAAGTGGCTTTAAGCGCGTTACGCAAGAACAAGGCGGTACAGGGTATGCAGCTTTCCATACAGCGAACTATAATCCTGCTGGTAAATCAGGAACGGCACAAGCCTATGAGAAAAACCCTAGCGGAGGGGACCCTATTAAAGTTAATAATTCAAACTTTGTGGCCTTTGCTCCGGCAGATAATCCTGAAATTGCAGTAGCTGTGGTGGTACCATCGGCATTTGTGCCAAGTGCACCAAATACCATTACAAAAGAGCTTGCTCGTTCTGCGCTCGATACGTATTTTGATTTAAAGAAAAAAGGTGAACAAGAAGTAAAAGATCAAGAAGAGAACCAACAGGCTGTCATTGCAAACGACGCCAATTAAAGAGGCTGGGACAAAAGCATATTAGTTGAAGTAAGATCCGAACAAAGTTGATTAAGAATCAACTTTGTTCGGATTTTTTATTTATAGGATGAAAGTAGATTTCGTGTATGTAGGTGCTTTTGGCGGTTGATTGGAGGGCAAGGTGAAGACTTCTGCAGGAAAAGCGAAGCGATGAGGAGACTCACCGGCCGCCCGTGAAACGAAAATCAACAGCGGTATCGGAAGTAATTCATACTGGCTTATTAATCCAATCCACCCATCTTTAGATTGAATTAATTTAGTTATGTCTCTACCTCTTCTTTTTTGTTAGAAATCTTTACATATATGGTTTTTTATTGAATTTAAGGGTCGTAAGAACTAGTTTTTTACCTAAAAAACACGCAGATAGACCTTCGTTTACAAAAGCTTTACATTGAGTTAAAACACAATTAATAGTCGGCTATTATTCTGTAAGTGTAAGGGTTAATAGAAATGATCAAAATAAGGGGAAGCGTTTCGGCTTCTCGTATTTATTTACACTGATAGTAAACAATAGATATTAAATAGACATAGAGAGACTTTTATTGTGCTCAAAACGGTTAAAGACGATGAAGGAGGATTATCCAATGGCAATAACAATGGAATTGACTAACAAAGAAAAAGTAGATACTCCGCAAACAAAAGAAATTGTATATAAAACAAAAGGTTTGAATTTATGGTATGGCAACACACATGCCTTAAAAAATATTGATTTAGACATTCATGCTAACGAAGTTACCGCGATTATCGGTCCATCAGGCTGTGGAAAATCAACATATATTAAAACGTTAAATCGTATGGTAGAAATGACTCCAATTGTCCGTACATCAGGTGAGATTGAGTATAGAGGGAAAAATATTTTTGATAAATCGTACCACGTGGAAGAGCTGCGCACGCAAGTAGGAATGGTTTTCCAAAAGCCAAATCCGTTCCCGAAATCTATTTATGATAATATTGCGTACGGTCCAAGAATTCATGGTGTTCGCAACAAGAAAAAACTAGATGAAATTGTTGAAAAAAGTTTACGAGGAGCAGCTATTTGGGACGAAGTTAAAGATCGTTTGAATCAAAATGCAAATGGGTTGTCAGGTGGACAACAGCAGCGTATCTGTATTGCGCGATGCTTGGCAATTGAACCTGACGTTATTTTAATGGATGAGCCTACTTCTGCGCTTGATCCAATTTCAACATTAAAAGTAGAAGAGTTAGTACAAGAATTAAAGAAAGACTTCAGCATTATTATTGTTACCCATAATATGCAGCAAGCGGCACGTATTTCAGATAAAACAGCATTTTTCTTAAATGGAGAAGTGGTAGAGTACGCAGAAACAGATAAAATCTTCTCAATGCCATCTGATAAACGCACAGAAGATTATATTACAGGTCGTTTTGGTTAAGACATACAAGGAGATGGGATGAGTGGTTGTACGCGAAAAGTTTCATGGTGATTTAAAGATATTACGTGAAAAATTATTAGAAATAGGGCGCTTAACGCATGAGGCGCTATCAAAATCAATTGAAGCGCTGCAAACAAGCAACGTTGAGCTGGCGCTAGAAATTATCGACGGCGATTCATACGTGGATGACTTAGAAGAAGAAATTAATGACCTAGCTATCTTACTGATCGCAAAGCAGCAGCCGGTGGCTATCGATTTAAGACGTATCATTGTGGCAATTAAAATTGCTTCGGATGTTGAGCGTATGGCAGATTTTGCGGTTAACGTAGCAAAATCAGCTATACGAATTGGAAACGAAGAATTAATTAAGCCGTTAGAACACGTAAAGAAAATGCACGATATTTCGATTGAAATGTTGAGCCTTTCGTTAAAAGCTTATCACGAGGAAGATCTTGTGCTGGCTAAAAAAGTAGCGGAAATGGACGATCAAGTGGATGAGCTCTACGGAATAACAATCAAAGAACTTTTAAGTCTTGCTAAAGAAAAGCAGGAGGCTATGAACCAAATTACGCAGCTTTTATTTGTAGCCCGCTATTTAGAGCGTATGGCTGATCATACCACTAACGTAGCAGAAAGCGTATTTTACCTTGTAAAAGGCAAACGCTACGACTTAAACGAATAGTAGAAAAACCTCTTCTAATAAGCGAAGAGGTTTTTTTGTTAGTAAATTATAATTACTATGTTAACCTGAATTTTTAACACAAATCGACAAATTGCGTTTATTGTGGCAACTTTTTCTGAATGGTAAGATGTTAATAAGTTTATACGGCATTTATATGTAGAAAAAACATTCTAAGAAACGAAGTGATAAAACAGTGGCTGCTAATCTTATTCAAAACTTAAATGTGTGTATAGCTACTCAGCTTGACTCATCTCGTATTTATGTTCACTGGTCGTTTTCTGATCATATTCGAGAGATGGTAGAAAGTATGTTTTCGACACGGTGGGAAGAATTGAATCTAGCTATGTGTACGTATGATATAACAGGTCTTCGTTTTAACGGCCATGAATCAAACCGCTATTATATGAAGGGTCTTACTCCTAAGCAAGACTTCATGTTTATGAACAGCTTGGAAAGTGAGCGCACGTATGTAATAGATATTGGTATTCAAGATAAAGAAGGAAGTTTTTTTTCCCTTCTTCGTTCGAATCCAGTTTATTTGATGAAAGAAAAATATGAACAAGTGAATGTAACTTCGTTAGGCTGGATGTACGAACCTGTAAAAGTTCACCAGGGTGTTCAAAATGAATTTAGCACATATTCCTTATATTCAAATGACTTGGAGCAGGTGAAGAAGCAATATGAATAGTGATGACTGTATTCTTTTAACTTATATGCATTGTCCGTTGCTACATGTACTTCAAACAGAGAGTGAGTATCTGCTGTTTGAACAAGTAACGAACGAGTTCATCCCTTTTTTAGATCAAATTGAGTCTAAGAAATTGATAGGTGCAACAGCTGTGATGTCTTGTGTGTTTTTGAACGCATTAAACAACGAGGAGTTTAATACTCGTTACGCTCAATATTTACACCAGTTTTCAAGCCGGCAGCATCAGAGAGCACTCACCTTTTTAAAAAAGTGGAACGGGAGCTTGTTCTCAGCCTGCAAATATTTTTTTCAGCATGACATGATGGAGTGTATTCCTACTACCGTAACGAACGCGTTCGTTTCCACCCTTAAAACCGAACAAACATTAAATCTCCAAATTACAGAAGCAATACGTGTTTTTCAACAGTTTTTTGAAAAAAAGCCCGTCGGTTTTTTTATACAGCAAGGAGAGTATACTCATCAAGTAGATATGCTCCTAAAATCTCATGAAATGCGCTATACCTTTGTGAAGTCATCAACAGATGAACTAAAAAAGTCGCCTGCTGGCATTATCTTGTTTCCATATCCTATGCAAGGAAAACAAGTTGAGGAAGGAACAATCAATAAAGCGAGCGTTTTTTTGGATTTGAAGGCTAAGGACACGCTTGGCTTTCAGCGAATGCAAGCAGCAAGCGGTATATTTCAATATCCTTTAGATTACGCGAGGGATATAGAGTTTCATCAAAACGAAACTCTTGCACTCTACGGTGCAACAAAAAGCGCTGAATTTGTCAGTGAGAACAATCAATTGTTTATTTCAACCGTACAGAAGTCAGAGGCGATGCTAGATGTTATCGATTCTAAACATCCTAGCGTGGTGAATGCTATCTACCGACAGTGGCTCCTTTTAAGTAGCAGCGATTGGCTTTATAATTTTGAAAAAGTCAAAGGTGAATACGAAAGGCAAGTAAAACTATTTGATTTTCTTTGTCACGAAGAGAACCCAAGGATGGATAGCGAAAACAGTTTTCTTTCAGGAAGTTCTTTTTTATCCCCTGCAAAAGAGATAGAGCCGGCGGCTTTATCAGTAAATCAATATAAAGGCGGTCTCTCCATTTTAATGCTTGCATGGGAATTCCCTCCTCTAGTTATCGGAGGACTTGCACGACATGTATTTGATTTATCCAGAGCGTTAGCAAAGGCGGGCCATCACGTTAGTGTATTAACAACTTATGTAGAGGGGCTGCCGGAATATGAGCGTTTATACGGTGTTCACGTTTACCGAGTTAAAAGCCTGCAGCCTCATCACCCGGATTTTTTGACATGGGTAAACAGTTTGAACGTGGCTATGGCTCTTAGAGGACTGCAGTTAGGCTACAAGCTGTCTTTTGACGTTATTCATGCTCATGACTGGCTTGTTGCCTCCGCTGCAAAATGTTTAGCAGATAAAACGGATAGACCGCTAATTACGACCATTCATGCGACAGAACATGGGCGCAATAATGGTATTCATAATGACATGCAGCAAAAAATTCACTTGCAAGAAGAGGAGCTGATTCGACAATCAAGCTCAATCATTGTCTGCAGCGACTATATGAAGAAGGAATTAATCACTTTATTTCAAGTAGAGCAAGATAAAATTGCTATATTTCCAAATGGAATTGACAAGCAGCTGGTAGTCGACGCAGTAAATGAGCGGTTAAAAGAAAGTTTACAAAAGAAATATAATTTTAGAAAGGCCCCTATTATTTTTTCAATTGGACGAATTGTATATGAAAAAGGCTTTCAGCTATTTATTGAAGCAGCGGAACTATTTAAGAAAAAACAAATAGATGTTCAATTCGTTGTAGCAGGAAAAGGGCCTTTACTTCATGAGTTTCGAACACAGGTAAGTGAAAAGCAACTAGAAAAATACGTGTATTTTATTGGATACATTACCGATAACGAACGAAATCAGCTTCTTCAAGCTTGCAAAATGGTTGTTTTTCCAAGTTTATATGAACCTTTTGGAATTGTGGCTTTAGAGGGGATGGTAGCCAAGAAGCCAACTATCGTTGCCGATACAGGAGGTCTAAGCGATATTGTTTCACATTTCGACACGGGCCTGACGTTTGCCCGAGGAGATACGTTCGAATTAATCAACTGTATTGAATTTTTGTTAAAAAATGAAAAAACGGCTGCAAAAATCAGCGAAAATGGGTATAGAAAAGCAACAACTATGTTTAGCTGGGAAAAAATCGCTATTGATACAAGTAAGCTGTTTCAACATCAAATTTGCCAGGATAAAAAAAGAAGGGAGGCAAAAAATTGAAAGCCATTATACTTGCTGGCGGTAAAGGAACAAGACTGCAGCCCTTGACCTATACGATTCCAAAGCCTATGCTGCCGCTTTACGATAAACCTGTGATGGAATATAGCATTGAACTGCTTAAGAAACATGGAATTACAGAGATTGGGATTACGCTGCAGTATAGGCATGAACAAATTATTGAATACTTCGGGGATGGCTCTCAGTGGGGAGTGACGCTTACTTATTTTATCGAAAAAGAGCCTCTTGGAACAGCGGGCGGAATTAAGCGAGCAGAGGCCTTTATTGAGGAAGACTGTATTATTATTAGTGGAGATGCCTTAACAGAAATTAATCTTCAAGACGTTATTCATTTTCATTATGAACAAAAAAGCGAAATGACCATTGTTACAAAAGAAGTAAACGACGTGCGGGGTTATGGAGTGGTGACAATAGATGAAGGGCATCGAGTCACGGGATTTGTAGAGAAACCGACCTACGAACAGGCCAATAGCCGATTGATTAATACGGGAGTGTATGTGATCAAAAAATCCGTTCTTGATTACGTGAATTCTTATGGTCCTACAGATTTTAGCTTTGACATTATCCCGCTTCTTTTGGAATATAATCATACTGTGTGCAGTTTTGTAACGGAAGATTATTGGATTGATATTGGGCAAATCCACCATTATCGTCAAGCACACTATGATTTGTGGAGGAAGTGGTTTGGCAATAGACAGGAAAGTATTGTCTCAGATGACGCGCTTATAGAAGAAGGGGTGACTATTTACGATCCGGTTTACGTAGGAGAAAATGTGGTGATTAGAAAAGGTGCTTCAATTGGTCCTTACACGATTATCGGAACCAATAGTATCATAGAAGCACATGCTGCAATCGATAAAACAATTTTGCTCCAAAACGTAACGGTGGGGGCAGAATCGTTTTTATACAACGCTACGATAGGTCCCTATGTAAATGTTCAAGCAATGACTACGTATGTCCAAGATACAGTAGCTGAAAATCAAGTACTACCTCAACTTTCTGTAAAACCAGATGTTTCTATCTTCAAAAACGGTCGCCTGTATGTACATTCATCTGTTGATCGAGCAAGACTGTACAATGCGTTATTGCTTGTATGCAAACACCAAGGGTCGTTCTGTCTAGCAAGCGATGATGAAGGAGAAGCCATTCAACTTCGCAAAGAATGCTTTTCTTTTTTACGGAGTAATCATTCAGCTGTGTATGATATTAAAAAAGAAGCTCTTCCGGTATTTCGATATTACATGATGACTTCACAAGCGAGCATTGGTATTTATATTGGTGTGGATAGCAAAAACAGCGGCCTCTTTTTAGAAATATATGACAAGAAAGGGCAATTAGTTAATCAGCTTATTGAAAAAAAGATTGAGCGGATGTACCTTCAAGCTAAACAAGCAAACATAACAACTTCTGTTTCACTTAGAGAAACAAGCATAGGAAATATCAGGGAAGAATATTGTGATGCTTTAGTAAAATCAATTAATCAGCATGTTTTATTGGAAGACAGTACGCGGATTGGCGTGATTTGTTCGCCGTTTATACAGGAAGTTATCGAACTATTATGTAAGCGTCTTCGTGTCCGTGTTTTATTTTTAAACAAATGGGAGAAAACAGAAGAAATCAAACGAATAATTAAACGAAATAAGCTGTCTTTTTGTATTAAGATTAAAGAAGATGGAGAAACATTTGCTCTATATGATGAAAAAGGCTGCAGCGTAAATGACTCAGAAATTATGTCGCTTTATATTTATAGCGTATACATGACAAAAAAAGTAGCATTCGTTCCTATTCCTATACACTATTCATCCACACTAGAAACATTTGCTCAATCTCTCAATCAATCATTTATGAGGACAAAAGCAAAAAAACGTGATTTACTTAGTCTTTTGGGGCCCGTTCAATTTCAGTTAGATGCCATGTACGCTTTATGTCAGCTGATCGAATTAATTATGGTGCAACAGCGGAAAATTTCTGAAATGATTCAATATGTTCCCCACGCTTANTCAATCTCTCAATCAATCATTTATGAGGACAAAAGCAAAAAAACGTGATTTACTTAGTCTTTTGGGGCCCGTTCAATTTCAGTTAGATGCCATGTACGCTTTATGTCAGCTGATCGAATTAATTATGGTGCAACAGCGGAAAATTTCTGAAATGATTCAATATGTTCCCCACGCTTATATGAACTGGCGGTATATTTCATGTCCGCTAGAAATTCAAGAACAAGTGATGAAGAAACTATTAGAAGAAGCAATCGGTAAACAAGTGTATGTCATTGATGGCTTAAAGATTTACCATGATCCCCATGAATGGACGCTTATTTTGCCCGATGGTCACTTGCCTGTATTAAATATTTATTCAGAGGCGTTAAACACTCAGACTGCCAAGAAGCTGTCGGCATATTTTGTAGAAAAAATACAAGAGTATCAAAGAGTGTAAATAATGGCTTTTATTTAAAAGAAAGGAAGTACGCCTCTCATAAAAAGAGTTCCGCTTATTTCAAGAAACTTCATCTATATGTAAGGCGTAGCAGAGAAGGAGCTCAGGGATCTAAGAGGAAAGAAAAAGTGAAGAAATGAAATTAAATGACTTTCTTCAAAAAAACAGACTGGCATTTCCTTTCGAAAAATGATATTATATTAAAGTCTGATTTATGTTTATAATGTTTGGAGGGAAAATAGATGCGCGTAAACGTTACATTAGCTTGCACTGAAACTGGTGACCGTAATTACATTACAACTAAAAACAAGCGTAATAACCCAGATCGTCTTGAGTTAAAAAAATACAGCCCAAGACTTAAAAAAGTTACACTTCATCGTGAAACAAAGTAAGCAGTAGGAGTACAATCCTGCTGTTTTTTTTATAGGGGGAATTAAAATGAAATCTCATCTGCGCAAAGAGATGAAGCGGGTTCTTAATTTAATTTCTGAAGAGCAGCACGAGGCACATTCAACAAGCATAGCAAATGCACTGTATGAAACTTGTTTATGGAAAGAAGCTAGAGTCATTGCAGCTACGGTTTCAAGAAATAAAGAAGTTAATACGAAAGCCATCATTGAACGTGCTTGGAAAGATGGAAAGAAAGTAGCTGTTCCAAAATGCAACCCCACAACATCTCAAATGGTTTTCTACGAGATTACGAATTTTTCACAGCTTGAAACAGTGTACTACGGGTTAGCGGAGCCAATTGTTGAAGAAACTGTTCCCGTTTCAAAATCTTCAATTGATTTACTCCTTGTGCCTGGCGTGGTATATAGCAAAAATGGATATCGTATCGGCTATGGAGGCGGCTATTATGATCGTTATCTAACAGATTATAGCGGACAGAAGCTAAGCCTTGCGTTTGATTGTCAAGTCGTTTCAGAGGTCCCATATGAATCTCATGATATTCCCGTGGAATATATTTTGACAGAGAAGGAGCTTATTTGCTGTGAATCCGTTTGATGCTGTCATGATAATTGTAATATTACTCATGGCAGGAGCAGGCTACATAGCAAAAGCACTGACAGTATCGGGAGCCTGCATGTCTTTTATCGTAGGAGCGAGCGTTTATATCGGTTTTTCGCTTCAAGGTTTTTTACTCTTACTCTTATTTTTTAGCACTTCTACGTTGTGTAGTAAGTACAAAAAAGAAAAAAAACGTGCATTAGAAGAAAAGCTAGAGAAGCACGACAGGCGAGATTATATTCAAGTCCTTGCTAATGGAGGTGTAGCTGCTGCTTGCGGTTTGTTATATGCTGCAACAGCTTTTCCTGTTTACATGTGGATGTTTATGATCAGTATCTCAGCTGCTAATGCGGATACGTGGGCATCTGAAATAGGGTCTCTTAGTAAGAAGCCGCCGTTTTACCTTTGGACATTAAAGAGAGTAGAAGCGGGTACCTCAGGAGCCGTTTCACTTTTAGGTACAGCAGCCGGAGCAGCCGGAGCTTTTCTTATTGCTGCCGCTTGTTATTTTGCTTTTCCATCCGTATCGCTGAGTAGTATATTGCTAGTCGGGTGCTTTGGTTTTATTGGAAACGCTATAGACACTCTTCTTGGAGCAAGTGTGCAAGTTCGCTTTCGCTGTCAAAGCTGCGGTATTGAAACGGAACGGAAAGATCATTGCCGTAAGCCAACGATAAAAGAGAAAGGAATAACTTTCTTTAACAATGATGTTGTAAATCTTGCCGCTATTTTGCTTGCTGCTTTTACAGGCGGAATCCTTATCCTGCTTTTACCTATATAAGAGCATAAAATGTTCGTCATAGGAGCAAAGTAAACGTAAGGAGGCTTGAAAATGAGACATATTGTATTAGTACTTACGCTTTTAGTTGTTGGAACGCTGGGCTATCAAATGAGATACCGTGTTTTAAATTCGCTGTTTGGAAATTCATTTATCCGTAGTCTAGCTGTTCGTTCATTTTTTAATTTGCCGTTTGTTCGGGATCGTTTAATGAAGCAGGTCTTCCGCTAAGAGCGAAAGATACATAAAAAAACACCTTACAGACCTGTAAGGTGTTTTTTTGTAGAAAAAGAAAAAGGGAAAATCGTTGCTTTTTTCCTGGCTTTCTGCCATCTTTACATATAGAGAGTATGAGGAGGTGACTATTTGTCTAGGCAAGATTTTTATTATTGGCAGCTGGCACAGCAATTGCTTGGCCATTCTTCATATGAGTTGATTTCGATGAAAGCTGATGCTTCAGAGCTATGGTTTCAATCTTCGCATCGCAAAGATAAGTCAATTGTCCGCATAGTCCGCCGGAATTTTAAATCAGCCGTTGAGCAGCAAAAAGATGTATTGTATGCATTACAAAGAGCTGAGAATGTGCGAAAGCAAAGAGGTAAATCAACGCTTACTCTTAACACGATTTACTTTGCTGATTTTGATCCTTTTTATACAGAGCAGTCCTTAGAAAGTGCGCCAAGTCCCTCTAAAGTGAATAGTTATGTTGAACAATTAACGGCAGAGAAAGCAAGCGCTTATGAACCTCTATTCGAACGGCTGGGTCTTACATTAGAAAGCGCAGACAATTTCTCCTCCGAAGAAGAAGCACAGCAAATAGAGCAGTGGAAACATAAAATTGTGCTTTTTGTACAGAAAAAGCAAAGCGAAGAACAGCAAATAGCTGGATACGGGAAGCCTATTTTTACATATATATTTTTAGCGCTGCAAATCTTAATGTTTCTATTTCTGGAGTGGAAGAGCAGTACACAAAATACACTCACTCTGATTCAATACGGAGCTAAATACAACCCCTTAATTATGGAAGGCGAATGGTGGCGTTTTTTTACACCTATAATTTTGCATATAGGACTTCTGCATTTGCTTATGAATAGTGTAGCCCTGTATTATTTAGGAACGCTTGTAGAGAGGATATATGGCAGCGGGCGTTTTGTCTTTATTTATATATTTGCCGGGTTTGCAGGATCTCTAGGAAGTTTTATATGGAATACGTCCATTTCCGCAGGAGCCTCAGGGGCCATTTTCGGTTGCTTTGGAGCTTTACTGTTTTTAGCAAGAACAAATCCACGCTTCTTTTTTCGAACAATGGGATCGAGTTTCATTGTCATCATTGTGATTAACTTGATTTTTGGATTTGTTGCGCCGAACGTCGATAATGCAGGGCATATTGGCGGTTTGGTTGGCGGATTTTTAGCTGCGAGCATCGTCAGTTTACCGAAACAAAAAAAGCTGTATATTCAGATTCCAGCTTTCATTTGCACGCTTTTATTAGTAGGAAGTCTGCTTTTTTATGGATATCATGAGCGTTCTGTTTATCAAGATGAGCCCTATGCACTTAGCGTAGCGGCTACGTATCTTCAGCAGAAGCAGTATGAAGAAGCAAAAGATGCCATTAAGCTTTTTGTTGAAAAAGGAACAGGAAATAGTAACGTGTATTTCGTCAGTGCTAACGCAGAATTTTATCTTGAAAATTATAAAGAAGCTAAACAGCAATTGAATCAGGCTGTAAAGTATGATTCAACTTTTCATGAGGCGTATTACAATTTAGCTCTGGTGAATATGAAACTGAATGATATTCCAGCGGCCACACAAAATATCGATAAAGCAATTGCGCTTGAACCGCAAAATGAAAAATACGAAAAGCTGAAGCAAGAGATAGGAAATTAAAATTGTTGAATGACGAATTTAATATTTTATACTTTACTATTGTGAGAACGTTTACTAGAATATTAATATGTAGACCTAGCAGTGGGCGTTAAATACGGCCGCTGTTTATGACTGAATGACTGTTGAGTTATCTCAAAATAAATGAATCATATCACCTAGAAAATAGGATAAAGGTGACAGAATGAATACGTTATATGATGTACAACAATTATTAAAGTCCTTCGGCATTTTTATATACGTGGGCGATCGTATTGCTGATTTAGAGCTGATGGAAGCGGAAGTAAAAGAGCTATATCAGTCTAACTTGATTGATGTACGTGATTACCAAATGGCAATTCTTTTGCTTCGTCGAGAGTTAAAACAACAAAAAGAGAAAAAGGATGAATGAACATGGATGACAAATGGTTAGTTGGAGTTGATTTAGGCGGTACAACAATAAAAATGGCCTTTATTAATCATTATGGAGAAATCATTCACAAGTGGGAAATTAATACGGATGTGAGCGAGCAAGGCCGTAAAATTCCAACGGATATTGCAAAAGCAATTGATAAAAAGTTAAACGATCTTGGAGAAGTAAAATCAAGGTTAGTAGGAATTGGTATTGGTGCACCGGGGCCTGTTAACTTTGCAAACGGTTCGATTGAAGTAGCTGTCAATTTAGGCTGGGAAAAATTCCCTATCAAAGATATCTTGGAAGTAGAAACTTCTCTTCCTGTTGTAGTAGACAATGATGCAAACATTGCAGCGATTGGAGAAATGTGGAAGGGTGCTGGAGATGGAGCAAAAGATTTACTTTGCGTTACGCTTGGCACAGGCGTTGGCGGTGGCGTCATTGCAAACGGTGAAATTGTACAAGGCGTAAATGGAGCCGCTGGTGAGATCGGGCACATTACTTCTATTCCTGAAGGCGGGGCACCGTGTAACTGCGGTAAAACCGGCTGTTTAGAAACCATTGCTTCAGCAACTGGAATTGTACGTTTAACAATGGAAGAATTAACGGAAACGGACAAACCAAGTGAGCTTCGCACGGTGTTAGAACAAAATGGACAAGTTACATCTAAAGATGTATTTGATGCAGCTCGTTCAAAAGACGAGTTAGCTATGCATGTTGTAGATAAAGTTGCTTTTCATTTAGGTCTGGCACTAGCAAACTCTGCTAATGCATTAAACCCTGAGAAGATCGTTCTAGGCGGCGGTGTGTCTCGTGCAGGCGAGGTATTACTTGCACCGGTAAGAGATTATTTCAAACGTTTTGCATTTCCTCGCGTAGCGCAAGGTGCTGAACTAGCAATCGCTACTTTAGGAAACGATGCGGGAATTATTGGAGGAGCTTGGTTAGTTAAATCTTATTTTGAATAATAAGCAAGAATCTAACTGAGATAAAAAAGCGCTTTGACATTTAGTCAAAGCGCTTTTTTATCATGCATCTTTTCAATCTTTACATATACATAGTGTAAAGGAGTGAAGATTATGCAAATTGTAGATATCCAAAAGCCCTACGATTACATGCGAACAATACAAGATATCCAAACACTTTTGACGTACTACCCCTATGGTTCTCTTGAATGGATAGGGTGCAGCGTGCTTGGAAAGCCGATTCCTCATATTTTAATTGGAAACGGAGAAAGAAAGGTTCATATTAATGCGTCTTTTCATGCCAATGAATGGATTACGACAAATGTTCTTCTACAGTTTGTTGAAGATTATTTAGCTGCTCTTCATTACGACAAGGCGTTGAACGGGCAGGAAGCAAGAGCTCTTTTTAATCAAATTACGCTTTCTGCGGTTCCGATTGTTAATCCAGACGGAGTAGATTTGGTCTTAAAAGGTCCTGCTGTAAGTGAACCTTATGCGTCTTTTCTTTCTAAAATAGGAAGAGATTTTCCTGATTTTCAAAGCTGGAAAGCAAATATCCGAGGGGTAGACTTAAACAATCAGTTTCCGGCTTATTGGGAAATTGAAAAAAAGCGCAAAGAACCTAAAGCTCCGCATTATCGGGACTTTCCAGGCTATGAATCTCTGTCTGAACCTGAAGCGCAGGCAATGGTAAAACTCGTTGAGCGTCATGATTTTGATTGTGTGATCGCTTTACATACCCAAGGAGAAGAATTTTACTGGGGGTATATGAATGAAGAGCCGAAGGAAGCGGAGGAAATAGCCAGTTATTTTGAAAGGGTAAGCGGTTATAAAGCAGTCAAAACGATTGATAGTCACGCTGGATTTAAGGATTGGTTTATTTTAGAAAAGAAAAAGCTAGGGTTCACTTTAGAACTGGGGAAAGGAATTAATCCGCTGCCTCTATCTCAAATGTCGCGCGTATATAATCCGACTAAAGCTATTTTAGTTGCGGCAATGGAATATCTATCTATTTGAAAAGCCACGCAAAGCATATGCTTTGCGTGGCTTTTTTAATGATGTACCGCCGGATAACCGTGATGTATAATGGTCATCACGGTAAACCATCCGAACACACCGAATGTTAGTACCGAAAAACCAATGCCTAATATGTTTTTATTTCTAAAAGATGAAATAGCTGCAAATACGCCTAGCAATGTTGTTAGTGCAAAAATAATCATAAGACCCACTCGAAGAAACCTCCTTTAGGCAACTTAAAATTAAAGCGCTATCATTAGCTTATCCCTTTAATTGTAAAACTTTTCTAACCGTTTGTCGAGATGAAAACCAATCTTTCTTTCGCCTTATTAGCTTAGAAAGGTCCTTACTTTCATTTATAAGATGATGTGTGTATGATAATGCATATAACGGAAATAAATTTTACAAGGAGGATACATTATGAACTATCATCGTATACCGCTAGGACCTATTCAAACGAATTGTTATGTCGTTGCTAACGAAAAAAAAGAGTGTTTAGTTTTTGACCCGGGAGCTCAGGGGAAACAGCTCGTTGAATTTCTAGAAAAACAAACGTATAAACCGTTGGCTATTTTGCTGACACACGCTCATTTTGATCACATTGGAGGAGTAGATGAAGTGATGAATCACTACTCTATCCCGCTTTATGTACATAAAAATGAAAAAGAATGGCTTCATAATAGTGATTTAAACGGTTCGAAATTTTTTGATTTAGGAGAAATTACGGCTCCAGATGCAACTGATATTATTTCAATCGAAGGCAATTTAACAATTGGCTCATTCCAATTTGAGGTGTACGAAACGCCTGGCCATTCTCCTGGCAGCGTTTCATATTATTTTAAACCGGGTAACTTTGTAGTATCTGGTGACGCGCTTTTTGCAGGCGGCATTGGACGCACAGATTTACCTGGAGGCAATCAAGCTCAGCTGTTAGAAAGCATCGAATCGAAATTGCTGTCCCTTCCAGAAGATACGCTTGTACTAAGCGGTCACGGACCTGAAACAACTGTGGGGCACGAAATGGATCAAAATCCTTTCCTAAATGGTTTTTAAGAATACAAAAAGCGATGGAAGCCCATCGCTTTTCTCTTTACTGTCCTGGTGTCATCATAAAAGTTGACCAGTACGTGAACCCCACAAAAAAGACGGTCAAATATGCTCCGAAAACGTAAATGTACATTCTTTCAGACAGCTTTAAATAACTAAGAATTACAAAAAAGCCTGTTTGAGCTAAAAAGAGTAAAGAAGTCTTATGCATGTGACCGAGGTAAAACATTACAGTGAAAATTGCTGTCCAGAACCCCATTACACGGTACATTCGTTCCACGTCCATTTCCTCCTTTATCAAACTTAGTTAGTGTCATGATGAATGTCATCGCTGTGTAAGCACTAGAAAGCACTTATGAAACTATATCGATACTTTTCCATTATAATACATCCTTTCTTTCCTGAAAACGCTATCTTTTCCTTGAAATACGACAGAAGAAAAAAAGTTATACAAAACATGTGCAAAATACTATACAAAGGTTATACAAAACGTGTACAATGTATATAAACAATCTATAACTAAAAAAACGGGAGGGTTTCATATGGAAGAAATTAAATTTTATACGTACCCGAGCTGTACATCTTGTCGTAAAACGAAAAAGTGGCTAGTGAAGGAAGATGTAAATTTTAAAGAGCGTCATTTATTTAGAGAAACACCTACTCATAAAGAAATGCTTGAACTTCTTTCTATGACAACAGAAGGGATGGATGAACTTCTTGCTAAAAGAAGTCAAGAATATAAAAAGTTAAATGTTGATGTGGATAGCATGACGCTATCAGAAGTGGTCAATCTATTAATTGAACATCCTCGTTTGCTTCGCCGACCAATTTTAACAGATGGTAAAAAGCTTGTAGTAGGCTATAACGAATCTGCTCTTAAAAATTTAGTCAAGAAAAAAACAAGTCTTGCTTCTCTAGTTGTGTAAGCGTACATGATGAAGAAGCTCAATTCAGTAAATAATGAATAAAACGACAGCGTAGAGTTTTACATCACGTTGTCTTTTTTTATGTAGTTGTTTAGAGGTGTACAGAAGTTGTACATCGTGTACAAGGACTGAAGGGAAGAAAAGAAGCGTATACTAAAAAAATTATAAAAAATGAAAAAAGAAGGAGGAAAATCTCGAAAAAGGTCGAAATTACTGTTTCTAGATGTTTTACCAATCATCTTGATTACAAATAAAGGAGTGATGATCGTTTGACCGAAATTGAACAGTTTGCTACTTACGTTATACGAGATGCATATGAGTGCCGAAGTTCTGATGTGCATATTGTACCCCGAAAGAAAGGTGCTGTGATTCAGCTGCGAATTGACCAGGAGCTTATTTTAAAGAGGGTTATTTCAAAGGAAATGTCTGAACGGCTCATTTCGCATTTTAAATTTTTAGGGGGAATGGATATTGGCGAGCGCAGAAAACCTCAAAATGGTGCATTGACGACTTCCATTGATCACTATCAAGTAAATTTGCGTTTATCAACTCTTCCTACTTCTAATGATGAAAGTCTTGTTATTCGGCTTTTGCCTCATCAACAATCTACATCTCTCAAACATTTATCTCTTTTTCCTGAACATACTAAAAAGCTTATTTCTCTCTTGAAATTCTCTCATGGATTAATTATTTTTACCGGTCCTACAGGATCAGGTAAAACCACTACTCTATATACTCTTTTACACGAAGTAAAGCACCTTTTTAATCGAAATGTTATTACACTAGAAGATCCTATTGAAAAACCGAGTGAAACTGTGCTTCAAGTACAGGTAAATGAACGGGCGGGAATTACGTACACGACTGGTTTAAAAGCTATATTGCGCCATGACCCAGACATTATCATGGTGGGAGAAATAAGAGATAGTGAGACTGCCAAAATTGCTGTGAGAGCAGCGCTTACCGGACACTTGGTTTTGACAACAATGCATACTAAAGATACAAAAGGGTCTTTGTACAGGCTGCTTGAGTTTGGCGTTAGCTTTCAAGAAATGGAACAGACTCTTGTAGCAGTAGCTGCACAGCGCCTTGTAGAAATTCGCTGTCCGCTGTGTTCCGGAAAATGCCACCCCGCTTGTAAAAAAATGAGGAAGCATCGTCAGTCCAGCATATACGAATTGCTTTATGGCAAGGAGCTTAGCGCAGTGATGAGAGAAGTGAAAGGAGAAAATGCGGATTATGATTATAAGACGCTCCGAGATGTTATTCTAAAAGGAATCGCGCTAGGCTATTTATATCCGCATTCGCTAGACGGATGGGGATAAAGACAAATAGACAAAAAAGGTGGTCTCTTGCTCAGCAAGCGAAAATTCTTAAGCAGGTCTCTAAGCTCTTGGAAAAAGGCTATACTCTTTCTCAAGCTCTTTCGTTTTTGACGTTTCAAGTATCTAACAAAGAAAAAACGGATATTGAAAAATGTCTTGAGCAGTTAAAACGAGGAGAATCTTTGCACGATGCTTTTGTTAAACTTCAGTTTCACCGTGATATTTTAAGCTATTTATATTTTGCGGAACAGCATGGAAACCTTCAATTTGCTTTAAAAGAAAGCAGCTCAATGATTGAAGAAAAAGTAAGGCATCGTAAAAAATTTCAAAAGCTTGTTCAATATCCCGTATTGCTACTGCTGTTTATTCTTTCCATTTTATTTGTTTTAAGTACGGTTTTACTTCCACAGTTTGAAGCTCTGTACTTATCCTTTGGAAACAAGCAGTCTTCGTTTATCCTCTTATTTATGCAGGCGATGTCGTTCTTTCCTTTTGTATTGCCTGCAGTCATCAGTATGCCAATCATCCTGTATTTGTTTTATGTGATGTACATTAAAAAATTGCCTCCAGTAGTTCAAATGCAGCTCTTTATGAGAGTTCCCGTTATCCGAACGTTCACACGGCTATTTAACTCGTACTTTTTTTCTGTTCATATGAGCAATTTACTAAATGGTGGTTTATCTATTTATGAATGCTTTGCTCTTTTTCAAAAGCAAGAGCATCATCCGTTTTTTCAAGTGGAAGCTTTTGCTTTTACAGATCAACTTTCCTCAGGAATGCGATTAGATCATATCGTTTCAGGTAAATCTCATTATGAAAAAGACTTGGCACACGTTATTGTGCATGGCCAGCAGAACGGTGAGCTTTCTCAAGAACTGTATGATTACAGTCTATTTATGATGGAAAGAATGGAACAGTTTATTTTTCGTATTTTAAAATATGTACAGCCGCTTACATTCTTATTCATCGGAATTGTCATTCTGCTTATGTATATGTCCGTTATGCTTCCGATGTTAGAAGTGATGTCGAGCTTGTAGAAAGGGGAAAGAATATGATTCTAAAAGGTGATAAAGGATTTACCCTTATTGAAATGCTCATTGTTATGCTCGTTATTACCGTGCTTTTGCTCATTATGATTCCAAATGTATTAAAGCATAATACGGTTATTAACAACAAAGGCTGCTCAGCTCTTGTCAAAACCGTAGAGGCTGAGGTACAAGTATACGAACTTGAAAATGGCGAAAAACCAAGTCTAGAAGAGCTTGAAGCAGGAGGCTACTTAAAAGAAGGCACCGTGTGTCCAAATGGTCAAGCCATTCAAATTGACGGTACCGGAAAGGTTACAGCTAGTGGTTCTTCTTAAGCAAAAAGGATTTACCCTCATTGAGATGCTGATGGTTTTATTTATTGTGCAAGTGATGATGTTTTCCATTATTGTAGCCATTCGTCCGCTTGTGGAATATTACAAAATCACATTATTTTTGCGACAGCTGCAAAGCGACACGTTTTATGTGCAGCAGACAGCCATGAACAGAGAATCTCCAATTAAAATTAACTTCGCACCGAAGGGAACAGAATATATTGTTTCTGATTCTCGTACCGTTCTTTATAAGCGCGCCTATGACTCCACCATTCATATCACGTTTGGAAGCGGAAATTCCACGATACAATACAACAAAAACGGCAATATTTCTCAAGCGAAGACCATTTTTATCAGCAATCAAAAATTTAAATATAAAGTTATTTTTCAAATAGGCAGAGGGCGTTTTTATGTGGACAAGATGTAAGGGTCAGCAGGGCTACACTTTGTTAGAAATGCTTGTTTCATTTAGTATGCTTTTACTCCTAACCGGTACAATTATTCCTTTGTATGTTCAGATGAAGGAAGCAGAAAAGAAGCAATATGTTTCGTATCAAGCCGATGCTATCTTGCACGAAGAGCTATTGAAATATAAATATGAAGCAGGATATA
Organism: Priestia sp. YIM B13490; assembly: GCF_042787735.1. Classification (NCBI taxonomy): domain Bacteria; kingdom Bacillati; phylum Bacillota; class Bacilli; order Caryophanales; family Bacillaceae; genus Priestia; species Priestia sp. YIM B13490. Next base: position 23,490 of record NZ_JBHZOT010000005.1, read on the forward strand.
AACGGCGAGAAAAAATCGTAAAAGAAAACGTTGCGTTTTATCTGAAGTGGGACGGAGAAAGTGCTCAAAAGCTTTGTGTAGAATGGACAGATTCCGCTGAGAAAATGAAAAAGAAGTGTGATGTGATGTTGAAGTGAAAAGGGAAAAAGGTTTTACGCTTGTAGAGATGTTAGTCAGTTTTACTCTTTTTTTGATCATTGTTTCATTTTTCCCCATTATCATTCCGCTAGCGAAGCAAACATATAATCCGGACTTTAGTATGAATGAAATGGAATGGGAAATCTTTGTGAATCAACTTGCTATGGAATATCGAGAAGCAAAAGAAGTAGGAATTCATGCGACTACGCTTACGTTGAAAATGGAAAATAATCAGATCATCACTTATGAACGCTATGAAGACAAGATAAGAAGACGAGTGGATGAAAGCGGTCATGAAGTTGTGCTGCAGCACATTAAGAATATTATGTATGAACAGCAAAAAGAAAGGCTGTTAATTCGTTCAACAGACCGTGTGAACAAAGTTAGAGAAGAAACCATTACGACGTTTTTGATGCTTGCTCATGAAACATAATGAGCAAGGATTTATTCTCCCCGTTGTTTTGGCATTTTGTGCGCTTTTTCTTCTGTTAGTAGCTCAGCAAACCACTTATTTTGTGACGAAAAGTTCATTTTATCAAGAAGTAGAGCAGAAAAATCGCCTGCAGCATCTTTTAGAAAACGCGGTTGTACATGTAAAAAAAGAAATAAAAGAACATAATAAATCTCCATTTGCATCTTTAGTATTAGAAACTGGTACGGTTTCATACGAAGTAGTAAGTGAAGATGAACAGATGATTATCCTAAAAATAAAATGTCAAACATTGCAAGGAAGAGCATTGACGGAAACGGCATATATTCAAAAAAAGGATCAGCACATTGTGAAGTGGACGGATTAAGTCTCTTTCTCTCCGGATATAATAGTGCTGAGGAGTTGATTATATGAAAACGAATGATTATGTAAAATATATGACTCAGCAATTTGTACAATATATGGATCAGCCAAAAGAAGAGAGGAAAACGAAAAAAATTCAAAAAAAAGAAGAGCGAGCACCTTTTGCAAACAGATGGTTTGGAATGATTCCGCTGTCGTTTATGCTGTGGTATCGAAAGAAAAAAGAAAGATGAGCATATCATATGCTCATCTTTTTTTTAACCGGCTTGTGTTTTGTTAAATTGACGAGACATCGTTTCAGGCGATATGTAAAATAAGCCACCGTTTATAAACTTAAACAAGATAGTCGGCTCGTACAGTTCTTGAAGCGCTGTTTTTTCGGTCATATATATTTCTGGTAGCTCTTCTGCTGTTTCGTAAAAATGATCAAGAAGCGCTAAGTCTTCATACCATCTCTCCTGCGCTTTTTCAGCCCATTCAGTTGGCTGAGCTTTAACATAGTCAGTCACATATGATGTGAGTCGTGCGATGGCACTTTTAGGTTTAATAAAAGGTGAGAGAGTAAAGCAATAGTCTGAGATTTTAGATGACAAATTTTGATTAATGATTAATTCATGAAATGATTCAATAATCTGTCCATTGATTAAATTAATGCCAAGCGACAAGAGCTCATCTTTTTTACGATCGCATTTGTATGAGACTTTAATATTTAATGCAAGCCAAGGGTGTAAAGGCTGATTTGTTGGCTGAGCTGATGCAACTTGTTCATACAAGTGAATAAACCCGCCTAGTTTTTGAGTAGAAGCGAAAATTTGGTGCAGCCTAGGTGAACCGAAATGAATTCGTTCTCCTTGAACGGAATCGTCTTCAAATGCTGGGTCTGTAATGAAAGTGAGCGAAGCAGGAGTTGCTTCTCCTCCCGTCTTTTCAATATAGTGCCAATAAAATGGACGATTCATCAATTCTTTATCGAGTTCAATCGTTAATTGAACCGTCAGGTAAGAAGATGTTTCTGTGACAATAGAACAATTATTAGCTAGAAAATAACGCTTTAAAAATTGATGAATATCAGTTTGCTGCATGCTGATCCTCCTCGCTGTCTTCGTATTGAATAATAGACGTCAAGTTCTCCATTTTGATTTTTATTTCTCCTTCACTCCGTGAATGAAATAAAATATCCTGAATATGCTCTTCGATATTTTTTAAATCAAGCTTTGTTAAAATATCATCTAGCTCTCCAACAACTCGTTCAAAAAGGTTTATTTTTTCGTATAACAATTTTAAAATATGTTCTTCGACCGTATGTTGAATGGCTAAATTGTAAATGTGAACATCATGTTTTTGACCTAAACGATGGACCCTTCCAATTCGCTGTTCTAGACGCATTGGATTCCACGGCAGATCATAGTTAATGATATGATGACAAAACTGAAGATTGATTCCTTCTCCGCCTGCTTCAGTGGCAATAAATACTTGCGCGTGGCTTTCAAAAAGCTGCTTCATCCAGTCTTTTTTACCTCGCTTAAATCCGCCTCTAAAAGGTACAGAGGTAATTCCATGCTGTTTTAAATACCACTGTAAATACAGTTGAGTTGCTCTGTACTCAGTAAAAATAATGACTTTATCATCAATTTTCTGAACGAGTTCTAGCACTTTTTCTGCTTTTGCATTTTGCGGAACTTGCTGAAGTAGTTCCATTAACGGAGTAATCATATGTTCCGTTAATGCGCTGTTTGGATCTTCCTGACGTTCCAGCATGTTTTTTAATGTCATATACACCGCTTCACGGCTGCTGCAGGCCTCTCGCTGCAGGGTTAAAATTGAAAAAGCGCTTGAAGGGTGGAGTCCGTTTCCTTTAAAAGATGTAATCGCATCGTATAGCTCCCGTTCTTTCGGCGAGAATTCAACAGGAATGGTTTGAACAATTCGCTTTGTCCATTCGATACCCGTATCGTGGCGGCGATTTCGAATCATAACTTTGTTAACAAGCTCTTTTAAGTGTTCATCGTTTTGCAAAGAGCGTTTTTTAGCGGAAAATAATTCTTCGAAATAGTCTTTATTGCCGAGATGACCAGGCTTTAAAAGAGAGACTAAGTTAAAAATTTCTTCAATTCGATTTTGAATCGGTGTTGCGGTTAGCAACAGACAAAATTTCTTTTTTAGACTTTGCACAAATTCATAGTTTTTTGTTTTGTTGTTTTTAAGTTTATGAGCTTCATCAATGATGATGAGGTCGTAGTCTTGTTCTAGCACAATTTCTCGATGAGGAGAACGTTTTGCTGTATCAATTGAAGACACAACGATGTCACACTGATCCCACACGTATGATTTTCTTTGAGGGACTGCGGGAATATAAAATTTTTGGTTCAATTCCATAGCCCACTGTGAAACAAGCGAAGCTGGAACTAAAATGAGAACTTTTTTAACAAGTCCGCGAATCATATATTCCTTCAAAATTAACCCTGCTTCAATCGTTTTGCCCAGTCCTACTTCATCTGCTAAAATGGCTTTCCCATTCATTGTTTCAACTACTTGTTTGGCTACTTCGAGCTGATGAGGAAGCGGCGTTAAATCGGCTAGATGTTTTGGGCTTTGTAGTCCTTCAAATTCTGAGATAAGCGTTTGGTCTTCTATTTCATAGGCAAGTTTATACAAATCCCATGCAGACCAAGGGCCGTCTTGCTCCAATTTAGTTGAGAAGGCTGCTTCCCATGTTTCATCGATGTTTAATTTCACTTTCATGATAAAAATGCTCCTTTGTGAAAAATTTTTATTGAACAAATGATAAGAATCAGGTAGGATAAAAATATATTTAGAAAATTTGAAAAAGAAAATAGATTAGCACTTTACAAATGATTGTGTGAATAAAGATAGATACATCTTTCAGTAGTATGCCCAACTTTACCAACTTTATAGAAGCGAATGACGACACGGGGAGAGACTACTTGAATGTAGCGCCGAAGGAGCAAGCAATAAAATTGTGAATCTCTCAGGCAAAAAGACTCTTGTTTGACGCAGCTCTGGAGAGCGTCTATGCGTTTATAGACCACCCACGAGGCAAACCTATTCATTTATAGGTAAACTTTCAGGTGAAAAGGACAGAGACTTCCTACTAAATACAGTAGGGGGTTTTCTGTCCTTTTTTGTTTGGATAAATAGTGATCCCCACACTATTTGAAAACTCCCCGTTATGAAAAGTTTCACGTGAAAAAGAGGAGGACATAAATATGACAACAGAATTACACAAAACGCCGCTTTATGATACCTATCAAAAATATGGTGCCAAAACAATTGATTTTGGAGGATGGGCTCTTCCCGTTCAATTTTCTTCTATTAAAGAAGAGCATGAAGCTGTACGTACAAAGGCAGGCCTTTTTGATGTCTCTCATATGGGAGAAATTCTTGTAACAGGAGCTGATAGCTTAGCTTTTCTTCAGCACACGATGACAAATGACGTTTCTACCCTCGTAGATGGAAAAGCGCAGTATACGGCTATGTGTTATGAAGACGGAGGCACGGTAGATGATTTGCTGATTTATAAAAAAGCAGATCAAGAGTATTTGCTAGTCGTAAACGCTGCTAATATTCAAAAAGACTATGAGTGGCTGGTGTCTCACAAACAAGGAGATGTAACGCTCGTTAATCAGTCTGATGAAACTGCGCAGCTAGCTTTGCAAGGTCCTGTAGCAGAAAAAGTTTTACAAACGTTAACGAACGAAAATTTAGCTTTGTTAAAGCCATTTACATTTGCTGATGATGTAGAAGTAGCGAATGTAAAAGCTCTCGTTTCACGTACTGGGTACACCGGGGAAGATGGCTTTGAAATTTATTGTTCTTCAGCTGACGCAGCTCACTTGTGGACAGCTATTTTAGAAGCAGGCAGTGATGAAGGTGTGCTGCCTTGCGGATTAGGTGCTCGCGATACGCTTCGTTTTGAAGCTACTTTGGCTTTATATGGCCAAGAGCTTTCAAAAGATATTACGCCCATTGAAGCTCGAATTGGATTTGCAGTAAAGACGAACAAAGACAGCTTTATTGGAAAAGAAGTGTTAAAAGAACAGCGTGAAAGCGGGGCACCTCGTAAGCTGGTAGGAATTGAAATGATTGATAAAGGTATACCAAGACACGGTTACGAAGTACTTGCAGATGAAGAACAAATTGGATTTGTGACAACAGGTACACAGTCACCGACATTAAAGAAAAACATCGGTCTAGCACTATTGTCAGCAGAGTATACAGAGCTTGGTCAAGAAGTGGAAGTGCAGGTTCGGAAAAAGCGCTTAAAAGCAAAAGTGGTTTCAACACCTTTTTATAAACGTTCAAAGTAAGCTTTGGGGAGGAATTTAACATGTTACATCGCTATTTACCAATGACAGAACAAGATCAGCAGCAAATGTTAGCAGCAATTGGTGTTTCATCTGTTGATGATTTATTTTCAGATATTCCGCAGCGCGTTCGTTTTCAAGGAGAATACAATATTAAAAAAGCGGCTTCAGAGCCTCAGCTGTTAAAAGAATTAAATAGTATGGCTGCTAAAAATGCTCATTTAAAAGACTATGCTTCTTTTTTAGGAGCAGGAGTTTACGATCATTACATGCCGGTTATTGTTGATCATGTTATTTCTCGTTCGGAATTTTATACGGCCTATACTCCGTATCAACCGGAAATTTCTCAAGGAGAACTTCAGGCCATCTTTGAATTTCAAACAATGATTTGTGAGTTAACGGGGATGGACGTGGCTAATTCTTCTATGTATGACGGAGGAACTGCTTTAGCAGAAGCCGCTATGCTTAGTGCGGGTCAAACAAAAAAGAAAAAAGTACTTGTCTCTGCGGCTGTTCACCCTGAGTCAAAAGATGTGTTAAAAACGTATGCGAAGGGTCAATACATTGAAGTGGTAGAAATCCCTTCAGCAGACGGCGTAACAGATATGATTGCATTAGAAAAAGAGATGGGGAGTGACGTGGCAGCTGTTATTGTCCAGTATCCAAATTTCTACGGACAAATCGAGCCGTTAAAAGAAATTGAAGAAATTACCCATCAAGAAAAATGCATGTTTGTGGTTTCAAGCAATCCTTTATCATTAGGTTTACTTACGCCTCCTGGAGAATTCGGAGCTGATATTGTCATTGGAGATGCACAGCCATTTGGTATTCCAAGTCAATTTGGAGGCCCGCACTGCGGATACTTTGCAACTACGTCTAAGCTTATGCGAAAAATCCCAGGACGATTAGTAGGGCAAACGGTCGATGAAAACGGTAAGCGAGGGTTTGTTTTAACCCTTCAAGCGCGTGAACAGCATATACGCCGCGATAAAGCGACGTCTAACATTTGTTCAAATCAAGCGTTAAATGCTTTAGCAGCATCAGTTGCAATGACAGCTTTAGGCAAGCAAGGTGTAAAAGAAATGGCGCTGCAAAACTTATCAAAAACGCATTATGCATATGAAGCGTTAAAGGCAAAAGGGGTAAATGTAGCATTTGAAGGACCGTTTTTTAACGAATTAGTCGTGAAGCTTCCGGTTTCGGTAACAGAAGCAAACAATCATTTATTAGCATCAAAAATAATTGGCGGTTATGATCTTAGCCGTGATAACCAAGCGCATGAAAATCACATGCTGCTTGCTTTTACAGAGCTCCGTACAAAAGAGGAAATTGACCAACTTGTAAATGAATTGGGGGATCTTCATGCTTAATCAAAATCAATCACTTATTTTTGAAAGCAGTAAAGAAGGGCGAATCGGCTATTCATTGCCAGAGTTAGATGTGCCGCAAGTAAATGCTGAAGAACTGCTTGGGAAAGCGTATGTGCGTACCAAAGCTCCTGAGCTTCCTGAAGTATCAGAACTCGATATTATGCGTCATTACACCGCGCTTTCAAAACGAAATCACGGGGTAGACTCAGGGTTTTATCCGCTTGGTTCATGTACGATGAAATATAATCCCAAAGTGAATGAACAAGCAGCACGCATTGCTGGGTTTGCGCATATTCATCCGCTTCAAGATGAGCAAACGGTTCAAGGTGCTCTCGAACTTTTATATGATTTACAAGAGCATTTAACAGAAATTACAGGAATGGATGAAGTAACACTTCAGCCAGCAGCAGGTGCTCACGGCGAGTGGACCGGGCTTATGATGATTCGTGCCTATCATGAAGCAAATGGTGAGACGCAGCGAACAAAAGTCATTGTTCCAGACTCAGCTCACGGAACGAACCCGGCTTCGGCAACAGTTGCGGGATTTGAAACGGTGACGGTAAAATCAAACGAACATGGTTTAGTGGACTTAGAGGATTTACGCCGCGTAGTAGGAGAAGATACAGCCGCGTTAATGTTAACAAACCCAAATACGCTGGGATTATTTGAAGAAGATATTTTAGAAATGGCTGAAATTGTTCACGCAGCAGGTGGAAAGCTTTATTATGATGGTGCAAATTTAAACGCAGTATTAAGTAAAGCCCGTCCTGGAGATATGGGGTTTGACGTTGTTCATTTAAACCTTCATAAAACGTTTACAGGCCCTCATGGAGGAGGCGGTCCTGGCTCTGGTCCGGTAGGGGTAAAAGCAGAGTTAATTCCGTATTTGCCTAAACCAGTGCTTGTGAAAACAGAAGAAGGCTATCACTTTGACTATAACCGTCCTCAGTCAATTGGACGTGTAAAGCCGTTTTACGGCAACTTCGGTATCAACGTTCGCGCTTATACGTATATTCGTTCAATGGGTCCAGACGGCTTAAAAGCTGTGACGGAAAACGCTGTGCTAAATGCCAACTATATGATGCGTCGTTTAGCAGAACACTATGAGCTTCCGTTTGACCGTCACTGTAAGCACGAATTTGTTTTATCTGGAAAACGTCAGAAAAAGCTTGGCGTGCGCACATTGGATATTGCGAAACGACTGCTTGATTTTGGCTATCATCCGCCGACTATCTACTTCCCGCTTATCGTAGAAGAGTGCATGATGATCGAACCAACGGAAACGGAGTCGAAAGAAACGCTAGATGCGTTTATCGATGCGATGATTCAAATTGCAAAAGAAGCAGAAGAAACGCCTGAAGTCGTACAGGAAGCTCCGCATACAACGGTTGTGAAGCGCCTTGATGAAACGCTGGCAGCGAGAAAGCCAGTTCTTCGCTATCAGAAAGAACAGGCTGTTCAAAACGTCTAACAAAAAACCTCGCCCAAAGGCGAGGTTTTTCTATATACATACCATTATTTTTTCTTTTTCACTTTACCGTTCCACATTTTGAAGCCGCCTTTTAAATCATAGATTTCTTGAACACCGTGGCGACGAAGCATTTGTGCTGCGCGTCCTGTGCGCATTCCGCTTTGACAATAGATGTAGACAGGCTGATCTGGACGAAATTCTTTAATGCGCATACGGAACTGTGAAAGAGGAATATTTCGTGCGCCTAAAATATGTCCGTTTTCGAATTCATTCGGTTCACGAATATCAACTAGCTGTGCCTTGCGGTAGCCGCTGCGGAATTCTTCTTCAGTTAACGTTTTCATAATGCGACGTTGGACAAAGAACATAACGACAGAGTATATGATGATTACTCCAAGTAAAATGAGTACTGCTGTAATTGCTGACATGCTGATTCTTCCTTTCTTCGACAAAATCCATACTCTTATTATATAAGTGAATGAAATTAGAAGTAAAGCGATTTTGCCTTGAATCTAGCGGATTTCTTCCCGGAAATGAAAAAACTACCACATTTGAATTCACAGTTTTATGTTGCTCTTTGCTTTTCCTTAGCTCAATCTTTTGGTAGACTAAAAAACGGATTTATTTTTTATATTACATATAGCTGAGGATGAGGTAGATGAAAGCAAAGTGGAGATTTATTGATTCCAACAACCGTTCGCCTTATTACAATATGGCGTTAGATGAAGCGTTATTAGAATGGCATAGTAAAGGAGAAATTCCACCTACGATTCGTTTTTACGGATGGAACCCTCCAACGCTGTCAATCGGTTATTTTCAAAAAGCTGAAAAAGAAATTAACTTTGATAAAGTAAAAGAATTAGGGCTAGGCTTTGTAAGACGTCCAACGGGCGGCAGGGGCGTGCTTCACGATGAAGAGCTTACTTACAGCGTAATTGTATCTGAAGAGTATCCTAACATGCCCAAGACAGTTACAGAGGCATATCGCGTAATCTCTGAAGGTTTACTGGAAGGATTTCGTTCGTTAGGGCTCGAGGCTTATTTTGCTATTCCTCGTTCAGAAGAAGAAAAAAATAGCTTAAAAAACCCTCGTTCGTCCGTGTGCTTTGATGCTCCTTCTTGGTATGAACTAGTTGTAGAGGGCCGCAAGATTGCTGGAAGTGCCCAAACTAGACAAAAAGGAGTTATTCTACAGCACGGCTCTATTCTGTTAGAGATTGATGAAGATAAATTATTCAGTGTGTTTAATTATCCAAATGATCGCGTGAAAGAAAGAATGCAGCGCGCATTTCGTTCTAAAGCGGTAGCCATCAATGCAATTGCGGGCCGCAAAATCTCTATTGAAGAAGCAAAAGAAGCGTTTTATAAAGGATTTGCTTCTGCTCTTGATATCGATTTAGAACCGTATACACTGTCTGAAGAAGAGGAAGCATATGTAGAAGAACTAGCGCGCACAAAGTACGGATCGGATGAATGGAACTTTAAGCGCTAAACGGATGCCCATGGGAAATAGATAAAAGTGCAACTTCTTATAAGTTGCACTTTTTAGTGGGATTTTTAGAAACAATGCTTGGCTAATAGAATACATAGGGAAGAAAAGTCAAACACTTTTTTTACGAAAAAAAAAATATTTCACTTGACACCCTTCTATATGTAGATGTTTGGGGAAGTGTCAAATACTATATATTGAATTCGTCCAAGCCGTGTGGTAAGTTATTGATAGTTGATTGAAAACTTTATTTCCTTTAAAAGGAAATAAAGTTAATAAATTTATAGATGTTCGATAGGTAAGGAGTTGTGAGAATGACTGTTTTGTTAAATCAAAAAGTGAATATGAATGTTGAAAAGCTCAATTCAGATATTGAACGCTTTCCGCAAGTACATCCGATTACACCGGATATGAAGTTGACTCATAAAGGTGTTTCAAGATTGGTAATGTTAGACCGTTATGCGTTTAAAGATACGGAAAAATTAACGTTATCAGAAGGAGATTTTGTTGTTCTAACCGTAAAGGAAGATCCAAAATTTCCAGCACGAGGACTTGGCTATGTGGAAAGCATTAATTTTGAGCAAAAAACCGCTGTTGTCAAGGTAGAAGATGAGTTTAGAGGAGCTTTATCGCCTGAAGAAGCAGAAAACGGATTAATTACTCGTTCTTTAGATGTCATTGAAAAACCTCTAGAAGTCTTCTATGAGCAAATTGCAAAACGTAATGCAACAGGCTTAGCTTCTGTGGAAAAAACAGAAGAAAAGCGCAAAGAGTGGTTTGAAAAGTTCTATCAAGAGCTTGTTCAGCTAAACTTTGTACCAGCTGGCCGCGTTCTTTACGGTGCAGGTGCTGATACGGACGTAACGTACTTCAACTGTTATGTAATGCCTTATGTAAAAGATTCACGTGAAGGTATTTCAGAACACCGCAAACAAGTAATGGAAATCATGAGCCGTGGAGGCGGTGTTGGAACGAATGGTTCAACTCTTCGCCCACGCAACACGCTGGCTCGCGGTGTAAACGGTAAATCATCTGGTTCGGTTTCATGGTTAGATGATATTGCTAAACTGACGCATCTTGTTGAGCAAGGTGGGTCACGTCGTGGGGCCCAAATGATCATGCTTGCCGACTGGCATCCTGACATTGTAGAATTTATTATTTCTAAAATGCAAAACCCTCGCATTTTACGTTTCTTAATTGAAAACACAAATGACGAAATGATTAAAAAACATGCGCAAGATAAATTGAAGTTCACGCCGCTAACAGAGTCTGAAGAAGCGATGTACCAAGGAATCATTAACTATAAACAAATTCCTGGTCTTGGTGGGTTCAGTGAAAAAATCATCAAAGATGCAGAAGAAAAGCTGCAAACAGGCGGAACGTACAGCGTTCATAACTCAGAGTTTTTAACAGGAGCAAACATTTCTGTATGCTTAACAAAAGATTTTATGGATGCTGTTGAAAACGACGGAGAATACGAACTTCGCTTCCCAGACGTAGAAAGCTATTCAAAAGAAGAAATGGCTAACTACAATGAAAACTGGCACGAAGTAGGTGACGTGCGCGAATGGGCAAAACAAGGAAACAAAGTTCGTACGTATCGTACTATCCGTGCAAAAGAGCTATGGAACTTAATTAATATTTGTGCAACGTACTCAGCTGAACCAGGCATTTTCTTCTTTGACAATGCTAATGATATGACAAATGCTCAAGCATATGGTCAGCACGTTGTTGCAACAAATCCATGTGGTGAACAACCACTTGCACCATTTTCTGTCTGCAACTTAGCTGCTGTTAACCTAGCGCAAATGGCAGATAAAGAAACGAAAACTGTTAACTTTGAAAAGTTACGTCAAACGGTTGAGACAGGCGTTAGAATGCAAGATAACGTTATTGATGCAACTCCTTATTTCTTAAAAGAAAACCAAAAGCAAGCGCTTGGCGAACGCCGCGTTGGCCTTGGTGTAATGGGTCTTCACGATCTTCTTATTTATTGTGAAACAGAGTACGGCTCTGACAAAGGCAATGAGTTAGTAGATAAAGTGTTTGAAACAATTGCAACGACGGCTTACCGCGCGTCTGTAGAGCTTGGAAAAGAAAAAGGAAGCTTCCCGTTCTTAGTAGGCGAAACAGATGCTGAAACGGCTTCTTTACGTGAAGCATTCACAAATACAGGCTTCATGAAAAAAATGCCTGAAGATATTCGTGAAAACATTAAAGAGAACGGTATCCGAAACTCTCATTTATTAACAGTAGCGCCAACAGGCAGTACTGGAACAATGGTTGGAGTATCAACGGGTCTTGAACCTTATTTCTCATTCTCATACTTCCGAAGCGGCCGTTTAGGTAAATTTATTGAAGTAAAAGCTGATATCGTTCAAGAGTATTTAGATCAGCATCCAGAAGCAGATCCAAACAACCTTCCTGAATGGTTCATTTCAGCTATGGAACTTGCACCACAAGCTCACGCGGATGTGCAATGTGTGATTCAGCGCTGGATTGACAGTTCAATTAGTAAAACAGTAAACGCTCCTCGCGGTTACACGGTAGAGCAAGTTCAAAAAGTGTACGAGCGTCTGTATAAAGGCGGAGCAAAAGGCGGTACGGTGTACGTAGACGGCAGCCGTGATGCACAAGTCTTAACGCTAAAAGCAGAAGAAAATACGTTTGATGAAGAAATTGAAGCGCCAAAAGAAGAAACGAAACCGCACGTTGTGTTAGTTGATACAATTAATGAAATTCGTTCAACTGATGTAACAATCGGTTCTGAAGTAGGTAATACGTGTCCGGTTTGCCGTCAAGGAACGGTAGAAGAAATGGGCGGATGCAACACATGTACAAACTGTGGTGCACAGCTGAAATGCGGCCTTTAATTTTGAATATGATTGACTAGTAAAAGCTGACTCAAACGAGTCAGCTTTTATTATGTATAAAAATGGGGCATAAATAAGAAGCGAGATCGAACGGTTCTTGTATTTGAATAAGCATTGTAGTATGATTTTAATTGAATGTCTTTTATCCAGTTTTATCTTATGACATCGCTTTATTTACACGTTTTTTTCACATAGATTATCAAACATGAACACGATATCACTATAAGAAACAGACATTTATGACTTATTATTAGCAATACATAATATTAATTGGGGGAGATTTCATGCCTACACCGAGTATGGAAGATTATATTGAACAAATATATATGCTAATTGAAGATAAAGGATACGCTCGAGTGTCTGATATTGCTGATGCATTGGCGGTTCACCCCTCATCTGTAACGAAGATGGTTCAAAAGCTAGACAAAGATGAGTACTTAATTTATGAAAAATATCGAGGCCTTGTTTTAACAGCTAAGGGGCAGAAGATTGGAAAACGTCTTGTTTATCGCCACGAGCTTTTAGAGCAGCTGCTGCGCATCATTGGCGTAGATGAGAAAAATATTTATGATGACGTAGAAGGAATTGAACATCATTTAAGCTGGAATTCCATTGATCGAATTGGAGATTTGGTTCAATACTTTGAAGAAAATCATAACCGTATTCAAGATCTTCGCAATGTACAAAAACGAAATGAAGAAGAACAAAAATTATAAGAAAAAAGCAGCGGCCAATAGCGTCACTGCTTTTTTTCTTTTTATCATAACTTGTTGCTGAGTCGACTACAAATGTAGAGTGGGTAGTTTGGAGGAGAGGCTGTGTACGTCGACGGAGTGTTTTCAGGTGGCGGTATTAAAGGGCTTGCACTGATTGGCGCGTTACAAGCTCTAGAAGAAAAAGGCTTGATCTTTCGGCGGTTAGCCGGAACGAGTGCGGGTTCCATTATTTGTGCATTTGTAGCAGCCGGTTATACAAGTGAAGAAATTGTTGAAATGATGAATGAAATTGAGTTATCGTCTTTTTTAGATCAAAGAATGTCTTTTTTACCATCAAGCTTGACAAAGTGGCTGTTTTTATATTGGAAAATGGGATTATATAAAGGAGAAAGGCTTGAAAAGTGGATTGCTGAAAAATTGCGGAGCAGAGGAATTCGTACATTTGCTGATTTGCCTGATCAGTCGCTGCGTATTATTGCTTCAGATTTGACCAACAGTACGATGCTTGTTCTTCCAGATGATTTGCCTAAATATCAAATCGACCCGAATCGCTTTTCTGTAGCAAGAGCCGTTCGAATGAGCTGCAGCATTCCATATTTTTTTGAGCCGGTTAAATTAAAATCTACCCCAAGCAGTTTAATAGTTGACGGGGGCGTGTTAAGCAACTTTCCAATTTTTCTGTTTGATGATGATAAAAGTCTTAAGAAACGACCGGTAATTGGGGTGAAGCTGAGCCCGAAGGACGAAGAAAGGGAACGGAATAAAATTAAGAATGCCGTTGGTTTATTCAGTGCGCTTTTTGAGACGATGAAAGATGCGCACGATGCAAGACATATTTCAAAACGTCACGAAAAAAATATTATCTTTTTACCTGTTAATCAAGTTTTTGCGACAGAATTTACCCTCACAGAAGAACGGAAGGAAGAGCTGATTGCGTTTGGTAAAAAGCGTACAAGGGCATTTTTGAAAAAATGGTGCTATTAAAAAAACAAGGAGGTTTTTCTCCTTGTTTTTTTAAAAGAATGCTCTATTTTTCTTTTTTCCTTTTTTACCTTCGATGACGGTCAAGTGTGAGTTGTTTTTCTTTTTCTTTAGCGGTTTCGTTGATTTGGATACCGGGCGCTTATTTGAGCTTCGGTACGTATGCATATCAACTTTGTTGCTTCCTCGCTCTTTTTCTTTTTGACGCAGTTTTGATTGTTTTACTGCGCGCACATAGCCTCTATCTTGACCTTTTGTCTGAGAAGGGCGGAGAATAAACCGATAAACTAAGTAAAACAAAATGATAAACAGAAAAATATAACCTGCTTGACGTAATAAAACAGCTGGATCTGTAATCAACGTAAATGCAAAGCCAATGACTCCTAACCCGATTAGACCATATACAAGTGGTTTCACGAATGGACGTCTCATTTTGTTCACCTCCTAAAATAGTAAAAAAAGAAAGCAAAACGGTGTGGATTAGACAACTTGTTCGTCAGTGGTAGAAGAAAGTTCATTTTCAACGCGTAAAAGTTCTTTAAATGAAGCAATCGCAACTTCAACTTGATCATCTTTTGGTTCTTTGGTTGTTAAAAGCTGAAGCCATAAACCGGGATAACCTAAAAAGCGAAGAAGAGGGACATGACGAACTTTATTGGTTAACTGTAACACTTCAAATGATAAACCAAGGACAACTGGGATTAATGCAAGGCGATCCACAATTCGTAACCAAAGAGGATCCGTTGGAACGAGTAGGTAGACAAACATTCCTACAACTACGGTAAAGAGGATAAAGCTACTTCCGCAGCGATAATGAAGTCGAGATTGTGCTTGCACGGCTTCTACCGTAAGTTCAGCATTGTTTTCATATGCATTAATGACCTTGTGTTCTGCTCCATGATATTGAAACACCCGTTTAATAAGTGGCGTTTGTGAAATCACATAAATATAGCCAAGGAGCAATAATAGTTTAAATACTCCTTCAATAAAAACCTGAGCTACACTTGAAGTGAAAACAGGACGTGTCAATTGTGCTAAAAACACAGGAATCAATGTAAATAGTACTTTCCCGAAAAGAAAGGATATTACACCAATAGTTGCAACGCCAAATATTAAAGATAGTTTTGATTCTTTTTTCTCTTTTTGTTGTTCTTCTGCTACTTGAGCATCATCTTCTGGATTCACGTCATAGCGTTCAGAGGAAAAGTTCAAGTGCTGCGTACCGTTTGCACTGGCTTCAACAATAGCAGCAATTCCTCGTAAAAAAGGAATTTTTTTTAAAGCAGTGAGTACGGAATTTGATTTTCTTTTTGAATGAAAATAATCAATAGATTGATCTTTGCGACGAATAGCCGTCACCATCATACGTTTGCCACCGAACATGACGCCTTCTATAACGGCTTGACCACCATACGCAGGTTTTTGCAATTTAGACATTTCAGGCACCAACCTAACTTAACTAGACTAGACTTCTTAGTATTTTATATTCTACAGCAAAATCAAATAAACCTCTAGGCGGATGCATGTTATCTAGTTTAGCCAATATTTTTCATCTCCACACCCTTGTTATGAATTTTTTTCCTTTCACTTATAAAATTTGTTTATGAAACTCTGTGCGAAGTAGTTTAAAAATGTCTCTTTGATATCAGGCTCCCTTCTTGCGTATAGGAAGAGTAATAAACGTAAAAACTTAGAAATGAGTCAGTAGGAAATGAGAAAAAAGTTCATACTACATCAAGAGGTGATTAATATGTCAGAACCTAAAGAACAGCATGAAAAAAAACAGGATAACCACCCTACGCATAAACAGGAAATGTCTTTTTTATTTAAAGCCATCTTTATTTCCTTTTTTGGAGGGATTTTCTGGAGCTTTATTGGCTATTTAAATTATCTGTTCAGCTTTAGTGTTATCAATCCAAATATGCTTTTAGATCCATGGGCATTAGGTGATTGGAAGGATAAAGGAATAGGTGTTATCGTCAGTATTTTTCTTATAGGGGTATTATCTATTGTTGTCGGGTTGTTATACTACGTCCTATTAAAGAAGTTTAAAACAATTTGGATAGGTTTTGCTTACGGCTTATTATGGTGGGCAATTGTATTCGTTGTTTTGAATCCGCTCTTTCCCAACTTAAAAACAATTGGAGAGCTTCCAGCTAACACGATTATTTCATCCCTCTGTATTTATATTTTATATGGTGTATTCATCGGATATTCCATTTCTTTTGAAGCTGCAGAGCTTCAAACAAAAGATGAATCTACAGATTTTCAAACGGCGAATAAGTAGTGTGAATGTTCCAACGTATGCTAATATATTCTATATAATGATTTAAAAAGAAAAATAAAGTGCAAATTCACATGAGTGAGCTGCATAAAGGGTTCGTAGTAGGGGAGAGTGTTGAATTAAGATGAATAAGATTTTAGTAATAAACGGTCCTAATTTAAATCGTTTAGGCGTACGCGAACCAGCGGTATATGGGACAGATAATCTTCAAAATCTTGAAGAGAAACTTCAGCGAGCAGGCAGAGACCATGGGATAGAAGTTGAGTGCGTACAGTCTAATCACGAAGGTGTAATTATCGACTGGATTCATGAAGCGGATGAAAAATTTGATGGGATTATGATCAATCCTGGTGCTTTTACTCACTACAGTTATGCCATTCGAGATGCGATTGCTAGTATATCTGTTCCTGTTATTGAAGTGCATATTTCGAACGTACATAAGCGTGAAGAGTTTCGCCACCATTCGGTGACGGCACCTGTTACACATGGTCAAATTGTCGGGTTAGGTTTATATGGATATGAGCTTGCCCTGCAGGCACTTTTACAATTAAGGGGGAAATAAAATGAAAATCGAAAAACTACGCAAACAGTTTTCAAAGTTGAATGTGGACGGTGTTGTAATTACAAGTGAGTATAACAGGCGCTATATGACCAATTTCACAGGATCTGCTGGTGTCGTTATTATTTCTGAAGACAAAGCGGCATTTGTAACAGATTTTCGTTATGTTGAACAAGCAACTAGTCAAACAGAAGGTTTTGATATCGTTCAGCACAAGGGTCCTATTGTAGAAGAAGTAGCGAATGTAGTGAAACAATTTGGAATTAAAAAGCTTGGTTTTGAACAGAATTATGTTACATATGGACAGCATCAATTATTTGATAAGCATATCGGCGCGAAACTTGTTCCAATCTCGCACGCAATCGAAAACTTACGCTTGATAAAGAGTGACTCAGAGATTAAGATATTAAAGGAAGCTGCAAAAATAGCAGATGCAGCATATGAACATATTTTAACCTTTGTTCGTCCTGGTTTAACAGAGCTTCAAGTATCTAATGAACTGGAGTTCTTTATGAGAAAACAAGGCGCAACATCTTCATCTTTTGATACAATTGTTGCTTCAGGGCATCGCGGGGCTTTACCCCATGGTGTTGCTTCTGACAAAGTCATTGAAAAAGGCGAACTTGTAACGCTTGATTTTGGCGCATACTATAATGGTTACTGTTCAGATATCACACGAACATTTGCCGTCGGTGAAGTAAGTGATAAGCTAAAAGAAATTTATAATGTCGTACTGCAAGCGCAGCTTAACGGAATGAGCGGCATCAAAGCAGGTATGACGGGTAAAGAAGCAGATGCGCTAACGCGTGATTATATTACAGAACACGGATACGGCCAGTATTTTGGACATTCGACCGGTCACGGCGTAGGGTTAGAAGTACATGAAGGCCCATCACTTTCTGTGAAATCTACAGATGTACTGCAGCCAGGTATGATTGTAACCGTTGAACCAGGTATTTACATACCAGACTTAGGGGGCGTTCGTATTGAAGATGATACGATCGTCACAGCAGAAGGTAATGAGGCATTATCGCACTCATCAAAAGAGTTCATTATTTTATAAAATGTAGGAGGATTTCTTCATGATTTCAGTAAATGATTTTCGTACAGGTTTGACAGTAGAAGTAGACGGAGGTATTTGGCGTGTAATGGATTTCCAACACGTAAAGCCTGGTAAAGGCGCTGCATTCGTTCGCTCAAAACTACGTAACCTTCGTACAGGAGCTGTGCAAGAAAAAACGTTCCGTGCAGGTGAAAAAGTAGGGAAAGCCCAAATTGATAACCGTAAAATGCAATATCTATATGCAAGCGGCGATCAGCACGTATTCATGGACAACCAGTCTTATGAGCAATTAGAGCTTCCGGCAAGTGCAATTGAATATGAGCTAAAATTCTTAAAAGAGAATATGGAAGTAGCAATTATGATGTACCAAGGTGAGACATTAGGTGTTGAACTTCCAAACACAGTTGAGCTTAAAGTAACAGAAACTGAACCTGGTATTAAAGGTGACACAGCTTCTGGCGGTACAAAACCGGCAACTGTAGAAACTGGCTTAACAGTAAACGTTCCGTTCTTCGTAAACGAAGGCGACGTATTAATTATCAACACAACAGACAGCAGCTACGTATCACGCGCGTAATTGGATCGTGTAAGCAAGCTGCAAACATACAAAAAAGGCAGAGAATCATTCTCTGCCTTTTTTGTATGTTTTTTGTGCTAACTCTTCCTTATTTTGCATAGGTTGTACTAAACAACGCAGAGGTATAGGAGGGGCTTATGAAGCAGTGGTTGGATCATTTAAACGGTACGGTATTAACGATGGCGTGCCTTCGATTTATTTCTTCATTTATTGAGTTTATTGCCGCTATTTTAATTGTCACAAACAATGATGTGAAAAAGGCGTTAATGATTAATGGAATGTTAGCGCTTGTTGGTCCGATTGTAATGGTGAGTTCTTTTACCATAGGTTTAGTGTCCGTAGCCGATCAATTATCTTTTGGGAAATTAATCATGATTGTAGTAGGAGTGCTCTTCATTTTAATCGGTGTTTTTAAATAAAAGGTAGGCATAAAATGGTCAAGCTTATAATACATTGAAGTGAGTTCAAATATGAGGGGATGAATATGTTAAACGAAATACTTGCAATCTTTCCGCCTAATTTAAAAAAGACTGTTGAATTTTATGTCACAAACCATTCTCATGTACTAGAAGAAATTCGAGTGCGCATAGGAAGACCTGTCGAATTTACAATCAACAATCAGCCATATTTCGAATCGTATCTTCCAAGTGCAGAAGATGCTTTATTTATCTTAAATAAATTAAGTCAGTTTTCGATTTATATGATTGAAGAAGAATTGAAAAAAGGATATGTCACCATTGAAGGCGGGCACCGGGTTGGGCTAGCGGGAAAAGTTGTAACGGAAAATGGACAGGTTCGTGTGATTCGAGATGTATCATCCTTTAATATCCGGATTGCTAAACAAAAGATTGGTATTTCGAATCAGCTTATTCCTTTTTTATACAATCGCTATTGGCAAAGTACGGTCATTATAGGACCTCCTCAAACAGGAAAAACAACCATGATTCGCGATTTAGCCAGAGTAATAAGTACTGGCATAGAGCGCTCTAAGATTCCTCCGTTTAAAGTGGGAATTGTAGATGAACGATCAGAAATTGCTGGGGCTGTTAAAGGGGTTCCTCAGCATACATTCGGATCTAGAATGGATTTATTAGATAGCTGTCCGAAAGCTGAAGGCATGATGATGATGATTCGCTCTATGAGCCCCGATGTGCTGATCGTGGATGAAGTGGGAAGTGAAGAAGATTGTAAGGCCGTGCTTGAAGCGGTTAATGCTGGCGTTCGTGTCATTATGACTGTTCATGGCTATGACATTGACGATTTAATGAAGCGTCCCACTTTGCAAGCTTTAATGAAACTTCACGTATTCAAAAGGTATGTTGTGCTATCGAACAGCCGAGGTCCTGGAACACTTAAGGCTATCTACGATGAGCACTATAATTCCATGAAAACGTCCACTGAAAAGTCGCTTATTGAAAATAGTAAAGGGTGATGGTGTATGAAACTGTTTGGTGCCATCTTTATCTTATTTGCTTCCACTTACACAGGATTTGAGTTTGCAAAGCAGCTTAGTGCAAGACCTAGGCAGCTCAGGCAATTAAAAACGGCTCTGAGGTCGTTAGAAGCAGAAATTATGTACAGCAATCGGCCTCTTCAAGAAGTTGCTCATTTGTTATCTCTACAGCTTCCTAATCCTTTGGCTTCTTTATTTAATGAGTTTTCAATGAAATTAAAAGAAGGTACTGAAAGTGTCAAGGAAGCTTGGGAAAAGACGTTGGACCAATTTTGGAAACAAACCGCACTTAAAACGGGAGAACTAGAAATCTTAAAACAATTTGGTGAAACGCTTGGTCAGCATGATCGTTATTCGCAGCAAAAGCATATCTTACTGACGCTGAATCATCTTGAACGCGAAGAACAAGATGCAGTTGATAAGCAGAATCGCTATGAAAAAATGGTTAAAAGTTTAGGCTTTCTATCTGGATTGCTACTGGTCATTCTATTGATGTAGCGATAGAGGAGGATTGAATGTGGGAATTGATATGAACACCATTTTTCAGATTGCTGGGATTGGTATCGTCGTAGCTTTTTTAGTCACCGTACTCGAACAGATGGGAAAAAAAGATTACGCGAACTGGGTTACCCTCATCGGTTTTATTTATATTTTATTTATGGTTGCTTCGATTGTAGAGGACTTATTTCAAAAAATCAAATCGGTTTTTTTATTTCAAGGGTAGAGGGGTGAGTTGCCATTGAAATGCTTCAAATTGTGGGCTTAGGGTTAGTAGCTACGTTTTTGGCTCTTATTTTAAAAGAACATAAATCACCTATTGCTTTTTTACTTGTTGTATTCGTGGGATCCGTGATCTTTCTTTTTTTAATTGATCAAATCTACGAAATTATTAAGATGGTCGAGCGGCTGTCGATTAATGCCCACGTTAACATGATTTATGTGGAAACCATTTTGAAAATTATTGGTATCGCCTATATCGCCGAATTTGGTGCTCAAATTACGAAAGATGCAGGGCAAGGTGCCATTGCTTCTAAAATTGAATTAGGTGGAAAAGTGCTGATTCTCTCCATGGCAATTCCTATTTTAACGGTCATTATTGAAACGATTATTTCAATGCTGCCCAATTAATTTTACTTAATATGAGGTGACGAAATGAAGCGGTGGACGTTTAAAGTGAATATACTCGCTCTTCTTTTGTTCCTCTTTTTTTTCTTTCCAGAAAATGTACAAGCTTCCGAACCCCCGAAGCAGCAAGAACTTGTCAATGAACAAATTGATAAGCTCGGTATCGATGAAGTCAAACAGTTTTGGGACGATATTATTACCCAATACGGCGGCTTTTTACCCGAGAGTCAGAAGGGAAGTTTAGTCGATTTTTTAAAAGGAGAAAAAGAGTTCTCTCTTAAAGAATGGCTAGGAGGTCTTGTAAAGTTTTTATTTCATGAAGTATTAGCGAATGGAAAACTCCTCGGTACACTCATTATGCTAACGGTTTTTAGCGTGTTTTTACAAACACTCCAAAGTGCGTTTAATCAGCAAACCGTAAGTAAAGTAGCGTATGCGCTTGTATATATGGTTTTGATCATCATTGCTCTTAATAGTTTTCAAATTGCTATCTCTTATGCAACGGGAGCGATTGAGACCATGACCAAATTCATTTTAGCTCTGGTGCCGCTGCTGCTTGCCTTAATGGCATCATCAGGAGGAGTTGTATCGGCAGCCTTTTTTCATCCGATGATTTTGTTTTTAATGAACACAAGCGGTTTGCTTATTCAATACGTAGTGATGCCGCTGCTTTTTCTTTCAGCACTGCTTAGCATTGTGAGTACGATTTCAGATGAACATAAGGTTACACAGCTTGCTCAGCTGTTGAGAAATATAAGCATTGGCGTGCTCGGAATATTCCTAACTGTTTTTTTAGGAGTGTTGTCCGTTCAAGGGGCTACCTCAGCTGTTGCCGACGGTATTACAATTCGAACGGCAAAGTTTGTCACAGGGAACTTTATACCTGTTGTAGGGCGTGTGTTCACAGATGCGGCTGATACAGTCATCAGTGCCTCGCTTCTATTAAAGAATTCAGTAGGGATTGCTGGAGTAGCAGTCTTACTGTTAATCGTCGCGTTTCCGGCTATTAAAGTGTTAACGCTTGCTTTTATCTATAAGCTAGCAGCAGCTCTTCTTCAACCCATTGGAGGAGGGCCGGTTATTTCCTGCTTGAGCATTATCAGTAAAAGCGTCATCTATATTTTTGCGGCGCTTGCGGTTGTCTCGCTTATGTTTTTCTTATGTTTAACGGTCATCATTACAGCGAGCAACGTCACAATGATGGTGAGGTGAAGAAATTGCAGGCCTTAACGACGTGGATTACTAATATCGTTCTTTTTATCTTATTAGCTACCATTATTAATTTACTATTGCCCAATTCTAGTTTTCAAAAATATACAAAGCTGGTGGTTGGACTTCTTTTAATGCTGATTATTATTACACCCGTTTTTCAAATTTTCAAAGTGGATGTTAATCAAATGCTGAAATCACTTAGCTTATCATCTATTCGATCCGATCAGCAGGTAGAAAATTCAATAGAAAATCAGAAAAAAGAAATACAAGCTTCACAACGTGCATATATTTTAGAACAAATGGCTGTCCAAATGGAGGCAGATGTAAAAGAGGAGTTGATGGATCAGTATGGTGTAGCAATTGATCGAATTCACATTGAAACAAAAAAGCCGAACGACGAACCTACCGCTGATAATATTAAATCCATTTCAGTTGCCGTAAGTAAAAAAGCATCGGATGATTCCGAGGTTGTTTCAGCTGTGAAAGTTATTTCTATTGATACCTCCACACCGATCGAAACAAACAAACCAACAGAATCCAAGAAATTATCCAACTATTTAGCAGCAAAATGGGATGTAAAACAAGGCCAAGTTGTTGTGAATATGGAGGAGGGAGACACGAAATGAGTCAAAAGCCAGAAAAAGGTGACCCATCATTTTTTCAGCGGTTCTTTTCACTTAAACAGTCATCAACTACGAAGAAACCTTCAAAGTTAATGTATATAGGCATTTTACTAGCTGCAGGCGTTATCTTTATGGTATTTAGCAACTCACTCACAACATCTATGAATTCAGGCGGATTACTAAAGAGTGCAAGCAAAGAAACCAGCGCACCACCGGTATCACAGGATGTTCCCGCTTTTAGCTCTAAAAAGACAACAACAATGACAGGCTATGAAGAGCGGTATGAGGAAGAATTGAAAGATATTTTGGATCAAGTTAGAGGCGTAAGTAAGGTAAAAGTAATTGTGAACCTAGATGCAACAGAATCCAAAATATATGAAAAAAACAGCGTCACAAAATCGCAAACGACCAACGAAACAGACCGTGAAGGAGGGACTCGTAAAGTTGAAGATTCCTCAACAGACGAACAGCTGGTCATTGTAAGAAGTGGAGAACAAGAAAAGCCTGTTGTAGTTAAAACCGAAAAGCCAAAAGTAAGAGGAGTGTTAGTTGTAGCTAAAGGAGCTGATAATATCGAGGTAAAGAAATCTATTATTGAAGCCGTGACAAGAGCGCTCGATATACCAAGTCATAGAGTAGCAGTATTAGCGAAAAAAGGATGAGGGGGAAATGAATATGTTATTAAAAAAGCAAACGGTTTGGTTATTAACAATGTTAAGTTTAGTTGTTGTGTTATCGGTGTATTATATGACAACGCCAGAAAATCCTCAGAGTAATGTTGCGCTAGTAGACAATGAAAAACAGAGCGAAAAGCAGGCTGATGACAAGGCTCCTGCAGAAGATACAAAACAACAGACAGATGAGAAATCAGGAACAAAAGAAGATTCAAAAACTGAAGGTTCAGCAGGAGATGTAAAGAAGGAAACGGCTAAAAATGCAAAAGAATCAGCGGTTGTATCAAGCACAGATAGCGACGAGCTATTTACGGCTCTTCGTTTGGAATTAAATGATGAAAGAAGTCAATTAAAAGAAGAGTATCAAGAAGTAGCTGCATCAAAAAATGTGACGCCTGCGGAAGTAAGCAAGGCGATGGATAAAATTGATGAATTATCAAAGCTTGGGGAAAAAGAAGCCACGCTGGAAACATTAATTAAAGCAAAAGGATACAGTGACGCGCTAGTAAGAGCAGACGGAAAGCAAGTACAAATTACGGTTAAGACAGAAAAACACTCAAAAACAAAAGCAAATCAAATCATTCAGCTAGTCAAAAAAGAAATGGGTCCAAAAGAAGTAGCGGTAGAGTTTCAACCAACTAAATAAAGGGAATAAAAGAAGTGTGAAACAGCCGTAAATTGGGGTTGTTTACACTTCTTTTTTTATGAAATGACTAAAATCTAAGCGAGACGGTAAAAATTTTAACATGGCTTTCTTTTTTTACTTCGGTTATAATAGGTTTCATAATCTTATATTAGTACTAGGTGACAAACGTTTTCATAAGTGTTGTCATCTGTAAAGCTATGTTTCCATTTATAAAACGATAACGCTAAAAAGTTATTATAGAGTAAGTGGAACTTCTTTTTAATGTTTGCCAAACGAATTGAATGGCTGTAGCCATCTGTCGTATTATTAACATTGTAGAGAATTCTATTTTCATGAGGTAGGAGTGTTCAATATGTTAAAAATTCAAGAGATCCGTGAGATCATTAAACTAGTTGATCAATCATCAATCGAGGAGTTCACCTATGAGCACGAAGGCTCCAAAATCAAGATGAAGAAAAAAGACGCAATTGTTTCCAAACAAGCACAGCAAGTAGTGGTTTCGGCACCTGAACAAGCGGCAGTACCTGCACCGCAGGCAGCAGCGGCTCCAGCGCCAGCCCCAGCAGCACAGTCTGCTCAACCAAAAGAAGAACAAGCGGCCCCAGCGGTTGATGAAAGCTTACATAAAATTACATCTCCGATGGTAGGGACTTTCTATGCGTCATCATCGCCAGAATCAGATGTATACGTGACTCCTGGAGATAAAGTACAAAAAGATTCGGTTGTATGTATCGTAGAAGCAATGAAATTATTTAATGAAATCGAAGCAGAAGTTAAAGGTGAAATCGTTGACGTATTAGTTGAAAGTGGACAACTTGTAGAATACGGTCAACCTCTTTTCTTAGTAAAGCCTGAATAAGGAGCGGTAAATATGATTAAAAAGCTATTAATTGCGAATCGAGGAGAAATTGCGGTTCGAATTATTCGAGCGTGTAAAGAGTTAGGTGTAGAATCAGTAGCTGTTCATTCTCAAGCTGATCGCGATTCTTTGCATGTACAATTAGCAGACGAAGCGTATTGTATTGGACCAACGTCATCTAAAGACAGCTATTTAAACTTTACAAACATTATGAGTGTTGCGATGCTAACGGGCTGTGACGCTATTCACCCTGGATACGGCTTTTTAGCTGAAAACGCTGATTTTGCAGAGCTATGCAGAGAGTGTAACGTTACATTTGTAGGACCAAGTCCTGAAGCCATTAACAAAATGGGAACAAAAGACGTAGCGAGAGAAACGATGCGTGAAGCGGGTGTTCCAATTGTTCCTGGTTCAACTGGAATTGTAGAGTCAGTGGAAGACGGTATGTCAATCGCTAATGATATTGGCTATCCTGTTATTATTAAAGCAACGGCAGGAGGCGGAGGAAAAGGAATCCGCGTTGCGAAAAATGAACAAGAGCTTATTAAAGGTATTACAATTACACAGCAAGAAGCTGCTACAGCTTTCGGTAACCCTGGTGTGTACATTGAAAAGTTCATTGAGGATTTCCGTCACGTTGAGATCCAAGTGTTGGCTGATTCTCATGGGAATACTGTACATTTAGGAGAGCGTGATTGCTCGATTCAACGCCGTCTTCAAAAATTAATTGAAGAAACGCCTTCTCCAGCGTTAGACGAAAAAACGCGTGAATTAATGGGCGACGCTGCTGTTAAAGCTGCTCAAGCCGTTAATTACACAGGAGCCGGAACAGTGGAATTCATTTATGATTACCGTGAAAACAAATTTTACTTCATGGAAATGAATACGCGTATCCAAGTAGAACACCCTGTTACAGAGATGGTGACAGGAGTTGACTTAATTAAAGAACAAATCAAAGTGGCAAATGGTGAAACTTTACCGTTTACGCAAGAAGAAGTGACATTTAACGGATGGGCAATTGAGTGCCGAATCAACGCGGAAAACCCAGAGAAAAACTTTATGCCATCACCAGGTACAATTCAAATGTACTTGCCGCCAGGTGGCTACGGAGTGCGCGTAGACTCTGCTGCATATCCGGGCTATGCAATCCCGCCTTACTATGATTCAATGGTGGCTAAATTGATTGTTCATGCGCCAACTCGTGAGGAAGCTATTGAACGAATGAAGCGCGCGTTAGATGAATTTGTTATCGACGGCGTTGCAACCACTATTCCTTTTCACCAAAAACTATTAAATCATGAAAAATTTGTTAGCGGTGAATTCAACACGAAGTTTCTTGAGCTATATGACGTAATGAATTCTTAGTATAATATAAACTATAGGAGGTGCTGTACATGAATGAAAATCATGTATTAGAAATGGAAGAACACCCAAATTCTCTTGGCAAAGTAGAAATTGCTCCTGAGGTTATTGAAGTCATTGCGGGTATTGCTGCTTCTGAAGTAGAAGGCGTTTCTGCAATGAGAGGAAATTTTGCAGCTGGCGTTGTGGAGAAACTAGGAAAGAAAAACCACGGTAAAGGTGTAAAAGTGGACTTAACAGAAAACGGGATAAAAGTAGACGTATTTTGTATGATGAAGTTTGGAGTGTCTATTCCAAACGTAGCGCAACAAGTACAAGATAACATTCGTCAAGCCCTTAAAAATATGACAGCTATTGATCTCGATGAAGTAAACATTCATATCGTAGGGATTCAGTTTGATACGCAAAAAACTGATATTGAAGAAGTTGAATAAAACAAACGTTGACCTAACGGCTGTTGCTAAAATGGAATAACGTATGATTACTTGTTCCTTTTCAACACAAGCTATGGTAAAGTGAAAAAGACTGTCTCGTCATAAAGACGGTCTTTTTCGTGTTCTACAAACTTCGTCTAAGAACAATGAAGTATCGTATCATAAACTATGCTATTATCTAGGTATACTAGTTGAAGAAGATAAATAAAGGAGCAAAAATAATGAAAAGACATACAGCACGCCAAAAAGCATTACAAGCACTATTTCAGCATGATTTAGGGCAGACCGAGCCAATGGAGGCAATCGGAAATGTTGTACAAAATGAAAAGTCTGATCAATTTTTAGAAAGTCTCGTGCTAGGTGTGGTTGAACATCAGCAAGAAATTGATGAACTTTTACGCAATCATTTAGAAAAATGGACGTTAGATCGTGTAGCTACTGTAGACCGCGTTATCCTACGTATTGCCGTATACGAAATGAAGTATGAAGAAGAAATTCCTACGAGCGTTACGTTAAATGAAGCGATTGAATTAGCGAAAACGTTTGGCGATGATCAATCAAGCAAGTTTATCAATGGCGTATTGTCTAAAGTGTTAACAACTTTATCTAAATAAAGGTTCATCTTGCCAAATCAAGTGACCAAAATGCTTCTCTCCTTTATACAAAGGGGAGAGGGTGACTGCAAAGGAGGCAAAACGATGAGTGAAGTGCGTTATCTAACCGTTACGGCTCTTACACGATACATTAAGCGCAAGTTTGATGTAGACCCTCACATGCAAGATGTATGGATTAAAGGAGAAATTTCTAACTTTAAACGTCATAGTCGGGGACATATGTATTTCACCTTGAAAGATCAAAATGCTCGTATCGCAGCCGTTATGTTTGCTGGGCATAACCGGCAGCTTAATTTTCAGCCTGAAGAAGGAATGAATGTACTCATTCGAGCTGAAATTTCGGTTTATGAACCAAGCGGAAATTATCAAATGTACGTAAAAGAAATGCAGCCTGATGGCGTTGGAAACTTATACTTGGCCTACGAACAGCTGAAAAAAAAGCTGGAAAAAGAAGGCTTATTTGATCCTGCTAGGAAACGAAAACTGCCGAAGTATCCAACAACAATAGGTGTTATTACATCTCCAACTGGAGCAGCCGTACGTGATATTATTACGACATTAAAGCGCAGATATAACGCGAACATTATTGTTATGCCCGCTCTTGTTCAAGGAGTGAATGCGGCACCGTCTATCATTAAGGCAATTGAAGAAGCAAACCGTCGTAAAGAAGCAGACGTATTGATTGTTGGCCGCGGTGGTGGGTCAATTGAAGAGCTTTGGGCTTTTAACGAAGAAAGCGTTGCTCGTGCAATTTTCACTTCTACTATTCCTGTTATTTCAGCGGTTGGACATGAAACCGATTTTACAATTGCAGATTTTGTAGCAGATCTTCGCGCTCCTACTCCAACGGGTGCTGCGGAATTGGCTGTGCCTCATATCAGTGAAATTACAGAAAGATTGACTCAGCGAAATATCCGTCTTCTTCGTTCGATGAAAGAAATGCTTCAGTCTAGTAGCCGCAGGCTTGAACGATCCCAGAAATCATATGCTTTTCGTTATCCTCAAAAGTTGGTCGAGCAAAAAGAGCAACAGTTAGATCAGTTGATGGAGCGTTTTTATCGTGAAGGCAGAAGGTACATTGAAGATAAACGGACGAACTACGAGCAGCTAACAGCCGCTTTGTTGCGCAATCACCCCGAGCATCAGTTAATGAAAGCAGCGGAGCGTCAACAGCAGCTGACGAAAATGCTGACAAAAGAGATGCAGCAGCTGCTAAAGCAAAAACAGCTTTTATTTGCAACGGCAACGTCAAAATTACATACGCTTAGTCCATTAAAAACAATGGAAAGAGGCTACAGCTTAGTATACGATAAAGAAAAAGAGTTAATTAAATCAACCAAACAAGTATCCAAAGGCGATATGGTAAACGTTCGTTTGACCGATGGACAGTTGCAGTGTGAAGTTTCGAAAATAGAGGAGCGATGAAAAATGGCGACAAATAAAGAGTATACGTTTGAAGAGGCGATGGAGCAGTTAGAAACCATCGTAAACAAGCTAGAAGAAGGCGACGTGCCTTTAGAAGAAGCAATTCAACAATTCCAAGAAGGAATGACTCTTTCAAAATTCTGTCACGATCGTCTTCAGCATATTGAAAAGCAAATGGAAACTATTTTACGTGAAGACGGAACGCTTGAGCCATTCTCGGTGCAGGAGGAAGAGTGATGGTGAATGAAATGAATTTAAAAGAGTATATTTCTTTTACAAAAGATCGAGTAGAAACACGCCTGCCTGAAGTGGTAAAAGCATTACATGCTCCGGTTAACTTAAAGGAATCCATGCTTTACTCGCTTACGGCAGGAGGAAAGCGACTTCGCCCAGTGCTGTTGTTTGCCACGCTACATGCGTTTGGAAAAGACGAGAGCATGGGATTAGAAACAGCATGTGCAGTGGAAATGATTCATACATATTCTCTCATTCACGATGATTTACCTAGCATGGATGATGACGACTTAAGAAGAGGTAAACCAACGAATCACAAGGTGTACGGCGAAGCAACCGCTATATTAGCTGGAGATGCTCTTTTAACAAATAGCTTTCAGCTCATTTCTGAAGCGGCACATCCTGAGATTACATCACATATGAAGCTTCAGCTCATTACAGAACTGGTAAAAGCAAGCGGAACAGAAGGTATGATCAGCGGACAGGTTGCGGATATGGAAGGCGAAAAAAAGCAGCTCACGCTAGATGAGCTTGAATATATTCACCTTCACAAAACGGGGAAGCTGCTAGGGTTTTGTGTAAAAGCAGGAGCTATTCTTGCAAAAGCTACGCCTTTACAGCAAGAATTATTAGAAGAATTCAGTAAGCATGTAGGGTTAGCGTTTCAAATTCAAGATGATATCTTGGATGTGGAAGGGTCTGAAGAAAAATTAGGAAAGCCAATTGGCAGTGATACAGAAAATGAAAAAACGACATATCCTTCTTTATTAGGTATGGAAGCGGCCAAAGAAAAGTTACAGTATCATGTTGAACAAGCACTTCTCTCGTTACGTCAAGCTCAAATTAAGCACGGATTACTAGAAGAAATTTGTTTATATATAGCAAAACGTGATAGTTAATGACGATCTCTGTCAGGTTTTTTGAGTGATACAGTAAAATAAGATTGAGTCCCAATAGGGGCTATGCTATAATGATTTTACTACTGTATAAAAGCGTAGTGCATAGGTTTGAAAGACATATACAATATCTTGGTGGCCGTTATCACATTTGTGTTAGCGGCTATTTTTTCACTGTTTTCCTTTGAATATCGCTGGTTTACTGATAGAATATCAAAGGTATTGTAAGTAATAAGGAAATACTAAAAATTGACTATACGTATAAAACAATAGACAATGTATTAAGGTAACTTTATAACAAGTACGAAAGTGAGTGATCCACCTTGGATCTTACAACGATAAAAAATCCTGAGTTTTTAAAGAAAATGTCAGTAACACAATTAGAAGAACTAAGTGAAGAGATTCGTCGTTTTTTAATTACAAAGCTTTCTGCAACTGGCGGTCATATAGGGCCGAATTTGGGAGTTGTTGAGTTAACGCTTGCACTCCATAAAGTATTTGACAGCCCAAAAGATAAATTTTTATGGGACGTGGGGCATCAGTCGTATGTCCATAAAATTTTAACAGGACGAGCGGGAGAGTTTGATACAATCCGTCAATATAAAGGATTATGCGGTTTTCCAAAGCGTGACGAAAGTGAACATGATGTATGGGAAACGGGACATAGTTCTACATCTCTTTCAGCCGCAATGGGAATGGCTGCTGCAAGAGATTTGCAAAAAACAAAAGCTCATATTGTTCCCATCATTGGTGACGGAGCTTTAACAGGTGGTATGGCTCTTGAAGCGCTTAACCACATCGGGCACGAGCAAACGGATATGACCGTTATTTTAAATGACAATGAAATGTCTATCGCTCCTAACGTGGGAGCTGTACACAGTATTCTAGGACGTTTGCGCACGGCAGGCAAATACAACTGGGTAAAAGATGAGCTTGAAGTCTTGCTGAAAAAAGTGCCTGCAGTAGGCGGTAAGCTTGCGGCAACGGCAGAACGTGTAAAAGATGGTCTAAAGTATATGGTCGTGTCAGGCATGTTCTTTGAAGACCTTGGCTTTACGTATTTAGGCCCAGTTGATGGCCATAGCTATGATGATTTATTGGAAACGTTACAATATGCAAAGAAAACAAAAGGTCCCGTGCTGATTCACGTTATTACGAAAAAAGGGAAAGGCTACTTGCCGGCGGAAAGCGATAAAAGCGGAGCATGGCATGGTACAGGCCCTTACAAAATTGAATCCGGTGACTTTATTAAAGACAAAAATGTTCCGATTGCTTGGAGTAAACTAGTAAGTGATACGGTATTGAAGATGGCTAGGGAAGATGATCGCATTGTAGCCGTAACACCAGCAATGCCTGTGGGTTCAAAACTCGAAGCATTTCAAAAAGAGTTTCCACATCGCATGTTTGATGTTGGGATTGCAGAGCAGCATGCAACAACAATGGCAGCAGGTCTTGCAACTCAAAATATGAAGCCCTTTTTAGCTATTTATTCTACGTTTTTACAGCGTGCATACGATCAAGTGGTTCATGATATTTGCCGTCAAAAGCTAAATGTATTTATTGGGATTGATCGCGCTGGGCTAGTAGGTGCTGATGGTGAAACGCATCAAGGCGTGTTTGATATTGCATTCTTACGTCATTTGCCTAACCTTGTTATTATGATGCCAAAAGACGAGAATGAAGGCCAGCACATGGTTCACACTGCTTTGACTTATGAAGAAGGTCCGATTGCTATGCGCTATGCCAGAGGAAACGGATTAGGTGTTGAACTAGATTCAGAATTGAAAAACATTCCGATCGGAACATGGGACGTATTAAAAGAAGGTTCAGATACAACCATTTTAACGTTTGGTACAACGATTTCAATGGCGATGGATGCAGCAGCAGAACTTGAGAAGCAAGGAATCAGCGTCAAAGTGGTAAATGCTCGTTTTATTAAACCGTTGGATGAAAAAATGCTTCATGAGATTTTCCAAACTAGTAAGCCTGTGATTACGGTAGAAGAAGCGGTACTTCAAGGCGGTTTTGGAAGCGCGGTGTTAGAGTTTGCATCAGAGCACGGCTATTATGATACGCGCGTTGAACGTATGGGGATTCCAGATCGCTTTATCGAGCACGGCAGCGTAACAAAACTTTTAGAAGAAATTGGCTTAACCAAAGAAGAGATTATAAATCGAGTTAAAAAACTCGTAACACCAACACAAAAGAGGCTTGAAGTTAAGTGACAAAAAAAGAACGAGTAGATGTATTATTAGTAGAACGAGGTTTGATTGAAACAAGAGAAAAAGCAAAGCGTACAGTGATGGCAGGACTCGTTTATGCGAATGAAGTCCGTTTGGATAAGCCGGGAGAGAAAATTGAACGCGATACGCCGCTGACAATTAAAGGTGCAGTGATGCCTTACGTCAGCAGAGGCGGCTTTAAGCTTGAAAAAGCGATTAAAGAATTTAATGTCCATGTAGCGGATAAAATCATGATTGATATTGGTTCTTCTACTGGAGGCTTTACCGATTGTGCGCTTCAAAATGGAGCGAAGATGTCCTATGCGCTAGACGTAGGCTATAATCAGCTAGCTTGGAAGCTTCGTCAAGATGAACGAGTAGAAGTAATGGAACGAACCAATTTCCGTTATGTGACGCCAGCTGATTTATCAAGAGGCTTGCCTGAATTCGCTTCTATTGATGTATCATTTATTTCCTTAAGACTCATTCTTCCTGTGTTAAAAACACTTCTTGTTCCACACAGCGATGTTGTTGCGCTCGTTAAGCCACAGTTTGAGGCTGGAAGAGAGCAAGTTGGGAAAAAAGGAATCGTGCGTGATTCAAAAGTGCATGAAGAAGTTCTTCAAGGCATGGTGGATTTCTCCCTTCGTCAAGGATACGATGTATATAACATGTCGTATTCACCGATAACGGGAGGAGATGGAAATATCGAATTTCTTCTCCACCTGCGCTGGAAAGGCGAGCGTGAACTTGGTGAAAATCAAGCTCCGCTTACTGTGAGCGAAGTAGTTGAAGAAGCACATAAGACGTTAAAAGAGAAAAAGTAATAATGGCCAATGTTAAGCAAAGACTTAGCATTGGCGATTTGATTATGACTCTTTATACAAAAGGTGCATAATCAAGTTGAACACATTATGATACTTAATTAGTGAAAGACTTATAAACAACAAAACAAAAAAAAGATTACATATTAATGTGAGGTGCCAACATGAATAAAGGGCAAAGACATATTAAAATTCGTGATATTATCACGAATAATGATATTGAAACACAGGATGAATTGGTAGATATTTTAAAAAACCAAGGTTTTAATGTAACACAGGCAACAATCTCTCGTGATATTAAAGAACTGCACTTAGTCAAAGTGCCTTTGATGGACGGTCGATACAAATACAGCTTGCCTGCAGATCAGCGTTTTAATCCCTTACAAAAGTTAAAGCGCTCTCTTATGGACGCATTTGTAAAAATTGATTCAGCGGGGCATATGTTGGTGATGAAAACATTACCGGGAAATGCAAATGCGATTGGCGCATTAATTGATCATTTGGATTGGGATGAAATATTAGGAACAATTTGTGGAGACGATACATGTTTGATTATTTGCCGTACTCCTGAAGATACGCAAATTATATCAGACCGATTCTTAGAAATGTTATAAAGGTGAGTGAAGCAGGTTGTTAGCTGAATTATCCATTAAAAACTTTGCGATTATTGATGAACTTTCTGTTTCATTTGAAAAAGGCTTAACGGTATTAACAGGCGAAACAGGAGCGGGGAAATCGATTATTATTGATGCCATTTCATTGTTAGTAGGTGGAAGAGGCTCTTCGGAGTTTGTACGCCACGGAACAGACAGAGCCGAAATTGAAGGACTTTTCTTATTTGATGAAGAACAGCACCCGAGTCACGAAAAAGCCAAACAAGTCGGTTTGGAAGTGGAAGATGGAATGATTGTGCTTCGCCGAGATATCACTACAAATGGGAAAAGTATTTGCCGCATCAACGGTAAGCTCGTAACATTAGCTATCCTACGTGAAGTTGGACAGACGTTAATTGATATACATGGACAGCACGAGCACCAAGATTTAATGAATCAAGATCGTCACTTAACTCTTCTTGATCAATATGGAGGAGAAAAAGTAGAAGAGGCTTTGACGGAGTATCGAGAGGTATTTTCTAGGTATACATCGCTAAAAAAGCAGCTTGATCAATTAACTGAAAATGAACAGCAGATGGCACATCGCCTCGATCTTATTCAATTTCAATTAGATGAAATCAAAGCGGCAAATTTGCAGCTGAACGAAGACGAGGAACTAAATGAAGAGCGTTTGAAGATTTCTAACTTTGAAAAGATCTATACGTCGCTAAACGATGCGTACAATGCCCTGCACGGTGAACACCAAGGTTTAGATTGGGTCGGTGTAGCAATGAATCATACGGAGGATATTTCGTCACTGGAAAAAAACTATGCCGAAATTTCTGAGATCATTTCATCGAGCTTCTATCAGCTAGAAGACGCATCTTATAAAATTCGTCAGCAGCTTGATTTATTAGAATTTGATCCCAAACGCTTAGACTTTATTGAAGCGCGTTTAAATGAAATTAATCACTTAAAGCGTAAATACGGTCAAAGTGTAGATGAAATTCTAGAATATGCAGCGCAAATTGAAGATGAAATTGATCGTATTGAAAATCGAGATACGCATGTGAGCAAGATCAAAGAAGAGTTAAACAGTGTAGCACAGGATTTATTAGTAGAAGCTAATAACGTTTCAGCTATTCGAAAAAAACTTGCTCAGGAGTTAACGGACAGTATCCATCATGAGCTTCAAGAACTGTATATGGCTAAGACCGTATTTCAAATTAAATTCTCTGTTGTAAATGCAGGTAAAAATGACGTTGAAGTAAATGGAGAAAGAATAAAATTCACCAAAGACGGTATTGACAACGTAGAATTTTATATTTCTACCAATCCTGGTGAACCTTTAAAGCCTCTTGCAAAAGTAGCATCAGGAGGAGAACTGTCAAGAATTATGCTGGCGTTAAAAAGCATCTTCTCTAAGCATCAAGGCGTGACGTCCATTATCTTTGACGAAGTTGATACAGGCGTAAGTGGAAGAGTAGCTCAATCGATCGGTGAAAAAATACATGCTATTTCTGTTGATTCACAAGTTCTCTGTATATCTCATCTGCCTCAGGTAGCAGCGATGGCAGATACTCATCTCTTTATTGCTAAAGAGATAAAAGGTGATCGTACAACGACGTCTGTTCTTCCGTTAACTGTTGATGAAAAAGTAAAAGAAATTGGTCGAATGATTGCAGGAGCTGAAATTACAAGCTTAACGAAGGAACATGCCAAAGAGCTTTTAGATTTAGCGGATAAGATGAAGCACACCATTTAAAAAAACACCTTTTAACACGTAACAGTATGTGTTAAAGGTGTTTTTTTATACAAAATGGAGGAACTGAAAATGTTTCCTTGCACTTCTTTTCATTTTTCTCTGAACTTCTGTTATAAATGCGCTCTAAGAAGGCTAAATTAAATGTGTAGCCATTTAGGCGAGGAAGCGAGGAGAGTGAAAACATGCAAAATCGATACAGACATATAATTGGTGCGATTCTCCTTGTTTCGTTCATTTTTGTAGGATTTATTCCAGTTGTGCAACAATATATACACATTCCAAAACAAATCGTCTTATTTGAACAGCAAAAAGAAAAAATTAATACGACATTACCGCTTAGCGTAGAAGCTTCATCACCTGTTTACGATGTAACAAGTAACAAGGCGAAGCTGACCGTAGCAGGCAAACAAGTAGGCAAAGAAGAGTTGATGCTTCATTTGGCCGGTATTCCTGTAAAGCGTGTAGACGTGCAGGTATTATCTGATTTTAAAGTCATTCCAGGTGGACAATCAATCGGTGTGAAATTAAATTCAAAAGGTGTTCTTGTTGTAGGCTATCATCAAGTAGATACAGCAAAAGGTAAAAGATCTCCTGGCGAAATTGCGGGTATTCAAGTTGGAGATATGATTACGAAGATTAATGGTAAAACCATTGAAAAAATGAGTGATATTACACCGTTTATTCAGCAGGCAGGAAAAACGGGTGAACCATTAAATCTGCATATTTTAAGAGAAAAAAAGCAGTTTGACACTAAGCTATATCCGTTAAAAGATAAGCAAGATTATGCTTACAGAATCGGTTTATATATCCGTGATTCAGCTGCAGGAATTGGCACAATGACTTTTTATGATCCAAAATCTAAAAAATACGGCGCTTTAGGTCATGTTATTTCGGATATGGATACAAAAAAGCCAATCGTAGTAGAAGATGGACAAATTGTCCGTTCGACCGTTACATCAATTGAAAAAGGTTCTAACGGCGTTCCCGGCGAAAAGCTAGCAAGGTTTTCTGAAGATAGACAAATCATTGGAAATATTACACGAAATAGTCCTTTTGGTATTTTTGGAAAATTGTCTTCAACGATGGAAAATGGAATAATGGATAAAGCAATGCCAATTGCCCTATCTCATCAAGTAAAAGAAGGACCGGCTAAAATTCTAACGGTAGTAGATGATGATCAAGTAGAAGAATTTGATATTGAAATTATGAGTACTATACCTCAAAAGTTTCCGGCTACTAAAGGAATGGTTATTAAAATTACAGATCCTAAATTGCTAAAGAAAACAGGTGGAATTGTTCAAGGAATGAGCGGGAGCCCGATTATTCAAAACGGTAAAGTCGTTGGAGCGGTTACCCATGTTTTTGTAAATGATCCTACCTCGGGTTACGGTGTCCATATTGAATGGATGCTTAACGAAGCAGGAATCGATATTTATAAAAATAATCGAAAAAAAGCGAGCTAATGTTGTCATTAGTTCGCTTTTTTTGATAAAAATTATTGTCGTAAATGTAAGAGAAAAACGTCGAAAAACAAAGAAAATAAGAGAAAATCGAATAAATTCCATTTAAAAGACTTTTTTCTAAAAAAATAAAGGAAATAATGTTGCATTGTCGAATTTGTCCTTTAGAATAAAGAATAGAGACACGTAGGAAACGACGTATAACATAAAGGACTGAGGAGGAAGCTGCATTGAAAAAAATTAAAGTATGCTTGGTTGATGATAATCGGGAACTAATTGGTTTGCTTGAAGATTATATTTCAGAGCAAGAAGACATGGAAGTAATCGGAGTAGCTTACAATGGACAAGAGTGTTTATCCATTTTAAAAGATAAAGATCCGGATGTTCTTGTATTAGACATTATTATGCCGCATCTAGATGGATTAGCAGTTTTAGGTCAGTTAAAAGAAATGAAAAAAGAAAATTATCCAAATGTCATTATGCTAACAGCATTTGGGCAAGAAGACGTAACGAAAAAAGCGGTTGATTTAGGAGCTGCTTATTTTATTCTAAAGCCGTTTGATATGGAAAACTTAGTGAATCATATTCGTCAAGTTAGCGGACAAACATCTTCATTCATGCAACGTTCATCTTCTTCCATGCGTTCACATCGCGACAGCAAACCAGCAAATTTAGATGCAAGCATTACGAGCATTATTCACGAAATTGGTGTACCTGCTCATATCAAAGGCTATTTGTATTTGAGAGAAGCCATTTCAATGGTATATAAGGATATTGAGCTGCTTGGGTCGATTACAAAAGTACTGTATCCTGATATTGCAAAAAAATATAATACAACGGCAAGCCGCGTTGAGCGCGCCATTCGTCATGCCATTGAAGTAGCATGGAGCCGAGGAAACATTGATTCCATTTCTTCATTATTCGGGTATACTGTCAGCATGTCAAAAGCGAAGCCGACAAATAGTGAATTTATCGCTATGGTTGCGGATAAATTACGTCTTGAACATAAAGCGAGTTGAAAGGGATAGGACTGCTGGAATTACGGGGTTTTGAGTGAGTTTATACCTTTTGTAATACAGAGTACATGCCGATAAATCTTTGGAATTTACACTAGATAGTAAACTAAAAACCAATAAACTTTTTACTGCAGGGCCGATGAATTTTACTCATTCATTGGTCTTTTTATTTTGTTTTAAGAGGTGAAAATATTGAGGTTAATGGAACGTGCATCTTGTTTTTCTTCATATCCATAGTGGAGTATTTTATTGAAATAATTTATTTAATTGTTATGAGGGTTTTGTGTTTGAAAGAAGATTTAGAAGATGTATTGAAAAATTCATGTCCATATTTTAAATGGGATATAGATAAGTAAATTATAAAAAAGCAGCCTTCAGAAAAGGCTGCTTTTTTTAATCCATTAATTTAGCAATCGGTTTTGAAAGGAACAGAACAATAATTCCAAGTACAATTGTTACAGCTCCGATTAAGCTGAAGATATCGAAATAACCTAAAGACTGTGTATAAGATGCAAGAACACCCGCTAGCTTATTAGCGACAGCAGAGCTTGCCATCCAT
Organism: Priestia sp. YIM B13490; assembly: GCF_042787735.1. Classification (NCBI taxonomy): domain Bacteria; kingdom Bacillati; phylum Bacillota; class Bacilli; order Caryophanales; family Bacillaceae; genus Priestia; species Priestia sp. YIM B13490. The sequence goes on from NZ_JBHZOT010000005.1 coordinate 62,125, forward strand.
ACGCCCATTAAAAGAGAAGCAAGCTTTAATGGAGCCAGTCTACTTACCATAGACAGCCCTACTGGCGAAATCATAAGCTCAGCTAGCGTGTGCAGGAAGTAAGTGAAAATCATGAACAGGATATTTACTTTTAAAGCTGGGTCATTACCAGTATACATAACGGCTGGAATTAAAATTAAGAATCCTAATCCCACTGTCACAAGTCCCATACCCATTTTTGTTGGCGTTTTGAAATCACCGCGTTTTGAATTTCCGAGCTTGTACCAAACTAGTGACATAATTGGTGCTAAAATCATGATAAACAGCGGATTCAATGATTGGAACCACTCTGTTGGAACCGTGAAACTACCTATTTGACGATTAATTTGATCTTGAGCATATAGCGTTAAAGAACTTCCGGCCTGTTCAAAAGCTGTCCAGAAAGCAATAACAACGAAGGCTAGAATAACGATAGCAACCGTTCTTTTCTTTTCTCGTGCTGACAGCGGAGCAGTTGATGTTTGAGATGCCGCTGCGTGAACTTTTCCTGTAGGCTCTTTCCCGATATCACCTAAGTAGCGATTAGCCAGTAGGTTAAATAAAATTTGTCCAACAACCATTCCGATAGCTGCTGTTAAAAATCCGTATTTGTAACTCATTAATCCAACAACTAACGGTGCGAAAAATGCACCAAAGTTAATACCCATATAAAAAATGGTAAAAGCACCGTCACGGCGAGGATCATTTTCTTCATAGAGATCTCCGACCAATGTGGAGATATTTGGTTTGAAAAATCCGTTTCCGATAATTAATAAAGCAAGTCCGATATACAAAGCGGCTACACTTTGATGAATGAAGATGGAAAAATTCCCGAGTGCCATAATCACACCGCCGATAGTGATGGCTAGCCTTCTTCCGAGGAAGCGGTCTGTTAAATATCCGCCAATCATCGGCGTAATGTAAACAGCACTAGTGAATGTTCCATATAAGCTCAGTGCAGTTGCTTTATCTACCCCTAGTCCACCTTGAGCAGCGGTAGCAGTTAAATAAAGAACCAGAATGGCTCTCATTCCATAATAACTAAATCTTTCCCATGCCTCAGTAGCGAATAATAAGTACAGTCCAGGAGGGTGTTTTTTCCTAGACCCATTTGGCTGCTGATTTTCGTGTTGTACAGCTGCTTGCATAATGAAGTCCCCCTAAATTTTTCTCATACTATTTAATTCTTTTGTTTGAATTAATCAAAAAATCAGAATATAAGTACTGGAATAAATATAATGTCTTTTTATTTTAGTAGAAAAACAATAATTTCGTCAATGAAATTATATGGAAAAATCAAAAAATAATTAAATATACACAAAAAAGTATTAAATTACTTATTTAAAAGCATTTTTAAAAATACATTTATATTATTAAATATTCTAATATATGTTATAGGGAATGAAATGAGAAGGTAATACTATTTTTGGAAATGGAAATTCAAAAGAAAAAAGGATCTGTTATTCAGATCCTTTTTTATCTTCGCTCGCATTTAATTCAGCAAGTTTCTGCAGCAAAATATGCTGAGGCATATGCATTAATTGCTCGAGGGGGATATTTAATTGTTCCGCTAATTTTACGGCTGTATCCGGTGAAATTTGCAGTGGTCTCATACACAACAACCTCCTTTTGCATATAAAGTAATGAAAGTAAAAAAGTATAAACAGTAAATTCGTGCTTTCACTATTAAGTAATGCTAAAGTTAATAATAAGTGATAATAGAGGAGTTGAGCAAGTATGTTTGTAATAGGTCATCGCGGCGCAGCTGGAACGTTTCCTGAAAATACGATGATTTCCTTCAAAGAAGCAGCGAGAGTTGGAGCACACGGAATTGAACTTGATGTGCATATGACAAAGGATGGAGAACTTGCTGTAATTCATGATGAAAAAGTAGATCGAACGACGAATGGAAAAGGGTATGTAAAAGATTTTACGTATCAAGATTTAAAAAAATTAGATGCGAGCTATAAGTTCAAAAAAAAGTATGGAGTATGTAAAATCCCCACGTTAAATGAAGTAATGGAGTGGGCTTCAAGTGAAGGAATTAGCGTAAATATTGAGCTGAAAAACAATATATTTGACTATCCATACTTGGAAATGAAAGTCTTGGATTTAATTTATTTATACAAGATGAAGGATCGAACGATGATTTCATCTTTTAATCATAACAGCTTAGCCCGAATTGGTTCTCTGGATTCTACGATTGAAACAGCTATTTTATATTCTTATCCGATGTATGAGCCTTGGGTATATGCGCAGCATCTTGGCGCAAAAGCTCTTCACCCTAATCAGCGTACTGTTAATGAAGTAAATGTAGCGGCTTCAAAAGATTGTCAAATTCCAGTGCGACCTTACACAGTAAATGATGTAAAAGTAGCTGAGCAGCTTCGAAAATATGGATGTGAATCCGTTATTACCGATTATCCAGAAAAAATGGTGAAGCAATTTGGAGGACGCTTTTCGTAAAAAAACATCGCATTAATGCGATGTTTTTTTATCTTTTTGAAATCTGTTTTGAACTTTGTTTCGCTTGCGGTCTCTGTGCAGAATAAAGCCAGCAACAAATCCAAGGCCGATTAAAAATAATAGAAGGCCGACTGAAAATTGCAAAAATAAAGAAGGGAACGGGGATTGCAGGATGCCAAAAATCATATCTCTCATAAGTTTAATGCCATAGCCAGCGAGTATACCGGGAATAAGTAAGATTAGCAGTGCGATAATTCGAACCATAACTGCTCCTTTCGCTTCTCTTTTTTAAAATGAATGCGTTTACATTATGAAACCGTTATACTTGAATCATAAAAGAACTAAATAAATTGTCAAGAGCGTTTCTTTTTTTATATGATAGGTATATGCAATATTTTGCACGGGATATGTACATATTAAGTAGAAAAGGTGAAAAATATGCAAAATGTGTTGATCGTTGGAGGAGGAAAAGGCGGATTAGCTATTCTGAAAATCTTGTTGGAAACAGAATTTATGAAAGTGATTGGTGTAGTAGACGTACGAGCTAACGCGCCGGCTGTTTTGCATGCGCAAGAACAAGATATTTCAACCGGAATGAATTGGGAGCCTTATATGACAAAGCAGCTCGATGTCATTGTTGAAACAACAGGTAAACAAGGCGTCTTTCAACAATTGCAAAGAAGCAAACCCGCTGATGCACTGGTAGTGCCGGGATTGGTTGCTGAAATTATGGCAAATCTGATGGAGGAAAAAGAAGAGTTAATTCAGAGGTTAAAGCAAGAATCGTATAAATATGATCTTATTTTTAACGCAGCTCATGATGCGATGGTCGTGATTGATAGGAATGGATATATTACGCTATTTAATCAAAGTGCCGAGCGTTTGACGAACTTTTCACACAGAGATGTAATTGGTAAGCATCTTCATGAAGTCATTCCAAATAGTAAACTTGTTGATGTTCTTCATACAAAAACGATTGATCAAAATAGTGAATTTGTGTTAGATAGCGGACGGAAGGTAATTACGACTAGAATACCAATACTCGACGAGAATGGAGAGCTGTTTGGGGCCTTTTCGATTTTTAAAGATATTACGGACGTTGTCGGATTGGCAGAAGAAGTTACGAACTTAAAAGAAGTACAAACTATGCTTCAAGCTATTATACAATCTTCTGAAGAAGCTATTTCGGTTGTCGATGAAGAAGGAAGAGGGATTTTAATTAATCCTGCTTATACAAGAATTACGGGTTTAAAAAAGACGGATATTATTGGTCAGCCCGCGACTGCCGATATCTCTGAAGGAGACAGTATGCACATGAAGGTACTGCAAACAAGGCGTCCTGTCCGAGGTGTAAGAATGAGGCTCGGTCCGAGTAAAAGAGACGTGGTTGTCAATGTTGCCCCCGTTATTGTTGATGGAAAATTAAAAGGCAGCGTTGGTGTTATTCATGATATGTCTGAAATTCAAGAGCTTACAAATGAACTCAAAAGAGCGCGTCAAATTATCAGAACGCTTGAAGCGAAATATTCATTTGCTGATATCATTGGTCAATCTGAAGAGTTTCAGTTAGCAATTGAGCAGGCTAGACTTGCTGCTAAAACACCAGCTACTGTTTTGCTTAGAGGTGAATCTGGGACGGGTAAAGAGCTGTTTGCACATGCGATTCATAATGCGAGCAGCCGAAAGTTTAACAAATTTGTCCGGATTAACTGTGCTGCGCTTTCTGAGTCCTTGCTTGAAAGTGAACTTTTTGGGTACGAAGAAGGAGCTTTTTCCGGGGCAAAAAGAGGGGGGAAACGCGGCGTTTTTGAAGAAGCCAATAACGGTAGCATCTTTTTAGATGAAATCGGGGAGCTCTCAGCTCATATGCAGGCTAAGCTGCTTCGGGTGCTTCAAGAAAAAGAGCTTATTCGCGTTGGAGGAACGACTCCTATTCCGGTGAATGTTCGCGTTATTGCAGCTACGAATGTGAATTTAGAAAAAGGAATGGCTGATGGAAGCATCAGACAGGACTTGTATTATCGGCTAAACAAAATTCCGATTCACATACCTCCTCTTCGGAAGAGAAAAGAGGATATTGGTGCGCTTGTTACACACTTAATTACAAAAATTAATCAAGATTACGGCCGGCATGTTGAAGGAGTAACAGAGCGGGCTTTACAGTCATTAAGATCATACGACTGGCCAGGAAACGTCAGAGAGCTTGAAAACATATTAGGCAGAGCGATTATTTATATGCACTATACAGAAACAATGATTGATTCTGTTCATCTCCCTTCACTTGAAGGCAAGGGCAAAAAAGAAAAAAATCAGGTGAATGAAGAGGTAATGTTCGAAGGGAAGACTTTAGCGCACATGATGGAAAATTACGAAGCGGAACTTATTCAAAAAGTGCTGCTTGCAAACGAGTATAACCGAACGAAAACAGCAAAACAGCTCAATATTTCCCTGCGTTCTTTGTATTATAAGTTGGAAAAATACAATCTTGCAAATAACAGCATGCAATAAAATGCATGGTGTGCAATTTATTGCATATAAATAGAGAGGTATTCTTTTTTTCTATTTGGTGTTAGAATCAATAAAAAATTTTTTTTGTGCGTAAGAACGGATATAAGCAGCTATATTATGTAATATATGCAGAGGATGGCACAAATCTTGCATGTATTTTAGGTGACTGCATAAACGCGCAGTATGCTCTTTAAAACGGAGCAAAAGAAAGAATGAAAAAGGAGAGGTCGAACATTCCATGACTCTTGCTACCATCTTATCTCGGGTTGCTAAGCAGTCTTCTTTGACTGTTGCTGTTGCAGCAGCTGAAGACTTAGAAACAATTGAGGCAGTGTATGAAGCTGTGTCAAGGGAAGTTTCTGAATTTATTTTGTTTGGCAACGAAACGACAATTAATGAATTATTCAGGCTGTACCGCCCATCCTTACTCACTCATAAGGCTGTGACGGTCGTACATACGGAGTCCGTTTTAGAAGCGGCTCAATTGGCTGTGCGTTCAGTTCAGCAAGGTCAAGCTCATATCGTAATGAAAGGGAATTTATCCACATCGCTTATCTTAAAAGCTGTGTTAAATAAAGAGCATGGTTTGCGTACGGGAAATGTTTTATCACATGTAGCTGTATTTGACGTTCCCCACTATGACCGTCCGATTCTTGTAACAGATGCGGCTATGAATATTACGCCGTCTCTGGAAGAGAAAGTTCAAATCATTCAAAATGCGGTGAACGTTGCCCACTCGATTGGGATCGAGATGCCAAAGGTAGCTCCTATTGCAGCGGTTGAAGTTGTGAACTCTTTGATGCCTGCAACAGTAGAGGCTGCCCTTCTTACACAGATGAACCGCAGAGGACAAATTAAAGGCTGCGTGATTGATGGACCTTTAGCACTCGACAATGCCATTAACATAGAAGCAGCCAAGCAAAAAGGCATTCAAAGTGAAGTTGCCGGTCAAGCAGATATATTACTCGTTCCAGCAATTGAAACAGGGAACGTCTTATATAAATCCCTTATTTATTTTGCTAAAGCAAAAGTTGGAGCTATTCTAGCAGGAGCAAAAGCTCCGGTCGTCTTAACATCCAGAGCAGATTCATCAGAAAGTAAATTATACTCACTGGCGCTTGCTATCAGCGTCGCTCAACAGAATTCTTAGGAGGCACTAACAATGAAAATTTTTGACTATATGGAAACATACGATTACGAGCAGTTATTATTTTGCCAAGATAAAGATTCAGGCTTAAAAGCCATTATTGCCATTCACGATACAACAATTGGACCAGCTCTAGGCGGTACAAGAATGTGGACATATGAATCAGAAGAGGCTGCAATTGAAGATGCGCTTCGTCTATCACGCGGAATGACTTATAAAAATGCAGCAGCAGGCTTGAATTTAGGAGGAGGGAAAACGGTTATTATCGGAGATCCTCGCAAAGATAAAAATGAAGCAATGTTCCGTGCATTTGGTCGCTTTATTCAAGGGTTAAATGGTCGATATATTACAGCAGAAGATGTGGGCACAACGGTAGAGGATATGGATATTGTATATGAGGAAACGGATTATGTAACGGGTGTATCTCCTGCTTTTGGTTCATCAGGCAATCCATCACCAGTCACAGCCTACGGCGTATACCGAGGAATTAAAGCAGCAGCAAAAGAAGCATTTGGAACAGATATGCTTGAAGGAAAAGTAGTAGCTGTCCAAGGTGTAGGAAACGTAGCGTATAATTTATGCCGCCACCTTCACGAAGAAGGAGCAAAACTTATTGTAACGGATATTAATAAAGAAGCTGTTCAGCGTGCGGTAGAAGAATTTGGTGCGCAAGCAGTAGACCCGAATGATATTTATGGTGTAGAATGTGATATCTATGCTCCTTGTGCACTTGGAGCAACGATTAACGATGAAACGATCCCTCAAATAAAAGCAAAAGTTATTGCAGGGGCAGCTAATAATCAATTGAAAGAAACGCGTCATGGTGATTTAATTCATGAATTAGGCATTGTATATGCACCCGACTATGTTATTAACGCAGGAGGCGTTATTAACGTAGCTGATGAGCTAGTTGGATATAACCGTGAGCGTGCCCTGAAAAAAGTTGAAGGTATTTATGATAATATTGAAAAGGTAGTTGAAATCTCAAAGCGAGATGGCATTCCAACCTATCTAGCAGCAGATCGCTTAGCTGAAGAAAGAATTGAAAAGCTGCGTCGTTCACGCAGTCAATTTTTACAAAATGGACAGCATATTTTAAGTAGACGTCATACGCGCTAATGTTTGAGCTGAAGGCTAGGCAAAAGGAATAAATGAAATCCTTTCGACCTAGCCTTCGTTTATGAGAATGATAAGGTAGGAGGACATGTGTTGGATATGCACGAATATCGAATGCTGATAATAAATCCGGGTTCAACGTCCACAAAAATTGGCGTATTTCACAACGATAAACCAATTTTTGATCGAACAATCCGCTACGATTCACAGCAAATGAATCAGTTTGAGACGATATATGCACAGTATGAGTTCCGTAAAAACTCGATTTTAGAGGCACTTGATGAAGAAGGGATTAATTTATCTAAATTAAGTGCAGTATGTGGAAGAGGAGGGCTTTTACGCCCGATTGAAGGCGGCACATACGAAGTAAATCAAGCCATGCTCAAAGATTTAAAAGACGGTTATGCCGGCCATCATGCTTCAAATTTAGGCGGGATTTTAGCTTTTGAGATTGCATCTGGATTAAATATACCAGCGTACATTGTTGATCCAGTGGTGGTAGATGAGCTAAGTGACATCGCTCGTATCTCAGGAACTCCTTTTATGGAAAGGAAAAGCATCTTTCACGCGCTGAATCAAAAATCGGTTGCTCGAAAAGTGGCTAAAGAAATGAATAGCACATATGAACAAATGAACGTTATTGTTACCCATATGGGTGGAGGCATTACAGTCGGAGTTCACCAACGCGGAAAAGTAATTGATGTGAACAATGGCCTGCACGGTGACGGTCCTTTTAGTCCAGAGCGCGCTGGCGGTGTACCGGTTGGTGAATTAGTTCGTCTTTGCTTTTCAGGTCAGTATTACCGCGAGGAGATTATGAAAATGCTTGTAGGGAAAGGCGGGCTTGTCGGTTATTTGGGCACATCTGACGTGCAGAAAGTCGAAGCGCTAGTGAAAAATGGAAACGAAAAAGCTAAGCTTATCTACGAAGCAATGGCTTATCAAATTTCGAAGGAAATTGGAGCTGCCAGTACGGTATTGCATGGAAAAGTAGATGCCATTATTTTAACGGGAGGCATTGCTTATTCAAAAGCGTTTGTTGAGCTGATTATTAATCATGTAAAGTGGATTGCAGATGTCATTGTTTATCCTGGAGAAAATGAGCTTCAAGCGCTAGCTGAAGGGGCTCTCCGAGTGCTTACAGGTGAAGAAGAAGTGAAGGAATATAAAGGCGCTTAATAGCGTTTGCAGAAAGGTGTGAAGCAGTGTGGCAAAAGAATATGATTTGGTCATTCTCGGCGGTGGAACCGGAGGGTACGTAGCAGCTATTCGTGCCTCTCAGTTAGGTCTATCGGTAGCGGTTGTAGAAAAAAATAAGTTAGGCGGCACATGCCTGCACGCAGGGTGTATCCCAAGCAAAGCTTTACTAAGAAGTGCAGAAGTCTACCAAACAGCTAAGAAAAGCAGTGAATTTGGCATAGAAACGTCCAATGTGCTATTGAACTATGCACGTGTACAAGAACGAAAGTCAGAAATTGTTTCACAGTTACATAATGGTGTTAAACAGCTAATGAAAAAAGGTAAAATTGACGTATATGAAGGAATTGGACGTATTTTAGGCCCTTCTATTTTTTCTCCTATGCCAGGAACTATCTCCGTCGAATTAAAAAGCGGTGAAGAAAACGAAATGCTTATTCCAAAGAATGTAATTGTCGCAACCGGGTCTCGTCCTAGAACATTACCTGGTCTAACGATTGACGGAGAGAAAGTAATCACTTCAGATGAAGCATTAAAGATGGAAACACTTCCTGCTTCTATTATTATTGTGGGAGGCGGCGTCATTGGAATTGAATGGGCGTCAATGCTCACAGATTTTGATGTTGATGTAACGGTTGTGGAATACAGCGATCGAATTTTACCAACAGAAGATCAAGATATCTCCCGTGAAATGACGAAGCTTTTAAAAGCAAAAGGAGTTAACATTATTACTTCTGCTAAAGTAATGGCTGATACACTGTCTATTGATGGTCAGGTGAAAATTTCCACTCAAGTAGGAGACGATATGCAAGAATATGAAGCAGAAAAGCTGCTTGTATCTGTAGGGCGTCAAGCGAATGTCGAAGGAATTGGTCTCGAGAATACCGATATTGTAGTAGAAAACGGTGTGATTGCCACAAATGATTTTTATCAAACGAAAGAATCTCATATCTACGCAATTGGAGATGTGATTGGCGGACTGCAGCTTGCACATGTAGCTTCTCACGAAGGAATTGTAGCTGTGGAGCATTTACATGGTGAAAAGCCTTTGAAGATTGATTATACAACAATCTCTAAATGCGTATACAGCAGCCCGGAGGCAGCAAGTGTAGGATTAACAGAACAAGAAGCAAAACAGCAAGGGTTTCAGCTGAAGGTTGGAAAGTTTCCGTTTAAGGCCGTTGGAAAAGCTCTTGTATATGGAGAGGCAGAGGGGTTTGTTAAAATTATTGCTGATGCCGACACAAATGATGTCCTTGGTGTGCATATGATTGGACCTCACGTGACGGATATGATCTCTGAAGCAGGTCTTGCAAAGGTATTGGATGCTACACCATGGGAAATTGCTCATACCATTCATCCTCACCCTAGCCTTTCAGAAGCGATGGGAGAAGCTTCATTAGCTGTAGATGGAAAAGCGATTCATTTTTGATGATTAAAGGAGGTTTAAACATGACAAAAAACCGTCATGAATCATTAGGATTAACTGATGAACAAGTACTTGAAATGTACCGCACTATGCTGCTTGCACGAAAAATTGATGAGCGTATGTGGCTATTAAATCGTGCAGGGAAGGTGCCTTTTGTTATTTCATGTCAAGGTCAGGAAGCCGCTCAAGTTGGCGCAGCTTTTGCCTTAAATAGAGAGAATGATTACATATTACCTTATTACCGCGATCTGGGTGTTGTGCTAGCATTTGGAATGACTGCGCGCGATTTAATGCTTTCTGGGTTTGCTAAAGCAGAAGATCCAAACTCAGGAGGTCGTCAAATGCCAGGTCACTTTGGCCATAAGGAAAAGCGAATTGTAACAGGATCTTCTCCAGTTACAACACAGGTGCCTCATGCAGTAGGAATCGCTTTAGCAGGACGATTGGAGAAAAAAGACTTAGTAACGTTTGTGACGTTTGGAGAAGGATCTTCTAACCAAGGAGATTTCCATGAAGGCGCGAACTTTGCAGGTGTTCATAAGCTTCCTGTTATCTTTATGTGTGAAAATAACAAGTATGCGATTTCTGTTCCGGTTGAAAAGCAGCTAGGATGCGCAAAAGTATCTGATCGTGCAATTGGATATGGTATGCCAGGCTACACAATTGATGGAAACGATGTCCTTGAAGTATACCGAGTGGTAAAAGAAGCAAGAGATCGTGCATCCAGAGGAGAAGGACCTACTCTTATTGAAACTGTTTCAGAGCGTTTGACTGCCCATTCAAGTGATGACGATGATCGTGCATATCGCGGAGCAGAAGAATTGTCTGAAGCTAAAAAGAGCGATCCGCTTGCGTACTTTGCGACTTATTTAAAAGAGGTTAACGTGTTAACCGATGAAAGAGAAAAACAAATGCTTGATGATATTATGAACATCGTTAATGATGCAACAGATTATGCTGAAAACGCTCCTTATGCAGAAGCGGAATCGGCTTTAAAATACGTGTACGGTGAGTAAGGAGGAGAACATATGCCGGTTATTTCATATATTGATGCAGTAACAATGGCCATTCGTGAAGAAATGGAAAGAGATTCCCGCGTGTTTGTATTAGGAGAAGACGTAGGGAAAAAAGGCGGCGTATTTAAAGCAACCAACGGACTATACGAACAGTTCGGGGAAGAAAGAGTCATTGACACGCCTCTTGCAGAGTCTGCTATTGCAGGGGTAGGAATCGGAGCGGCAATGTACGGCATGCGTCCGATTGCTGAAATGCAATTTGCTGATTTTATTATGCCCGCAGTCAATCAAATTGTGTCAGAAGCAGCGAAAATTCGCTATCGTTCTAATAATGATTGGAGTTGTCCAATTACAATTCGAGCTCCTTACGGCGGCGGAGTTCACGGTGCTCTTTATCATTCTCAATCTGTTGAAGCACTATTTGCCAATACGCCAGGGTTAAAGATTGTGATGCCTTCTACGCCTTATGACGTAAAGGGATTATTAAAAGCAGCTATTCGTGATGATGATCCAGTTCTTTTCTTTGAGCATAAGCGTGCGTACCGTTTGATTAAAGGAGAAGTCCCTGAAGATGATTATGTACTTCCGATTGGCAAAGCAGATGTAAAGAGAGAAGGAGACGACATCACGGTTATTACATATGGTCTTTGTGTACACTTTGCTCTTCAAGCTGCTGAAAAACTGGAAGCAGACGGTATTTCAGCACACATCTTAGATTTAAGAACGGTCTATCCGCTTGATAAAGAAGCTATTATTGAAGCAGCATCTAAAACAGGTAAAGTACTGCTTTTAACGGAAGACAACAAAGAAGGCAGCATCATGAGCGAAGTAGCAGCTATTATTGCTGAACACTGCTTATTCGATTTAGATGCGCCAATTCAGCGCCTTGCTGGCCCTGATGTTCCAGCTATGCCGTATGCACCAACAATGGAAAAATATTTTATGGTGAATCCAGATAAAGTAGAAAAAGCAATGAGAGAATTAGCTCAATTTTAAAAGGAGTTGTATCAATTGGCTATTGAAAAAATTACGATGCCGCAGCTCGGTGAAAGTGTAACAGAAGGTACAATTAGCAAATGGCTCGTTTCTGTTGGAGATCACGTAAATAAGTACGACCCGTTAGCTGAAGTCATGACGGATAAAGTAAATGCTGAAGTACCTTCTTCTTTTAGTGGAACAATTAAAGAGTTAATTGCAGGTGAAGATGATACTTTGCCTGTAGGAGAAGTGATTTGTTTAATTGAAGTAGAAGGAACTGTACCTCAAAAAGAACAGAAAACGTCTGATAAGACTGTAGAAGAATCAGCGTCAAAAACAGCGGACAGTCAATCCAATAAAAGTCGATACTCTCCAGCCGTTATGCGTCTGTCACAAGAGCATAATATTAATTTAGATACCGTGACAGGGACAGGGGCGGGCGGCCGCATTACGAGAAAAGATATTTTAGCTGTTATTGAAAAAGGCGGAGCTGCTGAAGTGAAAGAAACACCTGCATCAACAGTTCAGCCAGAAGCACCTGTAGCGGCAGCTGCTCCAAAAACGCAGCAGCCCGCGCCGGTTGTGTCTGCAGCAGGAGATCAAGAAATCCCTGTTACAGGCGTGCGTAAAGCTATTGCAGCAAATATGCTTCGCAGCAAGCACGAAATTCCGCATGCATGGACAATGGTTGAAGTTGATGTAACGAACTTAGTTTCTTATCGTGATGCATTAAAGACGGACTTCAAACAAAAAGAAGGTTTTAACTTAACGTATTTTGCGTTCTTCGTAAAAGCAGTGGCTCAAGCTTTAAAAGAATTCCCTCAAATGAATTCAATGTGGGCAGGAGACCGTATTGTTCAGAAAAAGGACATTAATGTATCGATTGCTGTTGCAACAGACGATGCTTTATTTGTGCCGGTTATTAAACAAGCCGATGAAAAGACAATCAAAGGCATTGCGCGTGAAATTACAGAGCTCGCGCAAAAAGTTCGTACGGGTTCATTGAAGTCTGAAGACATGCAGGGCGGAACGTTTACTGTTAACAACACAGGATCGTTTGGTTCCGTTCAATCAATGGGGATTATTAATTACCCGCAAGCGGCTATTTTACAAGTAGAATCTATTGTAAAACGTCCGGTTATTATTGATAACATGATTGCTGTTCGAGATATGGTTAACTTATGTTTATCACTTGATCACCGCGTGTTAGACGGCTTGGTGTGCGGCAGATTCTTGGCAAGAGTTAAAGAGATTTTAGAATCTACTTCTAAAGAGAATACGTCCGTCTATTAAAACAGAGGCTGACACAAAAATATTTTAGCTGAAGGAAGATCCGAACGATGAATTTAGATTCTTGAAAGAGAATCCAACTCGTTCGGATTTTTTTATGGTGATGGTAAACGTAGGTTAATTATGTCCCGGTCCCTTTTTATTTTGAAGCAATGATTGAACAATTTGTAAAAGATGTATTAAAATAAAAGAAGAATCATCAAACTTCAAAGTGTAATCATCTCGGTTTAGCAGGCAGCTATTAACTGTAAAGGGGCATGGAAATGAAAACAAATACATTATCATTTCATGAATTTACACGTACACCTAAAGAAGATTGGGCACAGGAAGTTAGCGAAAATACCGCGATCTCTTCAAAAGAAACGTTGGAAAACATCTTTTTGAAACCGCTTTATTTCGAAAGTGATACGGCACATTTAGACTACTTACAGCAGAGTCCGGCGGGAATAGATTGTTTAAGCGGAGCCGGTAAAGAATCATACATACTAGGGGAATGGGAAATCACCCAAAAAATCGACTTACCTTCTATTAAAGAAAGCAATAAACTTCTTTTACACAGTTTGAGAAATGGACAAAATACGGCCGCTTTTACGTGCAGTGAAGCAATGAGGCAAGGGAAAGACGTTGATGAAGCAACTGAAGCTGAAGTAGCATCAGGCGGTACAATTTCTACTTTAGAGGATGTTGCTCATTTGTTTCAGCATGTAGCTCTTGAAGCGGTCCCTTTATTTTTAAATACGGGATGTACATCCGTTCCGCTTCTTTCGTTTCTAAAAGCATACTGTGCTGATCATAACTTTAATATGAGACAGCTAAAAGGAACGGTTGGAATGGATCCGCTCGGCACCCTTGCTGAATATGGAAGAGTTCCACTTTCTACTCGAGATTTATACGATCATTTAGCTTACGCAACGCGTTTGGCTCACAGTAATGTTCCAGAGCTCAAAACGATCATTGTATCAAGCATCCCTTACCATAACAGCGGTGCAAACGCTGTTCAAGAACTAGCTTATATGCTTGCTACAGGGGTGCAGTATATTGATGAATGCATAAAACGCGGTTTGTCCTTACATCAAGTTTTACCTCACATGACCTTTTCTTTTTCAGTTAGCTCACATTTATTTATGGAAATATCCAAACTTCGTGCTTTTCGCATGCTTTGGGCAAATGTGGTTCGTGCTTTTGATGACACGGCCGTTTCAGTGCCGTTTATCCATACAGAAACGTCACATCTTACACAGTCTAAAGAAGACATGTATACAAATGCATTAAGGAGCACGGTTCAAGCATTTGCTTCTATTGTAGGAGGAGCGGATAGTCTGCATATTGAGCCATATGATTCTGTCACGTCTTCATCTTCTCAGTTCGCTCATCGCCTTGCCCGTAACACTCACTTAATTTTGCAGCACGAAACACATATATCAAAAGTAACGGATCCTGCCGGAGGCTCTTGGTACGTTGAAGCCTACACACATGAATTAATGACAAAAGCTTGGGAGTTATTTGGCAACATTGAAGACCACGGCGGAATGGAAGAAGCTTTAAAACAAGGGCGAATTCAAGATGAAGTTGAACAAATGAAAGTAAAAAGACAAGAGAATATAGAGTGCCGAATTGAGCGCTTGATCGGAGTCACACACTATGCTCCTAAGCAACAGGATGTATCTCAAGAGATAAAAAGCACCCCGTTTAGAAAAGAAGAAATAAAAATGGATAAATACAGTGATCAGAACGCTTCGGAATTTTCATCAAATCTTTCCCTAGAGGATTATACAAAGCTAGCATCTAAAGGGGTAACAGCAGGGTGGATGCTAAAACAAATGGCGAAGCAGACACAGCCTGACAGTGTTGTGCCGCTCACTAAGTGGAGAGCAGCAGAGAAGTTTGAAAAAATACGGGTTTATACAAAGGGAATGAGCATTGGCATTATGGAGCTCACCGATCCTAACAGCCGTAAAAAAGCTGAGATTGCCCGGTCTTTATTTGAAAGTGCAGGCTTTGCGTGTGAAACAATTAAAAACATAGATTCCTATGTCGAGATAGCAGATTGGATGAATGAACAAAAGCACGAAGCATATGTGATCTGTGGAAGTGATGAACTCGTGGAAAAGCTCTTAACAAAAGCGATGACGTATTTTGAGGAAGATTCCGTTTATGTGTACGTAGTAGGGGAAGAACATGTATCACGCAAAACGCAGTGGCAGCAAAAAGGTGTAATGAGCGTCATACATCCTAAGACGAATGTTATTCAATGCGTTAAGAAGTTATTATGTGCTTTGGAGGTAGAAGTTCATGTATAAAAAGCCTTCTTTTTCTAATATTCCATTATCATTTTCAAAGCAGCAAAGGGAAGATGACGTGACTCAAAGTTCATTCACTGCCTTTCAAACAAATGAACAAATTGAATTAAAATCAGTATATACAAAAAAAGATAGAGATAGCCTCGATTTTATTCACTTTGCACCTGGTGTCCCACCGTTTGTGAGAGGACCGTATGCAACGATGTATGTGAATCGGCCTTGGACTATTAGGCAGTATGCAGGATACTCAACGGCGGAGGAAAGCAATGCCTTTTACCGCCGAAACCTAGCTGCTGGACAGAAAGGGCTGTCTGTTGCTTTTGATCTTGCTACCCACCGCGGCTACGACTCTGATCATCCAAGAGTTGTTGGAGATGTAGGGAAAGCAGGTGTGGCAATTGATTCAATGATAGATATGAAGCAGCTGTTTGAAGGGATTCCGCTTGATCAAATGTCCGTGTCGATGACAATGAACGGGGCGGTGCTTCCTATTTTAGCTTTCTACATCGTAACAGCTGAAGAACAAGGCGTAAAAAAAGAAAAGCTGGCTGGAACGATTCAAAATGATATTTTAAAAGAATATATGGTGCGCAATACGTATATTTATCCTCCTGAGATGTCAATGCGAATCATTGCGGATATTTTTAAATATACAGCGGAGTACATGCCGAAATTTAACAGTATCAGTATATCAGGCTATCATATGCAAGAAGCAGGTGCTCCAGCAGACTTAGAGCTTGCTTATACGCTTGCAGATGGACTTGAATATGTACGAACCGGCTTGAAAGCGGGAATTACAATTGACGCATTTGCTCCGAGGCTATCCTTTTTCTGGGCAATTGGAATGAACTATTTTATGGAAGTAGCGAAAATGAGAGCAGGGAGGCTGCTGTGGGCAAAGTTAATGAAGCAGTTTGAGCCGGATAACCCTAAATCTCTAGCTCTTAGAACGCATTCTCAAACGTCCGGATGGAGCTTAACGGAGCAGGATCCATTTAATAATGTTATTAGAACATGCGTCGAAGCTCTGGCTGCAGTATCAGGACATACGCAGTCGCTTCATACAAACGCACTAGATGAAGCGATTGCTCTTCCAACTGATTTTTCAGCTAGAATTGCCCGAAATACGCAGCTTTATTTACAAAATGAAACGGAGATTTGTTCCGTTATTGATCCTTGGGGAGGCTCTTATTATGTGGAATCATTAACGAATGAATTAATGATAAAAGCGTGGAAGCACCTTGAAGAAATAGAGCAGCTCGGCGGAATGACAAAAGCAATAGAAGCAGGCGTACCTAAAATGAAGATAGAAGAAGCCGCTGCGCGCAGACAAGCAAGAATAGACTCGCAGGCAGAAATTATTGTAGGTGTGAATCAGTTTCAGCCGGAGCAAGAAGAACCGCTTGATATTCTTGATATTGATAACACAGCAGTTCGAATGAAGCAGCTGGAAAAGTTAAAGAAAATACGCAGTGAACGTAACGAACAAGCGGTAATCGAAGCGCTTAATCGACTGACCAATTGTGCCAAAACAGGTGAAGGGAATCTCCTTGCTTTTGCGGTTGAAGCTGCGAGAGCTAGAGCTACACTAGGTGAAATTTCAGAAGCTATTGAGAAAGTGGCTGGAAGACATCAGGCTACTTCTAAGTCAGTCAGCGGGGTATACAGTGCGGAGTTTGTGCATCGAGATCAAATCGAAGAAGTTCGAAAGCTCACGGCTGAATTTTTAGAGGAAGAAGGAAGACGCCCAAGAATTTTAGTCGCAAAAATGGGGCAAGACGGGCATGACAGAGGATCGAAAGTCATTTCAACAGCCTTTGCTGATCTTGGATTTGATGTTGATATCGGTCCTTTATTTCAAACGCCTCAAGAAACAGCAAGGCAAGCTGTAGAAAACGACGTACATGTGATTGGCATAAGTTCTTTGGCAGCCGGGCATAAAACGTTGCTGCCGCAGCTTGTTGATGAGTTAAAGAAATTAGAGCGCGACGATATCGTTGTTATTGTCGGAGGCGTTATTCCTAAACAAGACTACTCATTTCTTTTAGAACACGGCGCTTCTGCAATCTTTGGACCTGGAACAGTAATCCCAAAAGCGGCCGTTTCCGTTTTATATGAAATAAAGAAACGGTTAGAAGAATAGTTGGTGAAGACAATTGGTGAAATTAAAAACGGTACAAGATTATAAACAAGGGCTGCTTGAAGGAAAAAGAACAGCGTTAGCTCAAGCTATTACTTTAATTGAAAGTAAAGCGCCCAAGCATAAAGTAATAGCACAACAGCTGATTAAAGAAATCTATCCTCATACGGGGCATTCAGTGCGCATCGGTTTTACAGGCGTACCCGGAGCAGGAAAAAGTACGCTGATTGACAAATTTGGGTCGTACCTATGCAAAAATGGCCATTCCGTTGCAGTTTTGGCAGTCGATCCAAGCAGTACCTTGTCTGGAGGAAGTATTTTAGGAGATAAAACGAGAATGGAGCTTCTTACCAAACAAGAGAACGCTTTTGTCCGTCCTTCACCTTCTCAAGGAACGCTTGGAGGTGTTCATCTTAAAACGAGAGAAGCCATTTTTCTTTGTGAAGCGGCTGGGTATAACATCATATTTGTCGAAACGATGGGCGTTGGCCAAGGTGAAATGATTGTAAAAGAGATGGTAGACTTCTTTGTTCTGCTTGCTTTAACCGGAGCAGGAGATGATTTGCAAGGAATTAAAAAAGGGCTGCTTGAATGGGTTAATTTGATTTGTGTAAATAAAGCAGACGGGGATAACCGGCTAAAAGCAGAAGTGACTGCAAAAGAATACGAAAGCATCATCGGTTTCCTTCACGATCATTCTGAAGGGTGGAATCCACAGGTCATCACAACTTCTGCTTATGAAGAAGCATCATTTCAAGACTTGTGGAAGATAATTTGTAACTATAAGGAATGGATGAATAAAAATGATCTGTTTTATACAGTAAGACAAAAGCAAATGAAGGCATGGTTACAAGCAAGTGTTAATGAATATTTACAAGAATCATTTTATGAACATCCTTTAGTTAAGCAAACGTTAGGGGATGTTGAAAAACAAATGATGACGGGAGATGTCACAATGGCTGAAGCTCTCGAACACTTAATTAAAACCTACCAGCAGGCGATGAAGGAAATATAAAAAAGGATCCTGTATTTTATGCGGATCCTTCTACACTAGGGAGTTAAGAGTATGGTTTTCTAGCTGTAAAAATAGTATCACCATTTCTTTTCTTGTTTAATCTTGATTACCAAGAAAAAATGAGTCAAAGCAATCGCCTTTTTAGTTTTCGTTTGCTATGATAAAGAATAGATAGCAAAAGGGAGGTATGAAAATGAATATCGATTTTAACTTGTTTATGAACGACGTTGTTCGTCAAGCCCGTAAAGAAATTACAGCTGCTGGTTATACAGAATTAACGACGGCTGAAGCGGTAGATGAAACGTTTAAAAAGCCTGGTACAACGCTTGTAATGGTGAATTCAGTCTGTGGTTGTGCAGGAGGTATTGCAAGACCTGCTGCAGCGCACGCTGTACATTATGATAAACGTCCAACAAACTTGGTTACAGTATTTGCTGGGCAAGATAAAGAAGCAACTGCACGTGCACGCGAATACTTTGAAGGTTATCCGCCTTCATCTCCATCTTTCGCCTTATTAAAAGACGGAAAAATTATCACAATGGTAGAGCGTCACGAAATTGAAGGCCATGAGCCAATGTCAGTTGTGATGAAGCTGCAAGAAGCATTCGAACAGCACTGTGAAGAAGTGTAAGAGAGAAGCCGTTTTGAACGGCTTCTTTTTTTATGCGTTTTTTTACCTATCTGTATGCAGGCTTTCTAACGAGTGGAAAATGTTGAGAAAAGGTATTTTCAAATAGTGAAACTTATATTTAAAAAAGATATTGCATATTTATAATGTTGTGTTAAAATACATTTATATGAATATATATTTAAATTTCGACATTTACTTGCAATAGCAAAAAACTTATTTCATAATATTATTAATTTTTAAAAAATAATGTAAGGAATAAACTAGGGGGAACGAAGATGAAATTGAAGAAGTGGTTATCGGTAACGGCAATTGGTCTTTTAACAGCAGGCGTTTTAGCTGCATGCGGAGCAGGAGAAGGAACGTCTAATGGCGGAGCAAGCAGCGACGACAAAGATAAAAAAGTACTAGTAATGGGAACATCAGCAGATTACCCACCATTTGAATATATTGATACGGCAAAAGGTGATAGTGAAGCAATCGGATTTGACGTAGATTTAGCAAAAACAATCGGTAAAAAGTTAGGCTATGACGTACAGGTGAAGGATATGGAATTTGGCGGATTAATTCCAGCTTTACAATCTAATAAAGTCGATTTAGTTTTAGCTGGTATGACGCCAACTGAAAAGCGTAAAAAGAACGTGGACTTCTCAGACGTATATTATGAAGCAAAAAACATGATTGTATCGAAGAAAGATGCCCCAATTAAAAATGCAGAAGAACTAAAAGGAAAAACAGTCGGTGTACAAACTTCTTCTATTCAAGCAGACGAAGCAAAAGAAATTGCAAAAGAAGTTGACGGAGTAAATGTAACAACGCGTGACCGTATTCCAGAACTAATTCAAGAAATGAAATCAAATCGTATCGATGCAGCGATTATTGAAGATACAGTAGCTAAAGGATATGTGAATAAAGACAAAAGCTTGCAAATGTCTGATACAGGGCGTCCAGATTCAAGTAAAGGATCAGCAATCGCATTTCCTAAAGACAGCAAGCTAACGAATGACTTTAACCGTGAATTAAAGAAAATGAAAGAAAACGGTGAATTAGATAAATTAATCGTTAAGTGGTTTGACAACCAAAAATAAGAATGATAGTTAGAGAGGAATGGAACTAGGCATGAATTTGGATTTTTCGCAAATCGTGCCTTCTATGCCTTATATTTTAAAAGGGATAGGGGTAACGATACAGATAGTCCTAGCTTCAGCAATTTTAGGGTTTGTGCTGGGAGTTATTTTATCTTTATGTAAAATCAGCCGCAATAAACCTCTTCAATGGTTTGCGGATGCATATACGTCCGTGTTTCGCGGAACACCGCTAGTACTGCAATTATTATTAATATACTTTGGATTACCTCAGCTGCTCGGGTTTGATATTGCCCCGTTTCCAGCGGCCGTTGCTGCGTTCGGGCTAAACTCTGCAGCATATATATCTGAAATTATTCGCGCTGGTATTTTAGCTGTTGATAAAGGACAGCGTGAAGCGGCATTAGCGTTAGGAATTCCTTATCGCCGCATGATGGGACAAATTATTTTGCCACAGGCACTCAAAAATATTTTACCTGCTTTAATGAATGAGTTCATTACATTAACAAAGGAATCAGCTATCGTTACAGTTATCGGAGCACTCGACATTATGCGACGTGCTTACATTGTAGGTGGAGAAAAATTCGCCTACCTTGAACCGTTAATTTTTGCAGGGTTGATTTATTATGTAATGGTAATGGGCTTAACGCTCCTTGGTAAAGCAGTCGAGAGGAGAATGAGAAAAGGTGATTAATGTTGAAAATCTACACAAATCATTTGGTAAAAATGAAGTTTTAAAAGGTATTTCAACTACGATTAAAGAAAAAGAAGTCGTGGCTGTTATTGGCCCTTCTGGTTCTGGTAAATCTACTTTTTTACGCTGTATGAACCTGCTTGAAGAACCGACGAGCGGAGTCGTTTCAATTAACGGTCAAGTGATTACAGATAAAAAAACAAACATTATGCGTGTGCGTGAAAACGTAGGAATGGTATTTCAGCATTTTCACTTGTTTCCACATATGACAGTGCTTGAAAATTTGACGTATGCTCCGATGACGGTAAAAGGCGTGTCAAGAGAAACGGCTGTTGCTAAAGGCAAAGAATTACTCCAAAAAGTGGGACTTGCTCAGAAAGCCAACGAGTTTCCAAATCGCTTATCGGGCGGTCAAAAGCAGCGTGTAGCTATTGCGAGAGCACTGGCAATGGAGCCGAAAGTGATGCTGTTTGACGAACCAACATCAGCATTGGATCCAGAGATGGTAAAAGAAGTACTAGATGTAATGAAGTCGCTAACAGAAACAGGAATGACGATGGTCATTGTAACGCATGAAATGGGATTTGCACGAGAAGTAGCGGATCGTGTGCTGTTTTTAGACGGCGGTGTTCTTGTTGAAGATGCGCCTCCGGCTGAATTTTTCTCAGCGCCTAAAAGCAAGCGTGCTAAAGATTTCTTAGAAAAGATTTTATAATAAAAAAGTGCAGGAAGAGTACGATCTTTTCTGCACTTTTTTTATTGGAATTTATACGGTACAGCAAGATTTAAGGTTGTGTTATTTTTCTATTCGTGTTAATAAAGAATAGAGTATTTTATCACACTAAAAAGAAACCAACATGTAGGAGTCTAGAAAATGAAATTTAAAATTGGGTACCGGACAATTAAAACAGCCGTCGGTACATCACTGGCTATTATTATAGCTCAGTTCTTTCACCTCGAGTTTTTTGTATCAGCTGGAATTATCACCATTTTGTGCATTCAAAATTCAAAGAAAAAATCGTTGCGAAGTGCAAGCGATCGTTTTATTGCTTGTTCTTTATCCATTCTGTTTTCGTTTATATTCTTTGAAGGGATTGCTTATCATCCACTTGTTATAGGACTGATGCTGCTTTTGTTTATCCCGGTTACGGTTATATTCAAAGTTAATGCAGGCATTGTTACAAGCTCCGTTATTTTGCTTCATATTTACTCCAAAGGCAATATGACATGGGGAATCGTCTTTAATGAACTTGGCTTAATTGTAATTGGGATAGGTGTTGCCCTGCTTGTGAATTTATACATGCCAAGTTTAGATCAAGAGCTTCGCACGTATCAGCAAGAAATTGAAGAGAATTTCCGGTCGATGTTAAAAGAAATTGCCCTGTATCTCAGAACCAATGACAGCAGTTGGGACGGTAAGGAAATTGCAGATACGGTAAAAATTTTAGAAAAAGCAAAAAGCCTTGCGTTTCGTGATGTAGAAAATCATTTTGTGCGTGGGGAAAACTATTATTACCGCTATTTTAAAATTCGTGAAAAACAGCTTGAAATTATTGAGCGAACGCTTCCTCTCATTACCGCTATTGACTTGGTGGTAGAACAGCGCTACATGATTGCCGATTTCATTGAAGAATTAAGTCTATCCATCCACCCCGGTAATACAGCAAAATTATTTTTAGCCAAACTTCAGCATTTACGAGAAGCGTTTGCAGAGATGCCGCTTCCCAAAACGCGGGAAGAGTTTGAAGCGCGTGCCGATTTACTGCACGTAGTCAAAGAAATTGAACAATATTTGGTTATTAAACAAACCTTAAAAATAAGTTAAACAGTATGCATGTTGTTTATCTTGCTTACGAACACTAAACAAGACAAGAGATATCTCTCTTGTCTTCTACTTAGGACTAACGTAAGGTGGTGGATTACGTGCATGTGTTTGCTTTTATCCTTTTACTACTATCTCCGGTTTGGCCATTAGGAGAAACTCCGTTGCCAAATGATCCTTATATTATTATTAATAAACAAAGCAATGAGCTTGCTTATATTCAAAATAAAGAAATTAAACAAATTATTAAAGTAGCAACGGGGAAAACAGTTAATCTGACGCCGGAAGGGGAGTTCACGGTAACAGTAAAAGCTGTTAATCCTTATTATCGGAGAAGTAATATTGAAGGAGGCGCTCCTCAAAATCCTCTAGGTGTAAGGTGGATTGGGTTTGATGCAAGAGAGACTGACGGACGTATTTATGGCATTCATGGTACAAATCAGCCGGATTCCATCGGTAAATATGTATCGAATGGCTGTATTCGCGTAGAAAATCGTGAAGTAAGCCATTTATATGATCAAGTCCCGTTAGGTACAAAAGTATGGATTGTATCTACAGATCAATCTTTTGAAGAGTTAGCCGCTCAAAAAGGCATTGTGAATATACAGCAAAAGACTGGTGACTAGTCACCAGTCTTTTTTATATGTTTGCATTGCACAAAGAAGCAGCAGTGCATCTATGTTTTTAGTCATCAGTCTCGATTAAAACCACATGGCAAGTCCCGCTAAAAGCGTAGATATTAACATGACAAGAAGCATTAAAAACACAATGGTTTTTTGGATTTTCTTATTAGACATACAACCAAAGTCCTCCTACACGTTTTTTTCCTATTTTACATGTCTTCCGCTGCTTAGACAAGCAACTTTCTGTAGGTACGCGAGCAGGAGATTTCTTTTGTTTTCAAGAATATGTGTAAATGAAAACGCTTTTTTAAAAGAGGTGAGAAAGTGATAAAAGGAATTGATCACATAGGAATAGCTGTAAAATCAATTGAAGGCAGCCTCCCGTTTTATGAAAAGGTATTAGGACTGTCTCTATTAAAAGTAGAAGAAGTAGAAGAACAAGGCGTAAAAGTTGCTTTTATTCAGTGCGGCAACGTAAAAATTGAATTATTAGAGCCGCTCTTTGAAGACAGTGCGGTCGGCGCGTTTATCAAAAAGAGAGGTGAAGGTCTTCATCATGTTGCTTTAGGTGTGCGCACGATTGAAGAACGGATTAACGAGTTAAAGGAAAAGGGTGTGCAAATGATTGACGATGTTCCGCGCAAAGGCGCAGGGGAAGCATCCATTGCTTTTTTGCATCCAAAGTCAGCAAACGGTGTTCTTTATGAGCTCTGTGAAAAAACACTAGAGGAGGAGAAGAAACATGGTTGACATTTATGATAAATTAAATGAATTGTACGATAAGCGCCGAAAGATCGAGTTAGGCGGCGGAGACGAAAAAATTGAAAAACAGCACCATAAAGGAAAACTAACGGCACGCGAACGAATTGAAATTCTTTTGGATGAACATACATTTGTCGAATTAAATCCGTTTATTGAACATCGGTGTGCAGATTTCAGTATGAATAATCAAGTAGGACCAGGAGACGGGGTAGTAACAGGTTACGGCAAGGTAAACGGTCGCTCAGTCTATTTGTTTTCGCAAGATTTTACAGTATTTGGAGGCGCGTTAGGTGAAATGCATGCTAAAAAAATTGCGCACGTAATGGACTTAGCGGCTAAAACAGGCGTACCGTTTATTGGGTTAAATGATTCAGGCGGGGCTCGTATTCAAGAGGGCGTCATGTCTCTCGATGGATACGGTCATATTTTTTATCGAAATGCCATTTATTCGGGTGTCATGCCTCAAATATCTGTTATTATGGGTCCTTGTGCAGGCGGGGCCGTTTACTCACCGGCGATTACGGACTTTGTTTTTATGGTAGAAGAAACAAGTCAAATGTTCATTACAGGACCAAAAGTAATTGAAACGGTAACGGGAGAAAGCATTTCCTCTGAAAATCTTGGAGGAGCAGCTGTTCATAACGAAATTAGCGGTAATGCCCATTTTAGAGGCGCAACAGAACAAGAGGTGCTAGAACAAGTACGAACGCTCTTAAGCTATCTTCCTCAGTCTAGCCAAGAGCAGCCTCCTTTAGCCTCAAAGGCAGAGTCTGATCATTATCGTCCGGATTTATTAGATGTTGTCCCGTTTGATGCCGTGCGCCCTTACGATGTGCGTCAAGTCATTCACCAAGTAGTGGACGAGCACTCATTTTTTGAAGTGCAAAAAGACTTTGCAAGAAATATTGTCATTGGTTTTGCCCGCATAGATGGAAAAGTTGTCGGACTTGTGTGTAACCAGCCTAAAGTAATGGCAGGCAGTTTAGATATTAACTCCTCAGACAAAGCAGCAAGGTTTATTCGATTTTGCGATTCATTTAATATCCCACTTATTACATTTGAAGATGTTACAGGTTTTTTCCCAGGTATCAAGCAGGAACATGGCGGAATTATACGTCATGGTGCTAAAATTTTATATGCATACTCCGAAGCTACCGTTCCGAAAATCACGGTGATTTTGCGAAAGGCGTACGGCGGTGCATACGTAGCTTTAAATAGTAAATCGATTGGAGCGGACCTTGTGTATTCGTGGCCCAATGCCGAAATCGCTGTTATGGGTCCTCAAGGTGCTGCAAATATTATCTTTGCAAACGACATTCGAGGCAGCGAAAACCCAGATGAAACAAGACATGAAAAAATTGAACAGTATCGCGAGAAATTTGCTAATCCTTACGTAGCGGCAAGCGCTGGAATGGTGGATGATGTTATTGATCCTCGGGAAACGCGAATAAAATTAATACAAGCGCTTGAAATGTTGCACAATAAAAAGGAAGAGCGTCCAGCAAAGAAACATGGTAACATACCATTGTAGGTTATTTTTGGAGGGATTACATATTATGATTAATGAACAACGAATCGTTGATTTATTTATTGAATTAGTACAAGTAGACTCAGAAACAAAGCATGAAGAAAAAATTGCTGTTGTACTAAAAGAAAAATTTACCGCATTAGGCGTCGAAGTAGTAGAAGATAATGCCAAAGAAAAAACGGGCCACGGAGCCAACAACTTAATCTGCACACTGCCAGCTACAAAAGAAGGCGTAGACACAATCTACTTTACTTCTCATATGGATACAGTCGTACCTGGAAACGGTATTAAACCATCTATTGAAGATGGCTATATTAAAAGTGACGGCACGACAATTCTTGGAGCGGATGATAAAGCAGGCTTAGCAGCAATGCTAGAAGCCATCACCGTATTAAAAGAAGAAAACATCGCGCACGGAAAAATTGAATTTATTATTACAGTAGGAGAAGAATCTGGCTTAGTGGGCGCTAAAGCTCTTGATTCTAGCCTCGTAACGGCAAAATTCGGCTATGCTTTAGATAGCGATGGCAAAGTGGGAGACATTATCGTTGCTGCGCCGACGCAAGCGAAAGTAAATGCAACAATTTATGGAAAAACAGCTCATGCAGGTGTAGCTCCTGAACGAGGCGTTTCTGCTATTACGATTGCTTCAAGAGCCATTTCTAAAATGCCACTTGGACGTATTGATAAAGAGACTACAGCGAACATTGGACGTTTTGAAGGTGGAACGCAAACGAATATCGTATGTGACCGCGTCGATATTTTAGCAGAAGCTCGTTCATTAATTCCAGAAAAAATGGAAGCACAAGTAGCGAAAATGAAAGAAGCGTTTGAAACAGCTGCACAAGAAATGGGCGGACGTGCGGAAGTGGATATTAAAGTGATGTATCCAGGCTTTAAATTTGGCGATGGAGATCATGTTGTCGAAGTTGCTAAAAAAGCCGTGGCTAATATCGATCGTCCTTCACGCTTGCTTCAAAGCGGAGGCGGAAGCGATGCAAATGTAATCGCAGGCTTTGATATCCCAACAGTAAATCTAGCAGTTGGTTATGAAGACATTCATACAACAAATGAAAAAATTCCGGTAGAAGAACTGGTGAAGACATCTGAACTAGTAGTGTCGATTATTAAAGAAGTAGCAAAATAATAGTTGCAGCCTTGCTTTTATATAAAAGCAAGGCTTTTTACATAGTGAATAGTAAATAGTCTGAATTTTTTAACATAATGTATAATGAAGAAAAGACGGTCGTTTTGTACAATAAAGTTAGTAATACATTTTACCAAAGTAGAAGTTGAGAATAACGTATATAAAAAATATGTAAGCGCTTTCAATTTTAGTTTTATCAACAGATATCCTTGGGAGGTTGATGCAATGCGATCACAGGAAAGTTTGCAGTCCATCATTCAAAACTTTAATGAAGTAGAAAAAGGGTTGTCAAATAGAGAAGCGGTCGAAGAATCTAATCGATGTTTGTACTGTTATGATGCACCCTGTATTCAGGCATGCCCTACAGGAATTGACATCCCGACGTTTATTAAAAAAATTGCATCGGGCAATTTAAAGGGGTCTGCCGAAACGATTATGTCTTCTAATCCTGTAGGAGCAAGTTGTTCGAGAGTTTGTCCAACCGATGAACTATGTGAAGGAGCGTGTGTGCTTAACCATTCAACCAAACCAATTATGATTGGAGATTTGCAGCGCTACGCAACGGATTGGGCTATTCAAAATGAACAGGTGCTGTTTGAGAAAGGAAGAGCAAACGGCAAAAAGGTAGCAATTGTTGGGGGGGGTCCGGCTGGTCTCTCTGCAGCAAGAGAACTGGCCCGATTTGGGTATGACGTAACCATTTTTGAAGCGGAAAAACAAGCAGG
Source organism: Priestia sp. YIM B13490 (assembly GCF_042787735.1). Classification (NCBI taxonomy): domain Bacteria; kingdom Bacillati; phylum Bacillota; class Bacilli; order Caryophanales; family Bacillaceae; genus Priestia; species Priestia sp. YIM B13490. The sequence continues at coordinate 89,759 of NZ_JBHZOT010000005.1, forward strand.
AGGGTTAAATACATATGGAATCGTGTCGTTTCGTCTTCCTCAAGCGATTTCATTCTGGGAAGTTGAACAAGTGAAAAATTTAGATGTGAAAATTAAAACAAACGTAAGAATTGGAGAAGATATTCTTCCAAGCGAATTGCTGCAGTCGTATGACGCGGTTGTATTAGCTATTGGTATGAGCAAGGTGCCTTCTCTACATGTTGAAGGTGAAGAGCTAGACGGTGTGTATGATGCGATTGATTTTGTGAAAAAAACGAAGTCAGAAGCGTTATCGACAGAATTTGTGGGTAAGCGTGTTGCCGTCATTGGTGCGGGAAATACTGCGATTGATGGTGCTACGTGTTCCGTGCGCTTGGGGGCTGAAAATGTTCAAATTTTATACCGTCGTACACGAGAAGAAATGACGGCTTATGATTTTGAATTTGAATTTGCGAAACAAGATGGTGTTGAATTCCGCTGGTTAACGGCTCCTATACGAATTATTGGAGATGAAAATGATAAGGTGAGCGGGATTGAATGTGTAAAAATGACGTTAACAGATCCAGATGCAGACGGCCGAAGAAAGCCTGTTCCTGTTGAAGGTTCAACGTTTACCATTCCAGTCGATGCTGTTGTTAAAGCAATTGGTCAAGAACGGTACCTGTCTTTGATTCAACAATTTCAGCTGCATCATGAAGACGGAGTTGTCTTAATTAATCAAGAGACGTTTCAAACATCCAATCCAAAAGTATTTGCTTGCGGAGACGTTATTTTTGGTAAAGGGCAAGGAGAAGCAATGGTTGTGACCGCTGCTCAGCAAGGAAAACAAACGGCGTTAAATATTCATATGCAGTTAACAAAAGAAACAATGGAAACAGCTTAAAATCAGGAGGAGGAGAAATCTATGGCAGATTTAACAACAAATTTAGCAGGTATTCAATCACCAAATCCGTTTTGGCTGGCATCCGCACCGCCAACCAATTCAGGTTATCAAGTGCAGCGTGCATTTGAAGCAGGATGGGGAGGCGCAGTTTGGAAAACGCTTGGTGATCCGATTTTAAATGTTTCCTCACGATTTGCTGCCGTTGGCTTCAACGGTCAGCGCGTAGCCGGCTTCAATAATATTGAGTTAATCACCGATCGTCCTCTTGAAGTTAATTTGAAGGAAATCTATGAAACGAAAAAGAAGTTTCCTAACCACGCAATTATTGCCTCTCTTATGGTAGAGCCTCAGCAAGAAAAATGGCATGAAATTGTCAAAAAAGTAGAAGACGTAGGAGTGGATGGATTAGAGCTGAACTTTGGGTGTCCGCATGGGATGGCAGAACGAGGGATGGGTGCTGCCTCTGGGCAAGTCCCAGATTTGGTTGAAAAACAAACGTATTGGGCTAAAGAAGTTGCCCAAACGCCGGTCATTGTTAAATTAACCCCAAATATCACAGATATCACCGTTACAGCAGAAGCAGCGGTTCGAGGCGGTGCTGACGCTGTGAGCATGATTAACACTATTAATAGTTTAGCAGGAGTAGACATTCATTCATGGAATACGATTCCACACGTAGCAGGAAAAGGCGCTCACGGAGGTTATTGCGGCCCGGCTGTTAAGCCGATTGCATTAAACATGGTTGCTGAATGTGCGAGAAGTCCGTTTATTAACGTTCCAATATCAGGTATGGGAGGCGTTTCGAACTGGCAAGAAGCCGTCGAATTTATGCTCATGGGTGCTACAGGTGTGCAAGTATGTACAGCTGCTATGCATCACGGGTTCCGCATTGTAGAGGATATGATTCAAGGTCTCAATTATTATTTGGATGAAAGAGGAATCGAAAAAGTAAGTGATATTGTAGGGAAAGCCGTTTCAAAATATTCCGACTGGGGCAACTTAGATCTCAATTATAAAGTAGTGGCTCGCATCGATCCGGAGACGTGTATTAACTGCAATAAATGTCATATTTCTTGTGAAGATACTTCTCACCAATGTATTGATATGCTGAAAGACCCTTCAGGGAAATCTTATTTAAAAGTAAGAGAAGAAGATTGTGTAGGCTGTAATTTATGTTCGATTGTATGTCCGGTGGACGGGGCTATATCCATGGTTGAATTACCGAATGAACAGCCTCCAATGACGTGGAATGAACGCCAAGCTGCTTTACAAGCGACGGCTGCACAGCGATTAGACGTATAAATACAAAGGGGATGAAGAAATGAAGAAAATCGTTAAAAATGGTGTGGTAGTCACAGCAACAGATACGTATAAAGCCGATATTTTAATTGAAAATGGAGTTATTTCGGCAATTGGCTCGGCATTTGAAGAGCAGGGCTGTGAAGTGATTGATGCAAAAGGTAACTATATATTTCCAGGAGGCATCGATCCTCATACTCATTTAGATATGCCGTTTGGAGGCACCGTTACAAAAGATGACTTTGAAACAGGTACAAGAGCAGCAGCTTTTGGAGGCACGACAACTGTTATTGATTTTTGCTTAACCAATAAAGGCGAACCGCTGCAAAAAGCGATCGGCACATGGCATGAAAAATCGACAGGAAAAGCGGCTATCGATTATAGCTTTCATCTAATGATTGGAGAAATCACGGAAGATGTATTAAATGAGCTTCCTACGATTATTGAAAAAGAGGGAATTACTTCTTTTAAAGTGTTCATGGCCTATAAAAATGTTTTTCAAGCAGACGATGCTACCCTTTATCAAACGCTAGTGCAAGCTAAAAAACTAGGGGCGCTTGTGATGGTACATGCTGAAAATGGAGATGTTATTGAGTATTTAACGGCACAAGCACTAGAACAAGGACAAACCGATCCTATCTATCATGCACTGACTCGTCCTCCAGAAATAGAAGGAGAAGCTACGGGAAGAGCCGCGGTGCTAACGGAGCTGGCTGACTCACAGCTCTATGTTGTTCACGTGTCGTGCGCTGAAGCGGTTAAAAAGATTGCTGAAGCAAGGGAAAAAGGCGTAAATATCTGGGGCGAAACGTGTCCGCAATATTTGACGCTTGACCAAACCTATTTAGAAAAACCGAATTTTGAAGGAGCAAAATACGTATGGTCGCCGCCTTTACGTGAAAAATGGAACCAAGATGTTTTGTGGAATGCTCTGCGTAATGGCGACTTGCAAACGATTGGATCAGATCAGTGTTCGTTTGATTTTAACGGTCAAAAAGATCTGGGAAAAGGAGATTTTACGAAAATTCCAAACGGAGGCCCTATTATCGAGGATCGCATGAGTATTTTATTTTCAGAAGGAGTAGTGAAGAAACGAATTAATATCAATCAGTTTGTAGATATAACATCAACAAAAATTGCTAAGCTGTTCGGACTTTACCCGAAAAAAGGAACAATAGCGGTTGGCGCAGACGCGGATCTGCTTATATTTGACCCTTCTGTTGAACGTACGATTTCAGCAAATACGCATCATATGGCAGTCGATTATAGCGCATTTGAGGGAATGAAAGTCACGGGTGAGCCGGTTTCAGTACTTTGCCGCGGGGAATTTATCGTAAAAGATAAGCAATTTGTCGGTCAAAAAGGCTACGGACAATTTACAAAACGAGCAAAGTTTAATGAGTTAAACACGGCTAACGAAGCTGAAAAATTAATGTTATAAAAACAGATGAAGAAATAGATCGGGGGCAGGGAAATGTCAAGTTACCATGAATATATGGCAGAGCGAGAAAAGATTGATTTTTTGCTGCAAAAAGGATTTAAAATAACAGCCGTAATGGAGAATCTAAGCGGGGCATTTGTGACGTTTGAACGCATCGAAAATAACCAAACCGAACAAGAAACCCTTCATATATTGACGGCGGATGCTAGAAAATATTTTTCATCCGTACTGATTCAACAAGTATAAAAACGGAGGCCGGGACAAAATTATTTTAGCTGAAGGAAGATCCGAACGATGAATCGTTCGGATTTTTTTATTGCTAGGGTGAACGTAGGTTTCATGTACGTAGGTGCTTCTAGCTGTTGATTGGAATTTTAATTATGTTTCAATCTCTTTATTTGTTTACTAATCCCTATAAGTTTTTTACTATATTGTCTGACAAAAGTGATCCGTTTTTATGTTTTTTTCGTTTTGGATGTGAAACAAAATAACTAGATATTATCCATTGACTGTATTACAGTTGTTACATTTCGTTTACATCGAAAGAGAAAAGGTTTAGTTATCTAGTAAATTGTAGTAAATATTATAGTAGAACGTTTTCAAACTAAATCTATTAAATACGAAAAGGGTGTGACACGGATGGATCAAGCTATGCAGTGTATGACACAGGAAGAAACAAAAATTATTGATAAATTAAAAATGGAAATGTTAAATGCAGTGTCACTACAAGATTTGCGTTTTTATAAAAAAGAAATTCATCGAATTAAAGAACAAGCGGTTAAACGCCAAGGTTTTTTTAATAAATTACAGCAAACAGCTCAGAAGCTGTAACGATCCATTATCGTTACAGCTTTTTTCGTTTCTTTCATTAAATATTTTATTTCTTCTAAATATTTAATATAATGTAAGAAGATATAGCTTTTGTTCTACACATGTGCGAAATACGCGTTAATGATCCAGGAGACATGATGTGAAATTCGCTAGGGGCGGTGTTGACTTGAAATCATATTTAACAGTAACAGAGATTTTAACAAGGAAACATTTTGTAAACTGTGAAGTAATAGCTGGAGAGAAAGGGCTTACTAATTCTGTTAAGTGGGTGCACGTGATGGAAGTGACGCGCATTAATGAGCTGCTAAAAGGAAACGAGCTCATTTTATCAACAGGGGTAGGCTGGGGAGAAGATTCTCAATCTTGTTTATCATTTCTTCAGCAATTAATTTCTTGCAAGGCATCAGGACTGTGTATTGAACTTGGCACTTATACTTCTAAGATTCCGCAAATTGTAATTGATAAAGCGAACGAATATGATTTTCCGATTATTTTATTTCACGAGGAAGTTCCGTTCGTTGAAATTACGCAAGATGTTCACTCGCTTTTAATTAATCAGCACTATCAAATGATTTCCGATTTAGAACAGTATTCTCATAGGCTAAATCAGCTGCTGTTAACAGTTAATGATCCGGCCCTCATCTTACAGTGTTTATATGAATCTACGGGGCTTCTTGTCGGCCTTAAAGTTTCAAATGAATTGCTTACCTTTGCTCCTGAGATGGACTTGCTCAAACAGCAGCTTCTACTTCATTATATAAGCAGGGAAAATGAAAGTCCGCATTTTACTGAGCAGCCTATTCATTTATTAGGACAAGATTATGCTCAGCTATATGTTGCTTCTATAAATGAAGCGTTAACAGAACTTGAAGTGCTCACCGTTGACCGAACGGCGACTGCACTTGCTCAGCATTTTTTGAAGGACCTATATGTCGAAGAGAAAAAAAGAGTAGATGAAACCGAATGGATGACAAAATGGATGAACGGAGAGTTAACTCTTGAACAAATAAAAGACTCTATGCACGAAGTGTGTTCAGATTCGCCTATTCGCGGAGGTGTCGTTGTTTGCTGTAAGTGGCAAAGGCGGGAGAAGTTTGATCGAACGTATTTTAAGCTGATCTTGCGAAGCATTTTTGAACAAGAAGGCTTTCACTTATTAGTCTCCGAGCGAAATCGCGAAGTATTATTTATTCTTTTGAACAAACGAATGGTTAGCACGTGGAGAGAGAGATTAGAAAACAGCCTTCATCGCTGGATGAATCAATATGAATCGGATGAAAATTCAAAGAGGAACGCCATTAGCTTTATCGGAATTGGCCAATACTGTGAACAGCTTGACTGCATGCATAAAAGCTATGAAACGGCTAAAGAAACAATTTCGATTCAAGAAATGCTGCAAAAACAAACCATTATTCATTTTTATGATGATTTGCATATGTACCGGATTATTTCGCTTTTACATCAGCATGAAGACTTACAGGAAGTGGTGTTTGAATATCTGCAGCCCGTTATTACATATGATGAAACGTATAATGCAAAACTCATGGAAACATTAAAAATTTATTTAGCATGCAACGGATCTAAACAAGAGACGGCTAAGCGTTTATACATTGTCCGGCAAACGCTGTATCACCGTATTGAAAAACTAGAAAAGCTGCTGGGTGAAGACTTTATGGAGCCGGAAAAACGACTGGCAATTGAGTTTATGATTATGGCATATGAATATTTGTTTATGATGAAAAAGTCGCGCGCGGAATTTATAAACGGATAAGTAAGCAGCTGGAAACAGCTGTTTTTTTATGTTGAGGCTGATTTTACTATATGTTCATTTTAGTTCATGCTTTCTCCTAGTTCACTGCGCAAAATGTGAAACGAGAATCTAGAGTTGTTTCACATTTTGTCTAATGCAACCACCATTTATTTATTCAATAATAAAGGTAGATTTGTCATTTCTTATTTTTTGAGGAGGCCAAGCGATATGTCAGTTGTGAATAATGATACGCAAGTTTTAAAAAATTACGTGGGCGGAAAATGGGTTGATACGGCAGGGGGAAAATTTGGAGAGGTAATTAACCCATCGACGGGCGAAGTCATTGCAAAAGTACCGCTTTCTACAAAAGAAGACGTAGCCAATGCGGTGGAAACAGCTCAAAAAACATTTGAAACATGGCGTAACGTTCCTGCTCCAAAACGAGCAAGATTAATGTTTGCGTTTCAGCATTTACTAGTTAAGCATCATGAAGAGTTAGCTAAATTAGTGGTACAAGAAAACGGCAAGGCTTTTAAAGAAGCTTACGGTGAAGTACAGCGCGGTATTGAATGCGTGGAGTTTGCCGCGGGTGCTCCTACTTTATTAATGGGGGAATCATTAAATAACATAGCGGAAGAAATTGATTCTGAGATGTTCCGTTTTCCACTGGGTGTCGTTGGCGGCATCACACCTTTTAACTTTCCGATGATGGTACCGCTTTGGATGTTCCCTCTTGCCATTGTATGTGGAAATGCGTTTGTATTAAAACCGTCTGAGCGAACGCCGCTTTTAGCAACGCGACTTGCTGAACTTTTTACAGAAGCAGGAGCACCGGATGGATTATTAAATATTGTGCACGGGGCACACGACGTTGTGAACGGATTAATAGAGCATGAAAAAGTTAAAGCGATTTCATTCGTCGGATCGCAGCCGGTAGCAAAATATGTTTATGAACAAGCTGCATCTCAAGGGAAACGAGTTCAGGCTTTATCTGGAGCTAAAAATCATCATGTTGTGATGCCAGACTGCGATATGGATAAAGCGGTATCACATATTATCAGCTCCGCTTATGGAAGTGCCGGCCAGCGATGCATGGCGTGCAGCGCCGTGGTCGTGGTTGGTGAAAAAGGCGATGAATTCGTCGCAAAATTAAAGCAAAAAGCAGATGAATTAATTATGGGAAGCGGCTTTGATGATGAAGTGCTTCTAACGCCTGTGATTCGAAAAGAGCACCGTGATAAGGTGCTGGATTATATTGAACTTGGCATGAAAGAAGGAGCGGAACTCATTCGTGACGGACGTAAAGAAATGGATGAACATACGGAAGGCAATTTCTTAGGAGCAACAATTTTTGACCGCGTAACTCCTGATATGACCATTGCTAAAGAAGAGATTTTTGCACCTGTACTAAGCTTGCTTCGTGCTGACACATTAGATGAAGCACTTCGCTATATGGAAAAATCCCGTTTTGGAAATGGAGCAACGATTTATACCAAAGATGCAAAAGCGGTGCGTCAATTTAGAGAAGAAGCAGATGCTGGTATGCTCGGTATTAACGTAGGAGTACCTGCTACAATGGCCTTCTTCCCATTCTCCGGTTGGAAAGACTCTTTTTACGGAGATTTGCATGTCAACGGCAAAGACGGTTTGAACTTCTTTACACGTAAAAAGATGGTTACATCACGCTTTGACTTTTAACATATAGATGAATATAGCAAGTGGCTTCGGCATTTTGTCGAAGTCTTTTCATACAGAAAAAAAATACCGCGCTAGCGATTTGGGAGTGGATAAGATGGTACAGGTCAGTCAAAATGAAAAAGATCTGCGTGCAAAAGATGAGCAGTATGTATGGCATGGAATGAAACCATACAGTCCGGATGCAACGATGGTAGCTACAAAAGCAAAAGGTGCTTGGATTACAGATGAGCAAGGAAATCGCTATTTAGATGCAATGGCAGGGCTTTGGTGTGTAAATACCGGGTATGGACGGGATGAGTTAGCGCTCGCAGCCTATGAGCAGCTAAAAGAACTGGCTTATTTTCCCCTCACTCAATCTCACGTACCTGCTATCAAACTGGCAGAGAAGCTAAATGAAATGCTAGGTGATGACTATGTTATCTTCTTTTCAAACAGCGGATCTGAAGCAAATGAAACGGCTTTTAAAATTGTGCGTCAGTACCATCAGCAAAAAGGAGAGCATTCTCGCTACAAATTTATTTCGCGTTACCGAGGGTATCATGGGAATTCAATGGGCGCACTAGCAGCAACGGGCCAAGCTCAGCGTAAATATAAATATGAACCGCTTGCCCCTGGCTTTATTCACGTTGCTCCGCCTGATTCGTACCGAGGGCAAGATGACTACGATGCACCGAAAGAACAGCTTCAATCTGTAAAAGATATTGACAATGTTATGACGTGGGAGCTAAGTGAAACGATTGCCGCTGTTATTATGGAGCCAATTATTACAGGAGGAGGAATTCTTTTACCGCCTCAAAATTATATGAAAGGCGTAAAAGAAACGTGTGAAAAACACGGTGCACTTTTAATTGCAGATGAAGTTATTTGCGGCTTTGGACGTACAGGAGAAGCCTTTGGTTTTATGAATTACGATGTAAAACCAGATATCATTACCATGGCAAAAGGAATTACAAGCGCATATCTTCCCCTCTCTGCAACTGCTGTTAAAAAAGAAATTTATGAAGCGTTCAAAGATAACGATCAGTACGAGTATTTTCGCCATGTTAATACATTTGGAGGAAGTCCAGCTGCGTGTGCCCTGGCATTAAAGAATTTAGAAATTATGGAGAGAGAAAATCTTTTTGACCGTTCTAAACAGCTTGGAGCTTACGTATTAAGTGAGCTAAAGCCGCTTATCGATAGCCACCCATACGTTGGAGACGTAAGGGGTAAAGGGCTTTTAATTGGAATTGAACTTGTAGCTGATAAACAAACGAAGGCACCGTTAGACGTTAATCTTGTAAATGAAGTGATTGCTAAATGCAAAAGCAAAGGAGTCATTATTGGGAAAAATGGAGCAACGGTGGCCGGCTATAATAATGTTCTCACCCTCTCGCCGCCTCTCAACATTGAGGAAAGTGATATTGAGCTGTTATTAGCTACTATTACGTATGCGCTTGACAGCATCAAATAGGTAAGTTTGCAAAAAGCCTGTATAATATACTTACAGGCTTTTTGTGCGTGTGAAGGAGGAAGTAGAAAATGGAATTGTTATTTTTAGGAACGGGTGCAGGAGTACCGGCGAAACAGCGGAATGTTTCATCTCTTGCGCTCGAACTTTTGCAAGAAAGAGGGGCGGTGTGGCTTTTTGATTGTGGAGAAGCAACTCAGCATCAAATTTTACATACAACCGTTAAACCGAGGCGAATTGAGAAAATTTTTATTACGCACCTTCACGGTGATCATATTTACGGATTGCCTGGACTCCTTGGAAGCCGTTCGTTTCAAGGCGGAGAATCGCTGCTTACTGTATACGGGCCAAAAGGAATTAAAGAATTTATTGAAGTCACGCTGGCTGTAAGTCAAACTCATCTGCAATATCCTCTAGAGATTGTTGAAATAGAAGAGGAAAGTGAAAGTGGAACGATTTTTGAAGATGAAACTTTTTCAGTGGAGTTTGGCAAACTTGAACATGGCATTTTATCTTATGGATATCGAATTGTCGAAAAAGATTTACCAGGATCACTGGACGTTCAGCGTTTAAAAGAGATGAATATTCCCCCGGGGCCTCATTATCAGCAGTTAAAGGAAGGGAAAGAAGTAGTATTAAAAGATGGGCGTATAATCAATGGTCAAGAATTTGTAGGAGAGCCTAAAAAAGGGAAGGTCATCACGGTTTTAGGAGATACAAGAAAGTGCATGCAAAGTGTTCAGCTTGCTATGCATGTAAATGTTTTAGTCCATGAAGCTACTTTTTCAGCGGGAGACGAGGAGCTTGCTTACAACTATTTTCATTCTACTGCAAAAGAAGCCGCTGAAATCGCTAAAACAGCATCGGCCGAGCGTCTTATTTTATCTCATATTAGTTCGCGTTACCAAGGAGACGCAGTCAGCCGGCTAGCAGAAGGAGCAAAAGAAATTTTTCCAAATACCGACATAGCAGAAGATTTGAAACGGTTTACGATTTCATAAAAAAAGACGAGGATATCCTCGTCTTTTTTTTACCATCCGCGTTCGTACTGAACGGGTGCTGAAATTGTTTCATTTAGTTCTTTTGCCGCCGTGCGCGGGAAGTACGGATCGCGCAGAAGTTCGCGCGCAACAAAAATTAAATCAGCGCGTTCGCTTTGCAGAATCTCTTCTGCTTGTCGTCCTGTTGTAATTAATCCAACTGCGCCTGTATCAATATTTGCCTGCTGCTTAATCTTATCTGCAAACGGCACTTGATAGCCAGGGTATACGTTGATTGGAGCGTGTACAAGAGCACCGGAACTAACATCGATTAAGTTGACGCCTTGTTCTTTCATCCATTTTGCAAATGCAACGTGATCATCGACTGTTAATCCGCCTTCTGTATAGTCAGAAGCAGAAACACGGACAAATAAAGGGCCGTCCCACTCTGTTTTCACAGCTTCAATAATTTCCTTTAAGAAACGATAGCGATTTTCTGCGCTGCCGCCATATTCGTCGCTGCGTTTATTGCTTAGCGGCGATAGAAATTGATGTACTAAATAACCGTGTGCAGCGTGAAGTTCGATAATATCAAATCCAGCTTCTTTTGAGCGTCGAGCGCTTTCTTTAAAGGCAGAAATCGTTTCATGAATTTGTTCTGTGGTCATTTCCACAGGTTTTTTACTTTTATCATCAAAAGCAATAGCGGAAGGAGCATAAATATCGCCTTCAACAGTTGCTTTACGTCCTGCGTGTGCAAGTTGAATAGCTGTTTTTGCACCGTTTTCTTTTAGCTGTGTCACAAGTTTCGTTAATCCATCTTTTTGTTCATCATTCCAAATTCCCAAGTCTTGAGCTGAAATACGACCCTGTGGCACGACAGCTGAGGCTTCAACCATAATGAGACCTACTTGTCCAACCGCACGAGTTGTGTAGTGAACCATATGAAAGTCGGTTATTACGCCGTCTTCCTTTTCGCATGAATACATACACATTGGTGACATTACAATTCGGTTTTTTAATGTTACATCTTTCACTGTATAAGGTGAAAATAGTTTTGTTGTCATTCGGTTTAACCTCCAATTATTTCGATACTCTAAACAAAAGTTATTATATCACCGCATTGAATTTTCTTTCACATAATCTGCTTATCCATTTTTAATCATAAAAAAACCTCTTTCTTTTTTTAGAAAGAGGTGAACCTTTACGAACGTTTACTCGAGATTTTTTCGTCAATCGTATCTCCTAAATATTTGGAGCGAATTGTAGCTTGTTCAATACACTGCATCATGGCTTCTTGGAAGTTATGAGAAATAAGCTGTTCGATTCCTGCTTCCGTTGTGCCGCCCGGACTCATCACTTCTTTTCGAAGTACGGCTGGCGTTTTAGGTGACTGTTTCAGCATTTCTGCAGCACCGATAAGAGTTTGAAGAATTAGTTCATTTGACACTGACGTATCCAAGCCTTGTTTTTCAGCTGCTTTTTCCATTGCTTCTACTAGATAGTAGACATACGCTGGGCCGCTTCCAGATAGTCCTGTTACAGCGTGAAGCTGCTCTTCCTCTACAGTTGTAACCGTACCAATCGTTTCAAATAAAGCAGTAGTAACGTTCATATGCTCTGCTGTAGCAAACTTGCCGGGTGCAATGGCTGTAGCCGATAATCCAATAGAGGCCGATGTATTTGGCATAGCTCTTACAACCGCTACTTCTTGGTCAAACAAGTTTACAATTGTGGCAGTCGATACCCCTGCTAAAACAGAGAGAACGAGGTGGTGCGGACGAATATAAGACTTAATCGTATCGATGCTTTCCGCTACGTCTTTTGGTTTAATAGCAAGCACGACGATATCGCTTTTTTCGATTAACAAGGCATGATTACGCGTAATGTTAATTTCATATGCGTTTCGAAGTTCGTGAAGTCTTTTATCGTTGCTATGATTTGTTACGGTGATTTGATTGGGGCGAAGCTTTTTATCTGACAGCAGCCCTGAGATCATAGCTTCAGCCATTGATCCAGCTCCAATAAAGGCGATGTTTAAATCCGTTTTCATTAAAAGTTCCTCCAGTCATTTGCTATCCAATGAAAACAGATACTGAGATTTCAGTATCTGTTAAAGGTTTGTGTTTGTGTATCTCTTCTTTATAAAATGCATAGTTATCTAAAGATATGAATAAAACTTCACTATATTTCTGTCATTATGCAATGAAAAAGAGAAGGATGTCAATGTAATTTTCAGAAAACGAATGCAATTGTATAAATAACAGGAAAAATCGTGTAAACTTAAAAGAAAATGCGATGGTAAAGGAGCAAAAATACAGATGAATGAGCAATTATATAAAATTGTGCTGCCTACTCCTTTTGCGGTAGGAGATGTGAATGTTTTTGTTATAAAAGGTCAGACCGTTACGCTAATTGATGCTGGTATTAAAACGGAGGCGGCGTGGTCTGTATTTAAAGAAAAGCTTAATGAAATAGGATTAAAACCAGATGATATTAAGCAAGTTGTCCTAACTCATCACCATCCTGATCACGTAGGAATGCTTGATTTTTTTGATAAAGATATCGCCATAGTCGGTCATGCGAAAAATCAGCCTTGGATCTCCCAAAATCCAGATTTTTTTGAGTGGTACGATGCGTTTTTTGAAGACCACTTTATGAAAGCCGGCGTAGATGAAAGGTTTCGCTCTTATTTAAAACGTTTAAAAGCATCAATGAAGTATTCATGTCATCGTTCTCTTACAACTTCTGTGCAGGAAGGAGATTACATTCCGGGCCTAGAGAGTTGGAAAGTACTTGAAGTACCAGGTCATGCTCAAAGCCATATTGCATTATACAATGAAAGAACAGCGGTTATGATTGGAGGAGATTTACTGTTAAAGCATATTTCATCTAATCCGCTCATTGAACCTCCTATGAAACCAAGCGGCGAGCGACCTAAAACGCTTCTTCAATATAATCATTCATTAAGACGTCTGCTTGATTTAGAGATAAACTGTATCTATACAGGTCATGGAGATGAAGTGTTACATGTTCGCGAACTTGTACAAGAGCGGTTACAAAAGCAGAGCGACCGAGCGGATAAAGTGCTTAGCATGATAAAAGAACGTCCTCAAACAGCATTTGATATTTGCAAACAGCTATTTCCTACTATTTATGAAAAAGAACTAGGGCTAACTCTTTCTGAAACAATTGGTCAGCTCGATTTTTTAGAAGATGCAAATAAAATCAGTACACATGAAAAAGAAAGTACGCTTATTTATTCTGTGTGCTCTTAACTTATAAAAAAGGTGTGTTATATTTGAAATCCTCGTTAAAGAACCAACATGTCGTGATTACAGGCGCTTCGGGAGGTCTTGGAGAGCATTTAGCTTATGAAGTGGCCAAAAGAGGGGGCGTCCCCGTTTTACTTGCACGTACAGAAGAAAAGCTGCACCGAGTAGCCGAGCAAATTAGTCAAAAATATGGGATTACCTCTTACATATACAAAGCTGACGTAGCGAACGTAGAGGAAGTCAAAAGAGTCGTTCAGAAAATGATGAGTGAAATTAAGCGTGTTGATGTCCTGATTAATAATGCAGGCTTTGGTGTATTTGAAGAAGTGAAAGAAGCATCGATTAAGACAATTGCCTCAATGTTTCAAGTCAATGTTATTGGATTAATTGCATGTACACAAGAAATTTTAGCTTATATGCTAAAAGAAAACAAAGGACATATTATTAACATTGCTTCTCAAGCAGGCAAACTTGCGACGCCTAAATCCAGTGGCTATTCAGCTTCTAAACATGCCGTGCTAGGGTTTACCAACAGCCTGCGAATGGAATTAGCGAAAACAGATGTCTATGTAACGGCAGTGAATCCAGGTCCTATTCAAACCAACTTCTTTTCAATAGCAGACCAATCAGGAAACTATGAAAAAAGTGTAGAAAAGTTTATGTTAACCCCTCAATACGTAGCTGAAAAAACGGTCAATATTATTGGGAAACCAAAACGAGAAGTCAACTTGCCTAAGTGGATGAATATAGGCTCGAAGATGTATCAGCTTGCCCCGGGGCTCGTAGAAAAATTGGCAGGGGATGCGTTTAATAGAAAATAACCTGTGCTTTAACCACAGGTTATCAATGTTTTTCGTTAATGGTTTCGTTCAGTAAGGCTGTATATCTATGAATCTACTGCTCGTCTAAAATTTTTGCAGCGCGCACACAAGAGTCAAATTTTCCTTTATGATTTCCGTCGCAAAAGGGCATCTTTTGCGACTGGCCACATCGGCATAGTGAAAATGTCGGCTTTGTTTCAAATTTGTTGCCGTCTGCATCAATTAATTCAACGTCTCCAGTGACACGGAAAGAGCCGTTATCCATTACTTTAATTTGTACTTTTGACATAAAAAAACCTCCTTTTTGTACACATCTATATGAAGCGCCAGAGTTTAATGAAAGCGAGATGTGTATTATACTCATTATATAAGCAATTTTCGTTTGTTTATACAATTAGTTTAAAAGGAGTTAAAGGAAAATGAATATTACCTTTACTGATAAAGCAATAGCAAAAGTACAAGAAAAGTACGGGAAAGATTCTTCACTATATTTAAAATTAAAATACGATACGGATGGATGCGGCTGTGTTGTGAGCGGTGTAACGACGCTATGGATTGTTGATGAAAAAGAGAGCGATGATGTAACCATTGAGACGAATTTTGTTCCTGTTCTTGTCGAAAAAACAAAGCAAGTATTTTTAGATGATAATATGACGATTGACTACAATGAAAGTGCCTATGCGTTTATGCTAAAATGTCCTTCTCAAATTTTAAATCCGCGCATGTCATTTATCGATAAAACAAAAGAAGCGCTTTAAAGCGCTTCTTTTTGTATTTTTTCTAAAAATGATTCAATAACTTGTTCATATTCCTCTGGATTATCAGCATACGAGCGGGCATGAGTGCCTACAGGTGCTAAATACATCCGTTTTGCTCCCATTTTTTTGGCATGCAGCTGCTCCGTCATTTTAGGAAGAATATAGTCATCTTCTTTACTATGGATAAACAGAACAGGATGTTTGATTTGATCTACGACTGAAATAGGTGATACGTCTTTAAATGAGTAACCTTCTCGCCATTTTAAAATAATATTAGCTGCTGGCATGACAAGCTGTTTGGGCAGGTGGAAATCTTGTTTTAAGCGATAGGCAAGAAGTTCTTCCAAGTCAGAAAAAGGGCAGTCGACAATATAAAAATCAGCTCCGTCTTCCATTCCAGCATACAAAAGAGTGGTCGCAGCTCCCATAGACTCCCCGTGAATCCCAAGGGAAATAGTTGAACCGAATTGTTCTTTTACCCAATGAACAACGGATTGAAGGTCCAGTTTTTCATAATAGCCGTAGCTCGTTGTTTTCCCTTCAGACTTGCCGTGTCGGCGATGATCATAAAGAACGACGTTCCATCCAAGCTTTAGAAAAAGCCGAGCATATTTCATAGAGTTCAATGAATGCACTGTAACTCCGTGCGAAAGAATCATAAATCGGTTGTGTTCGTGTTGTTTAATAACGGTCCCAGCTATGTTATAGCCTAAAGAAGAAGGAAGCACAAATGCTTCTTTAGGAAGAGTGCTATAGACTTTCTCATCATAAAAGCCATCTTCCGTATCGCGGTCAATAATAACTTTGTCGGTCTTTTTACGGATGTACATCATTTGATTTGTAAAAAAGATGCCAAGAGCGGCAAATGCTCCAAAAACACTTCCTATTAATAATAGCCATTTTTTCATGATTAGCGGCTCCTTTTGTTAATATAGCTATTATTTATTATAGCATCGCTCTCATAAAAACCTAATTTTTAACGCTGTGCAAATAAAGAGTATTGCTTGCTTTCAATCGGTCTTGAAATGTGAGGAGCGATAAAAGCGACCGCTTCGAGCAGCTTTTCTTCATTAATAGAAGTGGAAATACCCATTTCATGAAGCATAAAGACGAGATCTTCCGTAGCTACGTTTCCCGTTGCTCCCTTAGCGAATGGACATCCACCTAACCCCCCAGCGGATGAATCGAACCTGTTAATACCGGCTTGCAGAGCTGCATAGATATTTGCAATGGCTAATCCTCTCGTATCGTGAAAGTGCGCAGCAAGTAGCGTGTGGGGAAAGTTTTGTTTTAATTTCGAGAAAAGTGAAAATACATCTTTAGGGTTTGCCATACCAATTGTATCAGCAACGCTTAGCTCATTCACTCCAGCCTCCACAAAGCTTTCGCAAAGGGCCAGCACGTCGCGTTCGTGTATTTTTCCTTCATACGGGCAATAAAAGGCGGTGGAAATGCAAGTTCGAATAAAACATTCTTGCTGCTTGAGCTGCTGAATGAGAGGAAGCAGCGTTTGTACAGCTTCTTTGGTGTTTTTGTTAATATTTTTTTGATTAAAGGTATTGCTTACGCCAATAAACAGCGCAACGGAGCGGCAATTAGCTTGCAGTGCTTTTTCCAAGCCTTTTTGGTTCGGCACAAGCACAATGTTTCGGCATGTATCAGGCTGAAATGTATCTGCAACAGTAGAAGCATCTTTCATTTGAGGAACCCATTTTGGAGAAACAAAGGATGTAATTTCGATTTCGGATAGTCCAGCTTCTTTTAATTTTTTGATAAAATTAATTTTTTTTTCAGTTGGAACAAAATTTTTTTCATTTTGAAGGCCATCTCGTGGACCAACTTCTATAATTGTTACTTTTTCAGGAAATCCCATAAACCGCTCTCCTCCTACATTGTAAACGCTTACTAATATTTATTTTAATTCTAAAAAATTAAAATTCAATAAAAATTATAAATTTTTACAAAAAAAGAGGAATTTCGCAAGCGATGTCGAAATTAATACAGGTGACAGTTAATCACAGTAATCAAACAGTAAGGAGAGGTTTTCGACATGGGTCAAACAGAAGTAGTCATTGTAAGCGCTGTACGTACAGCAATCGGCAGCTTTGGGGGAAGCTTACAAAATGTATCCGCAACAACTTTAGGTGGTACTGTAATTAAAGAAGCTTTAAACAAAGTAGGGGTATCAGCAAACGAAGTAGATGAAGTTATTATGGGAAATGTCCTACAAGCAGGTTTAGGACAAAATCCAGCACGACAAGCAACTTTAGCAGCAGGTTTACCTGAAACTGTTTCAGCATTAACCATCAATAAAGTATGCGGATCAGGACTAAAAGCAGTACATCTCGCTACACAAGCGATTCTTGCTGGGGATGCTGATGTGATTGTTGCTGGTGGAATGGAAAACATGAGCCAAGCACCATACTTATTAAAAAATGCACGCAACGGGTTTAAAATGGGCGACCAAAAAGTAGTTGACAGCATGATTCAAGATGGATTATGGTGTGCATTTAACGACTACCATATGGGCGTTACAGCTGAAAATCTGTGTGATAAATATGAAATTACTCGTGACGAACAAGATGCGTTTGCAGCTTCAAGTCAGCAAAAAGCAGAAGCAGCTATTCAATCTGGTCGTTTCAAAGATGAAATCGTGCCAGTAGAAGTGCCTGGAAGAAAAGGTCAAGTAACTATTTTTGAACAAGATGAGTTCCCACGTGCAGGCACAACGGCTGAAAGCTTAGGGAAACTACGTCCAGCCTTCAAAAAAGACGGTTCTGTAACAGCTGGTAATGCATCTGGTATCAATGACGGTGCAGCGGCAGTAGTGGTAATGAGCCGTAAAAAAGCAGACGAGTTAGGCCTAACACCATTAGTGTCAATTAAAGGTAATGCAACTGCGGGAGTAGACCCAAGCATTATGGGAATCGGTCCTGTAAGCGCAGTGAAAAAGGCGCTGGAAAAAGCTGCTGTTTCATTAGAAGATGTTCAATTAGTAGAAGCAAACGAAGCATTCGCTGCACAGTCAATCGCTGTGGATCGTGAACTTCAATTTAATCATGATATTTTAAATGTAAACGGTGGAGCAATTGCGCTTGGACATCCTATTGGTGCAAGTGGTGCACGTGTCCTAGTTTCACTTATTCATGAAATGCAAAAACGCGACGCAAAACTTGGGTTAGCAACGTTATGTATTGGCGGAGGCCAAGGCGTTGCAACAATCGTTGAACGTCCTTAATTTGATATAGTTTTAACAAACATTAAAGCTATATCACAACGCCACAGATTCCAAACATACAGCTTTGGAACTCGTGGCGTTTTTGTTTTTCCTTTAATTTGTCTAGTAATATAACTTTTTTGACAAAAAAATGATTAAATTATAATTTTCAGTTATATATATATTTAAAAAGAAATAAAAATCTTTTATAATAGATTAGAAAGCGTTTTCAAAAATAACGAAGGGGTGGTTATGTATGAAACAAGTACATACGTCGTTTAAAGAAGCGGTGAAAGATATTCACGACGGTGCTACGATTATGGTCGGTGGTTTTGGTTTATGTGGAATTCCGGAGAATTTGATTTTAGCGTTAGTTGAAACAGGGGTAAAAGATTTAACCGTAATTTCAAATAACTGCGGCGTAGACGACTGGGGACTTGGACTGCTTCTGAAAAACAAACAAATTAAAAAGATGATTGGTTCTTACGTGGGAGAAAATAAAGAGTTTGAAAGACAAGTATTGTCAGGAGAAATTGAGGTAGAATTGCTACCTCAAGGCACGCTAGCTGAAAAGATTCGCGCCGGCGGAGCGGGCATACCTGCATTTTATACACCAGCGGGAGTGGGAACACCCATTGCTGAAGGAAAAGAAGTTCGCGTGTTTGAAGGAAAAGAATATTTACTAGAAGAGGCGTTAAAAGCTGATTTTAGTTTGGTTAGAGCTTGGAAAGCCGATCATATGGGTAACTTAGTGTATAACAAGACAGCGCGCAATTTCAGCCCAATGATTGCAGCAGCAGGAAAAGTGACGATAGCAGAAGTGGAGGAACTTCATCCAACAGGCTCACTTGATCCAAATATTATTCACACACCTAGTGTATATGTTCAATCGTTAATTATTGGTGAACAAGAAAAACGTATTGAGCGTTTAACCGTTCAAAAATAACAAAAGGGGAGAGATTTTTCATGATTGAAAACGGCGTGAACGTGAGAGAGCGAATTGCAAAACGTGCTGAAAAAGAAATTTTGGACGGATTTTATGTAAACCTTGGAATTGGTATTCCAACGCTTGTGGCTAATCATATCTCAGATAATAAAACGGTGGTGCTTCAGTCCGAAAACGGTCTGTTAGGCATTGGACCATATCCGAAAGAAGGAGAAGTAGATCCTGATTTAATTAATGCAGGTAAAGAAACCGTCACGGCGACAACAGGCGCTTCTTATTTCGATAGTGCTGAATCGTTTGGAATGATTCGCGGAGGGCACATTAATATTGCGATTTTAGGAGGAATGGAAGTCTCAAAAACTGGTGACTTGGCAAACTGGATGATTCCTGGAAAAATGATTAAAGGAATGGGCGGTGCAATGGATTTAGTTCACGGAGCACAGCGCATCATTGTTATTATGGAACACGTGACGAGAAAAGATGAGCCTAAAATCTTAAATGAGTGCAGCCTCCCTCTGACAGGAAAAGAGGTAGTGGATCGCATTATTACAGATCGAGCGGTCATTGATATTACGGCAGAAGGTCTAAAGCTTGTTGAAGTAGCGAAAGGCTATACGATAGAAGATATACAACAATCTACAGAGCCAACTTTAATTATTGATGAACATGTAAAACTAGATGCATTTTGATTTTTGGTAACAAAAGCAAGAATATGATACAATATCTCTCAATTAAAGTAGCGGGGGAATTGTGATGGCTAAAAAAAAGCAAAAACAATCAGCACAAAAACAAAATGATCAGCTCAGTATCAA
The DNA here is from genome assembly GCF_042787735.1 of Priestia sp. YIM B13490. Classification (NCBI taxonomy): domain Bacteria; kingdom Bacillati; phylum Bacillota; class Bacilli; order Caryophanales; family Bacillaceae; genus Priestia; species Priestia sp. YIM B13490. The sequence continues at coordinate 109,899 of NZ_JBHZOT010000005.1, forward strand.
AGATCAGCTAAATGATAGCTTATTAAAACAGCTTCAAGCTAAAAAACAGGCGCTTTCTTTAAAAGAAGAAGAGCAGAAAGAAACAGAGCGTAAAGAAGCTGCTCGAATTCGAAAAGAAAAAGAAAAAAATAAGTCGTTTGAAGAACTGTTAAATGAAAGTGATTTGAACTGGTCTGAATTTAAAAAATAAAAGCGCCGGTAAAGGCGCTTTTATTTTTTAACGGTGAGCTTCGTATTGATTTGCTTTAAAGATTGATTGCAGCTTGCTAATTTCAGTAGGCTGAAGCGGGGAAGCCTCGACAGCTTTGACGTTTTCACGAAGCTGTGAAGAAGAGCTTGCTCCTGCTACAACCGAGGCTACCGTAGGATTAGCTAAACAGTATTGAAGTGCCGTTGAGTTTAGAGAGTGAGTTGGTCGTACGTGACGAAATTCTTCTATCGTTTTTGCTAATTCCGTACCGCTATAATCTAAGTAGCCCTTGCCCTCGAATGCAGCAAGTTTTTGCTCCCCTTTTTCGGTTAGCAGCCCTTTGGCTACTGGACCTCTCGCTACAACGCTAATGCCGTTGTCATGTAAAAGAGGAAGTGTACTTTCTTCAGGGCGTCTGTCTAACAAGCTGTATTGCATCATGACGCTAACAATAGAAGAATTTTGCACATACTCTCGAATCACATTTGGGCGGATAGATGAAATGCCATAGTAGCGAATGACGCCTTCTTGTTTTAATTCTTCAAATGCTTCAATCGTTTCCTCAATATTGTCTTCAATGGTTCCTCCGTGCAGTTGATATAAATCGATGTGATCTGTTTGAAGACGGCGCAGGCTTTCTTTTACTTCTTCTTTTATGTAAGCTTTAGACGGATCCCATGTCCAGCTGTCTTTTGCATCATTCCAGCGATTCCCCACTTTTGTGGCTAAAATAATATCATTTCTGCGTTTTTTTAGGGCTTGTCCCACAAACTCCTCGTTTAAGCCAAAATCATATAAATCTGCTGTATCGAAATAATTAATGCCATATTCGAGAGCTTCATCAATCATATTGACAGCGTGTTTTTGTTCCGTTCCAAGAGACATGCATCCTAAACCTAATGTACTGACAAGCAAGTCTGAAGTACCTAAGCGTCTTTTTTCCATATATGTCACTCCTTATTTTTTACTTGTTTCTATCTATTGTAGCGCTATGATAGAGGGAAACTCAAATAAGAAGATTAGAAAACTGCAGCACAATTAGTGTCTGCAGTCTGCTTGTTTGTAAGAATTAAAATTTTGAGAGATAGCGTTCGTCCATTCATCTACATACTGAAATTGTTCGCCGTATTCTTTTAACTTTTGCTTGATTTCCCATGCTTTACCGACCAAAATGATTTGCTTCTCGTGAACATAAACTTTCATTTTTTCTACCTCCCAAGGTTCGTATGATAGAATATATGTAAGAGTCAAAAAAATAGAACGAGGTGTAGAAAATGGATCATTTAACAGAAAAAATGCTGTCTTCTGAAAAGCTATTTGGAGGCAGAGTGATTGATTTGTACTTAGAAGAAGTAGAGCTTCCAAACGGAAAAACGAGTACAAGAGAAGTAGTTAAGCACCCTGGAGCCGTAGCTGTCATTGCGTTAACAAGCGACCACAAAATGGTTATGGTCAAACAGTATCGCAGGCCGATGGATCGTATTTTAGTCGAAATTCCAGCCGGCAAGCTAGAAAAAGGAGAAGAGCCGATTGTGACGGCAAAACGTGAGTTAGAAGAAGAAACGGGCTATACGACAGATTCGCTTAGCCATATTATTTCTTTTTATACATCACCAGGTTTTGCGGATGAGTTGGTGCACCTTTATTTAGCGGAAGATTTAAAAGTGATGACCACCAAAGCGGAATTAGACGAAGATGAATTTGTTGAAGTGATGGAAGTTACGGTAGATGAGGCCCTTACTCTTATTCAAAACAAGGAAATTTATGATGCAAAAACAGCCTATGCTGTGCAGTACTTACAGTTAAAAAGCGGGTTAGGAGAGTAAGAGAGTTTTTTCTTTTACATACGAACGGCAATCTAGCAATTAGAGGTTTACATTGAAACGTCATTTGGTGTGAGAAAAAACAGGCATGCGTGTATCTCTAACTAAAAAAAATGTGTGACAACCATATTTTAGTTAAAGGAACATCCGAACGATGAATAGAGATTCTTGATAGGGAATCAAATTCGTTCGGATTTTTTTAAGGTGATGGTGAATGTAGATTTCATTATGTTTCATTCTCTTTTTTTATTTGATAGATTCAAAAGATTCTTGGCATAGTTTTTGTACTCTATCATACACTCTATTAAGCGATTAATAGGAGGAAGACGATGAGAAAAAAACAATTGCCATTATCGTATGCAAGACATTTTCAAGAAAACAGTTCTATTTATTTGTTTGTGACCGTGCTGTTTTTAATGGGAATCATTTTTGGGGCTATTGTTGTAAATAGTTTAACGCTTGATCAAAAAGAAGACCTGTACTTCTATTTAAACCGGTTTTTCGGACAGGTAAAGAGCGGAGAAGTAGCAAGCAGCGTTGAAATGTTTCAGCAAAGTTTTTTTCATAATGTTAAATACTTGGGGCTCATTTGGATATTAGGAATCGCCATTATTGGTTTGCCTGTAGTGTTAATTTTGCTGTTTTTAAAAGGAATGGTGATTGGTTTTACCGTAGGCTTTTTAGTCAATCAAATGGGACTCTCTGGGTTTGCGCTATCTTTTGTATCTGTTATGCCGCAAAATATCTTTCTCATACCGGCATTTCTGATCTTGTCTGCAGCTTCAGTTGCCTTTTCTTTGAAGCTTGTGCGGCAGCAGTTTTTTAAAAAAGCAGCGGAGCCTATTTCCGCCTCATTTTTACGCTACAGCGGAACCATGATTGCTATGATATGTTTGGTTGCCTGTGCAGCTACAATTGAAGCTTACGTATCACCTACTTTAATGAAAAGTGTAATGGCTCTATTAAATAAATAAGAATAAGTATTAAGTAAAAAGAATTCTTTTTTCTTATTAATAATAACTTTATTTTGACACCCTCGACACATCTGATATAATGGATTAGTGAATGGCGAGGGAGGGAATAATTATGGAAAGTCGAATTGAGCGAATTAAGCAGCAGTTGCACTCAGCTAGCTATAAATTGACACCTCAACGTGAGGCGACTGTAAGAGTACTTCTTGAACATGAAGAGGATCATTTAAGTGCCGAAGATGTATATCTCCTCGTCAAGGAAAAGTCTCCGGAAATTGGATTGGCAACTGTTTATCGTACGTTAGAATTGTTAACTGAACTTAAAATTGTTGATAAAATAAACTTTGGCGATGGCGTTTCTCGCTACGATTTAAGACAAGAAGGAGCCGCACACTTTCATCATCACCTTGTGTGTATGGAATGTGGATCTGTGGACGAAATTCAAGAAGATTTGCTTGAAGACGTTGAAGAAATTGTGGAAAAGCAATGGAATTTTAAAATTAAAGATCACCGCTTGACATTTCATGGCATTTGCCATCGCTGTCAGGATAAAGAAGACAAGCAGTAAAAGCCTTTTCCCTAATGGAGAAGGTTTTTTGTTGTACATAAATAAAAAAATAACGAGTTTATAAGCTACATGGTTTTATAGAAAGAAAGGAAATGAGCAGGAGAGAACTCAGTGTATAAAGGCAAGAAACATGTATAAAACCTGTCCCAATTGGCATATCTTCTAATAGAATCAAAAATTGGAGGAATTGTTTCATGAAATCATGGGCTGAAATGGTATATAATACATGTAAAGTATTTATCTTATTTACCGGGTTTACTCTTTTGTTTTATTTTGGAATGATATGGGTATCTCAAGAGTATCAAAATTATAAACGTTATGATGAGCCGTCGGGTTCAGCAGTTAAGGTCATGCAAGCAAGTGTGAACAAAGATCAGACGTGGCTAGAGCGTTTATTTATGTTTTATCAAAACGGGGAGTAGAGGCTATTGAATGATCAAATTCAAGATTTTATTCATTATTTAGTAGTAGAGCGGGGACTAGCGAAAAATACAATTGATTCGTATGAACGAGATTTAAAAAAGTATGCTCAATATTTAGAACATGTAGAGCAGCTCAAATCATTTAATGAAGTAACAAGACTCCACATCGTTAATTTTCTGAAATATTTAAGTGATCAGCAAAAGTCATCTAAAACGATTGCGAGACATGTGGCTTCAACTAGATCTTTTCATCAATTCTTACTAAGAGAAAAAGCAGCGGATACAGATCCATCTGTTCATATTGATACCCCGCAGCTTGAGCGCAAGCTGCCAAAAGTGCTAAATGCAGAAGAAGTAGAGGCGCTGTTAAATGTGTTTGATACTTCGACGCCTTTTGGCATACGAGACAAAGCGATGCTTGAGTTGCTTTATGCTACTGGAATTCGTGTGTCTGAACTCGTTAACTTAAATATTGATGATGCACATTTGACGATGGGATTTATTCGTTGTATCGGAAAAGGAAATAAAGAAAGAATTGTCCCCATCGGAAGGTTGGCAACGGAGGCTATCGAAGAGTATTTACAGCATAGCCGGAGTGTTTTAACAAAGCAAAAGGAACAGGACAAAGCACTCTTTGTTAATCATCACGGAAGGCGTTTAACAAGGCAGGGGTTTTGGAAAATATTAAAAAAGTTAGCTTCTGAAGCAAAAATTGAAAAAGAATTAACTCCACATACGTTACGGCATTCGTTTGCTACTCATTTGTTAGAGAACGGCGCGGACTTGAGAGCCGTTCAAGAAATGCTCGGGCATGCGGATATTTCGACCACTCAAATTTATACACATGTTACAAAAGCACGTTTAAAAGATGTATACAATCAGTTTCATCCGCGAGCGTAGGAAGATTCCAATGTCCAATGAGTTCATAGACATTGGTTTTTTTGATTGAAAACACTTTCATTCATGTGTACAAAAAAATAAAAAGCGTCTATACTAATAGAGAGGTCAGACTTCTGACCAATAAGAGAAGATGGTTAAATTATTTCCAAACGGGAATTTTATAGAGAATAAATAAATTGATATTTGGAGGGAATAAAATGGCGCATACATATAAACGCGTATTTTTAATTGTCATGGATTCAGTGGGTATCGGTGAATCACCGGATGCTGAAAAATACAATGATAAAGGTGCGGATACGTTTGGTCATATTGCAGAGCACTGCAACGGTCTTCGTATGCCTAATATGGCTAAGCTTGGCCTAAGTAATATCCGTGAAATTAAAGGAATCGATAAAGCCGAAAAACCGTTGGCTTACTATACAAAAATGCAGGAAGCTTCTGCAGGAAAAGATACAATGACAGGTCATTGGGAAATTATGGGCCTCGATATTGATACGCCTTTTAATGTATTTCCAGATGGATTTCCAGAAGAGCTGATTTCACAATTAGAAGAAAAAACAGGTCGAAAAATCATTGGGAACAAACCAGCGTCTGGTACAGAAATTTTGGATGAGCTAGGAAAACAGCATATGGAAACAGGTGACTTAATCGTCTATACATCAGCAGATTCTGTTTTGCAAATTGCTGCTCATGAAGAAATTGTTCCAATTGATGAATTGTACAAAATTTGTGAGATTGCTCGTGAATTAACGCTTGATGATCCATATATGATTGGACGTGTTATCGCTCGCCCGTTTTTAGGTGAACCAGGTAACTTTACACGTACATCCAATCGTCATGACTATGCATTAAAGCCTTTTGGACGTACAGTAATGAATGAATTAAAAGACAATGACATCGATGTTATTGCTATCGGTAAAATTTCTGATATTTACGACGGAGAAGGGGTAACAAAATCTCTTCGTACCAAATCGAATATGGACGGCATGGATAAGCTAGTTGATACATTAAACATGGACTTCACAGGCTTAAGCTTCTTAAATTTAGTTGATTTTGATGCTCTCTATGGTCATCGCCGCGATCCACAAGGATATGGGCAAGCACTTGAAGAATATGATGCACGCTTAGAAGAAGTATTTGATTTATTAAAAGAAGATGATTTATTGATTATTACAGCGGATCATGGAAATGACCCTGTTCATCATGGGACAGACCATACGCGTGAATACGTGCCGCTTCTTGTGTACAATAAAGGCATGCAAGAAGGAAAAGAACTTTCTATTCGTCAAACGTTTGCGGATATTGGCGCAACGGTAGCAGAAAATTTTGGCGTAGCAATGCCTAAGCATGGAAAAAGTTTTTTAAAAGAGTTGAATTAAGCAGGGGGAATGGAGTATGAAAAAAGAATATATTGAAAAAGCAGCAGCATATATTAAAAATCAATCAGCTGTTACACCAACAATTGGGCTTATTTTAGGCTCTGGACTAGGGGTATTAGCCGACGAAATTGAAGGCGCGGTAAAAATTCCTTATAACGACATTCCTGAGTTCCCGGTTTCAACAGTTGAAGGTCATGCAGGTCAATTAGTAATAGGTACTATTCATGACGTACCGGTTGTAGCTATGCAAGGACGTTTTCACTTTTATGAAGGGTACGCCCTTGATAAAGTAACATTTCCAGTGCGCGTAATGAAAGAAATCGGTGTAGAAACGTTGATTGTAACGAATGCAGCGGGCGGAGTAAACGAATCCTTTAATCCAGGAGACTTAATGATTATTTCTGATCATATTAATAATTTTGGAACCAATCCTTTGATTGGACCTAATGACTCTGATTTCGGAGTAAGGTTCCCGGATATGTCAACTGCTTACTGCAAGGATCTTCGTCAATTAGCGAAGAAGGTAGGAGCTGATTTAAATATCGCCTTACAAGAAGGTGTATATGTAGGAAATACAGGTCCAACATATGAAACGCCTGCTGAAGTGCGTATGCTTCGCATTATCGGGGGAGACGCGGTCGGTATGTCTACAGTGCCAGAAGTTATTGTGGCACGCCATGCAGGTATGAAAGTGCTAGGTATTTCTTGTATTTCTAATATGGCAGCTGGTATTTTAGATCAGCCGTTAAATCATGAAGAAGTAATTGAAACGACTGAAAAAGTAAAACAGCAGTTTTTATCGCTTGTAAAAGAAGTAGTAAAGCAGCTTCCAGCTTATCAAAAATAAGAAGAAAATATGACTTCAAGCATCGAGAATTTCTCGATGCTTTTTTTATTTCCCTTAGTATAAATCGATTATACCTTGGAAAAAATAGGTTGTATAAAGAATGGAGGTTTGTGGAGATGAAGCGAACTATTGTAAAGTTACTCGTTGTCATATTTTTATTTCCACTTATGACGCAACCTGTTTTAGCCGCAGAAAAAAAGAATTCCGAGCTTGCTGACAGTGCTAGGTCAGCTATTTTAATTGAACGGGATACAGGAAAAATTCTATACGAAAAAAATAGTAATCAAGAACTTCCCCCTGCCAGTATGACTAAAATTATGACAATGATTTTAATTATGGAGGCTTTGGATAAAGGGAAAATTACCTTAAAAGATAAAGTGCGGGCAAGTGAATATGCCGCTTCAATGGGAGGCTCACAAATCTTTTTAGAGCCCGGAGAAGAAATGACGGTAAATGATTTGCTAAAAGGGATTGCGATAGGTTCCGGTAACGATGCTTCTATGGCAATGGCTGAATATTTAGCTGGATCAGAAGAAAAATTTGTAGCAAAGATGAACCAAAAAGCCAAAGAGCTTGGTTTGACTCATACAAAATTTCAAAATCCGACAGGCCTGCCTGTAGAAAATCACTATAGTACAGCTCATGATATGGCCATGATGGGCAGAGAGCTGCTAAAGTATGAAAAAATTATTAACTATACAAGTAAATACGAAGCTTATTTGCGCACGGATACAGATAAGAAGTTTTGGTTAGTAAATACAAATCGCTTAGTAAAGTTTTATCCCGGCGTTGATGGACTCAAAACCGGATTTACAGGTCAAGCTAAGTATTGCCTGACAGCTACCGCTAAAAAGGGAAATATGCGTGTGTTAGCGGTTGTATTCGGTGCAAGCACGCCAAAAGATCGCAATAATCAAGTAACCAAAATGTTAGACTACGCATTCAGTCAATATACAACGAAGCCTTTATACAAAAAAGGAGACGTTATTACCAAGATAGATGTAAACAAGGGTAGCGAAGATCAGGTAACAGCTGTTACGTCCGAGCCTATTTCTGTTTTATTGAAAAAAGGAAATGCAGCCAAAGACGTTAAAACAGAAGTGAAAATGAACGAGAAGCTAAATGCGCCTATTCAAAAAGGCGACAAAATTGGAATGTTGACCATTAAGAAGGATAACAAAGTAGTTAGTTCTTCACCGCTTCTTGCAAGAGAAGATATTGATGCTGCTTCTTGGTGGAAGATATTCAAACGTACATTCTCTATTTTCTCTCAAACATCTTAAACAGCTAAATGTGACGAAATAGAACTAGTTTTGTCGGTGAGAAGGATTCTATTCTGTCGGCAGCGAAAGACTGACTATAAGATTTCCGAGGAGGTTTGTATAGTGAGTCTTTCGATTGAATTGGAATTCAAACAAGATGTCTTGTTGGTTCGATTAACAGGAGAATTAGATCATCATACGGCAGAAGAGCTAAGAAGCAAAATCACCGAAGCGATAGAGAAGGAATCTATCAGCCATTTGATTTTAAATTTACAGCATTTAACCTTTATGGACAGCTCTGGCTTGGGGGTTATTTTAGGGAGATACAAACAGGTTCATAATAACGGCGGGGAAATGGTTGTATGCGCTATTTCTCCCGCCGTAGAACGTTTGTTTAATATGTCAGGCTTATTTAAAATTATTCGTTTTGAACCTAATGAAGAAAACGCGCTTCAAAAATTGGGGGTGGCATAATGAAAAATCAAATGAACCTCCAATTTTCCGCGCTTAGTCAAAATGAATCGTTTGCCCGCGTCACGGTAGCATCATTTATTACGCAGTTAGATCCAACAATGGATGAGTTAACAGAAATTAAAACAGTCGTATCTGAAGCAGTAACAAATGCTATTATTCACGGCTACGAAAGCAATCCGGATGGTGTGGTATATATTTCTGTGACGCTTCATGAAGACGGTGTAGTCGAGCTGATGATTCGTGATGAAGGAATTGGTATCGATAACGTGGATGAAGCCAAGCAGCCTTTATACACAACCAAACCAGATCTAGAACGTTCTGGAATGGGTTTCACCATAATGGAAAACTTTATGGACGAAATTCGAGTGGAGTCTACTGTATTAGAAGGTACGACCTTATATTTAAAAAAGCACTTAACAAATAGTAAAGCGCTATGTAATTAAGGAGACTTGCCAATGGATGTGGAGGTCAAAAAAAATAAAAACGAACCGTATTTAAAGGATCATGAAGTTAAAGACCTCATCAAGCGCAGTCAGCAAGGTGATCAAATTGCACGAGATACAATTGTCCAAAAAAATATGCGGCTCGTTTGGTCGGTTGTTCAACGTTTTATTAACCGTGGTTATGAGCCCGATGATTTATTTCAAATTGGGTGCATAGGGCTATTAAAGTCCGTTGATAAATTTGACTTATCGTATGATGTTAAATTTTCAACATATGCTGTTCCAATGATTATTGGTGAAATTCAGCGATTTATTCGTGATGATGGCACGGTAAAAGTTAGCCGTTCTCTGAAAGAAATGAGCAATAAAATACGTAAGGCAAAAGACGAGCTTTCCAAATTACTTGGACGCGTCCCTACAGTCGCTGAGGTTGCAGAACATTTGGATCTCACTCCTGAAGAAGTAGTGCTAGCTCAAGAAGCTAATCGTGCTCCTTCGTCTATTCACGAGACCGTCTATGAAAATGATGGAGATCCAATTACCCTTCTTGACCAAATTGCTGATCATACGGAAGCGAAGTGGTTTGATAAAATTGCCTTAAAAGAAGCAATTGAAGAACTTGATGAGCGTGAAAAGCTCATTGTCTATTTGAGGTATTACAAAGATCAAACTCAGTCCGAAGTGGCCGCAAGGCTGGGAATTTCTCAAGTTCAGGTATCGAGGCTTGAGAAGAAAATCTTAAAACAAATGAAGCTGCATATGAATGATACGTAATACTTAAGAAGCAATCCGTTTTGCTATTCAAAGAAGAATAGTGAAACGGATTGCTTTTTTTATTTGGTAATTAATGGTCTGTTCAGAAACGTGAATTAGAAAATTTAAGAAAATCCATACTACACGTACAGGGAGATAATGAATCGTAAGGTGTGATATGAATGGAAAACGTTCTTTATCTTAAAATGAGACATCGTATTCAAGTAAAACCTGATGAAGCTGTAAATATTGGACAATTAGCAATGGTTATAGCAGGAGATTCTGTTCAAAAGCAAATTGAAAAGCTAGTTGTATATCAAGTAAGTATGAGTGATCGAAATATTATCATTGTTGATTTAATGAAGGTAATTGAAAAAGTTGCCTCTCGGTATCCGCATTTAGACATTCAGACGATTGGACCCGCTCAAACGATTGTAGAGGTCGTGTATAAAAAGAAACAATATTCCTTTTTGTTTTTTCTAGCTGTTTGGTTTCTTCTCTTCATCGGAGCTGCTTTGGCAATTATGAACTTTCACGAAGATGTGAGTATGAGACAAGTCCATCAAAAATTGTTCTATATGCTGACCGGTCTGAGAGATAAGCAGCCTTTGCTGATTCAAGTACCTTACTCTATCGGTTTAGGCCTAGGAATGATTCTGTTTTTTAACCATGTCTTTAGAAAACGAATTAATGAAGAGCCTAGTCCTCTCGAAGTCGAAATGTTTAATTACCAGCAAGACTTAGATCAATACGTCATTATGCACGAGAATAAAGAAAGTATGAAAAAAATTGATGATCATTAACATTGTGATGACCATTGTAATTGGACTTGCGGGAGGACTGGCTGCAGGTGCTGGGTTTGTAGCATTTTTAACGGTGCTGGGCATTATTCCGCGTTTGATGCAGCTGACCAAAACCATGAAATATATTCAAGCATATGAATGGGGAGTGGTGGGTGGTGCTGTTACAGGCGGGTGGTGCAGTCTTCATCAATACACGTGGCAGTTTCCTGCGGTGCTTATTATGATCATAGGTCTAACGAGCGGTATTTTTATTGGGATGCTGGCAGCAGCGTTAACAGAAGTGCTTAATGTATTGCCGACGTTAACGAAACGAATAGGGATGGAAGGCAAGCTTATTTTATTGTTAATGGCCATTGTACTAGGCAAAGTATGCGGATCATTATTTCATTGGATTTATTTTGTTAATCAATAAGAAAAGGATGTATGTAACATGGCAAATAATCAAAAATTAAAAGATAACTATCAAGAAAGCATTAAACCATTTCAGCCTAAACCTTCATATGTGGCAAATTGCCTAAAAGCCTTTTTGGTAGGGGGAATCATTTGTACATTAGGCCAGGCAATTCAAAATTTCTATATTGCATTTTTTGACTTTAATGAAAAAAATGCAGGTAATCCTACCGTTGCAACCCTTATTTTAATATCTGCGCTTTTAACCGGGTTTGGGATATACGATCGTATTGGTCAATTCGCAGGTGCAGGTTCAGCTGTTCCTGTTACGGGTTTTGCCAATTCCATGACGAGTGCAGCGCTTGAACATCGAAGTGAAGGGATTGTTCTTGGAATTGCGACGAACATGTTCAAACTGGCTGGAAACGTCATTGTATTTGGAACGGTTTCGGCTTACGTTGTAGGAATCATTCGCTACCTTTTTAAAACTTATTTGCTATGAAAAGAGGGGGATTATGAGAAAAACTGGAAAGCAAACGTGGGTTTATGAAAACCCTATTTATATTAATGCCACAGGAACAGCTGTAGGACCAAAAGAAGCAGATGGACCGTTAGGAGAAACATTTGATATTACACATAAAGATTTGCACTGTGAAGAAGACAACTGGGAGCTAGCTGAAAGAAGGCTTATGACGGAGTCTATTGATTCCTGCTTGCAAAAAATAAATTTATCTTATGAAGACGTTGATTTGTTTTTGGCTGGAGATTTATTAAATCAAAACGTAACGGCTAATTTTGTAGCCCGACATAACCAAATTCCATTTCTATGCATGTTTGGCGCTTGCTCCACATCAATGGAAACGCTCGCAACGGGAGCAGCTCTTGTAGATGCAGGGTTTGCTAATCGTGTTATTGCATCAGCGAGCAGTCATAACGCAACGGCTGAACGCCAATTTCGAAATCCTACGGAGTACGGAGGACAAAAACCAGATACAGCAACGGCAACCATTACGGGAGCAGGGGCAGCGCTGGTCTCGAAAGAAAAAGGTATTGTGCGTCTCACGTCTGCAACGATTGGTCGGGTAATGGATTACGGGATTAAAAATGCAAACGACATGGGTTCTGCTATGGCACCAGCTGCTGCAGATACCATTCAAAGACATTTGGAAGACTTAAACATTGCTCCAAGCGAGTATGATCTTATTTTAACAGGAGATTTATCAGGTGTAGGAAGTCCAATCTTAAAACAGCTGCTCAAGGACGAAGGCTACGATATATCAACCAATCATAATGATTGCGGATTAATGGTATATCGCCCTGATCAAAATGTATTTGCAGGAGGAAGCGGCTGCGGCTGCTCCGCTATTGTCACGTATGGGCATATTTTAAATGAATTAAAATCAGGAAACTTAAAGAAAGTGTTTATGGTGGCAACAGGAGCTCTTTTAAGTCCAACGATGATTCAGCAAAAAGAGTCAATTCCAACAATTGCTCATGGCGTCGTCTTAGAACATATTGGGGAGGGGGGATGATCAATGGAGTATGTAATAGCTTTTGCTGTAGGAGGAATCATTTGCGTTATTGGGCAGCTGCTGCTTGATCTTGCTAAGCTTACTCCAGCACACGTCATGAGTTCGTTTGTAGTTGCAGGAGCGATTTTAGATGGATTTGGTCTTTATGATAAGTTAATTGAATTTGCTGGCGCTGGAGCGACGGTTCCAATTACAAGCTTTGGTCATTCTTTGCTGCACGGAGCGATGAAGCAAGCGGATGACCATGGATTTATCGGGATTGGGATTGGGATTTTTGAACTTACCTCAGCTGGAATTTCAGCAGCTATTTTATTTGCTTTTATTATCGCGTTAATCTTTAAACCGAAAGGATAAAAGATTATGGAAAAAAGAAGGGTCATTATTGTAACTGATGGGGATGAATATGCACGCAAAGCAATTGAGCATGTAGCTAAAGCGGTTGGTGGCAGATGCATTTCCAGGTCATATGGAAACCCTACTACGTTAACAGGTAGTCAAACGGTAGATTTAATTCTTCAAGCACCATATGACCCTGTTTTTGTAATGTTTGACGATAGCGGTTTCTTAGAGGAAGGACCTGGGGAAATTGCTTTGCTTCATGTAGCAAAGCATCCTCAAGTAGAAGTTCTTGGAGTGATCGCTGTCGCGTCACGTACTCATCAAAGCGAATGGACAAGAGTGGATGTAACCATTGATCGTTTTGGAGAAATATCGCATTACGGCGTGGATAAAAGCGGAATTCAAGAGTTAGAAGTCGGACGAATTAATGGAGATACAGTTTACTGCTTGGATCAGCTCGATATTCCCTTAGTCGTAGGAATAGGGGATATCGGCAAAATGGCTAGGATGGATGATGTTAAACTGGGATGTCCTATTACAGAAAAAGCAGCAAGACTTATTTTAGAAAGGAGCGGTTCGTTTGGATAAGCTAGCAGAGCAGAAAACAGCTATTTTTTCGAAAGTACAAAAAAACGATCAGTGGTTCAAAGAAAACGCTAGTATGAATACAAGCTTTGATGTGGGCGTGCGTAAACTACTTATTCTGGATCGAGAAGTTCATGTTTACTATGTAACAGGACTGTGCGATAGTTCATTTATTATTGAAATTACAAAAGTGCTCGTTCAAATTAATGATAATGAAGTTGAACGAGCAAAGCTAAAGGATATTGTTGAAAACCGTCTTATTCATCAGCAAGTCAAGCCTTTAAAGACGCTGGATGATGGAATGGTGTCGGTTTTATCAGGACTGCTATTCGTTTTAATTGACGGTGAAGAAGTTGGCTTTGAAGTCGATGTGCGTACATATCCTGGCAGATCCCCTGAAGAAGCGGATACAGAGAAAGTGATTCGCGGAGCACGAGATGGATACACTGAAAACATCATTATCAATACAGCGTTAACAAGAAGAAGAATTCGTGACGGAAGATTTCGTTTTGAAATTATGAAGGTAGGCGAACGATCAAAACTGGACGTAGCGATTGGGTACATAAATGGCGTAGCTGATCCAGGGCTGGTTAAACTGATAAAAGATGAACTGGAAGCAATTGATATAGATGGTTTGCCGATGGCTGACAAATCAATTGAAGAGTTTTTAGTCAAACAAGGAATTAATCCTTTTCCAATGGTACGCTATACAGAACGTCCGGACACAGCAGCAGCTCATGTACTAGAAGGGCATGTGATCATTATTACCGATACGTCTCCAAGCGTTATTATTACGCCAACTACGCTGTTTCATCACGTGCAGCATGCAGAAGAATACAGGCAGGCTCCTTCTGTCGGTACGTTTATCCGCTGGATACGGTTTTTAGGAATTCTTGCTTCTCTTTTCTTATTACCGCTATGGCTGTTATTTGTACTTGAGCCAGACTTGCTGCCGTCAAAATTGCAGTTTATTGGACCAAACGAAGCAACAAATATTCCAACTGTTGTTCAAATTTTCCTAGCTGATTTTGGGATTGAATTTCTGAGGATGGCGGCCATTCATACGCCGACGCCGCTCGCCACGGCGATGGGCTTGATTGCCGCTGCGCTTATTGGGCAAATTGCTATTGATGTAGGTCTCTTTGTTCCGGAGGTTATTTTGTATGTGGCTATTGCAGCAATTGGTTCATTCGCAACGCCAAGCTATGAGTTAGCAGTAGCAAATAAAATGCTGCGATTGTTTCTGTTAATTTTTGTGGCGGCCTTTCATACTCCAGGGTTTCTTATTGCAACAACGTGTATCATTCTCTATATGGCGCGATTAAAATCGTTGAATACGCCTTATTTGTGGCCGTTTCTTCCATTCAACCCGCAGGCTTTATGGCAGATTATTATTCGTACACCGGTTCCTGGAGCAAATCCGCGTCCTAGTATTGTACATCCGCAGGACAAAGACCGCCAGCCTGCAAAACCTTAAACAAAATATGTGGTTGAAACCTGTATGAAGATGTGATAGATTTGTTTTAAATATGGAAAATAATAAATATTTAGACAGTTAGCAGCGAATTGCCGTTAACTGTCTTTTTTACACTATACACAGGAACGGGGTCTAAACATGTTTTTACACGGAACAAGTCGC
Source organism: Priestia sp. YIM B13490 (assembly GCF_042787735.1). Classification (NCBI taxonomy): domain Bacteria; kingdom Bacillati; phylum Bacillota; class Bacilli; order Caryophanales; family Bacillaceae; genus Priestia; species Priestia sp. YIM B13490. The sequence continues at coordinate 125,219 of NZ_JBHZOT010000005.1, forward strand.
ATAAATAAACAGGGTCATCTTGAAATTGGTGGAGTTGATACGGTTGAATTAGCATCAAATTTTGGGACGCCCCTTTACGTATATGACGTGGCTTTAATTCGGCAGCGTGCTAGAGGGTTTAAAGAAACATTTGAAAAGTATGGGGTAAAAGCACAGGTCGCTTATGCAAGCAAAGCTTTTTCTACAATTGCCATGGTCCAAGTCGTTCATGAAGAAGGTCTTTCGTTAGACGTTGTTTCGGGAGGAGAACTGTATACGGCTTTAGCAGCTGACTTTCCGAAAGAACGGATTCATTTTCATGGAAACAATAAAAGCCGAGCAGAACTAGAAATGGCCATCAAAGAAGATGTAGGATGCATTGTAGTTGATAATTTTTATGAAATTGCATTGCTTCAGGAAATAACGGAACAGTATCAAAAAAAGATGCCTGTTCTTCTCAGATTAACACCCGGAATTGAAGCTCATACACATGATTATATCTTGACAGGGCAGGAAGACTCGAAGTTCGGGTTTGATCTTCAAAACGGTCAAGCAGACGAAGCTGTGCGTCTTGTGCAAGATAGCAAGGGGCTAGAACTTTTAGGTATTCACTGTCATATAGGATCTCAAATTTTTGAAACAACCGGATTTATTATGGCGACTCAAAAGCTTTTTGCAAAAATGAAAGAGTGGAAACAACGTATAGAATTTGTTCCGCAAGTATTAAATTTAGGCGGCGGCTTTGGCATTCGTTATACGGAAGAAGATCAGCCTATTCCTGTTTCGCAGTATGTGGAAGTTATTATAGAAGAGGTCAAAAAGCAGTCTAAACAGTTAGAGGTAGAAATCCCTGAAATTTGGATTGAGCCTGGCCGCTCTCTTGTAGGAGATGCTGGAACGACTCTGTATTCAATTGGTTCTCGTAAGCATGTACCTAATGTACGTGAATATGTAGCCATTGATGGAGGAATGAACGACAATATCCGTCCTGCGCTGTATCAAGCGAAATATGAAGCGGTCATTGCCAATCGAATGAATGATGAGAGTGATGAGCTTGTATCTATTGCGGGTAAGTGCTGCGAATCGGGGGATATGCTGATGTGGGATGTACACCTTCCAAAAGCAAACCCAGATGATTTATTAGCGATGTTTTGTACAGGGGCATACGGTTATTCTATGGCAAGTCACTATAACCGGTTGCCAAAGCCAGCTGTCGTGTTCGTGGAAGATGGAGAAGCACAGCTAGTCGTAAAACGCGAAACGTATGAAGACATTGTAAAAAATGACGTGAAATACAAGGTGACGGTAAAAAAGTAACGAGTGATTAACGTAAAAAAAAGAGCCTCTTGTTCAAGAGGCTCTTTTTTTTATGAGAATAACGATTTAATAGCATTAATAATATCAACAAAGAATTGCTTTAATTTATCAAGAAATGATTGGCCTTCTTCTGACTGAAGAAATGTTGTTACTTTTTCCTTTGTCGCGGAAAGTTGGTCTTTTACTTGATTCCAATCGATGTTCATATCTTTTAAACGATTGAAAAAATCAACAAGTGTATTAAGCTCTGAATCTGTTAATTTAATACCTAAATCATCAGCCACTCGCTGAATTAACGTGCGTAAATCGTCCTTTGTTTGAGGATTTTCTTTGGCAATTTCTTCTTTAATCGTTGCCATAAACTGCGCTGCTTTTTCTTTACCGATTTTTTCACCAAGCTCAGATGTCTGGACCATCTCTTCATTGGCTGCTTTTTTTACTTCTTCTGGGATTTTTTGATCTGTTTGAACTTCATATGCTTTCATAATACCTGTTAAAGCAGCTGTACCAGATACTTCAAATGGAGCGGTAATCTGGATTTTTGCATCTTTAACGCCGGCGGTCATCAAAGCATTAATATACATGTCGTCTGTAATACCATTAATATTTTGAGTTGATACGCTTAAACCTGAATCTTTTGAACCAAGGGTAATACTAGAAGATGAAATAGCACGAGATCCAATAGTAGCCTTTGGAATAAAGTCACCTAAATATTCATGCTCTTCTTGGTTTGTCACGGTTACTGTTTGAGCATTGCTTGGTGCATCAAGGTCATTTAATACCTGCTGCTTCTGAGAGCTGGTTAAGTCCTGACCTAATGTAATAATAACATCGCCCGGAGCAGCATCTGCAAAACTTTTTAAGGGTGCGGTTAGGAATAGAAGAAGACCTAATGTCACCATCATTGCTTTTATCGTTAATTTCAAACCTTTTTCCTCCTTTAATCCCATACTTGCCCTATTATAATACGGGCAGGTCTGAAGTAACAGAGTCAATTCATCATTTTCCCATAAATCAGTCTAGAGGCGTAGATTTCTATATGAAATGAAATCTATGTATCTCTGTCACTGTATTAGACGGATGATACTATAAAAAGTTTCATCTCACAACTACTATTTTTTATTTAGATCCCTACGAGAAGAAAGTGAAGAAGTGCATTCATTGAATTCATGAGCTTGTTTGTAGTAGAATAGAGTGAGTTTATAAATGTAAGTGTTCTACTCTAGGTGGCACTTACAACTTTTACGTTTTGCCGCTTTGATAGGAAAAACAGAGCCTATAGCGGTACTAATACATATATTGGAGGTCATTTATATGAAAAAAGCAAGTATTCTAATGGAAAATGGCGAAAAAATTCTAATCGATTTATTTCCTAACGAAGCACCAGGAACAGTAGAAAACTTTGAAAAGTTAGCTAATGAAGGATTCTACAACGGCGTAACGTTCCACCGCGTTATCCCTGGATTTGTTTCTCAAGGAGGAGACCCAACTGGTACAGGTGCTGGCGGCCCTGGCTACTCAATTAAATGTGAAACAGAAGGAAACCCTCACAAACATGAAGCGGGTTCTCTATCAATGGCACATGCTGGTAAAGACACAGGCGGCAGTCAGTTCTTTCTTGTTCATGAGCCACAGCCTCATTTGAACGGTGTTCACACTGTATTTGGAAAAGTAACAGAAGGACTTGATACAGTGTTAAAAATGAAAAATGGCGACGTAATGAAAGAAGTAAAAGTCTGGGAAGAATAAGAGCATACTGCTATAAATGGATATTAGCTGATAAAACGTCATAACAACCTTTTACAGGGGGTTACGGCGTTTTTTCTTCGCGCAACAGCTCAAAAAGCGTAATAGATTAGGTTTCTCATACACGCATGACATAGGACAAGCTTTTGTGTAATATTGCTATTTACTTATAAATTTTGTATGATAAAAGCAGTAAAAAACGCAGCGCATTAATTTGTAGGAAAGTTTGAGGACGAGGGAGAATCGTATGCTTATTCGCTATAAACGAAACTATGAAAAAATTGCCATGGGTCTTCTATCGTTTGTACCTACGGAAAAAGATTTAAAAAAACTTCAACAAACGATGAAAGAATATGAGCAAAACGAACATTGGCAGCTGTATCTTTGGAAGCAAGAAGAAGATATTATTGGGATTGTTGGCATTTCCATGCTCGATAAAAGTTTGATTGAGGTTCAACACGTCAGTGTAAACCCTTCACACCGCCAACAGGGCATTGGCAAAAAAATGATTAAAGCTCTTAAAGAAATGTATACGACTGCACAAATTAAGCCGAGTGAAATCATCGCTCCGTTTTATGAAAAGTGTCAGGCGGATGAATAAAAAAAGCATGATTAGGTAAGGTGTGAAAGCTTCTTTCACATCTTAGTCATCATAAAACAACAGGTAGCTAGAAGCTACCTGTTGTTTTGTTTTGCCAATAAGTTCGCTTGTCTTTCCGCAATCACATCTGACCGATCTCGCGTGCTGTGACGATGAACAATCGCATCATTTTGCAGATTAGAAGCTGATAACCAGACAAGCTGTTTATCAGTGCTTCTTTGTTTGCAAGCTCGTAATAATGCTGGATCTTCAATGGGCAAGTTAATACTTTTATATGGCTGATAGGTATCGATTAAAGCTAATTGTTTGCGAAGAAGTTTAAGCAGTGAAGGATAATTAAGTCCAAGCTGTGCAATATTTTCTTCTTCCTTCGTTAAAATTGCCAGCGCCTTTTGCATCGTTCTTTTGGCTCCAGCGAAATTTTGGCGTCGATGATGATAGAGTGAAACAGCAATTTGAATAAGGCCAACCCAAATAATATTGCGGTGTCCTCTTTGGTCTTTTTTCCAGTGTTCTTCTAGCAGTTCATGACATTCAAAGTAATCCCGGTCGCCATGAAAATGAACTAAATAATCAATATAGGCTTGTGAATACAATCTTGTTCCCTCCTGGTAAGGCTCTATATGTAGTGTATCACAAAAATTAGCTATTCATCAGCGCGGTGCCTTTAAAGAGACAAACGTGCTCAAGGTATGGCGAACACGTTTGTTTTTATTCAATATGTGTGGTTAGAAGCGTAAGCAAGAACAACCAACAATAATTAATAAAATAAACAGTACAACAATTAAAGCGAAACCGCTACCGTATCCACAAGATTTTTCACCCATGCGAGTTCCTCCTTCAGCCATTTCAAAATCTTATTACCTTGACATCATATGTATGTTTAAACTTTTTGTATGGGCAAATGACCTATTTTTACGTTAATTTGTATTGGACATGTGTCTATAATCCTCTATACTAATGATAGTAACGTTATATAAAGTAGCAGAAATGATAAGCAATTGAAAAGTGTTGGTGAGATAAAAGTGGAGTATAGTGTAAAAGTAGATGCGTTTGAAGGACCTTTAGATCTTCTTCTGCATTTGATTAACCGATTTGAAATTGATATTTACGATATCCCAGTAGCGACAATTACTGAGCAATATATGATGTTTATACATACAATGAATGAGCTTCAGCTAGACGTTGCCAGTGAATATCTAGTCATGGCAGCAACTTTGCTTCAAATTAAAAGTAAAATGCTTCTGCCTACGTATGAAGAAGATATGGATGAAATTGAAATGGTCGATGAAGAAGATCCGCGTGAAGAATTGATGCAGCGCTTAATTGAATATCGAAAGTTTAAAGAAGCGGCTGTAGAGCTTCAAAAGCTGGAAGAAGACCAAAGTCATGTGTATACAAAACCTCCAAGTAATGTGCAAATAAATGCAGAAGAACGTACGCAGCCTCAGGATGAAGGATTGGATATATCACTGTATGATATGCTAAGTGCTTTTCAAAAGTTGATGAAACGAAAGCAAAATAAAAAGCCTATGCAGACAAAAATAGCAAGGCAAGACATTCCAATTGACAAGCGCATGAGTGAAATTGTGAATGAATTAAAAGTCTTTAAAGGGAAAAAAAGTTTTTATCAGCTGTTTCCTTATCAAGAGCGTGATCATATTGTTGTAACGTTTTTAGCTGTGCTGGAATTAATGAAAGAAAATGAAATCGTTGTGGAACAGCAGCACAATCTAGACGAGCTTTATGTATCGTATCGAGAAAGGAATGAAGAGGAATGACAACGAATAATCTACAGGCTATTATTGAGAGCTTACTTTTTGTTTCTGGTGATGAAGGTCTATCCATTAGCCGGTTAGCTGAGATTATAGAAAAGCCTCATGAAGACATTCAAAGTGCTTTGGAGAGCTTAGAGCAAGAGTGTAAGTTCAGAGGAGTTACACTTGTTGAAATAGGAGGGGCCTATCAGCTTGTCACAAAAAAAGACTATGCACCATATATTGAGAAGCTCGTAGAAGCTCCCGCTAATCAATCATTATCACAAGCAGCGCTTGAAACGTTAGCTATTGTAGCGTATAAGCAGCCAATTACAAGAGCTGAAATCGAAGAGATTCGCGGAGTGAAAACGGAAAGACCTCTTCAAACTTTAATTGGAAAAGTTTTATTAAAGGAAGTGGGACGAGCGGAAGGCGCAGGGCGGGCCATCTTATACGGAACGACAAAAGAATTTTTAGGCTATTTTGGCCTTAAAAGTATCGAAGAGCTGCCGCCGCTTCCAGAAGATTTATTACAAGAAGGAACCGATCAAGAAGCAGACTTGTTTTTTCAATCGTTTCAAGAAATGAAGTGAAAATGTAAAAGAACATAGAGTTTTTTCTATGTTCTTTTTTGTATGGACAAATCTTTTCATTCATAACCAAAAAAGACGAGCATAAACTTGTACAAACAGGTAGAGGGACGGGGATGACATGAAAAGAAGCAAAAAAAGTATCATCTATCTATTTATTGTATTGCTATGTCTCAGCGGTTGGCCTTCCATATCATCTGCAGCAGGGAGCGTAAGTGCTCATAGTGCTATTTTGATGGAACAGAAATCAGGGAGAGTGTTATATGCTAAAAATGCAGATCAAGTTAGCCGAATTGCTAGCATTACAAAAATTATGACAGCAATACTGGCGATTGAATCTGGCAAAATAAATAAAACAGTTACCGTGAGCCACAGCGCAGTTGGTGTTGAAGGTTCTTCTGTGTATTTAGTTGAAGGTGAAAAAATAAAATTAAAAGATTTAGTATATGGCTTGATGCTTCGTTCAGGTAATGATGCTGCTGTAGCTATCGCAGAAGCCGTTGGAGGAAGCGAAGATGGATTTGTTTATTTGATGAATAAAAAAGCAGAAGAAATTGGCATGACAAATACAACATTTCAAAATCCGCATGGGTTAGACGACCATGAAAATCATCGCTCAACCGCGCACGATATGGCTCTGCTCATGCGCTATGCAATGAATAATAAAATTTTCAAAGAGATTTCAGGAACAAAAGTCTATCGAATGAAGCATCCTGAAGAGAAATGGGATCGAGTGTGGAAAAACAAAAATAAACTGCTGACAACACTATATGCATACTGTACTGGCGGAAAAACAGGGTATACAAAATTAGCAAAACGAACGCTTGTGACAACTGCTACAAAAGATGGAATGGATTTAATCGCCGTAACGATCAATGCCCCAGATGATTGGAACGATCACATTTCCATGTATGAAAATGCATTTGATAAATATGATATGACCAGTTTAGCTGCAAAAGGCGAGTTGGCAGATATAAAGGATTCTTTTTATAAAGATCAGCTGTATATTAAACGAAATGTCGTCTATCCGCTCACAAAGAAAGAGCAAAGCTCTGTAGAAGTAAAAACAACGTTAATTCAGCCTAAAAAGCAGTGGAAAGAAACAGGGGAAGTTCCAAATGTGGTAGGAAAGCTCGATATTTATAGAAGTGGAGAGACGATTGACAGTGTTCCAATTTATTTCGAAAAGCAGTCCGAGCAGCAAAAAGGTTTTTTTGATAAAGTGAAGCGATTAATGTTTATTCAGTCTGGAGCCAAAACAGATGGTTAATGTTATTTGGATGCTGCTGACCATTATCGGAATTGTTTTTGCGATTATAAATGGAAAAATTGGTGATGTAAACAAAGCAATTTTTCAAGGAGCAGGCGAAGCAGTGACCATCAGCATTGGGTTAATCAGCGTGCTGGTCTTTTGGTTAGGGATGATGAATATTGCTCAAAGTGCAGGGCTTCTCGACAAGTTAGCGAAACTGTTTCGACCCATCATTACAAGACTTTTCCCTGATGTTCCAAAAGATCATCCGGCCTTAGGGTACATATTGTCCAATATGATGGCGAATATGTTTGGGCTCGGGAATGCGGCAACTCCTCTTGGCATTAAAGCGATGGAGCAGCTTAAAAAGCTAAACGGCGATAGAGACGAAGCAAGCCGTTCTATGATCACACTTTTAGCACTTAACACAACCAGTTTAACACTTATACCAACCACAGTTATTGCCATTCGGATTACGTATAACTCGGCTAATCCTACTGAAATTGTCGGTACCACGCTTTTAGCAACTGTTGTAGCTACGATAGGAGCTATCATCATTGATCGCTTCTTTTATTATCGACGTACACGAAAAGGAGGAAAACGAAAATGACTATGCTTAATCAAGTATCATTGATGTTTATTCCTCTTATTGTAGGATGCATTTTACTTTATGGAACCTATAAAAAAATTCCTACGTATGAAAAGTTTGTAGAGGGAGGGAAAGACGGATTACAAATTGCTTTTTCCATCATTCCTTACTTAGTCGGCATGTTAGTGAGCATCTCTATTTTTCGAGCTTCAGGAGCGCTTGATTTTTTCTTATCTGTTTTAAAACCTATGCTGCAAGCAGTCGGCGTTCCGGCTGAAATTGTACCTTTAGCTCTTATCAAACCGATATCTGGAACGGCTGCTCTTGGTATCACGACGGATCTAATTTCTACATACGGACCTGATTCTTTTATCGGTCGTTTGGCATCGACCATGCAGGGAAGTACAGATACCACATTTTATATTTTAACGGTTTATTTCGGAGCGGTTGGCATTAAAAAAATGGGAGATGCGCTGAAGGTTGGTTTACTGGCAGATTTGGTAGGAATTATTGCCTCAGTTGTCATTGTAATCCTTGTGTTTGGCCGGTAAGAAATCGAAAATTCTACCTCTGAGTGGCAAATACACTTGTGTATTACTTCGTAAACAAGTAAGATGTTACAAGAGGTGAAGTGTTAATGGAACGATTACAAAAAGTGATTGCTCACGCAGGTGTAGCATCAAGACGTAAAGCTGAAGAATTAATCGGCCAAGGCCGAGTGAAAGTAAATGGAAAAGTTGTAAGAGAATTGGGCACGAAAGTAGGTCCTAACGATAAAATTGAAGTAGACGAAGTGCCTGTAGAAAGCGAAGCGCCCGTTTATTTTATGTTATACAAACCAAGAGGCGTAATTTCAGCTGCTAACGACGACAAGGGAAGAAAAACAGTCGTTGACTTCTTTCCACATGTAGAAGAAAGAATTTATCCAATTGGACGTCTAGACTATGATACGTCGGGTTTACTTCTTTTAACAAACGACGGTGAATTTGCTAATCAGCTAATGCACCCTAAATTTGAAGTGGACAAAGTGTATGTAGCTAAAATTAAAGGAATTCCAAGTCGTGAAAAAATCAGACAGCTGCAGCGCGGTGTGATGCTAGAGGACGGAAAAACAGCACCAGCTCGTGCAAAAGTTCTTTCTATTGATAAAAGTAAGCAGACGGCGATTGTGGAATTGACGATTCATGAAGGGAAAAATCGTCAAGTACGTCGCATGTTCGATGCAATTGGGCATTCTGTCTTAAAATTAAAACGTGAACGCTACGGACCTTTAGATTTACGCGGATTAAATGCAGGAGAAGCTCGTGAGCTTACAGCGCATGAAGTCAAACAATTATATTCAATGTCTCAAACAGGTAAGTAATTTTCACTTACCTGTTTTTTTTATGAAAAATGTCGTGAATTAGAAAAACAAGCAAGGTTTTTCGAAAAAATGTCGAACTTGTAGAATGAGAGGAAGACTTCACAGAAACGTCGAAATATTATTGGAAAGCCACTACCACAAAAATGATATAATGGTAGAAAAAAGCGTATTGAAAGCGGTTAAAAGGAGTTCGTGCCATGAAAAAAAAGCGCTTGATTATTCGAACAGTTATATTGGCAGTTTTGCTGTGCGCGGTTGGATATACCCTTTATGCTCAATTTTTTGCTGATAAACAAAAGGTATCAGTAGGAGATAAGGCACCTGACTTTATATTAAGAGATGTTAATGGAGAAACTCATCAGCTATCAGATTACAAAGGCAAAGGAGTTTTTTTGAATTTTTGGGGAACATGGTGCAAGCCCTGTAAACAAGAGATGCCGGCTATGGAAAAGCAGTATGCATCATATAAAAAGCAAGGTGTCGAAATTCTAGCTGTTAACGTTGCAGAAACGAATATAGCAGTAGAGCAATTTGCTAAACAGTATGAGCTATCTTTTCCGATTTTGATGGATAAAGATTCACAAGTGTTGGGTGCATACGGAATAGATCCTCTGCCGACTACATTTTTAATTGATAAAAACGGAAAGATTGTAGACAGTTTTATTGGGGGATTGGAAGAATCTAAAATAAAAGAATATATGGAAGAAATTAAACCATAGGGAGTGTTGACAATGAAACACGTAAAATGTGAATGTGGACACGTTAACCCGCATGGTACGATTTTGTGTGAAGCCTGTGGTAAGCCGATTGCAGAAGAAACAACTGATAAATTAGTAGATATGCGTTATGAAGGAAGCGCAAGGCGATCGCAAACGTACAATAAAACAGTTATCGATAAAATATGGAACTTTTTCTCTTCTGTAAAAGTAGGTATTTGGATCATTATTGTGACGCTTGTTGCGTCTGCAGTCGGAACCATTTATCCTCAAGAAGCTTACATACCTCCTAATGTGACAGCAGATGAGTATTACCAAAAGGAATATGGATGGACAGGAGAGCTTTATTATAAGTTAGGTTTTCATCATCTCTACGAATCGTGGTGGTACTTGCTTTTAATTGCTGCTTTAGGAATGTCGTTAGTCATTTGCAGTTTAGATCGAGTAGTGCCTTTGTACCGAGCTCTAAAAAGGCAGAGTGTAACAAAACATCCAAACTTCTTAAAAAGACAGCGTTTATATAGCACTTCATCATCGTGGACGGATCAAGATTATGAACATGTAAAAAGTATGCTTAAAAAAAGAAGATACTCTATTCGTGAAGAAAACGGCAATCTGCTGGCTGAAAAAGGACGCTTCTCAAGATGGGGTCCATACGTTAATCATATCGGTCTCATTATCTTTTTACTAGGTGCTATGCTTAGGTTTGTACCAGGTATGTATATAGATGAAGTTCTTTGGATCCGTGAAGGTGAAACAAAAGTTATTCCCGGGACGAACGGAGAGTATTTTTTGAAAAACCATCGTTTTACTGTTGAAACGTATGATAAAGATAGCGAAAGCGCCGTGTTTCAAGAAGCAATTGATCGTGCAGGGAATAATAAAGTGGCCAAAAAATATGAAGCGGATGTTAGTTTGTATAAGCGCGAAGGAAAGCTTATACCAGGAGCAGATCCAAAATTAAAGAAAATAAAAGATTCAGAGATTCGTGTGAATCAGCCGCTTAAGTTTGAAGGATATGCCATGTACCAAGTGGACTTCAAGTTAAATGAGTTTAGCTCTATGTCTTTCCATTTAACAGATAAAAATGCAAATAGAAACGTTGGTTCACTTACAGTAGATTTACATAATCCAAAAGAAACATATGATTTAAAAAACGGATATAAAGTCAAGCTCATGAGTTACTTTCCAGACTTTTTCTTTGATGATGAAGGAAATCCAAATACAAAGACCAGAGTGCCTAACAATCCCGCTTTTGTATTTAAAATGATTACCCCTCAGCATAAAAAAGGGGAAGTTGCTTTTGTTGGAATTAGAGAGAACTTGGAGCCGCTAGGAAATAACGATTATAAAATGACCTTTGCTGGTGTGGAAACGAAAAATGTAACGGGATTAACCGTTCGCAGAGACTATACGCTTTGGTTTTTAGGAATTGGCGGAGCCATCTTTATGATTGGTGTGGTTCAAGGGATGTATTGGAATCATCGCCGCATGTGGATTCAAAAAGTCAATAATGAGATATGGTTGGCCGCACATACAAATAAAAACTGGTATGGGCTAAAAAAAGAACTAAATGGTTTATTAGAATCAACATCCCTTACACAGCTGAAGGACCAAAATGATAAAGAAACAAAATAGGAGGAAAAAGCATGGATTACGCGAGTATAAGTAGTAATTTACTGTATGTGGCGTTTATTGCTTATTTAGTTGCAACCTTTTTTTTCGGAGGAGCTATTCGAGATAAGCGAGCAGCTCAAAAGAAAACAAAGTGGGCAACGTTTGGAATTGCGGTTACCATCATCGGCTTTATTGCACAGATTGGCTACTTTATTACAAGGTGGATTGCATCAGGCCACGCTCCTGTTAGTAATTTATTTGAATTTACGACGTTTTTTGGCATGATGCTTGTTGGCGCATTTATTGTTATTTACTTTATTTATCGTCTTAGCATGCTTGGATTGTTTGCATTGCCGGTGGCTCTTTTGATCATTGCTTATGCAAGCATGTTTCCAACTGAAATTACGCCGCTGATACCGGCTCTTCAAACGAATTGGCTGCATATTCACGTTACAACCGCAGCTACGGGTGAAGCCGTGCTTTCCATTAGCTTTGTTGCAGGATTGATTTATTTAATCAAAACGATTGACCAATCCAAGCGAAATAAAAAAGCATTTTGGCTGGAATTCATCCTGTATACGCTTATTAGTACGCTTGGGTTTGTAGCGGTGACGCTGGCTTTTAATGCGGCTCACTACGAGTCATCATTTAATTGGATTAATAAAAGTGGAGAACAGGAGCAAGTCGTATATCATATGGTTCCGCTAGTGGGGCCGCATCAAAGTGAGTGGACAGCCGGGAACGATATACAGCCGCTTATTGATATGCCCGCTATTATCAATGCTAAAAAATTAAATACGGTTATTTGGTCGTTAGGCGGCGGCTTTGTCTTATATTGGCTGATTCGTTTCATTTTACGGAAGCGAATTGGAGCCGCGCTGCAGCCGCTTGTGAAGCAGGTAAACAGCGACTTGCTTGATGAAGTAAGCTACAGAGCAGTGGCAATTGGGTTTCCTATTTTTACACTAGGAGCACTTATTTTTGCTATGATTTGGGCTCAGATGGCCTGGACGCGCTTTTGGGGGTGGGACCCTAAAGAGGTGTGGGCGCTGATCACATTTTTATTTTACGCTGCTTTTCTTCATCTTCGGCTGTCTAAAGGGTGGCACGGTGAAAAATCAGCTTGGCTTGCAGTTGGCGGATTTGCCATCATTATGTTCAACTTAGTGGCTGTGAACCTAATTATTGCAGGTTTACATTCATATGCGTAACCTTTAAAAATAGAATAGAGGCTGAAACAAAGATATTTTAGTTGAAGGAAGATCCGAACGAATGAGATTCTTGATGGAGAATCTCATTCGTTCGGCTTTTTTCATTGAGATGGTGAACGCAAGTTTCGTGTATGTAGGTGCTTATAGCCGTGGAGCAAGCGATCCCTACTAGCTTCTTTATTTTATTTATTCAGCTGTAGATTGCATGGATTTCGTTGCGTCTCAGCCTCTTTTTGGTAAAAAAAGCTGTTTTTCGTAAAGGTGTTCACGAATTGTCACATTGTTTGGGTATCATAAGTAGAACTCGCCGGTTTTTTTTTGTACACTAAGACTAGGAGGTTGAAAATACATGCAAAACGAACAAAGGTTACTGCTAGTAGACGATGAAGATCGCATTAGACGATTGTTAAAAATGTACTTAGAAAAAGAAGGATACATCATTGAAGAAGCAGCCGATGGGCATGAAGCAATCGAAAAAGCGTTACACATAGATTATGATTTGATTGTATTAGATTTAATGATGCCCGGCATAGATGGTATTGAGGTTTGTAAACAAATTCGGGAGAAAAAAGCAACTCCTATTATCATGCTTACAGCTAAAGGGGAAGAAGTAAACAGAGTCCAAGGGTTTGAAGTAGGTACAGATGATTATATCGTTAAGCCGTTTAGCCCAAGAGAAGTGGTTCTTCGCGTAAAAGCACTGCTTCGACGTTCTTCTCAAGCAACGTTTATTCAACCAGAAACGAGCGTGAAAAATCTTATTGTCTTTGATCACTTAACGATTGATAATGATGCACATCGCGTTACAGCAGAGGGAAAAGAAGTTAACTTAACTCCAAAAGAATATGAATTATTATGCTATCTCGCAAAAACGCCAGATAAAGTATATGACAGAGAGCAGCTGCTGCGTGAAGTATGGCATTATGATTTCTTTGGAGATCTTCGTACGGTAGATACGCACGTCAAGCGTTTGCGTGAAAAGTTAAATCGTGTATCGTCCCAAGCGGCGAAAATGATTGTAACCGTATGGGGAGTAGGGTATAAATTTGAGGTTGAAAATAACTGATGTTTTGGAGAAGTGTAGTTGGTAAACTATGGTTTACTATCCTATTGCTCGTCACGCTTGTTTTATTTATTTTGACTATTTTATTGCTTCAGTTTTTTGAAAATTATCATGTTGTAGATGCAGAAAACCGTTTAACTAAAACGGCTGCTAAAATCTCTACCATTGTGCAGGAAACGGACGATGAAAAACTAGGACTATCCATTGCTCGTGAACTTGCAGACCAAGCAAGTGTAGTTATTGTTCAAGACAAAGATTTTTATTGGCATTCCACACATCCTGATAAAGAAAATAAGAAAGCTATTTCGGCCATTGTTAAACAAAACGATCAGCTAAATCAAGTGGTTGAAAAAGGTAAAGTAATACGGGAAAAAATGTACATGACCACAAAGAAAGACACGAGTGATGAACCTTTAATGTTTGTTGTCGGTGTACCTTTAATGAAAGATAACAAACCGACAGGCGGCGTTTATTTGTATCAATCTCTTTCTGAAATTGAAGAACCCGCTCAATATACGACTAAGTTCATTTTATTGGCTGCAGGTATTGCTATTATTTTAACTACTATCTTTGCTTTTTTCTTATCCACTCGAATTACAGCGCCTCTTAGAAAAATGAGGCAGGCGGCATTTGAAGTAACAAAAGGCAACTTTGATACAAAAGTACCTATTTTAACTCACGATGAAATTGGAGAGTTAGCGATTGCTTTTAATCAAATGGGCAGGCAGTTAAAGTTTAACCTCAATGCGCTTAATCAGGAAAAAGAGCAGCTTTCAAGTATTTTAAGCAGTATGGCAGACGGTGTTATTACGTTTAGTAGAGACGGATCGATTTTAATTACCAATCCCCCAGCTGAGCATTTTCTTCAGACTTGGTATTACGAGCAGGATGTCAACAATCAGCAGGTGCCTGAGCTTCCAGCAAACGTTGTCCATTTGTTTCAAACGGTAGTAGAGACTGAAACGGAGCGAAGTGCAGAATTGAAAATTCAAGGGAAAACGTGGGTCATTTTAATGTCACCGCTCTATAATCAAACGAAAATTCGAGGTGCTGTAGCCGTACTACGGGATATGTCTGAAGAGCGTAAACTTGATAAATCGAGAAAAGATTTTATTGCAAACGTGTCTCATGAATTGCGTACACCTATTTCTATGCTTCAAGGTTATAGTGAAGCTATTATTGACGATATTGCAAGTACGGATGAAGAAAAGAAAGAAATTGCACAGGTGATTTATGATGAATCACTCCGTATGGGCCGGCTTGTAAATGAACTTTTAGATTTGGCGCGAATGGAAGCGGGACATGTGCAGCTTCACTTAGAATCTGTAGCAATGGTTGAATTTACAGAACGTGTTTTGCGTAAGTTTCAAGGGTTAGCTAAAGAAAAACATATTAAATTGTCTCTTAATGGAAAAGTAGAAGATGAATTTGAAGCGATGATTGATTCAGACCGTATGGAACAAGTGCTGACAAACTTAATTGATAATGCTATTCGTCATACGGATGACTACGGAGAAGTAAAGCTGCATCTTGATAAAAGTCAATCCGAAATCCATCTTTCTGTTCAAGATACAGGAGCAGGCATTCCGAAAGAAGATCTTCCATTTGTATTTGAACGATTTTATAAAGCGGATAAAGCCAGAACGAGAGGGAAGTCAGGAACTGGTCTTGGGCTTGCAATCGCCAAAAATATCGTGGAGGCACATCAAGGGATCATTGCGGTTGAAAGTGAATTAAATGAAGGAACAACTTTCTTTATCAAACTGCCAAAGTAAACACATGCTAAATAACAGTTTGTTCGGCTGAAATAATAAGAATAACAAAGAGATGTGATTCAGTGGAGAATCACATCTCTTTATTTTTTCTATAAAAAAGTCTAAAAGAGAAGGAATTGGCATATAGTATGTTTTGTGTGCAATGATCTACATAGGAGGTTCTTTCTTCATGATTGACGTGTTAAGAAGAATATTGGTTGTATTAGTAATGGGATTGTGTATAGGTCTTTTATTTTTGGGCGGGCAAATGGTAAAAGCAGAAGAGAAGCAGTGGGAGTGGCCGGTTGAAGGAGTCTTAACTGATATATTTGGTTCACGTCACGCCAAACACTTTGGAATTGATATAGCAGCACCTGTTGGTACACAGGTGTATGCTGTTGCAAAAGGAGTGGTGAGCCGCTCTTATTATTCAAATACATATGGACAGGTTGTTTTTATCAAACAAACAAATGGATATGAAACGGTTTATGCTCATCTAGAGGAACGTTTTGTTGCAGAAGGAAATCGTGTAGCTGCTGGTCAAAACATTGGACGAGTTGGCAATACAGGGCGCTCTTCAGGTGCGCATTTGCATTTTGAAGTTCATCAAGGAAGTTGGAATCCGGATAAAACCAATGCAGTAAACCCACTTGCCAAATTGGACAAGCAAAAACTATCGGCATACGTAAAAAGCGATTTAGCTGCCACGGTTTTTCAGCAGTTACATCAGACTTCTGATAACTGTATTCTTATCCATCAAGGAGATACATTATCTGAGCTCGCAGTCAAATATGAAGTAGATATGGATCAGCTAAGAAAGTGGAATCATTTAGAAAATACGATGTTAAATGCAGGACAAGTGTTAAAAATAAGTCCATAAAAAAGAGCCGCTCAGGCTCTTTTTTTCAATGTCACAATTCAATACGCTGTATGGTCACAATTTCGCTTGTTTGTTTTAACGAAGAGATGACAGAATCATCTAAAAGTTTATCAAACGTAAGCATCATAATGGCTTCTCCGCCTTTTTGCTTACGGCCCACTTGCATGGTAGCAATGTTAATACGTAAATCTCCAAGTACTTTCCCTACATTTCCAATAACTCCGGGCTGATCACTGTGACGGATATAAAGAAGATGTCCTTCCGGATAAAAATCAATATCAAACGAATCAATATTAACAATTCGAGGTCCATACCCTGCTATATAGGTGCCCGTAATGGTAAATGTACGCTGTTCGCCTGTTACGGTAACGTCAATCATATTGGAATATCCTTGCGTATCTTCCGATGTTTTTTCACCAAATGTAATTCCCCGTTCTTTGGCAATCATAGAAGCATTGACTTCGTTAACAGGTGAGTCGATACGATGAGTCAAAAAGCCTGATAATAAGCTCCGTGTAATATAAGTGGTTTCCAAATCCGTCACTGTACCTCCGTAGGAGATAGAGATATGCTGAACAGGTTCTCGCATGCATTGAGATAAAATAGCTCCTATTTGTTTAGTAAGGCTCGTAAACGGCTGAATTTTTTCAAAAACTTCTTTAGAAAGCGTCGGTAAATTAATGGATGAGCTTACAGGATTACCTTCTAGAAAACGCAAAACGTCATGTGCCACGTCTTCAGCAACGTTAAGCTGGGCTTCTTTTGTAGAAGCTCCTAAATGGGGGGTTGTAATAACTTGATCAAAATGTAACAAAGGGTTATCAATCGGCGGCTCAACTTCAAATACGTCAATAGCTGCACCTTGAACATGGCCAATTTCTAAATAATGAACTAAGGCTTTTTCATCAATGATCCCGCCGCGTGCGCAGTTTAATAAAAACACGCCCTTCTTTGTTTTGGCTAACGTGTCATGATTGAGCAATCCCTTTGTTTCTTTGGTAAGCGGAGTGTGCACCGTAATAACATCCGCTGCTGCTAGTAATTCATCCAGGGATAATAGTTCTACGCCTAGCTTTTCAGCTCGGGAAGAGGTTAAAAAAGGATCGTAAACGTGCACGCTCATATTGAAGGCTTTTGCGCGTTTGGCAAGCTCTGAGCCAATTCGTCCAAATCCGATAATGCCCAGGTGTTTGCGGTTAAGCTCTGTTCCAACAAATGCTGAGCGGTTCCATTCGCGCGCTTTGACTGAAGCATTTCCTTGGGGAATATGCCGAAACAAGCTAGCCATCATAGCAAATGTATGTTCCGCCGTTGAAATGGTATTTCCGTTCGGCGCGTTAATAACGACAACCCCTCGTTTGGTTGAGGCTTCAATATCAATATTATCGACACCTACTCCAGCGCGAGCAACAATTTTTAAATTCGGCATTTTTGCCAGCAAATCCTCTGTAACCGTCGTAGCACTCCGTACTAAAAGCGCATCGTACGTATGCAAATCATTCTCAACTTCTTCAACTTTTTTTCGCGTAAGATTCACATGAGGAGCTTCAAGTAGTGGAGCAAGACCTTCATTGCTAATTGAATCAGCTACTAATACATTATACATGACGTGAACATCTCCCTTGGATTTTACTATCATCAAATATTTGATAATTTACCATGTTAAAAAAATTCTGTCAATTATATTTTTCAAACTTTACGATTAGTTATCAAATACACAATTATAAACGTAAAATTGAAACTATAAATATGTCATAATGCTGTTGGTTATGCACTTATTTCCTTATTTTACATATAAAACAGTAATGAAGTTCATAAAATACATCAATTTAATAGGAATTAAAAAACTTCTTTATTTACTTTTAATTCGAGATAACATATAATAAATTCATAATTAAATATTGGTCTATCTTCGGGGCAGGGTGAAATTCCCGACCGGCGGTAAAAAACAAATTGTTTTGAGCCCGCGAGCTTATATGTAATACATACGAGCAGATTTGGTGAAATTCCAAAGCCGACAGTACAGTCTGGATGGGAGAAGGTGGAGGTTCAGCGTTCAAAACTTAATGTGATGAACGTTTATTAAATATGCCTGCCATGTCTCCTCTCAACGAATCATTTGTTGGGAGGTTTTTGCGTGGGGATATAAAGTTGAACCTTTCTTCTTTGAAGAGTGGATCACAAAGAAGGAGAGAGGCAAGATGCAACAAAGTAAGAAAACTCAAAAGCTGGTCATACTAGGAATGTTAAGTAGTATTGCATATATTTTAATGATGATTAATTTTCCAATTCCTGGATTACCTCCGTTTTTAACAATTGATTTTAGCGAAATTCCTGCACTCGTAGCAGCACTTGTATTTGGACCGATGGCTGCTGTTATAGTAGAAGGAATAAAAAATTTATTGAATTATTTAATTCAAGGAAGTGCTACAGGGGTTCCAGTTGGTCAAGTGGCTAACTTTGTGGCTGGTTTACTGTTCATTCTTCCTGTATCATACATGTTCAACCGATTTAAAACGGCTAAAGGCGTAACGATAGGTTTGGTTACGGGTACGGTGGTAATGACGGTACTCATGGCTGTCTTAAATTATTATGTCTTCTTACCAGCGTATACAATCTTCTTGCAATCGCCAGAAATGTCTAGTGAACAAGCACGTCAATATATCGTTGCAGGTATTTTGCCGTTTAACTTAATAAAAGGAGCAGCAACAGGGGTTATCTTTGTCTTATTGTTTTCAAAAATGAAGCAATGGATCACGCGTCGCATTGCTGTTTAATTCAATCGCTCTCCCGGGGAGAGCGATTTTTATATATAAAAAAACCTGCAGCATGTACACTACAGGTTTGCTCAATACTTATTCGAATTTATTAGCATCGCCTTCGAATTTTTCATCCGCTACGCGAATTGAATCCGTAGGGCAGCCTTCCATTGCATCCATCATATCATCTTCTAGATCTTCTGGAATTTCTACTACACCTTGGTTATCATCTAGTGTTACGAATGCAATACCTTCATCATCATAATCATAAATGTCTGGTGCTGCTGCTCCGCAAGCGCCGCATGCGATGCAAGTATCTTTATCAACAATTGTATATTTTGGCATAACAAGACCTCCTGTAAAGTGTTCGAAAATTTCTCATTATATAATCTCTTCGCGAATCAAGAGTGAAATTTCTCCTTATTCATTGTAAAATGATTTATAAAACTTTTCAATAGAAAAGTCACTGAGAATGCTTATCAAATCAAGGTTTCTTCACTTACCCAAACGTTTTAATACATAAAGGAAAGAGCTAAAAAGCCTTTATCTCACATGCTATTGGTCACTTTTGGTACAATGAATGAGAAAGGAAGTTGACACCTTTGAATTATATTCAAGTTAGCATTTTATTTTGTATAAAACAGTTAAAAGGTGAGCGAACCGCCTATGGTATTTATCATTTATTAACAGGTAAAAAGTCAGCTCAAACGATTCAAGACGGAAAAATTTTTGGAATTTCGTTTCTTTTTCAGTCATTTGTTTACTTAGATAAACGGTCTTTTGAAACCTGCGTTGCATATTTAAAAGAACAGCAGTATATTGAAGAAACTGAAAATCAAAAGTATGTGATGACAGATAAGGGACAAGCACGCCTTGAAGATGAACTGACGGCTCGAC
The DNA here is from genome assembly GCF_042787735.1 of Priestia sp. YIM B13490. NCBI lineage: Bacteria > Bacillati > Bacillota > Bacilli > Caryophanales > Bacillaceae > Priestia > Priestia sp. YIM B13490. Next base: position 145,310 of record NZ_JBHZOT010000005.1, read on the forward strand.
CCTTTCATCCAGCTTTAGACGGATGGAAATTCGCAAGCAGTACTCAATTATTTTTAGCAAGAATCACTTTGTTCATTCAGACCTTATCAAACCTACAGTATTTTCAAAAAGGGTTTTTACCCATTTCCAAAAATGCTGAGGTCATTCAATGGGTCAAAACGTATATTATGTCTCAAAAGCAAACGCGTCAAGAGTTAGCCGCCGAGCTATTCGAAGAGCTCCGAACGTGCTTGAAAGGCTGCACGGAACGGGACGCGTCTCTTTTTGTTTTGCAGCTGACTGGATACCAAAGAGTAGGCTTTACAAAAAATCAGTTAGCATATCAATATGAACTCGATGAGCATTATGTTCATATTCAACTTTTAGGGGTTATTCACCATATCATTGAAAAAGTAAGTAAAAATAATGAAAGCTTTCATGTACTGTCTTCTTTTTTACGTGATCTATATTTAGAATTGCCTTTGACAAGCTCGACGTTAAAAACGTATAGCTGGCTTCAAAAAGGCAAGACGCTTGAAGAAATTGCTTATATAAGGCGTTTAAAAGAAAGTACAATTGAAGACCATATTGCAGAATTAGCTCTGTTTGTTCCATCTTTTTCAATCGATGCATACGTATCGCCTAAGCAGCAGGAAAAAATTATCTCAGCCTTTGAAGGTTTGCGTACAAATAAATTAAAGATGATAAAAGAAGAAGTAAAAGACGACGTTACCTATTTTCAGATTCGTCTCGTATTAGCAAAACATTTTACCTGATACTAAAAAAAGTGGTGTTTGATGTGAAGATAGAACAACTTCTACAGAAACAATTTGGCTATAGCCAATTTCGACTAGGACAAAAAGAGATTATTCAAGATATTTTAACCGGTCATAATGTGTTAGCGGTTCTTCCTACAGGAACAGGAAAATCATTGTGCTATCAGCTCCCAGCTTATTTGTTGAACCGACCGGTGCTGATTGTATCTCCTTTAATTTCACTGATGGAAGATCAAGTTCAACAACTAAAGGCAAGCGGAGAAAAGCGAGTTATTGCCTTAAATAGTTTCCTACAACAAGAAGAAAAACAACGAGCGCTAAAAAATTTAGCTTTTTATCGTTTTATTTATGCATCTCCTGAAATTTTGCAAAATGCTGTTGTAGTAGAAGCATTAAAGCAGGCAAAGGTAGGCCTTTTTGTTGTGGACGAGGCGCATTGTATTTCTCAGTGGGGACATGATTTTCGTTTAGATTATCTACAGCTAGGAGAGATATGGAAGGAACTTGGCAGTCCACTATGTCTAGCACTAACGGGAACTGCGACTAGGGAAGTAGTGGAAGATATTAAGCGCTACTTATCGCTTCCTGCTGTCAACGAGCACATCTATTCCATGAATCGAAGTAATATTGCGATGAAAGTTGATTTTGTTGCAAGTATTGAAGAAAAAAAAGAGAAATTACTGATGTACGTTAGTGAACTGCAAGGTCCGGGAATTATCTATTGTTCCAGCCGATCTTGGACAGAAGCGTTAACACAGCTTCTAAAGGAAAATGGGATACAGCGAGTGCAGTATTACCATGGGGGAATGGAACCGAATGAAAGAATGCTTGTTCAACAGCAATTTTTAGAAAATCAGCTTGATATCATTTGCTGCACAAGTGCATTTGGAATGGGGGTTAACAAATCGAATGTTCGCTTTGTTATTCATTTTCATACACCTACGCAGCTAGAAGCATATGTACAGGAAATTGGAAGAAGTGGACGCGATCAGCGAAACAGTATTGCGATCTTGCTTTATGCTGAAGGAGACGATGATTTTGCTCATTCTTTACTTGAAATTGAGCTTCCTTCTTCAGATACTATCTTATACTGCTTGTCGTATTTACGAAACCATGATCAGGCCATTCCTTTAAAACAAGTAGAGTCTCACTTTCTTTATACAGTGGGTGTTCAAGAAACACATTGGCGATTTATTCGTTATTATTTGTACAGAGAAAATGTAGTGAAAAATGAACATGTTGAACCCTGGAAAATTCCTGCATCGCTGCATGAAACGATTGTTGTAGCTGTAAATAAACGTCTTCGAAACAAACATGACAAGTATCGTGCGATGAAGGGGTTTATTGAGACAAAAGAATGCCGTCGTCACGTGCTGCTTGGCTATTTCGATGAAACGGGAAAATCAGAGTTTGAGAATTGTTGCGATTGCTGCGGCTTGGATTTAGAAAACTATAAAAAAACAAATGGTGAGCAGGAGCAATGGACATTTCAAGGCTGGGAATTAGAATTAGCTCGTTTGCTTCGTCAAGGAGAGATATAATGGCAAAATCACAGCAAGAGCTTATTTCATCCATGACAGATGCAGAGCTAGTTAAAAATTTATATGTAACACAGCTGCTCATCTGCTTCATTGCTTTAGGCATCGGTTTTTTTACATTCGATTCGTGGAATTCCTTTTTGCAGTTTTTTCAGCTGGATTGGTCTTCTATTTTATTGTACGGGGGAGGAACAGCTCTCTTGGTAGTAGGAGGAGATATACTTCTAATGAAATGCGTACCTGAGCATTTATACGATGACGGAGGGATCAATGAACGTTTATTTGCTAATCGTTCTGTTTCTCATCTGATCCTTATTTGCCTAATTGTTGCATGTTCAGAAGAAATATTATTTCGAGGGGTTATACAAGTTCAGTTTGGCCTCTTTTGGGCGAGTATTGTATTTGCACTGGTTCACATTCGATATTTAAAAAAGTGGTTTCTTTTTATTTCGGTTGTGTTTTTAAGCTTTTTAATAGGGTTGCTTTTTTGGTGGACTGAAAATTTGTATGTCACGATTTTTACTCATTTTCTCATTGATTTTTTATTGGGCCTGCAGATACGAAAATCAAAAGGGGAATCTGCACAGCCAGAAGAATTAATGCAGTAAAGGTTAAGGAAACAGCCATTATTTTCAATACTACCCACATAATCTTTTATGTTCCCTCATATGTTGTACTAGCATACGAGGGGGGGTGGAATAATGGAAAACAAAGTGATAGACTTTGAAAACGATGAAACACTTCAATATATATTAGCTAGCGTTATTAAAAGAAAAGAGACAGTCAATAAGCTGAAAGCTAAAGAGAAAAAATGGAATATTTTGTTTTTATCCAGTGCAACGGCTGTTATTAGCTACTTTTTTTTCATATTTCAAAGCGGTTTTTTTACGACGTTTAGCGAATTTTTTTCATTTTTGTTAGGCAACATGGGACATTTGATGTTTCTATTGCTTACCGTCTCACTTTACTTTTATACTGTACAGCTGCAGAAAAAAAGCGAGAAAGCAGAAAAGACTTTTCAAGATTTGCGCTGTGAGATTATTAAAAGAAGCAAAGAGCTATGGGCGACGCCTGAAACATGGGAGCACCGAAAAGAAACGTTCCGCTGGATGCAGTCAACCTATGGAATTAATTTATATCATGAAAACAAATAGAATCGCATGAAAAAGCCTCTTTTTACATAGAAGTTTAGTGAAGGGGGTTTTTTTGTGAGGGATTGGTTTAACTTGCTGGCTGCGTGGTTATGCAGTTATTATATCAGCAGTTTAACGGCTGTAGGCTCAAAAGCTTCGTTAACCTATTTACTTATTCAAATGATTTTACATCCGTTAGATGTGTTTAGTGTTATAATCTTATTTTTCACGGCTCTTTTTTGTCTGTCGGCGGCAGTTCGTAAAGTGTTTCTGCAAAGTCGGTTGCTTCTAAAAGGCTATAAGGTAAAATGGCATGAATACCTTGTTTCATGTCTATGTGTGATAGGAATTTTATCGTTAAGTGCAATTGCACTTTATCAAGTAGTAGGTTTGTTAACAATTGCGATAATTTATGCCCTTTCTTCTTTAAAGGAAACACATCGGGTATAAAATGAAAAGAAGGAGAATATATGGTTATTCTTTTAATTGTTTTAGCGTTAGGCATAGGCTTGCTGATCTTTATGTTTTCAGAAGCCCATCGTACGTATGTTGAAAAAAGAACGATTCATTTATCAAGATTTCCTGAAAATCAGCAGCCTTTGCGCCTGTTTTTTATATCGGATATACATAAGCGAACAGTTTCGTCGAAGCTGTTGGAAAAAATACCGGGCGAAGTAGATTTTGTGATCATAGGCGGTGATTTAGTAGAAGGAGGAGTCCCTTTAGTGCGGGCTCGTCAAAATATTCAACAGCTTAAAACGCTAGGACCCGTCTATTTTGTGTGGGGAAATAATGATTACGAAGTAAGTCAGATGCAATTGAAGCAGATGCTTAAAGATGAAGGAGTTATTGCCCTTAAAAATGAGCATGCCTTTGCCGTTTCTAAATGTGGTACTACCTGCCACTTTGCGGGGGTAGATGATTTATCAGAAGGTCAGATCAATCTAAAGCGAGCCGTTTCTTCCATTGAACCTGAACAGCTTACCATTCTTCTAAGCCATAATCCTGATGTTATCTATTATGTAGATGAAGAATCAAAAGTAGATTTAATTTTGAGCGGGCATACACACGGGGGACAGATACGCTTATTTAATTTGGGTATGTATGAATTAGGAGGGCTGAAAGAAAAAAGAAAGATTCCTCTTTTTATCAGTAACGGATATGGTACAACCTCTTTGCCTCTCCGTTTACAAGCTAGAGCCCAAACGCATTATATCACTTTAAAAAGGAAAGAATAGCCTTGAACAAACTCTTTACATAGCATATACAAATTTTACACACAGGATAACTTATCCTATAATTCAATTAATAGATACAGTTCACGAAGAGTAGTTGGAGGTTACGTATGGCTCACGAAGGGAAGTATAATATTAAAGCCATCTCAAATATGGTCGGAATCCAGCCGGGAACTTTGCGTGCATGGGAACGACGTTATCAAATTTTAAATCCTGTCCGCAACGATTCGGGGCATCGGTTATATACAGAGGAAGATTTGCGGAAATTAAAATGGCTCACGGAAAAAGTGAGCGGAGGTTTTACCATCAGTCAAGCGGTTTCGTTATTAGAAACGGAAAGCAGTACAGTAGGAACGTTTGAAGAAGAAGGAGAAGTAGATTCCCCTCAAAAAATTAGGGATGAGCTGTTAACGATGCTTTTATCTTTTGAAGAAGGAAAAGCACAGGATTTAATTAATCATGCTTTTAGCCTGTATTCGGTAGAAAAAGTGGTTATTGATATTTTGGGTTCTCTACTCGTGACGGTTGGAGATATGTGGGAAAAAGGGCAAATTACAAGTGCTCATGAGCATTATACGACTCAAGTATTAAAAACGCGTATCAGCATGATTTTTTATTCGCTGCCTTCAAATGGCTTATTGCCTAAAGCGATTGCTGTATGCGGACCTAATGAGACACATGAAGTGGGACTCTTAGTCTTTACGCTATTTTTACGCCGTAAAGGGTTTGAGGTTATTTATTTAGGAAGCAGCATTGAAGATAAAGATGTTGAGTTAATTGTTAAAGAAGTAGACCCAACGTTTTTATTTATGTCATGCACAATGATGGAAAATGCCGAGAAAACACTAAACTTGACGAACCAAATGATAAAGAAATTCCCGCATCTCAAAGTAGGGTTAGGCGGTTATGTGTTTGATGGTTTAGATAGCAAAAGAAAAGGCGAGGCCCAGCCGTTTATTTTAGGAAATACAAAAGAAGAGTGGAACAGCTGGCTAACAAAAAAATTAGCAGAAATTGATTGAGAATAGCTTGTCTTTCCTATCATAAACCTGTAAACTCGTAAGTAAACATCACGAACCGTTTTCCAAAAAATACATATACTGCATTATCGAACCATGTGGTTATGAGTGCAAGCGGGGAGGGACGCTAATGAGGCTTGAACGATTAAACTATAATAAGCTAAAAGTTTTTTTGACCTACGATGATTTACAAGAAAGAGGGTTAACAAAAGAAGATCTATGGACAGATACATTCAAAGTAAAACAGCTTTTTCGTGAGATGATAGAGCAAGCTTCTCAAGAACTGAACTTTGAACCTACAAATTCTCTTTCGGTAGAAGTTTTTTCACTTCAAGCACAGGGAATGGTTGTATTTGTGACGAAGCAGTATGAAGAAGAAACCAGCTACGGTGAGTTCGATGAAGACGAGTTCGAGGACTTCATTGAAATGCAGGTCATGCTAGATGAAAGCGAAGACATGTTTTTTGAGTTTGATTCATTTGAAGATGTCATTCAGCTGACCAAGCGCATGTCAAACTTTTACGATACGGATAGCGTGCTCTATTCATTTGAAAAACGTTTTTACGTGCTGTTGGATTATCACATGCTGTCACCGGCTGAAGTTGGGAATATGATTGCGGTTTTGGCGGAGTATGGAAATCCCTCTACAATTACAAAGCACCGCGTAAATGAATATGGAAAAATGTTAGTAGAAAAGAGAGCTTTGGAGTATATTAATTCTGTCTTTTCTTAATTGTTTAATTGAAATAATTACACCCGTGAAGGATAAAGCACTTTTATTAAAATAAGAGTGGCTGCACTTTCAGCTTGCAAAAAGTTGTTGAAAGTGCTCTTTATCACCGGGTGTTTTTTATTTTTTTTAGACAATTAAAGCATACTAGAAAAGAGGCAGACTTAAAACATTGTAGCATACCTTGTAAAGTTATTGGAAGCGTTTTCTTAGAAGAACACAAAAAATACTAAAAGTTCGATATTTTCCTTTGCAATGTAAAACTAAGGGTGTATACTATGTCATGAAAGAAGCACCATTCAATTAAAAACGAATAATTTTCGATACATTTTAGGAGGTTTACAGATGGTAGCCGACAAGATGCAAGACAGTAAAAATAGTCAAGAAGAGAAGCATGATGTTTTAAAATCTACACAAACAGTGATACATAAAGCGTTAGAAAAACTAGGCTATCCTGATGAAGTGTATGAACTATTAAAAGAGCCATTACGAATGATGACAGTAAAAATTCCTGTTCGTATGGATGACGGATCAGTTAAGATTTTTACAGGTCACCGAGCGCAGCATAACGATGCAGTTGGTCCTACGAAAGGCGGAATTCGTTTTCACCCAAACGTAACTGAAAAAGAAGTAAAAGCTCTATCTATATGGATGAGTTTAAAATGTGGAATCGTTGACCTTCCTTACGGTGGAGGAAAAGGTGGAATTGTTTGTGATCCTCGAAATATGTCTTTTGGAGAATTAGAGCGTTTAAGCCGCGGATATGTTCGTGCGATTAGCCAAATTGTTGGACCAACAAAGGATATTCCAGCGCCGGATGTGTTTACAAATTCACAAATTATGGCTTGGATGATGGATGAATACAGCCGGATTGATGAATTTAACTCACCGGGCTTTATTACTGGAAAGCCCCTTGTCTTAGGTGGTTCGCACGGCCGTGAAACAGCGACTGCAAAAGGAGTAACTATTTGTATTCGTGAAGCAGCGAAAAAACGAGGCATTGAATTACAAGGTGCACGGGTAGTAGTACAAGGGTTTGGAAATGCAGGGAGCTTTTTAGCTAAGTTCATGCACGACGCTGGCGCTAAAATTGTAGGGATATCCGATGCGTACGGAGCGCTGCATGACCCTAACGGTTTAGACATTGATTATTTATTAGATCGACGCGATAGCTTTGGTACAGTAACAAAATTATTCAATAATACAATCAGCAACAAAGAGCTGCTTGAACTTGACTGTGACATCCTAGTTCCAGCTGCGATTGAAAATCAAATTACAGAAGAAAACGCCCATAACATTCAAGCGAGTATTGTAGTAGAAGCAGCAAATGGACCAACAACTCTTGAAGCAACGCGCATTTTGTCAGAGAGAGGAATTTTATTAGTTCCAGACGTTTTGGCAAGTGCCGGCGGTGTAACAGTCTCTTATTTTGAATGGGTGCAAAATAACCAAGGTTATTATTGGACGGAAGAAGAAGTAGAAGAAAAGCTTGAAAAAGTAATGGTTAAATCATTTAATAACATCTACGAAACCTCTACAACTCGAAAAGTCGACATGCGTCTAGCTGCTTATATGATAGGCGTAAGAAAAATGGCAGAAGGCTCTCGTTTCAGAGGCTGGATTTAAAAACAGAACAGCAGAACAATTGCGTAAATAGAAAAAATCTCCTATCATTAATGAGGAGATTTTTTTGTTTTACACTGCGTTAAAATAAAAAAAAGGTGCGTTTACAACTGAAGGAGTGACAGGCATGAAGAAAGAAAAAGTAATTATTGTTGGCGGAGGACCATGCGGCCTTTCAGCAGCTATCGAGCTTCAACATACAGGTATTGATGCCCTTGTAATTGAAAAAGGGAACATTGTGAATGCCATTTATAACTATCCGACCCACCAAACGTTTTTTAGTTCGAGTGAAAAACTAGAAATTGGGGATGTCCCTTTTATTACCGAAAATCGTAAGCCTGTGCGCAACCAAGCTCTTGCTTACTATCGAGAAGTGGTGAAGCGCAGACAAGTTCGAATTCAGCCGTTTGAACGTGTCTTGCAAGTAGACAAACAAGCGGAAAACCAATTTATTGTCACAACATCTAAAGAGACATATGAAGCGGAGAATGTCATTATAGCTACAGGCTATTACGATCATCCTAATTATATGAATGTGCCTGGTGAAGATTTATCAAAGGTATTTCATTATTTTAAAGAAGCGCATCCGTACTTTGATAAAGATGTAGTCGTTATAGGCGGAAAAAACTCTAGCGTCGATGCAGCTCTGGAATTGGTGAAGTGTGATGCAAGGGTGACGGTTATTTATCGTGGCTCAGATTACTCACCTAGCGTAAAACCTTGGATATTGCCTGAATTTGAGGCTCTGGTTCGAAATGGGACAATTAGGATGCATTTTAATGCTCATGTAACAAAGATAACGGATGAAACGGTAACATATGAACAGGAAGGGAAAGAATCTACGATTAGTAACGATTTCGTTTTTGCGATGACTGGGTATCATCCTGATCATTCGTTCTTAACAAAAATGGGTGTGGAATTAGATGATGAAACAGGCAGCCCTTCTTTTAACGAAGAGACCATGGAAACAAACGTGGAAGGAATTTATATCGCTGGTGTGATTGCTGCAGGAAACAATGCTAATGAGATTTTTATCGAAAATGGACGTTTTCATGGAAAATCAATTGCTTCTCATATTATCAACAAAAACAACGCATAGGCTTCTATGCGTTGTTTTACTAATGATTAAATAGCTGCTGCAGTTCATCATGATTCGTTGTTACTTGGAGAGCAACTAACAGTTTAATGCGTGCTTTAGGACCATTTAAGCCATTTGAAAAAATAACGCCCATCTCTTTCAACTGCTTGCCGCCGCCTTCATATCCATATACATCTTGAGCAATTCCATTAAAACAGCGGGAAACGAGCACGATGGGTATCTTTCGCTCTAAAAGCAATTGAATGCCTGGAATTGTGAGAGGAGGTAGATTTCCTTGGCCGAGGGCTTCAATTACAAGTCCATCAACATTCATTGAAGCCACTGCTTGAAATAAATGGTCGTCCATTCCTGCATAAGATTTTAATAAAGTGATTTGTTTATCTATCTCATTGACAGGATAAAATTCGTGTTCTGTAGGCATGTGGTGAAAAGATACGCCGCGTTTTGTGATTAATCCTATTGGCCCGTACTGAGGGCTTTGAAATGTCGCCACGTTGCTTGTGTGGGTCTTGGTCACATTTTCAGCGGTATGAATTTCATCGTTCATCACAACTAAGACACCTTTTCCTTTTGCACCGTCACTAATAGCCACCCGAACCGCAGATATAAAATTATAAGGACCGTCTGAACCAATTTCATTGCTTGATCTCATGGCTCCAGTTAAGACAATTGGAATATCTGTATGCACTGTTAAATCTAAAAAATAAGCGGTTTCTTCCAGCGTGTCCGTACCGTGGGTTAGCACGACTGCATCAATTTTGCCTTCATTAATTTTATCGCGTATTTTTTTTGAAAGTATAAGCATTTCCTTAGGAGTAATGTGAGGAGAAGGCAGATGAAATGCTTCTTCTACGATTACATTGGCCATACCTGAAACAGATGATGTTGACCGGTGAAGCGGATTTTGAATATCTGGTGTTACTGATCCAGTTGCCATGTCTTCTTTCATAGAGATTGTGCCGCCGGTGTGAAGAATATAAACAGTTTTCATAAAGAGCTCCTTTCAATTTTTCATATAAGTATGATACATTTTTTGGTATACTTGTTTAAGGTCTTTGTTAGGCTTTGTAAATCGACAGCAAGTTATGTGAGCATTTACATATAAAGATAAGGACATTATAGACGGAGATTTTCATCCTAAAGATAACATGTTACTATTAAAAAAAATAGAGGAGATGAGGCGCTATTTATGTTGGCGATTGTATCTGCAGGCATTGCGCCAGGATTGGCATTGTTAAGTTTTTTTTATTTGAAAGATGAATATGAAACTGAGCCTATTTCAATGGTATTAAAAACATTTATTTTTGGAGCAATGCTTGTTTTGCCAATTATGTTTATTCAATATGTATTTGGTGAAGAACACGTTTTTCAATCACCTTTTCTTCAAGCATTTTTTACGACAAGCTTTTTAGAAGAATTTTTCAAATGGTTCATTTTATATTTCACGATTTATCAGCATGTGGAATTTGATGAGCATTATGATGGAATTGTTTACGGGGCAGCTGTTTCATTAGGTTTTGCTACCGTTGAAAATATTTTATATTTATTTGCAAATGGTTTAGAATCAGCGCTAGGAAGAGCCTTTTTACCCGTATCTAGTCATGCTTTATTCGGCGTCATTATGGGGTATTATTTAGGGAAAGCAAAGTTTTCTGAAGGAAAGGAAAAAACGAAGTGGACGCTGTACTCCGTATTTGCGCCGCTCATTTTACATGGAACATATGATTATATTCTAAAAACAATGGATCATTGGGTATTTATTATTATTCCATTTATGATTTATTTATGGTGGCTGGCGTTAAGAAAAGTAAAAAAGGCCAAACAGCCATCGATTGTCTAGGCTCAGCTTGTAAATCTTTTTTGAGAGATTTACGAGCTGAGTTTTTTCATTTCGGTAAATTTTGCGCATCTTGTATAAAAAAACAACCTTTACAAAAAATACTCCTATCATCTTATCAGTTACATACGATGTAGGAGGTTTTGTCATGTTATCATTTCGATGTTTTAAAAAGTATGCATGTCTCATATGCATATGTTCATTTATTGCAGCGTCCGTTGTGAGTCCAAAGGCCGCTCACGCGTTTTCAAATCAAGTCATTCAACACGGAGCAGTTGGAGATGACGTTATTGAGCTGCAGTCGAGACTTCAGTATTTAGGTTATTACAATGGGAAAATTGACGGTGTATTTGGATGGAGCACATACTGGGCACTGCGCAACTTTCAATATGAATTTGGCATTAAAAAGATTGACGGTTTAGCAGGCTGGCAAACAAAGATTAAATTAGCCAACGCAACAAAATATCACGAAAACTATGTGAAAAATCAAATTAGAAAAGGGAATAAGTTTACGCACTATGGCGGTCAGCCTCTTGATCAACAGTCTAAAGGAAGCGGTAGCAGTGGGAAAAGCAGGGGGAACAATGGTCAGCAAAAAGCACAAAGCGGATCTTCTCAAGCAAAAAAACCTGCCAGTCAGCCGCAGCGTAATACGTCTAAAGGAAATTCTGAACAGCAGAAAGAAAAAGCACAAAAGCCAACAGCGGTGAATGTACCAAGCGGCTTTTCACAAAATGATATTCAGCTCATGGCAAATGCCGTGCATGGTGAAGCACGGGGTGAACCATATAATGGCCAAGTAGCCGTAGCGGCCGTTATTTTGAACCGAGTTAACAGTCCGTCATTTCCAAATACAGTTGCTGGAGTTATTTTTGAACCGCGTGCATTTACTGCCGTAGCAGATGGACAAATCTGGCTTGAACCCAATCCAACATCTAAAAAAGCGGTTATGGATGCGATTAACGGATGGGATCCTACTGGGAATGCTATTTATTACTTTAATCCGGATACAGCAACAAGCGCATGGATTTGGTCACGTCCTCAAATTAAGCAAATCGGGAAACACATTTTCTGTCGATAAAGAGAGGTGAAGGAAACATGATTCGAACAATTTTAATTGTATTATTAGCTATTGGTGTTGTAGGTGTAGGGTATTGGGGGTACAGCGAACATCAAGAAAAAGATGCTGTACTGCTTCAAGCGGAGAATACGTATCAACGAGCATTTCATGATTTGTCATATCGGATAGATTTATTAAATGATAAAATCGGTGGCACGCTCGCCATGAGTTCGAGAGATCAGCTTTCGCCCGCGCTTGCAGAAGTATGGCGTTTAACTTCTGAAGCTCATAACGATGTAGGACAGCTGCCTTTATCGCTGTTACCTTTCAATAAAACAGAAGAGTTTCTTTCAGATGTTGGTGACTTTACGTACAAAGTGGCGGTAAGGGATTTAAGCAAATCACCCTTAACAGATAAAGAGTATAAAACGTTAAATGCGCTTTATGATCAGTCAGGCGAAATTCAAAATGAAATGCGCCAAGTACAGCATCTGGTCATTGATAATAACTTGCGCTGGATGGATGTTGAGTTAGCCTTAGCGACAAAAGAAAAGCAAGGGGACAATACAATTATTGACGGATTAAAAACCGTTGAAAAAAGTATGGATTCTTTTGCCGAAACAGATTTAGGCGTTATGAATGCAACGAATGAGCAGGAAAAAAACGCTTTTCACCAATTAAAAGGTAGAGAAGTTAGTGAAGATGTGGCAAAACAAGTGGCGCGTTCGTTTTTGAATTTAAAAGGAAATGAACAAATTCATATTGTAAAGAGCGGAAAAGACGCTGATTATGAAGTGTACAGCTTAACCATTACAGATCCAAAGACTAAACAAGAGACGTATATGGATATTACACAAAAAGGTGGATATCCGCTTTGGGTGCTCGAAGATCGAGATATTAAAAAACAAAATATTAGTTTAAACGATGCTATGAACAAAGCGACTAAGTTTTTAAAAGATCATCGTTTTGAAAGCCTAGTAATGGCTGAAAGCGCTCAATATGATAATATGGGAGTCTTTACATTCGTAGAGCAAACGGAAAGTGGAGTTCGGATTTATCCGGATTCAGTTAAAATGAAAATGTCTTTAGAAGATGGATCTGTGATTGGTTTCTCAGCTAAAGACTTCTTATTAAAACATCGTACAAGAGATATTCCCAAACCTAAAATTTCCAAAGAACAGGCAAAAACCAAGCTGAACTCGAATGTAAAAGTGATGGAAGACCGTGTAGCAATTATTACGAATGATTTAAACGAAGAAGTGCTATGCTATGAGTTTTTAGGGACAATAAAAAATGATACGTATCGAATCTTTATCAATGCCGATACGGGTTTTGAAGAAAAAGTCGAAAAACTGCAAAACTCAGAACCTTTATATAATGAAGTGTAAAGTTGATAAAAACCGGTGTCTATAGACACCGGTTTTTGTGTTTTTTAATATTTTATTGAGTCTAAATGACTAATTTATATTTACAAAATAAACATATTTGACTATGTTTGAATAAAGGGAAAAAGTGTATATAGTGGGACTAAAGGAGAGAGAAGATGATAAAAGCGGGAATGAGGTTGACGTTAGAGAGCGGGCATAGAGAGTCTACATTACAACAAACATATCGATGTAAAGTAGTTGAGTTTACGGAAGACGTGATTTATATTAGCTATCCGCTAAATGAAGAAACGCAGCGAAGTGCTTTTTTACTAAAAGGTACAAAATTGCTTGCTACGTTTATTGGATATGATCAAAATGTATATACCTTTCCAACTGAAGTAACAGGGCGTGAAATAAAAGGCATGCCTGTTGTGAAGCTCTTTTACCCGGGCGATAAAAAGTTAAAATCTATCCAAAGAAGAAATTTTTTTCGTGTGCCTCTTACAGTGAAGGCGGTGATAGAAAGTGAACAAGAACAGCAGGATGTAATGGAAATCATGACTAAAAACATCAGTGCAGGTGGAATAGCCGGCTCCTTCCATCACTCGCTGCTTTTTAATGAGAAAGATTCGGTTGTTGTACGATTAAGTCTTCCTAATCGTGAGGGAGCTTTGCAGCATCTTGAATTAAAAGGGGAAGTTGTACGAATTACCGCCCCGACTTCTTGTAAAGTAGGTCAGCTATCTATTAAATTTATGGACATGGAAAAACAAACGAAAGAAATGATGATTCGTTATACCTTAAAGCGTCAGCTCGACCTAAGAAGAAAAGGTCTTCTTTAGCGTATAAAAAAAACTTCTCTTTCCTAAACTGTAAGCAAAGGTATTACTTCTTACAAAAGGAGAAAAAAGGTGAATCGAATAGAACGAATTTTAATTAAATTAGTGGTTATTCAATTTGTGTTTTTAATAATTGCCCAATGTATTTTACTATCTAGCAGTCACAGTACATATTTCTCAAAGGTTATTCAGTATGAGGGAGTTAGCAAAAATAATTTTAATAAAATTATTGAAACATTCGACCAGTAGTCGGACGTATGGTAGAATAACTAGGAAAGAAACATGCAGTGAACACCAGGCAGGAGAAGACCCCCTGCTCTTTTTTTCGTTTATAAACGCTTCATATAAAATGGCTCATTGTATAAAAGATGAAAGTGGTTTGTTCCTGTTTTGAAATTAAGGGAGGCACTTATGGAAAAACAAATTTCAATCGCGATTGACGGTCCTGCAGCTGCTGGGAAAAGTACAGTGGCAAAGATTATAGCAGAAACCTTATCATATATTTATGTTGATACAGGAGCGATGTATCGTGCTCTAACGTATCAAGCACAGAAAAACCAGGTAGATTTGCAAAATGAAGAAGAGCTATTGCATTTACTTAACGAAACAGTCATCGATTTAAAGCCGTCTGAATCGGGACAGGTAGTCATCTTAAATGGGCAGAATGTTACAGGTGAAATTCGTTCAGCAGAAGTAACTAACTCTGTATCCATCGTAGCGAAACATCGTGCAGTTCGTGAAGAGATGGTAGCGAGACAGCAGGGCCTTGCTAAAGATGGAGGCGTTGTAATGGACGGACGTGATATCGGTACACACGTGCTTCCTCACGCAGAAGTTAAAATCTTTTTATTAGCGTCTGTGGATGAAAGAGCACAGCGACGCCATGACGAAAACATAAAAAAAGGTTTTGAATCAAATTTAGAGCGTTTAAAAGAAGAAATTGCCCGCAGAGACAAGCTGGATTCTGAGCGCGAAGTAGCACCTCTTAAAAAAGCTGAAGATGCAATTGAAATCGATACAACTTCTTTATCGATTGAAGGAGTTGTAGAAAAAATACTTTCTATTACAAAAGAAAGGATTGGATGATTTTGAGCTTTTATATGTTTGCACGTGCCATTGTAAAAGGCATTTTAACACCAGTTTATCGTTATGAAGTAATCGGTGCAGAAAATATCCCTTCAGAAGGCGGAGTTTTGCTTTGTTCAAATCATATTGACAACTTAGATCCGCCTACTGTAGGTGTGACATGTCCAAGGCCTATTTCGTTTATGGCAAAAGCAGAGCTGTTTAAAGCACCTTTTCTGAAGACGGTTCTGCCAAAGTTAGAAACATTCCCTGTAAAGCGCGGGATGGCAGATCGTGAAGCTTTGCGCCAGGGGTTAAAGATTTTAAAAGAAGGAAAAGTGCTTGGATTGTTTCCCGAAGGAACAAGAAGTAAAGATGGGAAATTAGGAAAAGGGATGGCTGGAGTAGGCTTTTTTGCTTTGCGTTCAAAAGCAGCTGTTGTGCCTTGTGCTGTTATTGGTCCATATAAGCGTTTTGCAAGGTTAAAAGTAGTGTACGGACCGCCAATTCAGATGGATGAGCTTCGCGAACGAAAAGCACCAGCCGACGAAGTGACCGAAGTTATTATGAAAAGCATTGGTGAATTAATTGAAAAATATCAATAGTTTGTAACCTTATGACTTGACAAAAGATTCTATTTATTAGAAGTTAGTAACAAAGAGAGTTTTTTCTATACAGAGCTATATACAATAATGATGAGCTAAAAGAGTGAAGAACTCTTACAAGGGAATACATATTGTAGATGGATATTGGAGGAGGAAAAGACGATGACAGAAGATATGAATCAAGTAGAGGTAACGTCATTAGAAGTAGGAGAAACAGTAAAAGGTACTATTACAAAAGTAGAAGAAAAGCAAGTGTATGTAGATGTACCTAACAGCAAACTAGACGGTATTATTCCAATTAGTGAATTAGCGAGCTTACATATTGAAAAAGCAGGCGATGTAATCCAAGAAGGTGCCGAAGTCGAAGCGAAAGTAATTAAAGTGGAAGACGATTTGCTTGTGCTATCTAAACGGGCTGTAGATGCTGAAAAAGCATGGGATGGTTTAGAAGCAAAACTTTCTTCAGGTGAAGTGTTTGAAGCGGTAGTCAAAGAAATTGTCAAAGGCGGATTAGTAGTAGATATTGGTGTGAGAGGGTTCATTCCAGCTTCTCTTGTTGAAACTCATTTCGTTGATGATTTTGCAGAGTATCAAGATCAAACTCTTACGGTCAAAGTAGTGGAATTAGATAAAGAAAAAAATCGCGTGATCCTTTCGCATCGTGCAGTTGTAGAAGAAGAGCTTGTACAACAAAAAGAAAATGTTCTTGAGTCATTAAAAGAAGGTCAGGTTTTAGAAGGAACCGTTCAGCGCTTAACAGACTTTGGAGCGTTTGTAGATGTAGGCGGAGTAGATGGGTTAGTGCACATTTCTCAGCTTTCACATACGCGTGTAGAAAAACCTTCAGACGTAGTAGCTGAGGGAGATGCTGTGAAAGTCAAAGTATTGTCTGTTGACAAATCAACGGGGCGTGTTTCATTATCTATTAAAGATACGTTAGAAGGTCCATGGTCCAACATTTCTACGAAGCTTCGCCAAGGTGATGTAGTAGATGGAACCGTTAAAAGACTTGTATCTTTTGGAGCTTTTGTGGAAGTTCTACCTGGAGTAGAAGGACTTGTACACATTTCTCAAATTTCCCATAAGCATATCGGGACACCGCATGAAGTGCTTTCTGAAGGCGAAAAAGTGACGGTGAAAGTACTTGATGTGAATGAACAAGAACGACGCGTTTCGTTAAGCATTCGTGATCTTGAGGAAGAAGAACAAGAAGATTACGGTGACTATGAATTACAAGAAGAGTCAAAAGGTTTCCAATTAGGTGATATGATTGGGGATCAATTAAAAAAATTAAGATAAGTAATGGTGATGATTTGTGAGCAGAGCAAAACGTAAAATTGATCACATTCATCATGCGATTCAAACGGGACAGCATCGGCTGCACGGGCTAGATGATATTCGCTTCGTTCATAATAGCTTGCCAAATACTGGCGTGCACGATGTTCATATTGATACAAAAATTGGCGAACTTTTGTTAAGTTCGCCAATTTTTATAAATGCTATGACGGGCGGTGGCGGACAAGAAACGGAACGGATTAACCGTTCGTTTGCTCAAATTGCTCATCATGGTCAATTAGCAATGGCCGTTGGATCGCAGATGGCTGCGATTAAAGATGAAAAGGAAGAACAATCATACAGAGTAGTGCGTCAAGAAAACCCTAACGGAATTATTTTTGCCAACCTAGGCAGTGAAGCTACAGTTGAACAAGCTAAAAAAGCAGTTGATATGCTTGAAGCAAATGGACTTCAAATTCATTTAAATGTTATACAAGAACTGGTCATGCCGGAGGGAGATCGTGATTTCACCGATGCATTACGTCGTATTGAACGCATTGTCCGAGAAGTAACCGTTCCTGTAATTGTCAAAGAAGTAGGTTTTGGGATGAGCGCTCAAGCAGTGCAAAAACTTAAAGATGTTGGTGTTGAAATCGTTGATATTGGTGGGTACGGTGGTACCAATTTTTCGAAAATCGAAAATGAAAGACGAGCAAAACATTTTCACTTCTTTAATGATTGGGGAATTTCTACAGCAGCTTCTTTAGCAGAAGTATCTCAGCACGTAGAAGGTATATCCATTATTGGTTCGGGAGGTATTCAAACCTCTATGGATATTGCTAAGTCTATTGCGTTAGGAGCTTCTGCAACGGGAATGGCAGGATATTTTTTATCCATTTTAATGAAGTCTGGTTTAGAAGCAGTTGTAGAAGAGATAGCCGAGATGCATGAGGAGTTAATGTTCATCATGGCTGCGCTAGGAGCAACTTCTATTGCTAAGCTTCAGCAAATGCCTCTAGTTATTACAGGGGATACCCATAGCTGGCTGACTCAGCGAAATGTATCTATAGAAACATTTAATAACAGATCATAAAAAAGCATGCAGTTGACTGCGTGCTTTTTTATTTCTTTAAAGATGAATGATCGCGTTTTCATTAAAAAAAACAAAAAATGTTGGCAGAAGAAGTGACAAAAAGCATGAAATCCCAAACGTTAGCCCCTTATAATAAGTAAAATAGACAGAAAAATCAGAAAAAAGAGGTGGCGTAATGAAAAAGGGACATCCTGTATTTACAATTTTTCTTTTCTTTTTAGGCTGGGTTTTCATGTATGCAGATCGTAATATTTTATCTCCGGTTATGGGAGATATCGGTGCGCAGTGGGATCTTAATAAAGCTGAACTTGGGCTAATGTCTACCGTATTTTTTGCAGCGTATGCAGCTATGCAAATTCCAACGGGTTTTTTGGCAGATCGATTTGGTCGAGTTAAGATCTTAGTAGCTGGATACATCTTGTTTGGAGTTGCCACATTTTTTACAGGACTTACAACTACTTTCGGTATGTTCTTACTTATGCGGGCGCTGACAGGACTTGGAGAAGGAACGTATTATGGTTCACAATACGGAGTTTCTTCAAGCATCACATCTGAACGATACCGAGGTTTAGTGTCGGCGCTCATTAATAGTGGAATGGCTTTTGGTATATCACTTGGTTTTATCGGTTCTACATACATTACATATACGTTAGAAAAAGACTGGCAGTTTACTTTTTACTTATTTGCTATTCCAACTATAGTAATAGCTATTTTAATAGCTTTCTTTGTAAAAGATAAGCAAAGGGATCAAGAAAAAAATTCGCTAAATAAAGAAACAAAGCAGTCGCTAAAAGTATTATTTACAAAAAATCATATTTTCGTATACATTTTAATCTTCTGCTCTCTTTACGGATTTTTTGGGATGCTGACTTGGCTTCCTTATTATTTGCAGCACTCGCGAGGCTTAGAAGGGTCTCAAACAGGCATCATAGCATCTTTAGTACCTTGGGCGTCTATTCCAGGAGCAATCTTCTTTGGGTATATATCTGATCGAATTGCAAATAAAAAAGCATTAATTGTGAGTTTGTCAGTAGCGGGCGCTTTGTGTCAATTTTTTATTCCCTATACAGAGGGTTATTCTTGGCTATTAATCGGCTTAATTGTGTACGGTTTGATAGGTAAATTAGCATTAGATCCGATTTTGATTTCGTATATGGCGGATATTACTCCATCGTCCATGTACTCTAAAGTGTACGGTTTTTTCAACTTCAGCGGCATGCTGTCATCGATCTTTGCACCTTACATTACCGGATATTTTGCAGATAAACTTGGAAGTATGGAATTCGGGTTTTATTTGTCAGGAGCACTATTGTTAGTGGGAGGAGTTCTCTTTTTGTTTACTGGAAAGAAAGAACGTTCCTATCCTGTTTCACATCCAGTTTTAAAATAAAAAAATGCGCTGACTTAGTCAGCGCATTTTTTTATTTATGCTCATTTAACTCGCGTGCTTCTTCAGGACTTTGCAAGCTAGTTGCTCCCGGATAGTGAAGTCCTTGATCACGGTCAGATTCAACTCGTTTTGATTCTTTTAATTTTTTCTCTTGACGATCTTTTCCCATTTTAGATTCCCTCCTTTTTTCTGATAGGTTGTCCAAAATAAGGGGTTCTATTCTAAAACTCCGATTAAGTTTTACCAAATTGATACATACTGATGACAGGTAGAGGAGGTGCCATATTCAGTGGACGGAATTTTCTTTTATTGGCTTTCGTGGATGGGATGGATTGTTGCGACTTTTCTTATGCCCAAAACACCTAGACGTTGGAAGGTAGCAGCCATTATATTAATCAGTATACTCCTAAGCGGAATGAACATGCATATGGCTCAGTTTTCATTTAGCTACACCGCTTTGTTTTTAGTGGGGGTAGCGTGTGTTTATGCTTCAGGCTACAGCAGGTTTCAGCAGTTATATTATGTTATTGTATGCGGCATTATAATAATTGCCTATGCTGGTTTTTGTTTACTTGAGCTCTATGATCCTGTATGGATTTTTATTGATCGTAAGTGGATTTTGACTGGACTTATCTTATATATTTGCTTTATGGTGATTAAAGATGCTGAAAAAAGATTCGCAGCGATCATTTTAGGTGTAGTTGGAGGAGATTTTTTATACGCAGTTGTCATTCGAGATATTGCATCTTATGAAGTAGGGTCTCTTCGGACACTCGACGTTTTAGCAACAGCAGTAGGAGCTATGTTTATTTGGGAGATGCTGGTTTATTTCTCTGCTTATTTAGATTTGTACGTGCTGAAGTCTCACAGGCAAAAGCAAAGTACTTACAAATAGAAGAAGAGATTTCGTAAAATTATATTGTTGTTACCGGTGATTTTTGATAAAATTGTTTGATTGAAAGAGTAATGCTTATTCAGCGGATAGGCAGTTAATCAGCCTGGTGTAAAATAGAGCTGATAAAAAGCCTGCTTTATCGCTTATGATCGATTAGTAGAGGTCATGCCACGCTGCATGGCCTCAATTTTTGAAAAAAGAATGATCTTATTTATTTGTACATGTAGATAAATACCTTTAGTCGATTAAAGACTGGTTGCCGATACATAAAAAAGATCAAGGAAAGGGAAGAATCGTATGCCAAAACCAATTATTGCGATTGTTGGTCGTCCCAACGTAGGAAAATCAACAATTTTCAACCGAATTGTAGGAGAGCGAGTATCTATTGTAGAAGATATTCCGGGTGTAACTCGTGATCGTATCTATAGTTCAGGTGAGTGGCTGAATGTGGACTTTAACATTATTGATACCGGCGGTATTGATATTGGAGATGAGCCATTTTTAGAACAGATCAAACAGCAGGCAGAAATTGCAATTGATGAAGCGGACGTAATCATTTTTCTAGTGAATGGACGCGATGGAATTACTGCAGCTGATGAAGAAGTGGCGAAAATTTTATACAAATCGAAAAAGCCCGTTGTCCTAGCTGTTAATAAAGTAGATAATCCTGAAATGAGAGAATTAATCTATGATTTCTACGCACTAGGATATGGAGAACCGTTCCCAATCTCAGGAACGCATGGTTTAGGTTTAGGTGACCTGCTAGACGAGGCAGCTAAGCACTTTCCAAAAGAAAAAGACGAAGATTATGGAGAAGACGTCATTAAATTTTCATTGATTGGTCGTCCTAACGTAGGGAAATCTTCATTAGTTAATGCTCTTCTAGGTGAAGACCGTGTTATTGTCAGTGATCTTGCCGGCACGACACGCGATGCCATTGATACAAAGTTTACAAAAGAAGATCAAGAATATGTTGTTATTGATACAGCTGGAATGAGAAAGCGTGGAAAAGTGTACGAGAGTACTGAAAAATACAGCGTACTGCGCGCATTAAAGGCAATTGAACGCTCAGATGTTGTCTTAGTTGTATTAAATGCTGAAGAGGGTATTATTGAACAAGATAAGAAAATTGCTGGCTATGCACAAGAAGCTGGAAAAGCTGTTGTCATCGTTGTGAACAAATGGGATACAGTAGAAAAAGATGAAAAAACAATGAAAAAATTTGAAGAGAATATACGTGAGCATTTTCAGTTCTTAACATATGCTCCAATTGTATTCCTTTCAGCCAAAACGAAAAAACGTACGCATACGCTATTGCCAATGATTGATCTTGCAAGCGAAAGCCATGCGGTGCGTGTAGAAACAAGCATTTTAAATGATGTGATTATGGATGCAGTAGCAATGAACCCTACGCCTACTCACAACGGCAACCGCTTGAAAATCTATTACACAACTCAAGTAGCAATCAAGCCGCCAACTTTTGTTGTGTTTGTAAATGATCCTGAGCTAATGCATTTTTCATATAAACGTTTCTTAGAAAATAAGCTTCGTGAAGCTTTTGGATTTGAAGGAACTCCAATTAAAATTATTGCAAGACCAAGAAAATAACAGAGGATGTGATCGGCGTGGAAAGAATAGCTGTACTAGGAGCAGGAAGCTGGGGAACTGCATTAGCTTTCGTATTGGCGGAAAATGGACACGATGTTCGCATTTGGGGACATAGACAACAAGTCATTGATCAAATCAACGAGACGCATAAGAATGAAAAATATTTGCCTGGTGTAGAGCTTCCTCATCAGATTAAAGGTTTTACGTCATTAGAAAAGGCAATAGAAGGTGTTGAAACCCTTATTTTAGCTGTTCCAACGAAGGCCATTCGTGAAGTGTTGCAGCAGCTAAAATCCCTTACCGATGAACTATTTACAATTGTTCACGTAAGTAAAGGGATTGAACCGGATTCTCTTTTACGTATATCTCAAATGATTCAACAAGAAATTGATACAAAAGACATTGTTGTCTTATCAGGTCCGAGTCATGCTGAAGAAGTAAGTAGAAGGCAGCCCACAACTGTGACGTCAGCTTCAACAAATATACAAGCAGCAGAAAAAGTGCAGGATTTATTTAATAATCAGCAGTACTTCCGTGTTTATACAAATCCTGATGTGATTGGTGTGGAAATTGGGGGAGCGTTAAAAAATATTATTGCTCTTGCTGCTGGTATTACGGATGGACTTGGATATGGTGACAATGCGAAGGCCGCTCTTATGACTCGTGGCTTGGCTGAAATCGCTCGTTTAGGTACTGTGCTTGGTGCCAATCCTCTGACGTTCTCAGGTTTAACCGGGATCGGAGACTTGATTGTAACGTGTACAAGCGTTCATTCTCGAAATTGGCGCGCTGGTAATCTTCTTGGAAAAGGCAAAAATTTAGACGAAGTATTAGAAAATATGGGAATGGTTGTAGAAGGTGTACGCACGACGAAAGCAGCTTACCAGCTATCTCAAAAATATGACGTAAAAATGCCGATTGCTGATGCTTTATATAATGTACTGTTTAATGATGTGAAGGCAAAGGATGCAGTAGACGCGCTTATGTCTCGTACTAAAACACATGAAATGGAAGATTTAGCGAATGTTTTAGGAGAAAAATTAAATTAAGTGCAAAGAAATATGAAAAAATAGGCAATTAGTGATACCCAAAATCATTTACTTGCATAAAATAACGTGTAAATAAAGATGAGTAGAACTGTTAGTATGGGAATATTTAGTTATGATCGAAGCGAAGAGCCCCCTTCGCTTCGATTTTTTTTATGTGAATAAGCAGGAATTTGTCAATTTAATAGGAAAGTAATTACTATAGAGCGTGAATCACTGGAAGGTAAATAAATAGTTAATTTAGAAAGTTCTATCAATATCCATCTTAACTATAAGTCCTTATGTTATAATAACGGTGAAAAAAGGAGTGGATGCAGTTTGTCGCCAGGTTTGTTAAAGATGTGGATTTCATTGGGCTCCATTGTATTTATGTTTATTTCGGTATTTTCTATTTACTTTAGTCGTTATAAAATTACGAACCGCATTGGTAAAATTGTACTCGCTCTCATTGCCTATTCGCTTATGATTGTAGCAGGTCTTATTATGGTAATTGTTGTATTCAGCGGGCCGACAGATGCTTAATGTACATATGGTAGGGTGAGGAAAATGAAAAAATTCATGCTAACGTCTATTGTTGGGTTAACCATTTTGGTATTATCCGGTTGTTTGTACCCGGCAGAAAGAATGTCTCAAAATCAAGTTCCTTATAAAGATCAAGTTGCTTCCGTGCAAACGGCGGTTGATCAATTTAAACAAGAAAGCGGAGGCTTATTGCCAATAAAAACGAAAGATATGGACACGCCGATTTATCAAAAATATCCGATTGACTTTACGAAAATTGTTCCTAGATACATGCAAGACGCACCTGGTAATTCGTATGAAAGCGGAGGGATATTTGCGTACGTACTTGTGGATGCAGAAACAAAGCCCACGGTTAAATTATTAGACTTACGAATGGCGGATACGATTCAAGATGTTAACGTACATTTGAATATATACCGTCAAAATCATAAAGGGTACGTACCGTTTAAAGAGGTCATCGCTCCCGGCGTATTCTCTATTAATTATAAAAAATTGAATATGAAAGAGCCTCCTGTCGTTACTAGCCCATATACAGGGAATAGTCTTTCTTTAATTGTTAATGGACAGGGAGATGTATTTGTAGATTATCGTCCTGATTTGTATGATGCCATTCAAAAGCATAAAAGCTCCTACAAACCTGGTGAAGATATACGAAAGCTCCTTGTGGAAAACAGTGATTTTGTACCTGCTTACTCTCTTCCTTATACAGTCAACGATAAGAATGAACCAATATTTTTAAAAAAATAAGTCATGAACCCCTTCTCCTTGAATAATATTCAGAGAGAAGGGGTTTTCTCTTTCTTGTACACCAATAATGATAATCAGAATGACTAAGTCAGCATGTGCATGAAAAAAATCATAAATTTTTCTATCAAAAGTCATATTTTAATAGGACAACGTCATAACTATATAGTGTCCTAATTTACTCTCGCAATGGATGTCATATTCCATGAACTCATAGATCGGAGGGGATCTTTTGGAAAAGGTGGATGTATTTAAAGATATCGCTGAACGTACAGGAGGCGATATATATTTAGGTGTGGTGGGAGCAGTTCGAACAGGAAAATCTACATTTATTAAAAAATTTATGGAGCTGGTGGTCCTGCCTCACATCGAGAACGAGGCAGAAAGAGCTCGCACACAAGATGAACTACCACAAAGTGCAGCTGGAAAAACGATTATGACAACTGAGCCGAAATTCGTACCGAATCAAGCAGTTAATGTTTTGGTAGATGACGGGCTAGAAGTTAACATACGGTTAGTAGATTGTGTAGGATATACGGTGCCAGGCGCTAAAGGGTACGAAGATGAAAACGGACCTCGAATGATCAATACACCTTGGTATGAAGAACCAATTCCATTTCACGAAGCGGCTGAAATTGGAACGAGAAAGGTAATTCAAGAACACTCAACGATTGGTGTCGTCATTACAACAGATGGCTCAATTGGAGATATACCTCGTCAAGATTACGTGGAAGCAGAAGAGCGCGTCATTAATGAACTAAAAGAAGTAGGCAAACCATTTATCATGGTTATTAATACCGTACAGCCATATCATCCTGATACAGAAAAGCTTCGTGCAAAGCTTAATGAAAAATATGATATTCCAGTATTAGCGATGAGTGTGGAAAGCATGCGCGATACTGATGTGATGAACGTATTAAGAGAAGCACTCTACGAGTTCCCTGTATTAGAAGTCAACGTTAATCTACCAAGCTGGGTAATGGTTTTAAAAGATAAACATTGGCTGCGTGAAAGCTATCAAGAAGCCGTTAAAGAAACGGTAAAAGATATTAAGAGGCTGAGAGACGTTGAACGGGTAGTAGAGCAATTTAGCCAGTTTGAGTTTATCGATCAGGCTCGATTAGCCGGAATTGAGATGGGGCAGGGAATTGCTGAAATTGACTTATATGCTCCAGATGACTTATACGACCAGATTTTGAAAGAAATCGTGGGAGTAGAAATTCGCGGAAGAGATCATTTGCTGCAGTTAATGCAAGATTTTGTGCATGCAAAAACCGAGTATGATCAAGTCTCTGATGCCCTTCGTATGGTTAAACAAACGGGTTATGGTGTAGCTGCACCTTCGCTTTCGGATATGAGCCTTGATGAGCCTGAAATTATTCGCCAAGGATCGCGTTTTGGAGTTCGTTTAAAAGCAGTGGCGCCTTCAATACACATGATTAAAGTGGATGTAGAATCAGAATTTGCGCCGATTATCGGAACGGAGAAGCAAAGCGAAGAATTAGTTCGTTATTTGATGCAAGACTTTGAAGATGATCCGCTTTCAATTTGGAATTCAGATATATTTGGCCGCTCTCTAAGTTCAATCGTAAGAGAAGGGATTCAAGGAAAGCTGTCGCTGATGCCTGAAAATGCACGATATAAGTTAAAAGAAACGCTAGAACGGATTATTAACGAAGGATCCGGAGGTTTAATCGCGATTATTCTATAAGCATGTAACGTTAGGCTCCTCATAAAGGAGCCTCTTCTTTTTGGATAGATCATACAAAACTTTACATATATTGTGATAGATCGCGTGGTTATCCTATTCCTGCGTTATTTTCTGCTTGCTATGCCTTGTTCAATATGTTAATCTTTTAACAGAAATCGATCGATCATACTGTTTTCACTACATACATACGGCAGATGAATGAAAAACATTGAATTATTTAGTTCAATCGTTTATGATTAGGCTTGTCGATACATAGGTTATGTATAATATCCATTTGTTTTGTTAAAGAATGAGATATAACGAATTACTAGATTCCTTTTCTAACAAGGTTTTTAGTTATTATATGATCCGATTTTGGGAGGAGGTGAATGGCATGAACAAGACAGAATTAATTAATGCTGTTGCAGAAGCAAGTGAGCTTTCAAAAAAGGATGCTACAAAAGCAGTTGATGCTGTTTTCGATACAATTTTAGAAGCTTTAAAAGCTGAGGACAAAGTTCAACTTATCGGTTTTGGTAACTTCGAAGTACGTGAACGTGCTGCTCGTAAAGGACGCAATCCACAAACTGGCGAAGAAATCGAAATTCCTGCTAGCAAAGTTCCTGCATTCAAACCAGGTAAAGCTCTTAAAGATGCTGTAAAATAATATCTACATAAAATGGCTTTATTCATAGCCGTTGATGAAGAGCTTTGAAAGGTCGCACATTTGCGACCTTTCTTTTTTGCCTTTGGTATATACATATGCTAGAATTTTTTTCATAAAGTCGTAATGCAACGAATTGGAGGGCAACAACATGTCATCTGTAAATAAACCACAGATCGAACAAGCCGTGAGACTAATTTTAGAAGCAATTGGCGAAGATCCAAACCGTGAAGGATTATTAGATACACCAAAGCGAGTAGCTAAAATGTATGAGGAAGTCTTTTCCGGGTTGAATGAAGATCCAAAAGAACATTTTAAAACAGTTTTTGGAGAAGATCATGAAGAGCTAGTGCTTGTAAAAGATATTCCTTTTTACTCTATGTGTGAACACCACTTAGTTCCTTTTTATGGAAAAGCTCATGTTGCGTATATTCCAAAAGGCGGACGAGTGACCGGTTTAAGTAAGCTGGCAAGAGCAGTAGAAGCTGTTGCAAAACGTCCTCAGCTTCAGGAGAGAATTACATCTACAGTGGCGGATTCTATTGTAGAAACATTAGAGCCGCACGGGGTAATGGTAGTAGTGGAAGCAGAGCACATGTGTATGACCATGCGAGGCATTAAAAAGCCTGGAGCTATGACAATCACTTCTGCTGTACGCGGAGTATTAGAACACGATGCAAGTTCTAGAGCTGAAGTTTTATCACTGATTAAATCATAATGTGGATGATGAAGGAGAAGAGAATATGACACAAAAAGGAACGCCGGAGTATATTGTCATTAAAGCGGTCGAAGATGGAGTTAACGTAATTGGCTTAACGCGAGGAGCAGATACGCGATTTCATCATTCAGAAAAACTAGATAAAGGCGAAGTAATGATTGCGCAGTTTACTGAGCATACATCCGCAATTAAAATTCGTGGCAAAGCCGTCATTCAGACTGTTCACGGAGAAATTGAATCCGATACGAAAAAATAAGCAGGGATTTTCCTGCTTTTATTTATATTTAAAATAAATGAATAAGAACAGGAAAAACATGGTGAAACTAAAAGCAATATCTTAAATTACTGTCTAAGAAATCCAGATGGTATGTAGATGAACGGTGTTCAAGCGGATGAGCAGCTAAATGATTTAAACCGTGAAAAAGCTTCAAAAGAATTTAAAGGATATTTTATAATGTAATTATGTTATAATTGACACTATCGATTTGGAGTTAAAAGAACTTTAAACAAATAGTGATGGAAAGGGAGACAAGGATGATGAGCGTAAAAACCATCTATGATATTGTGGCCAACATGAAAGAACAGCTTCATGTTGAATTAAGTCATCCATATGTAAAAAAATATATTCATCATCCGCGTATTGATGAAAATAGATTACTGTACATGTGTTCGTTCTTAGATACTCTCTCAATGGAAGAAGAAAAAAAGAACAGCTCTGTGCTATCTGTGATGCTCGTTCAAACCGCACTTGATACCCACGATCTAGTCTCCACTCAAAATGTTAGCGGAAATGAAGGAAAGCTGCATGAGCGGCAGCTGGTAGTTTTGGCCGGAGATTATTACAGCGGCCTGTACTATTACTATTTAGCTCAAAGCAACCAGCTGAATTTAATGAAAGTTATAGCATCTGCTATTAAAGAAATTAATATCGCTAAGATACACATTTATAACAATCGCTCTACTAATCCACACGACGTTATGAATAGTTTTTTAGCAGCAGAATCATCGTTTGTAAGATGCTTATGTGACTATTTTGAACGTGAAGAGTGGAAAGAACTTTTAAAACATGCAGCGTATTTGAACGGGATATTAAAGCAATTAAAGTCATTACAGCATAAAGAGCCTACTCTCTTGCTAAACTATTGCAAACAAATTGGTATGAATCAAGAACAAATAAAAGAATACCTTTATTCGTATACTCAACAGTCTGTAAACATTGTTAGAGGATACTTACGAAGTGAATTTGTGATGAATGAGTTTTTAAGAGAGCACTTAGATGAACTTACATCTAGCTTAGAAGTGCTGAAAAATGTCGTAGGAGAAGGATAGAGATATGCAGCAATCAAAAGAACAGCGTGTCCATGGCGTATTTGAAAAAATATACAAAAATTATGATCAAATGAATTCTGTTATTAGTTTTCAGCGTCATAAGGCATGGCGCAAAGATACGATGAAGCGAATGAATGTTCAAAAAGGAACAAAAGCTTTAGATGTTTGTTGCGGAACTGCGGATTGGACGCTAGCTATGGCTGAAGCAGTTGGAGAAACAGGAGAGGCAGTTGGCCTGGATTTTAGTCAAAATATGCTAAAGATTGGTGAAGAGAAAGTAAAAAACTCACCTTTTTCAAATATTACCTTACTACATGGCAATGCAATGGAACTTCCTTTTGAAGATAATTCATTTGACTATGTAACGATTGGATTCGGACTGCGCAACGTGCCCGATTACCTTCAAGTGTTAAAGGAAATGCAGCGCGTCGTGAAACCTGGCGGAAAAGTGGTTTGCCTTGAAACGTCTCAGCCCACGATGATCGGTTACCGACAAATGTACTTGCTTTACTTTAAGTATATTATGCCTGCGCTTGGAAAGATGGTCGCTAAAAGCTATGATGAATATTCATGGCTTCAAGAGTCAGCAAGGGACTTTCCAGGTCAAAAGCAATTGGCTGATATGTTCCGTGAAGCCGGTTTGACAGATGTTGAAGTGAAATCTTATACAGGTGGAGTAGCAGCGATGCATCTAGGGTACAAACGATAAAAGAGAAAAAGCTTGTCCTACAGGTGCAACAGCCTGTAGGATAAGGAGTAAAGAATGAATATATAATGCAAGGTGAGTCCAATGAAACTAAAAATGATGTACGCTTTTTTGAATACGGATATTACCCTTATTGAGAAAGAACTTGAACAAACTGTTCATACCGATGAAACACTTATCACAGATGCTTCTCTTCACCTTTTACAAGCAGGGGGGAAACGAATTCGCCCTGTATTTGTTTTGTTGGCAGCTAAATTTGGGCATTACAACATCGACCAAATCAAACACGTGGCAGTAGCGCTTGAGCTGATTCACATGGCGTCTCTTGTTCATGATGATGTTATTGATGACGCTGATAAGCGACGCGGAAAACCAACAATTAAGGCAAAATGGGACAATCGTATTGCTATGTATACAGGGGATTACATCTTTGCTCGTGCGCTTGAAGTTATGAGTGAGGTTAAAGATGTGGAAGCACATAAAATTTTATCTAATACGATGGTGGAATTAACGCTCGGTGAAATTGAACAGATTAAGGACAAATACAACCTAAACCAAAACTTACGCGTGTATCTGCGTAGAATTAAACGTAAAACGGCACTGCTAATTGCTGCAAGCTGTCAGTTAGGCGCAATTGCAGCGGGAGCTCCTGAAGATATACATAAACGTTTATTTTGGTTTGGATATTACGTGGGAATGTCATTTCAAATTACCGATGACATTTTAGATTTTATCTCATCAGAAGAACAGCTTGGGAAACCAGTTGGCAGCGACTTACTGCAAGGAAATATTACGCTGCCAGTTTTGTATGCCATTGAAAATGCTGAGTTTCGAGATAAAGTAGAACAGCTTTTCGAGAGGGAATATGAGCAAGAGCTGATCAATGAAATTATTTCTGATATTAAATCTTCTAACGCCATTGAACGTTCATTTGAGATGAGCGATCGTTATCTGCAAAAAGCGATGAGCATTTTAGAAGAGCTGCCGCCAAACAAGGCGAAAAAAACGCTGCATCAAATTGCGAAGTACATTGGAAAACGGAAATTTTGATTTATTTACTTTCATAAGTTGTAAACTGCTCGAAACAATGTTAATATCTTCATGAGGTGTGATTGCGCTTTCAAAACTTGTTTACATATCATGAACTTCAGGGGTGGAGAGTAAAATGATACAAAAAACGTTTTTAATGGTCAAACCAGACGGGGTACAAAGAAGCATTATTGGTGAGGTTATTTCTCGCTTTGAGAAAAAAGGTTTTCAACTAGTTGGAGCTAAGCTTATGCATATTTCGCAGGAATTAGCTGAAACACACTACGGTGAACATAAAGAGAAACCTTTCTTCGGTGAGTTAGTGAAATTTATCACATCAGGTCCAGTTTTTGCTATGGTATGGGAAGGTGAAAACGTGATTTCAGTATCACGTCAAATGGTGGGGAAAACTAACCCTCAAGAAGCGCTTCCTGGAACTATTCGAGGTGATTATGGACTGATTGTCGATAAGAATATTATTCACGGCTCAGATTCACCAGAAAGTGCGGAGCGTGAAATCAGCTTATTCTTTGAAAGTGAAGAGCTGACTTTCTATAAAAAAGACGCAGACGCTTGGATTTACTAATTTAGATAGCGCAAGAAGACGAATGAATTTTCATTCGTCTTTTTTATTGTGTTTATACATAGGTTCTAGGCTATTGATTGCGAATATCACTCTACATAAACATTTTCACAATGTATTCCGATATATTAATAAGAAGCTAAGCGTATATAAAGGTTTTATTTCCTTATACGTCTAACATAAACGTATAGAAATGAGAAAGGAGAGTTAAAAATGATAGATGAATACGACGCGTTTGTGGAGAAAATAAAAATAAAAACAGGCATTGATTTATCACTATATAAGCAGTCTCAAATGAAACGCCGCCTCACCTCCCTGTATGAAAAAAAAGGTTTTTCTAGTTTTTTTGAATATTATCGAGCAATGAGCAGTAACAGCGAACTGCTTGAGGAGTTTTTAGATCGGATGACGATTAACGTGTCAGAGTTTTATCGTAACTATCAGCGGTGGGATATATTGGAGCAAAAAATTTTACCGGCTCTTGTAAAAGGAAAAACAGACCTGAAAGTGTGGAGCGCTGCCTGTTCAACAGGGGAAGAGCCATATACACTAGCGATGGTTTTATCAACATTTTTTCCTCTTTCGCGTATTTCTATATTAGCGACTGATTTGGATGAAAAAGTGATAGAAAAAGCAAAAATAGGCTTTTATGATGAACGTTCACTTCAGGAGATGCCTGTTTCGATGAAAAATAAGTACTTTCAACAAAGAGGAACCGGCTACTTATTAGATGAAAAAATCAAAAAAACAGTTGTTTTTCAGAAACATAACTTACTGTCAGACTCTTTTCCAAAAAACGTTGACTTGATTGTTTGTCGAAATGTGCTTATTTATTTTACAGATGAAGCAAAGCATGCTTTATATGAAAAATTTAGCAGAGCTTTAGCACCTGGCGGCATCTTATTTGTAGGTAGCACAGAACAGGTTTTTACTCCCCAAAAGTATGGATTTGAAACGGCTGATACGTTTTTTTACAGAAAAGTAAAGACCATTTAATCGAGACAACCTGAAGCGGTTTCTTAAAAGCTGAGGTGAAACTTTTTGTACATTCTTATGTTATAGTATGGTATAGTCATATTTAAAAATGGAAAAATTCTGACGAATAATACATATTAAGCGGAGGTACGATTATGCGATATTTAACAGCAGGAGAATCACATGGTCCACAATTGACTACTATTTTAGAGGGTGTTCCGGCAGGGCTTCCTTTAACAGCCGAAGACATCAATACAGATTTAGCGCGAAGACAAAAAGGTCATGGTCGCGGAAGACGTATGCAAATTGAAAAAGATCAAGCGGAAATTTTAAGCGGTGTCCGCCACGGCTATACGCTAGGATCTCCTATTACGTTAGCGGTAGAAAATAACGACTGGAAACACTGGACAAAAATTATGGGCATCGAGCCAATTTCTGAAGAAGAATCAGAAGAAGTAAAGCGCAAAATCTCAAGACCAAGACCAGGGCATGCCGATTTAAACGGCGCTATTAAATATGGTCATCGCGATATGAGAAATGTATTAGAACGTTCTTCAGCTCGCGAAACAACTGTGAGGGTAGCAGCAGGTGCTGTCGCTCGTCAAATCCTTGCTCAGTTCGGGCTTTCCGTAGCTGGACATGTATTAGAAATTGGCGGCGTACAGGCAAATCCGCCTCAATACAAAAGCTTAGAGGAACTGCAAGAAGTCACTGAAGCTTCTCCAGTAAGATGTTTTGACTCAGCTGTTGAGAAGGACATGATGCAAGCAATCGATGATGCTAAGAAAAATGGCGACTCTATCGGAGGCGTAGTAGAAGTTATTATTGAAGGCGTGCCAGCAGGAGTAGGCAGCTATGTTCATTACGATCGTAAATTAGATGCGAAGATTGCTGCAGCTGTTATGAGCATTAATGCATTTAAAGGCGTTGAGTTTGGGATTGGATTTGAAGCGGCTCGCAGACCAGGAAGCGAAGTTCATGACGAAATTCTATGGGATGAAAAGAACGGGTATACCCGTAAAACAAACAACTTAGGCGGCTTTGAAGGCGGCATGACAACAGGTATGCCAATTGTAGTACGCGGAGTAATGAAGCCTATTCCAACGCTTTACAAGCCGTTAAAAAGTGTTGATATTGAAACAAAAGAAGCCTTCGAGGCAAGCATCGAACGTTCAGACAGCTGCGCTGTGCCGGCGGCAAGCGTTGTAGCAGAAGCCGTTGTAGCTTGGGAATTGGCTGATGCGCTAATCGAACAGTTTGGACAAGACCGAATTGATTTAATTGCTGAAAATATTGAGAAAATGCGTGCACATGCGAGGGAGTTTTAATGTTGCAAATTGATATTCAAACTTTATCCAAAACATACCCTCTTTATTTAGGAAATGGATTAATTGAAAAGCTGCCTTCTATTATCGAGAGTGTAAAACCTAATCTGTCGTCCGTGTTAATCATCACCGATTCAGCTGTAGATTCATATTATGGAGAAGCGGCTGTAAAAGCGATTGAGACAAAATTTAAAGTGGCTAAATACGTAGTGCCAAGCGGTGAACATGCAAAGTCATTTCAACATTACTACGATTGTCAGACATTTGCGCTCGAACAGCAGCTTGACCGCAATGCGCTCGTTATTGCTTTTGGGGGAGGAGTAGTAGGCGATTTAGCTGGATTTGTAGCCGCTACTTATATGAGAGGAATTTCTTTTATTCAAGTGCCAACGACGCTTCTTGCTCACGATAGTGCTGTAGGCGGTAAAGTAGCCATTAATCATGAGCTTGGAAAAAATATGATTGGTGCTTTTTATCAGCCTGAAGCGGTTGTTTATGATATTGATCTTCTTAAAACGCTTCCCGAAAGAGAATGGCGTTCCGGTTTTGCAGAAGTGATTAAACACGCTTTTATTCACGATGAAGCATTTTATAAATGGCTTCAGCAAAATATACAATCGCTGACTGATTTACAAGATGAAAAATTAATTTATGCTATTCAAAACGGTATTTTAGTCAAAGCATCTGTTGTAAAAGAAGATGAGACAGAAGCTGGCGTTCGCGCTCACCTGAACTTTGGACATACGCTAGGGCATGCGATCGAAGCGGAGTGCGGCTATGGACAAATCAGTCACGGAGAAGGCGTAGCGATTGGTATGCTGTTTGCTATGAAAGTCAGCAATGTTCTTGAAAAAAGTCAGTTCTCTGTGGACGACATTGCGAAATGGTTTGAAAAATTTGGCTACAAGACGTCTGTCCCAAACCATCTTTCAGCTGAAAAACTGCTCGTAAGAATGAAAGCGGACAAGAAGTCTAAATCAAGCAATGTTCACATGGTACTGCTTGAAGGCATAGGCAAACCTTTTGTTCAACAAGTAGAAGATGAAGTGATTCTTAAACTGCTGAATGAAGAGCTTAAAGCTTAGTTTCGTCTAAAGCCAAGTAGATAGTAGTTGACAAATGGATTTGAAACGTACTACAATTGGTAACAAGTTAGTTTAGAGATTTTAGTTATGAGAAAACAATAGACAGTTTAGTTGAGATTAGGGTAGACGAGAATGAGACAGTTGAGCAGAGTTTAGTTGAGTGAATTTTACCATTCGTATACCCAAAGGCCCATTTTTGATGTGTCTTTGGGTTTATTTATTATATCCTCTTTTATATAACCTCATCTATTCTCATTCTCCATGAAATGGAGGATTGAAAGATATGACGAACACGTATACTTCTTTTTTAGAAGACTCTACAGAGTATTTAACCATTCCAATTATAAAAAAAATATTTATCGATAGCATGACACCTGTTGATCTTTTTCAACAAGTAAAAGATGAAGCTGTATATTTGCTTGAAAGTAATGATGAATCATCACCATGGTCCAATTATTCTTTTATTGGCTTAAATCCATTTTTGTATGTTGAGGAAGAAAAAGGAACCTATCTAGCAAAAAATAAGCAGCTTCAGCCTATGCTGCAAGGAGATAGCTTTAAAGAGGTGTTTTGTAAAATTCAGCAAGAGCTGAAAGTGAAAGTACCAGACCTTGCACTTCCTTTTAAAGGAGGAGCAGTAGGGTTTATCAGCTACGACGCAGTATCGCAAATTGAAAAAGTGAACGTACATGCCCAAAATGATTTGAACATGCCTACTTTTCACTTTATCTATTGTCAAACGATGCTTGCTTACAATCATCAAACAAAAGAGCTTATGGTGATTCACTACATTCAGCTTAATGAGCAAGACAAAGAGCAGCAGAAAAAAGAAAAATACGGTGAAGCTTTAGCAGAGATCAATAGATATGTTGAAAGAATAGCGCAGACGGTGAAAGAAAAGCCAATGATGTTTGAAAGCGAGCAGCGCGAAGTTAGCTTTGAAGGCGTAACATCGTCATACCAAAAAGATAAATTTGTGCAAGATGTGGAAAAAATTAAGGAATACATTAAAAGCGGAGATGTTTTTCAGGCCGTATTGTCGCAGAGATTTCAAATTGATACGACCGTAGCTGGATTTGATATTTACAGAGTATTGCGATTAGTTAATCCGTCTCCTTATTTATTTTACGTGAAAGTAAAAGGCGTGGAGCTAATTGGAAGTTCTCCTGAGCGGTTGATTCAAATTGAAAACGGCCATTTAGAAATTCATCCGATTGCAGGAACGAGAAGACGTGGCAGGGATGCAGAAGAAGATGCGCGCTTATACGAAGACTTAATTAACGATGAAAAAGAGCGGGCAGAACACTATATGCTCGTGGACTTAGCAAGAAATGACATCGGCCGAGTTGCACAGTATGGAAGTGTCCAAACACCAGTATTAATGCAGCAGGTTAACTTTTCGCACGTCATGCACTTGATTTCTAAAGTGACAGGGCGCCTTGACGAAAAAGTACATCCCATTGATGCGCTGCTTTCTGCATTTCCAGCGGGTACCGTGTCTGGCGCTCCAAAAGTGCGAGCGATGCAAATCTTAAATGAAATTGAACCAGTTGCGCGAAATGTATATGCAGGAACCGTAGCATATCTCGGATTTGATGGAAACATTGATTCGTGCATTGCGATTCGGACCATTCTTTTGAAAGACCAGACCGCTTATATCCAGGCTGGAGCAGGAGTGGTTGCTGACTCAAAACCGGAGCTTGAGTGGAAAGAAACCCGCAATAAAGCTAGCGCTTTAATCAAAACAATTCAATTAGCCCAAGACATCTACGATAAAAAGGAGGATGTATATGTTTAAGGAATTGTTAAAAAAGTGTTTGCGCGGTGAGTCACTTTCAGCGGAAGAAGCAGAAAAAATTATGAATGATATTATGAACGGTAAAGTCCCGGCAGCTCAAATTGCTAGCGTGCTAACCATCTTAACGTATCGAGGAGAAACCGTCGATGAAATTGTTGGTTTTATCCGAGGTATGAAAAATAATATGAATGCTATTTCTCTAGAAGAATTAAACGTAGTAGATACATGCGGTACCGGAGGAGACGGGGCCTCTACGTTTAATATCTCAACGGCTAGTGCGATTGTGGCATCTGCTGCGGGAGTAAAGGTTGCGAAACATGGGAACCGAGCCGTATCTTCTAAAAGCGGGAGTGCCGACGTGTTAGAACATCTGGATATATGGATTCAAGGAAATGAAAAAGAAGTGAAAAATGCGGTGGCTGACCTCAATATGTCCTTTTTATTTGCGCCGCTTTATCACCCTGCTATGAAACATGTTGCTGCTACTCGAAAGGAATTAGGATTTAGAACGGTTTTTAATGCATTAGGTCCATTAGCAAACCCTACTAACTGCACAAAGCAAGTAATTGGCGTTTATTCCATTGAGCTTGCACGAAAATTAGCAGAAGCGCTTGTTGTACTGGGAGCTAACCACGTCCTTCTGGTTGCGGGCAGAGACGGTTTAGATGAAATCAGTGCCACGGATGTAACGGATGTTGTAGAAGTACAGGGCAATGTCATTACAGAATATACGCTTGCACCAGAGGATGTACACTTACAGAGAGGGAAGCTTGAAGACTTAGTGGTAGAAGATGCGAAATCGAGTGCCGAGCTTATTGAATCGCTATTTTTAAATAAAAGCAATGTAACTGCTAAAAACGCAGTCGTATTAAACTCTGCTGCAGCTATTTACGTTAGCGGAAATGTTTCTACTTTTGAAGAAGGAGTAGCTGTAGCTTTAGAAACAATTGAATCAGGTGCTGCATACACACAATTACAACGATTGAAATCGAAAAAGGTGGTTGAACATGCTCAATAAAATTATTGAAACAAAAAAAGAAGAAATTCAAAACCTACAGTTACCCGAACAGCAAAATGTTGCAAAACGATCATTTTTAGACGCTTTATCAAATCCGAATCGAGAGCTGGCTCTTATTGCAGAAGTGAAAAAAGCTTCTCCTTCCAAAGGATTAATAAAAGAGAATTTTCAGCCTGTGGAAATTGCTAAAGCCTACGAGAAAGGGAAAGCAGATGCTTTGTCTGTGTTAACAGATCAGCACTATTTTCAAGGGAATCGAACGTTTTTAAGTGACATTAAACAGCATGTCTCTATCCCTGTGCTTCGCAAGGATTTCATCATTGATTCCATTCAAGTGGAAGAAAGTGCAAGAATCGGTGCTGACGCTATTTTACTCATTGGAGAAGCACTTGAACCATTAAAATTGCAAGAGCTTTATCTTCAAGCTGCTGAAAAAGAGTTAGATTGTTTAGTAGAAGTGCATTCTCTAGAAACGCTTGAAAAGCTGCTAGCTGTATTTACCCCGAAGATTATTGGCATTAATAATCGAAATCTTCACACGTTTGAAACCAGCGTGCAGCAGACCAAAGAAATTGCCAAGCATGTTCCGAAAAATCAGCTGTTAGTGAGTGAAAGCGGAATTTACTTATACGATGATGTTTCCTACGTAAAAGAAGCGGGAGCAAAAGCTATTTTAGTAGGGGAATCGCTTATGAGGCAGGATAATCAAACCAAAGCGATTGAAAAGCTGTTTGGGGAAAGTGAATATGCTCATTAAGTACTGTGGTATTCGATCAAAACAAGATATAGCTTTAATCGAAAAGTCGGCTGCTACTCACATTGGCTTTATTTTCTATCCTAGAAGTAAACGATATGTAAAGCCTGAACGAGTAAATGAGTTTGTAACGGATGAAATAAAAAAACAAGTCTCGCTAGTAGGGGTATTTGTTAATACACCGGTAGATCAAATAATTGAAATTGCCTCCGTAACAAATTTAGATGTAATTCAGTGCCACGGGCAAGAAACAGCTGCGGACGTACGTCGGTTAAAGCAGCGTGGATATGAAGTGTGGAAAGCGCTCCCTCACAATAAAGAAACGGTGCAGCAAATGCATGTATATGAAGAGGCTGACGGGTATGTAATTGATAGCAAGGTTAAAGAACAATTTGGAGGAACGGGCGTCGCTTTTGATTGGAGTTTCGTTCCTCAGTATGAATCAGCTGCCCAAAGGTTAGGTAAAAAATGCTTTATTGCTGGAGGAATCAATGCTTGTAACATTGAGAACTTGTTACCCTACAAGCCTGGGGCGATTGATATTTCTGGCGGTATTGAAACAAATGGAACGAAGGACTATACAAAAATTATAGAGATTGAAAGGAAGATCATACTATGACATACAATCATCCTGATGAATTTGGCCGCTTTGGTGAATTTGGCGGAAAATACGTACCTGAAACATTAATGAAGCCACTTGAAGAAGTAGAAGCAGCTTTGAATCAAGCAATGAAAGATCCGGCATTTAAAGATGAGTATCTATCCTTACTTGTTAACTACTCTGGGCGACCAACGGCTTTAACATATGCTGATAATATTACCGAAACGCTCGGCGGGGCAAAAATTTATTTAAAACGTGAAGACTTAAATCATACGGGTGCTCACAAAATCAATAATGCCATTGGACAGATTTTACTTGCTAAACGTATGGGAAAAACAAAAATTATTGCTGAAACAGGAGCGGGTCAGCATGGGGTAGCCACAGCTACAGTAGCTGCAAAGTTCGGAATGGAATGTAAAGTATTCATGGGAGAAGAAGATATTGAACGTCAGGCATTGAATGTCTTTCGCATGAAGCTTCTAGGAGCGGAAGTCATTCCTGCAACTTCTGGAACAAAAACGCTAAAAGATGCAACAAATGAAGCGATTCGCTACTGGGTTCAACATTGTGAAGATCATTTTTACTTAATTGGTTCGGCTATTGGACCGCACCCTTATCCTAAAATGGTTCGAGATTTCCAAAAAATTATTGGAGAAGAAGCAAAAGAACAGTTTACAGCGGTAGAAGGCAAACTTCCGAATGCTGTCGTGGCATGCGTCGGAGGCGGCAGTAATGCAATCGGAATGTTTTATGATTTTATTAAAGAGGAAAATGTACGCTTGATCGGCGTAGAAGCAGGAGGGAAAGGACTAAATACAGCCCTCCATGCTGCTAAAATGGCTAAAGGCACAAAAGGTGTTATTCACGGAACGCTCACGTATTTACTTCAAGATGAAAATGGTCAGATTACAGAACCTTATTCTATTTCAGCAGGTTTGGATTATCCAGGTATCGGTCCAGAGCATTCTCACCTTTCATCTATTGGACGAGTAGAATATGAAAGTGTAACGGATGATGAGTCAATCGAAGCTCTTCAGCTGCTGGCGAAAACAGAGGGAATCATCCCGGCTATTGAGTCCGCCCATGCGCTGGCAAAAGCATTTGAACTGGCTAAAAGCATGACGAAAGAAGAAACCATTTTAATTTGCTTGTCAGGTCGAGGAGATAAGGACGTTCATACATTAGTAAACTTGCTAGAAGGGAAGGAAGAAGAACATGAATACGTTTGAAGCGAGACTACCTAAACATGAAACATTGTTTATTCCATTTATTACAGCAGGAGATCCTCATGAAGATGCAACGGTGGAAATTGCTTTGTCTTTGCAAAAGCAAGGTGCTTCTATTTTAGAACTGGGCGTACCATATTCTGACCCTTTAGCAGATGGTCCAATTATTCAAGAGGCATCTAAAAGAGCTTTATCTGGCGGCATGTCTATTTCAAAAGCCATTAAGCTTGTATCGGTGATGAGAAAAAAAGGTGTGAAAATACCGGTAATTCTCTTTACCTATTTTAATCCTGTGTTACAATTAGGTTTAGAATCCTTTTTCGCGTTAATGCGAGAAAATGAAATAGATGGAGTGCTAATTCCGGATTTACCGTACGAAGAGAGTGGCCGTATCCGAGAGCTTGCCGCTGAAAATGAAGTTGCGTACATTTCAATGGTTGCTCCTACATCTAAAGAGCGTATCCAAAAAATCGCTGCAGATGCAACAGGCTTCTTATACTGCGTGTCGTCTTTAGGCGTTACTGGGGTTCGCTCTACGTTGCCAGCTGATATTGGCACCTTTTTAGAAGATGTGAAAGCAGCAGCTTCTATACCGGTTGCCGTCGGTTTTGGGATTTCAACAAGTGAACAAGTAGAGGTGTTAAAGGAACATAGCGACGGCATTGTAATTGGAAGTGCAATTGTTAATAAAATTGGCCAGCTTGAACAAGTTCTTTTAAATAAGGATACACGCCGGGACGGATTAAATCAAATCGAGGAGTATGTTGCATCCATCGTTTCGCCTATACAAAAATGCGAGGTGTAACACGTTGAAGGTAAAAGAACAATTACTAACTTTATCTCCATATAAACCAGGTAAGCCAATTGAAGAAGTAAAGCGTGAATTTAATTTAGATCGCGTTGTAAAATTAGCATCTAATGAAAATCCTTACGGCAGTTCTGCTTTAGTAAAAGAGGCGATTGCTGCAGAAATCGAAAATATGGCGCTTTATCCAGACGGCTATGCAGCTGAACTGCGTGCAGCAGTAGCAAAGCACGTAGGCGTAGAGCAAGATCAGCTGATTTTTGGAAATGGGTCTGATGAAGTCATTCAAATTATTTGCCGAGCTTTGCTATCGGCTGATACAAATACTGTCATGCCGACGCCGTCATTTCCTCAATATAAGCACAATGCCGTAATTGAAGGTGCAGAAATTCGTGAAGTACCGCTGCGCGGCGGAGATCATGATTTAGATGCTATGCTTCGTGCAATTGATGAAAATACGACAATTGTGTGGGTATGCAGTCCTAATAACCCAACGGGAACGTATGTGAAGGGCGATGAGTTAATTTCTTTTATGAAACAAGTTCCTAAGCATACATTAATCGTTATGGATGAAGCCTATTTTGAGTATGCAGCAGATCAAGCCGACTATCCGGATACGGTAGAGTTTTTGAATGAATACGAAAACTTAATTGTACTTCGCACATTTTCAAAAGCATACGGCTTAGCTTCTTTGCGCATTGGTTACGGTATTG
The DNA here is from genome assembly GCF_042787735.1 of Priestia sp. YIM B13490. Lineage (NCBI taxonomy): Bacteria > Bacillati > Bacillota > Bacilli > Caryophanales > Bacillaceae > Priestia > Priestia sp. YIM B13490. Next base: position 186,807 of record NZ_JBHZOT010000005.1, read on the forward strand.
CAAACGAATCATTGCTACAAAAAATTGAGCCGGCTCGTGAACCTTTTAATACAAGCCGCATGGCTCAAAAAGCAGCAATTGTTGCTCTTGAAGACCAAGCGTTCATTGAAGAGTGTAAAAAGAAAAATGAAGAAGGTTTGCAGCAATACTATGCTTTCTGTGATAAGAATGGCTTAAACTATTATCCGTCTTTCACTAATTTTGTTCTAATCGATTTTGGTCGTCAAGGCGATGAAGTGTTTCAATTTTTATTGCAACGCGGATTTATTGTTCGTTCAGGGAATGCATTAGGCTTCCCAACTTCCGTTCGTATTACAGTGGGAACAAAAGAACAAAATGAACAAATTATTGAATTGCTTCAGCAGTTTGTTAACCAAGCAGCAGCGAAAGCTTAATACCTAATATAGTAAAAGATGAGAGTGTGATTTCACACTCTCATCTTCATATGTACAATGAGGTGAAGGAAAGTGAAAGAAAATGTTTTTGTTATAGGTTTGGGGTTAATTGGAGGATCGCTGGCACTTAATATAAAAAAGACGCATCATCATCTTGATGTAATAGGTTTTGACATTAATCAAGAGCAGCTGGAGCTCGCCAAAACCCTAGGTGTAATTGACCAAGCGGCTTCTTCTTTACAACAAGGCGCGGAGCAAGCGGATTATATTGTTATTGCCATTCCGGTCACTCAAGCAGCGGAAGTGCTAAAACAGTTAGAACATTTTACGCTTAAACAGTCTGTTATCGTCACAGACGTAGGAAGTACAAAAGAAGAGGTCGTGAAAACAGCGGAAGCCCTTATTGCTAAAGGTATTGAGTTTATCGGCGGTCACCCAATGGCAGGGTCTCATAAAAGCGGAGTAGCTGCTTCTAAAGCTCATTTGTTTGAAAATGCAATGTATGTATTAACACCTTCATCTTCTACTTCTTCGGAGGCTTTAGGCAGTTTAAAGGAATTGCTAAGTGGTACAAAAGCCAAAATTATTGTGATGTCACCAAAAGAACATGATAAATTAGCGGGTGTCATCAGCCATTTTCCTCATATTATTGCTGCAAGCCTTGTTCATCAAGCAGAATATTACCAACAAGACAACCAGCTAGTTTCGCAGCTTGCAGCTGGAGGGTTTCGTGATATTACACGTATTGCTTCAAGCAGTCCAGCGATGTGGAGAGATATCTTGCTTCATAACCAGGATGCGCTTCTTTCAATGTTTGACCACTGGCTTGAAGAAATGAACGACGTGCGAAATATGATCGAACGAAAAGACGCGAACGATATCTATACATATTTTTCACAAGCAAAACAATTTAGAGATCAGCTTCCTGTACGAACCAAAGGAGCGATTCCATCCTTTTATGATCTCTATGTGGATGTTCCTGACTATCCGGGGATTATTTCAGAAGTAACGGGTTATTTAGCAGAAGATGAAATCAGTATTACAAACATTCGAATTTTAGAAACACGAGAAGACATATACGGAGTATTACGTTTGAGCTTTCAAACAGAGGAAGATAGAAAGCGGGCAAGAGCGTGTCTCCATCAGCATCAATATCAGACGTTTATTTCTTAATATACGAAAGGTGTGAATGAAATGAGTGGAAAACAATTAAAAACTAATCTTTCATCTCTCCAAGGAGAAATTTCTATTCCTGGAGATAAATCGATTTCTCACAGAGCTGTGATGTTCGGAGCGATGGCAGAAGGGAAAACAACGATTAATCATTTTTTAGCAGGGGAAGATTGCTTAAGTACGATTTCGTGTTTTGAAAAGATGGGCGTATCGATTAAAAGAGAAGACGAGTATGTCGAAGTGGAAGGTAAAGGTATCGAAGGGTTAAGTGAACCTGCTTCCATCTTAGATGTAGGAAATTCAGGAACGACTACTCGTTTAATGCTTGGGATTCTTGCAGGTGTGCCATTTCATACGTCTCTAATTGGAGATGAGTCGATTGCCAAGCGTCCTATGAGCCGCGTTACGGTGCCCCTGCGCTCTATGGGTGCAAAGATTGATGGGCGTGAGCACGGCCAATATACGCCTTTATCCACTCGAGGAGGGGCTTTAAAAGCAATTCATTACCATTCTCCTGTAGCAAGTGCACAAGTAAAATCAGCGATTTTACTAGCGGGACTTCATGCGGAAGGCACAACAAAAGTAACCGAGCCTTTTACATCACGGGACCATACAGAGCGTATGCTTCGCGCCTTTGGAGTAGACGTAGAGGTAGATGGAACGACTGTAAGCATTGAAGGAGGACAATCTCTGCGCGGAACGGATGTATACGTACCTGGTGACATTTCTTCAGCTGCGTTCTTTCTTGTTGCAGGAGCCATTGTTCCAAACAGCCGAATCGTTTTGAAAAACGTCGGACTCAATCCTACAAGAACAGGTATTATTGATGTGCTTCAGCAAATGGGTGCACGCCTTACAATTTCTAATGAACGTATTCAAAATGGAGAGCCTATTGGCGATTTGACGATTGAAACGTCTCAGTTGAAAGGGATTGAAATTGGGGGGGATTTAATTCCTCGTTTAATTGATGAAATTCCAGTGATCGCTCTTTTGGCGACTCAGGCGAATGGGAAAACAGTTATTAAAGATGCCGAAGAATTAAAAGTAAAAGAAACGAACCGTATCGATACGGTTGCAACGGAGTTAAGCAAGCTCGGTGCCTCTGTTACTCCAACAGCTGATGGCCTCATCATTGAAGGCAAGACGGCTCTAAAAAGCGGTGAAGTAGACAGTTATGGAGATCATCGAATTGGAATGATGCTTGCGGTCGCAGCAGCCATTGCAACGGGAGAGGTAACACTAATGAGAAGTGAAGCTATTCACGTCTCCTATCCTACTTTCTTTGAAGATCTTGATAAACTAAGCGAATAAGAAAGAGGCTGGAACAAGCGCATTTTGGTTGAAGGAAAATCGGAACGATGAATTGATATTCTTGATAGAGAATCAAACTCGTTCGGATTTTCATCCGAAAAATGTAAGCGTATTCAAATTGATTTGTTGAACAAACGCTCAAACTATTTTATCATGGTGTATAGAAGCATGTGTTCTTGCTTCGGTTTGGAAAAAATAGAAAATTAATTCGTTTTATTTGTATATAAAAAGTGAATGTAATAATAAAGGAGAATTGTGTGTGAAAGAACTAGACCGCGCGATAGGTTACGTAGAATCCAATGAAATTGAAAAAGGTCTTGCCCTTATTCATGAATTGAAAGATAAAGCTACAGACGAAGAAAAATTTTTAATGGCTGAACAGCTTCAAGAGTGGGGACTAGTAAATGATGCGCTGCCTTTAATAGACGAGCTCATCGCTAAATACCCAGAAGAAGGCGAGCTGTATTTATTAAAAGCTGAAATGCTTATCGATTTAGAAGAAGAAGAAGAAGCGATTCATATTTTAAATCAAATTAGCAGCGAAGATGATAACTACGTGCCAGCTCTGCTTCTTGTAGCTGACTTATATCAAATGCAAGGCCTTAGTGAAGTAAGTGAGCAAAAGTTAATGGAAGCAAAAAAAATGCTTCCAAATGAGCCGGTTATAGATTTTGGGCTCGGTGAATTTTACAGCAGTCAAGGAATTTATCAAAAGGCGATTCCTTTTTATCAAACGCTGCTAAAAACAGAAAAAGAATTTAACGGCACGGATCTTCGTCAGCGATTAGCTGAAAGTTTAGCAGGTATCGGCCAGTTTGAAGAAGCGCTTCCTTACTTTGATCAAGCGCTAAAAGATAAGCTTGAGATTAACACACTATTTGAATATGCGATTTCAGCGTATCAAGCAGGTCATTATCAGACCGCTATTGAAAAGTTCACAGAACTAAAAGAGCTAGACCGTGAGTACCATTCTCTTTATTTATATTTAGCAAAATCATATGAACATGAAGAGATGCTAGAAGAGGCTGCGGTGGCTGTTAACGAAGGTATTGCGCAGGATGAATTTCAAAAAGAACTTTACTTTTTTAAAGGGAAGATAGCATTAAAGCGCGGTCTAGAAGAAGACGCTGAATCGGCATTTCAACAAGCGATTGCACTAGATCCAGGGTATATTGAAGCCATTTTAACTCTCTCTAAACTTTATATGAGTCAAGAGAGATATGAAGATGTAGTAGAGAATATAGAGCACGCCAAAGAATATAATGAGCATGACCCTCATTTTGAATGGGATTTAGCAAAAGCTCACCAAGAATTAGAAAATTATGAAGAAGCGCTAAAATACTACGAATCTGCATACACTGTTTTTAAAGAAGAGTATGCGTTTTTAGAAGAGTATGGCTACTTCTTATTAGAAGAAGGACAGCGCTCGAAAGCGAAGGGGATTTTCCAAGCCTTATTAGCAATGGATCCAACAGTAGATGAAATTCAAGACATATTATTTCAATTAGAAGAATAAATAATAGTTCAGAGGATTTTATTGCTGCCGTGTGGAATAAATAACTGTAAAAGGTGTTTTAACTGAGAGTTTAAACACAGAGGAGGGAAGTGAGAATATGACGACCCCTGTTACTGTCAACGAGAAAAAAGAATTTGTTCGCTGGTTTTTAACGAATTATCAGCTGAAGCGAAGAGAATGTGTATGGATTTTAAATTATTTGATGAGCCATGATCAATTGATGAAACGAGTTCACTTCGTTGAGCAAGCACAGTTTTGTCCTCGCGGGATGGTGATGTCTACGCACTGTGTGGAAGACCCTCCATTTCGTTTTTATAAAGAAAATATCATGACAACCGATGCAGAAAAATCATTTCATGATATTCGTTTGAATCGAGAAGAAGACATTTATATTCAATTAAACTTCCGATCGTTGTATTCATCGCCTCAATATGTGGCTGTACTGGAAGACAATCCGTATATGCCAAAAGCTAATCAAACAAATGAAAAAGACAGAGTATTAGCTGAGCAAATATTGGAAGAATCTATTCAGAAGTTTCAGCGATCAAAAATCATGGAACTAATTGATAAAGCATTAGATGAAAACGATAAAGAGGAATTTCAGCGCTTAAGCGAATATTTAAATAACCATTATGTACAGTAGATAACTGAGGGATTGGCTAGCTTCTTAGAAAAAGGTCAATCTCTTTTTTTTATTTCCTTATTCATTTTGGAAAATAAATAAGACAAGCTTTAGCGGGCTTGCTGAGAGGAGAAGGAAGTTGAAGCTTCAGGCCAAGGAAATGGATGTGTACTTACAATCCAAAAGTTATGTTGATACTGTATTGGTTCCACTCATTCCGATTGATTTCGGAGAAGATTTAAAGCTTACTGCATCTATGAGTGAATATACGACTGCTCTTACTGAAGAGTTAGAGAGGCAATTTAAAGGAAGAGTGATTTTAACACCTAGTTTTACATACTTAAAAAAAGATGGAGTAGCTGCTGTTTATGAAACATTACTTCGTTGGAATGAGCATATAAATGACAATGAAGTCAAACATCTTTTTGTGCTTACTAGCGACCGAGACTGGCTGCAGTTTGAAAAAGAAATAGGGGCGTACTGCATTTGGATACCTGCTTTACCGCTTGAGCATATAGATGAGTCGCATAAGTATACGCTCATACATGAACAAGTTCAACAGCTCTTACCGATTTTTGTAGAGAAATGGAGTGTTTAAAAATACTGTAGAATAAGCAATGGAAGCGCAAACAAAATAATGACAAAAAATTTAGAAAAATAAAGGTTATTTCCATGTTTTAGGTTTTTATTGTATTGACCTTCCAGAAATATTAATATATCATGATTATGTCCTAGTTTAATAGAATGGTCCATCATGTGTCCAAAATTCTCTGGACTGAACTTTTTTAAAGGGGGGAAAAGCATGGGTGATCGGGTATCAAGACGACAGTTTTTAAACTATACGCTCACTGGTGTAGGGGGATTCATGGCTGCTGGAATGTTAATGCCAATGGTGCGCTTTGCAGTAGATCCAATTTTAGAAAAAGAAGCGGGTCAGGATTTAGTAGCTGTGGCGCAGGTTAAAGACATTACAAAAGAGCCGAAACGTGTCGATTTTAAAATCAAGCAAGTGGATGCGTGGCATAAATCAGAAGAGCCAAGATCGGCTTGGGTGTACAAAACTGATAAAGGTGAAATCGTCGCGCTGTCACCAATTTGTAAGCATTTAGGCTGTACGGTTAACTGGGCTGGTGACAAAAACTATCCACACCGTTTCTACTGTCCTTGTCATGGGGGAATGTATGAAAAAAGCGGTAAAAATGTACCGGGGACACCACCGATGGGACCGTTAGATGTATACGTTCAAAAAGTAAAAGGCGGTACGTTATATCTAGGAAAAGCCAAACCACAAGGAGGGGCATAGAAAATGTTGAATAAAATCTATGACTGGGTGGATGAACGGCTAGATATTACTCCTTTATGGCGAGATGTGGCCGATCATGAAGTGCCAGAGCACGTAAATCCTGCACATCACTTTTCAGCATTTGTGTATTGTTTTGGTGGATTAACGTTTTTTGTTACCGTTATTCAAATTTTATCAGGCATGTTTTTAACTATGTATTATGTACCAGATATAAAAAATGCATGGGAATCCGTTTATTATCTGCAAAATGAAGTCGCTTTCGGACAAATTGTTCGAGGTATGCATCACTGGGGAGCAAGTTTGGTTATCGTCATGATGTTTTTACATACACTTCGTGTTTTCTTCCAAGGAGCATACAAAAAACCCCGCGAGTTAAACTGGATTGTGGGTGTGTTAATTTTCTTTGTTATGTTAGGTTTAGGTTTTACAGGTTATTTGTTGCCGTGGGATATGAAAGCGCTCTTTGCAACGAAAGTAGGTTTGCAAATTGCTGAATCCACACCAATTATAGGCCAGCAAGTGAAGACGTTACTCTCAGGACATCCAGACATCGTTGGTGCTCAAACACTAACTCGCTTTTTCGCCATTCACGTATTCTTTTTACCCGGAGCCCTACTTGGCTTAATGGGTGCCCACTTCTTAATGATTCGTAAACAAGGAATTTCAGGACCACTATAAAATTTTATACGCTTTATTCAAGTATTCAATCACACTAGTCATCATATGCATCAAGCACATACTCCGTTGTTAGTACTTTCACTAGAACAGTGAGAAAAAGGAGGGAGAACATGCATCGTGGTAAAGGGATGAAGTTTGTTGGAGATTCACGTGTTCCTGCAGAACGAAAACCCAATATTCCAAAAGATTACTCTGAATTTCCAGGGAAAACAGAAGCATTCTGGCCAAACTTTTTACTAAAAGAATGGATGGTAGGGGCAGTTTTTTTAATCGGTTATCTATGTTTAACCATCGCTCATCCATCTCCTCTTGAACGTATTGCCGATCCGACTGATACGGGGTACTTGCCTCTTCCTGACTGGTATTTTTTGTTCCTATATCAATTGCTTAAATATTCATTTGCTTCTGGTCCATATAATATTATAGGTGCATTTATTATTCCAGGGATTGCATTTGGCGCATTAATGCTTGCTCCGTTCATTGATCGAGGACCAGAAAGAAGACCAGCTAAGAGGCCGTTTGCAACAGGATTCATGCTTTTGGCTATAGCAGCAGTCTATTTCCTAACGTGGCAGTCAGCGACACAGGTGGACTGGAAAGCGCGTGAAGAGCAAGGGAAAATTAGAGAAGAAGTAGCGATTGACAAAAATTCAGAAGGCTACAAAATCATGCAAAAGCAAACGTGCTTAACCTGTCATGGTGATAACTTACAGGGAGGTCCTGCGGCTCCGGCTTTAACAGGAATTGATTTATCTCCTGAGGAAATCGCCAAGATCGCAAAAAATGGTAGAGGCAATATGCCAAAAGGTGTTTTCAAAGGTTCAGATAAAGAATTGAAAACGCTCTCGGAGTTTGTCGGCAACTTAGGAAAAGAATAATGAAAACCAGCCAAAGGGCTGGTTTTTTTGAATTTATTTAATGCTGTGTTTTACATCAATGAGATAGGTGCTTGCTATTGTTCAAAAACTGTACATAATAAAGAAGAGATTAAATGTAAAGGAGACTTTCTAAATGGCTTGGTTATGGTATACCTTAAAAGATAAGCGTTTTTTAACGCTTTTGCTGATTGTGAATATACTAGGAACAATCTACGGATATATTTGGTATGGAAGTCAATTAGCGGAAACACCTAAGAAGTTTTTATTATTTGTGCCTGATAGTCCAACGGCAAGCTTGTTTTTTGTTATTGTACTTATCGGTCTTTTACTTGGAAAGCATTTTTCACTGTTTGAAGCTTTAGCAATGATCACGCTGTTTAAATACGGGATTTGGGCCGTCGTAATGAATGTATTGGTCTATGTGTTAACAGGATACATTGATTGGATGATGCTTATGTTAATGGCTTCTCATGCAGCAATGGCTTTTCAAGGGCTTTTGTACGTACCGTTTTACCGCATTAAATTATGGCATGTAGCTGTTGCCGCTGTATGGGCTGTACATAATGATATCATTGATTACGTTTTTTCTATGATGCCAAGATACAGCATGCTCAATGCGTATATGTCTGAAATTGGTTATTTTACATTTTGGCTAAGCATTTTATCTATTTTCATTACATACTGGTTCACAGTTCGTGCTTCTTCAAAAAAACAGCTATAAAAAAATTTTGAAATAGGCGCACGAAACGAGCTCTCTTTTTCTAAGATATAGTAGGCTATATTTAAGTATGAGGTGAGTGACTGTGAAGGAAACCAAACGAGAGCTTCATCCGTCCGTTGTGGAATTTAAACAATTTGTAAAATCACATCCCAAATTAGTAGAACAGGTTCGAAAGCAGCAAAAAACGTGGAAAGAGCTTTATGAAGATTGGTATTTATTCGGTGCAGAAGATCCAATGTGGGAGGCATATCGTTCAGAAGAAAGTGCAAAGGCTGAACCAGCTGCTGCAACAGAGGAGAAAAAAGATATCATGGGTACAATCGTATCCTCGCTGAAAAACATGGACTTGAATCAAATGCAAAATCATATCACAAATGTAAATTCAGCTATTTCCAATATTCAACAAGTACTGCAGCAATTTCAGCCATCTAAGCCATCTGGTGGAGGAGCAGCTTCCGGGCCAGGGAATCCATTTGGCTTTAGGAAAGATTAAACGCAATGAGAAAAGATATATACGAGTATATGCAGTCTCGTCCTAAACTCAACGACTTCGTTCGTGAACAGCCAATGTGGTACCGGCGTTTATCTAGAAATCCTGAAGAACTGGAGAAATTTGAATTAGAATCTAAGCACTACTACAAACAAACGATTCCTCATAAAGTCGAAAAGTTTTCGAATTCGATTCAAATGGCAAACATGATGTTTCATATGTTTCAGTCCATGAAAAATCAATGATCTCTGCATACATAGCGATGCAGAGATTTTTGCACGTCATGAGTAAAAACAAAGAGTTTGTAAACACTATGGAGAAACGAATGATAAAGGAATGGTATTATGCGCTTACTATTAACGACGGCCTTATGTGTAGTTTCTCTGCTAGGATGCAACCATGATAAACCAAAACCTGAAACTAAAATTTCCTCTCAGCCGCGGGCAGCTGAAACGTTTGGTGCAATGAATACAAAACCTTCACTGATGGTACACCAGCATGTGAAAGGACAAAACGTATACGTCGAATGTATTCTAAGCGGGTTTTCATTTTCAACAGAGAGTGGATTCCTTCAAATCAAAGTAGATGGAAAACCATTTAAAGAAATGAAGCAAGCAGCCTTTGTTTTAAGTGATCTTCCAAAAGGATCTCATACTGTTACGATTGAACTGATGAAATCTAAAGAAGAAAGTTATCAAGTGAGGAATACCTTTACGGTTGAAATTATATAGTTAAAAAGTAGAACTTGTAGTAAATCAGTGTAAGCTGTTTTAGCAAGTTCTTTTTCTTTAGATCCAAAACGTGATAAGATAAAAACGGAGGTGCACAGCCATGCTGACAACAATGAGAACTGTTGAATTACTCGATGAGTCTGATCACGTAGCGAACATGGTGTTACAATCAGACGTAGCCGAGAACTATCGTCAATGTTTATATAGATTAAATAAAGATTCACATGCACAGGCATTAATTGCTGAATTTGTGAAAATAAAGGAACAGTATGAGGATGTTCAGCGATTTGGAAAATATCATCCTGATTATAAAACCATTACGAGACAAGTACGTGATGTAAAGCGTCAAGTTGATTTACACGCGACAATCGCTGCGTTCAAAAAAGCAGAAAGTGAATTACAAAAGCTGCTTGATGAAATTAGCGTTATCCTTGGTCAAGCTGTTTCAGAGCATGTGAAAGTACCAACGGGAAATCCGTTTTTTGATACGGGAAGCAGCTGCGGCGGTGGCTGCGGATCTGGTGGAAGCTGTGGGTGCAGCGCATAAGCCGTTCACTGTATAAATCGAACGCAATCAGCACAGGAATTTCCGCAGCAGGCCATTTTACGCTGTGGAACGTAAAACCTATGCTGATAAACATAAGTAAGATGCTGACTTCTGACAAAAGTTGAGCGCCACGTAGCATTTGTATTGGATGTAGCAAAAATAGATGAAGCTTCTAGAAGCTCATCTATTTTTCTACGCTTAATTGATGTGTTTATATACAAAAAGGGTATATTTGTGATTTTTTTGAAAATGACTTGTTCAATAGCTCTCTGCTCGTTAAAATGAGTAAGAAAGAGCATCCAGATATCATCTAAATTCATACATAAAGCACCTACTTCATATAAAAGAATTTATGATAAAGAAAACCAATATAACGTATGCAAAAGGGGAACTAAATATGTTTGTTGAACGTCAAGGAATTGTGGCGTATGTGCATTCTGTTAAGCAAGCAAAAGCATTGCGAAAGTACGGAAATGTACATTACGTATCTAAAGAATTAAAGTATGTTGTCTTATATTGCAACCAAGATGGCATTGAAAAAACAATCCATAAACTTCAGTCTCTACCTTTTGTGAAGAAAGTAGATCCTTCTTATCGGCCGTTTTTAAAAACAGAATTCGAAAATTCAAAGCCGGATAAGGCGAAGGAATATGACTATAAGATAGGAATTTAAACAAAAAAGGAATGTTATTTACATTCCTTTTTTTTATTTTACTTGCCCTTAGTAAACGAATAGGCAGGGATGAGATTATTGCATTGGCGGAATAAAGCGGTTCATTCGCAAAATGCCAATAAGGTGCTGATAGTAGAGTGCTGTTTCTGGAAATGTAGTAGATGGTTTGACATCGAGTACCACAATTTCTTTTCCCGCTTCCTCAGCAGCTCGTTTAAATAACTCAACGCGCTTGCTGTCGTTTTGTTTTAAAACAATTCCTTCTCGGCAAACGTAAAGCGGTTGGAAATTCCCTTCAGCTGTTGGATGCAAGACAGCGACAAAAGAAGCTACTTGTCGATCTTCTTTTACTGTTCGCAGCATAATAAGATGAGCAAGACGGTGTTTGTTGCTTTTGACAATCTCTAACAGCTCATAAATATCTGAATACCCTTCTCCGAGCTCAATAAAACGCTGAATCATATGTCTTTCCCCCTTTATGTATTAAAAAAGCAAACTCACGTAGTTTAATGTATCACTGAATATTTTAAGAGTAAATAAAAAAATCCCTACAACTACTCATTGTAGGGCCCTTCAATAAAGGGGTGTAATCACCTCTGCGATTACAAGCACCTTGATGAAGGCAAAGGGAGAGGAGAAACCGGAGGAAGAACTTATGGGGAAACGTAAGTCTTCTCCGCGGTTGGCAACAACATCGGTTAGATGATGTTGTTACTAGTCAGTATGTCCGTTTTAAACGTTCATATACCTGTCTTGTGAAATTCACTTTTTAATACATAAAAGACTGATAACATAACAGAGAAAAAGGGTAAATTTACGTTTGTTATGACATATTAAAGTAAAGGAATTCTTCTATGAACGAAATGCCGAATGATCTTCATAGGTGTATCTTTTAGAAAAGAATCAGTGTATCTAAGGACACGGCCGTAAAAGTCCAGCATAAAAGCAAGCTGCTGGTTACTGCATAGAATGTATACAGCATTGAATAAATTGAGGATTTTTGCTAGTCTTTGTAATTCAAAATATGTTAGGATAATGAAGAATAAGGAAGTAAAAGTAAGGTAGTGATAAGGATGAGAGTAGTAGCAGGTTTATATAAAGGCCATGCGTTAAAGGCGGTTCCAGGATACTCAACCCGCCCTACAACAGATAAGGTGAAAGAAGCTATTTTTAATATGATTGGACCGTTTTTTGAAGGTGGAACAGCTCTTGATTTGTTCGGTGGAAGCGGTGGCTTGGGAATTGAAGCTCTAAGCCGAGGAATAGATAAAGTCATTTTTGTGGATCGAGATGGCAAAGCGATTCAGACGATTAAAGCAAACTTAGCATCTTGCCGGTTAGAAGACCGCGCTGAAGTGTATCGAAATGATGCAGAACGTGCACTGAAAGCGATAAAGAAAAGGGAGCTGATTGTCGATTTACTTTTGCTTGATCCACCGTATAAAGCACAAAAGTTGAAAGCGCTTATCGAAACGGTAAGTGAAGAAAATCTTCTAGCAAAAACAGGAATTATTGTAGCGGAGCATTCTCATGATGTACAGTTAGATGATGAGATTGGTTTATTTGAAAAAATAAAAAGCGAAACGTACGGTATCATTGGTGTTTCTATTTATACATACAAAAAAGAAGAATCAGTTGACTAAATCAATGAGCTGTTAGATGTAGAAAGGGGATACGTATGGGCAGTATAGCTGTTTGTCCAGGAAGCTTTGATCCAGTTACAAATGGACATTTTGATATTATTAAACGAGGCGCAAATGTATTTGATACGATTTATGTGGTTGTTTTAAATAACTCTTCAAAAAGTCCTTTATTTACAGGGGAAGAGCGAGTAGCTTTGCTGAAAGAAGTAACAAAATCACTTCCTAATGTGGTAGTAGAGTCGTATAGTGGATTATTAATGGAATATGCAAAAGAAAAGCAGGCAAAGACCATTTTAAGAGGTTTACGTGCAGTATCGGATTTTGAGTACGAAATGCAAATCACATCTGTAAATCGCGTATTAGATAAAGAAATCGAAACGTTATTTATGATGACAAATAATCAATACTCGTTTTTAAGTTCTAGTATTGTAAAAGAAGTAGCTAAATATGGCGGGAATATTTCTGAATTAGTTCCTCCCCCTGTTAGAGAAGCGCTTGCGGAAAAATTTGAACAGCTGTCTCAAAAATAAGATAAAAAAGAACGTGACGTTTTCTTTGCCGATAAGAAAACGTCGCGTTCTTTTTTTACTGGGAACGATGAAGAAACGTTCGTTTTGAATATATATAAATATAGCAGCACAGCGTAAAAATCGTTAAGAGCGGACCGTACACGTTTAGCCACTGCGATAGAATCGTAACGGACTCCAAGTGAGAAGAAACCGGCAGTGCTCCTTCAGATGCTTGAAAAGTAGTAATGGATTCTCGAAGAGGACCCCATAGAAAAATAGTGAATACTACCGCAAAACAGCCGTGAAAAATGCGTGCAATAAAAAACGGGAAAAATCGAATATCTGTTTCGGCGAGTATACTAGCCACTTGTGCTTGAACGGAGAAACCGCTGAAGCCTAATACAAAGCTAACGATGATAATTTGATGAAACAGCAGCGTGTCTGGCGCTTCACTTGCTAGACGGCTTCCTAGCGTGATTTCAAAAAGCCCTGAAATAAAAGGAAGGCTCAGTTCAGTCCCTATATGACAAAGGGAAAATAAATAAGCTAGACCGCTGCTTAAAACGGCCGTAATATGAGTAACATATAAAAGTTTGTTTAATACAGAAAATAAAATGATAAAACCGCCAATCATTAAGAGAGATTGAACAGCAGAAGTAACCGCATCTCCTAGAAGCTTCCCGATAGGACGCTTATCTTTTAAACGCGTTTTATGCATTTCATGAAAAGCTAACGATAAAGAAGGTTTTTGAGTTACTTGTCCTTTCGGTTTTGCTGATCCATAAAAACGCATTACCAGTCCTACACAAATATTCCCTATGTAATGAGAGAGAGCTAATATGATACCGACAGCTGGATTGTGAAAAAAGCCAACTGCCACAGCTCCAAAAATAAAAATAGGGTTAGATGAGTTAGTAAATGATACGAGTCTTTCAGCTTCTATAGCTGTTAGCTGCTTTTCTTGACGCAGCCGGGAAGTGATTTTTGCTCCTGAAGGAAACCCAGAAGCCATGCCCATTGCTAAAGCAAAACCCCCTACTCCAGGTACTCGGAATAAAGGCCTCATAAACGGCTCTAATAAGATCCCAATGAACTTCACTACGCCAAACCCAATAAGCATTTCTGAAACAATAAAAAAGGGCAGCAGAGAAGGAAAGACGACCTTCCACCATGTGTTGAGACCTCTTACTGAACCTTCTAGCGCTTCTTTTGGATATACAATAAGCGCAATAGCGAGAAGCGTTACGCTCGTCCCGAGCAGAAGTGTTTTCACCATTGATTTATTCAACGAACGATTCATCTCCTTTTCTAAGCTCATGTCATCTTGATATGAATGAAATGAGGAGTTTTAGGCAAATGTACAAGTTCTTCTATATATCAATATACGAAGCTATGCATCGACTTTATGCCTATGAGTAAGGAGAAAATAAATTCATACTGAATAAAAAGGCGTCTTGTCACATTTGGAAATACAATTCATATACATAAATCAATGCACTTCTAGGATAGTCAAGGAGTAAAAAAACGTATACGCAGCAAGCGAAGAGAAAGAATTTCTTAAAACAACCTTCAGTATAGTATAATGCTTAATAACCACCGTGTATTGAGCAAAACATATCTTTAGCTTCATACTAAATGAACAAATAGAAAATGAAGAATAGTCCTACCGAATACAGGGCAACAATGATAGAGAAGCTCATCAAATGTTTTTACATTTTTAGAAGTCTATAAGGTAAAACGAGGGGGCAGGTAAAGTGGAAAGCCCAAAAATAGGAGTTGCGTTAGGCTCAGGTGGAGCTAGAGGTTTTGCACATTTAGGAGTAATCAAAACGCTAACAGAAAATAACATTCCTATTGATTTTCTAGCTGGCAGCAGCATGGGAGCTTTAGTTGGTGCACTATATGCGTCAGGTATTGAACTAGCAACTCTTTATAAAATGGCGCTAACGTTCAAACGAAAGTATTATTTGGATTTTACCGTGCCTAAAATGGGATTTATTACGGGAAACAGAGTGAAATCGTTGGTTCGCACCTTTACGCAAAATAGAACCATTGAACAGCTGTCTATACCGTTTGCCATTGTAGCGACAGATTTGAAAACAGGAGAGAAAGTGGTGTTTAAGAAAGGACCTATCGCTGAAGCGGTGAGAGCAAGTATTTCAATTCCAGGAATCTTTGCTCCCGAAGTAATTGATGGACGATTGCTTGTAGACGGCGGGGTAGTGGACCGTATTCCTGTATCGGTTGTAAAAGAAATGGGATCTGATATTGTTATTGGAGTCGATGTATCAAAAGCGAAAGTGAATGCAGAAATCAGCTCTATTTTTGATGTCATTATGCAAAGTTTAGATATTTTGCAAGATGAGCTAGTAGCTCATCGGACCATTGCTTCAGACATTATGATTCGTCCTAATCTCGATACTTTTAGTTCCAGAGCGTTTACAAACATTCAAGAAATGATTTCAATTGGTGAACAAGCAGCACATGAGCAGTTGCCTTCTATCCTACAAGCAATTGATCATTGGAAGGAGAACAAAAAAAGTGAAATCTAGAATTAGAATTTTGGTATATTTGGCTGTTATTGCAGTGGTGGCAATGCTTTGTTTTTATCCTTTGCCGTACTACATTACAAAGCCTGGAATGGCAGAAGAACTTGCGCCTATTATTAAGGTAGAAGATGGATACCATGAAAAAGGGACGTTTATGCTGACAACTGTAAGAATGGGCAGAGCAACTCCTCTTTCATATGGTCTTGCGAAAATACAGGACTTTCATGAAATTTTCCCTACAAAGCAAATTTTGCAGCAAGGTGAAAGCGATGAAGATTACTCGACAAGGCAATTACATATGATGGATACATCAAAAAATGCCGCTATTTCAGTAGCATACGAAGCAGCTGGAAAGAGCGTTTCCTATCTCAATAAAGGCGTATATGTTACATATGTCGTAGAAAATATGCCTGCACATGGAAAACTTCATGTTGGAGATGTAGTAACGAAAGTAGACGGGGAAAAAATTCAAACTGCTGAGGACTTAATCAACTACGTATCGACTAAAAAAGCAGGAGATTCAGTATCAATTTATGTAAAAAGAGATGGCAAAGAAAGCAAACATACTCTAAAAGTTAAAGCATTCCCTGACGAGCCGAAACGAGTAGGCCTAGGAATTGCCTTAGAAACGAACCAAGAACTAAAAGTTAAGCCCGATATACATATTGATACTGAAAAAATAGGAGGGCCTTCAGCTGGACTGATGTTCTCGCTTGAAATTTATAATCAGCTTGTTAAAGAGGACATGACAAAAGGCCATCGCGTTGCAGGTACAGGGACTATCAATGATAAAGGAGAGGTAGGACCAATCGGAGGTATTTCGCAAAAAATTGTAGCCGCAGATAAAGAAGGAGCAGAGATTTTCTTTGCACCAAATGAAAAAGGGGCTGCGAGCTCTAACTATCGAGAAGCAGTGAAGACAGCTAAAAAAATAGACAGTGATATGAAAATTGTACCCGTAGATTCATTTTCGGACGCCGTAACGTATTTGGAAAAGCTGAAACCATAAAAAAATCGTCTCTTGCAGACGATTTTTTTATGGCCAAATGATAGGAGGCTGCGTGTATTCTTGTTTCATAAATTGAGAGCGCAGAGGCTCTTGAAACGGCATACTATAAACATGTGTCGCTTTAATATCGGTATCAATTTCTTTTAGTTTACATTGCGATACAGTGGATACAATAGGAAGGGACAGCTTTTTCTTAATCGTTTTTAAATAGCCTTGTCCTGTCTTTGACATTCCCAATAAGCGAATATAAGGATCAGCTTGTTGCATCTCACTTTTTGTTGTATTGGTTAAAAGGTGAACGCACATGCGCTGTAAACGGGTTCTCGTATATCGCTTCGTTTTAACATTTGTTAAAAAATCTTCAAATGAAGTAGCTGAAGAAATATAAGATAGGAGCCGATGTTCAATACCTTCTTCTATTTCATAAATACGCTGTAAGTCATAAAGCGGAGTAGTTAATAATTTGTATTTCAAAAATGGGAAATAATGCTCCCAATGATGTAACTGTCCGTGTGCTTGCTTGTAAGCTGCTAATTCATTTGCTGTACTAACTGGCATGTGCTTGCTCAGGTCCCCATGGCTGCTGCTGTCAAAAATAGCTTTACGTATGCTTGTAGCACTTGAAATAAAAGAGGAAGACAGGGAATCATCGTGATAATGTGATTGAATTCGAGTGATTGTATATGGTTTAATAGATGCATGCTGTTTTTTAATGGCAGCTACATAGCTCATTCCAAGCACATTATTTGGCTGAGATAGATCAATAGGAGCCTCCGTGAAAAGCTGTAAGAAAGCATTGGAAGCTGCTTTTGGATAACTGTTCCCTTTTTTTATCTCTTGTTGAATTAAAGCGGATAGTTCTGATTCATGAGCTTCGAGCAAATCAGCGGTGCGGGTAAATGAGTCAATATTGCCATTTTCGCTGCCAAAGCATACAAAGTCAGCGCGAAGGGATTCTAAAATAGAAATAGCGCCGCCTGCGAATGTTTCAGCTTTTTGAGTAGAAAAAGCATAGGGTAATTCAAAGACTAAGTCTGCACCAGCCGCTAAAGCCATTCTTGTGCGGGACCATTTTGATACAAGAGCAGGCTCTCCGCGCTGCAAAAAGTGCCCGCTCATCACAGCAATCACACAATCTGCTCCGGTTTGTTGTTTCGCTTGCTGCAAATGATAAGCGTGTCCGTTATGAAAAGGATTATATTCGACAATTATTCCAACTGCTTGCATAATGTCTCCTTTTAATTTATTATTTTTAGTCTAGCTCTTTGTTTTAAAAACATTTTTTTATGAAAGTAAGAAATTTTTACAAAAAAGCATATTTAAGTACATTATAGTGTAAAGAAAAAATATTGACAAATAATCTTGTGAAAGCTATAATAACCTTTGTTGCCTTGAGGTGATTAACAATGAAATGGACAATACATCAATTGTATCAGTTGCAAAATAAAGGTCTAACATTTGACGAAGTGATTGACGGCAAAGAGTTTATGAATGCTGATCCTCAAATTCGTAGAATGTCAGATGTAAACGTGAAAGGAAGAGCCGACATTAGTTCTTCGAAAGTAACGTTTCACCTTGAAATTTCAGGAAAAATGACGTTGCCTTGTGCTCGTACATTAGTTGACGTTCCGTATCCGTTTGAAATTAACGCAACTGAAACGTTTTTATTGAATGTGAATGCTGATTATGAAGAAGATGCTGAAGTACGCATTGTAGAGGGAGAAACGGTTGATTTACAACCTTTGATTCAAGAGTTAATTATTGTTGAAATTCCTCTGCAGGTATTTAGTGAAAATCAGCAAGCGGCAGGAGCAGCTCCACAGTCAGGAAAAGACTGGGAAGTTGTTACCGAAGAAGAAAAGCAGGAAAAAGTAGATCCCCGCTTAGCCGTACTCGAAAATTTCTTTAAAGACAAAAAGAAATAAAAATGCGAAGATCCGGCTTTCGGGCCTTCATATGATTTTAAAATTCTTTTAAGGAGGTGGGAATAATGGCTGTACCTTTTAGAAGAACATCTAAAATGAAGAAAAGAACGCGTCGTACGCACTTTAAATTACAAGTTCCTGGTATGGTAGAGTGCCCAAATTGTGGTGAAATGAAACTATCACACCGCGTATGTAAAGCTTGTGGTACTTACAAAGGAAATGACGTAGTAAGCAAATAATTGCTTATTTAAATAAAAGACCCTCTTAAAGGGTCTTTTATTTTTTTTGCCTTTTTTCCTTCTCTACCCTTTGGGAGAGAAGGATTTTTCTTATAGAACAAGAACTCTTTTTAAATAAACAATTACTGTTGTAAAAGGATTCATACCTTGTCTATAAGGAGGAAAAAGCATGAAAAAAAGCGAGCTGTTTACTACAAGCCAAGGCATTGCTACGTTTGTGATTAATCGTCCTGAAAAGCGTAATGCTATTGATTATGATGTTATGAATGAACTGCAGCAAGCTGTAGATTATGTGAAACATGATCAGTTAGTAAAAGCTTTCGTAATTACAGGGGCTGGTTCAGATGCATTTTGCAGTGGAGGAGATTTAAGCGTATTTCATGAGCTAAAGACTTCGAAAGAGGCGTCTCAAATGTTAACGAAAATGGGGAAAATTCTTTATGAGATTTTAACACTCCCAAAACCCACAGTTGCCCTTTTGAATGGAACATCGGTTGGAGGAGGATGTGAACTTGCGATTGCATGTGACTTCCGTATAAGTGCAACACATAGCGAAATGGGCTTTATTCAAGGGAATTTAGGAATTACAACAGGCTGGGGAGGAGGAACCATTCTTCTTGAAAAGCTGCGTTATCAAGAAGCGATGGAAATGATCTACAGTGCTCAGCTGTATGGAGTAGAACGAGCAAAGCAAATTGGATTTCTTTCCTATGTCACGTCGTTTAAAGAACTAACTATGAGGTGTGAGGAGTGGTTAGCCCCTATCACTCATAAACCGACCCAGGTATTGCAAGCTTACAAAGAAATCGCTATTGAGAAATGGGAGCAAAGCCGGGTTTGGAATCGGATGGAACAAGAAATTCATCGCTGCTCGATATTGTGGGAGTCGCCTGAGCATGAAGAAGCGGTTCAAAAGGTCATCGTTAAAAAAACATAGTTATGAACTGCATTTCCATAGCAATATAGTTAATAAGCGAAAGATGAAAGAATCACGGGTTTCCCATTTTGCTTCAAAGTATATGAAAGATTTTCTTGATTGAGAAGAGGAACAATAGTCTATCTTATCTAGTAGGTGCATATTCATTTAATAAGTACGGATAAGGAGGGATAGAAAAATGACTTCTTCTCGTCAAGATGCATGGACTCATGATGAAGATTTATTACTCGCAGAAATTGTACTGCGTCATATACGTGAAGGTGGCACTCAGCTAGCTGCATTTGAAGAAGTGGGGAAGAAACTTACACGAACATCAGCAGCTTGTGGCTTCCGCTGGAATTCTTTTGTGCGCAAACAATACAAGACTGGTATTGATCTTGCGAAAAAACAGAGAAAAGAATTAAAAGCAAGAACTGTTTCAAAAGATGACGAGCAGCCTGCACGCTTATCATATATGGAAGCAGAGAAACATATTTCGCTTAATGAGGTAATTAAATATTTAGAAAATGTAGATCAAGGGCAAAGGCACTCGTCAGAGCTTCTCGAAGCTAATGAAGAACTGCAGCAAAAGATTGAGCGTTTACAAGAGAAAGTAACGATTTTGGAAAAAGAAAAAAAAGCTTTGCAAAACAACTTGTTAATTGTGGAAGATGACTATAAAGCTCTTATTGAAATTATGGAGAGGGCTCGTAAAATGGTTGTATTAAAAGAGGATGAAAAAAGTAGAAAAGTGAAATTTCAAGTGGATAAAAATTTAAATCTAGAAAAAGTTCAAAAGTAAAGCGACAGTTTGAATGCTCCCTACTTCATGTTGATCATATATACCATATAGATATAAAATAAACAGCTGGAAATCAGCTGTTTATTTTTGTTCGCTTACACCGTTTGGTAGCCAAATAAGAGGGTTTTCTCCTAAATCACGATCGATATCATATGTTACAGGTACGAACCCCATTTTTGACCAAAAATCACTCGATTTTACTCGTGGGCTTGTTTTGATAGGTAATTGAAAGGATTTGGCGTATTCAACGAGCGTTTGACCCAATCCTTTGCGCTGAAAATCGCTGAGCACTTCGAGTTTCCACACTTCAATATACGTTTGAGGCGGCTCGAAATATTGATCGTACTGTTTGTTTCGCTTATAGAGACTCATCCGAGCCACTAAGCTATTTCCAAAATAAATACCGTAAAACGGAGAATTTATTTCATTATCGGAAATTTTGGCATGTAATTCTTCTAGCATTGAAAGTTCTTGAATGCCATATTCTTTGAATTTCTTGAACTCTTCTAGCGTTTTAAAATTAATTTTTAAATGCTTCACTTCGTAATTCATCCCATATCCCCCTTGTTATGTCTCCTTGCTAGATAAACGAACTGGCTTGGTTCGTTCATCTAATATTATATAACAAAAATACAAAATATTCTGTTTTCGTGATCGGTGAACGAATATTCAATGCGCATGAGGAAAAATGAATTCTTTCAGTTAAATACGAAGAATACATTACTATAAGCATCACTTTTTAGAAAGGAAGCAAAAGGAAAGTGAGATTCAAATAGAAAGCGTTTTCAAAATTTGTAGAGGAGTTTTAAAATTATTGTAGAATTATATGGGGGAAAGTAGAAATTTGAGGAAAGGGGAGAGAAAGGTGAAAAAAATACTGATTGCAAATCGAGGAGAAATTGCTCTTCGTATTATTCATACATGCAAACAAATGGGCATTGAAACGGTGGCTGTCTATTCCGATGCAGATGCAGAGCTTCCTTATGTTCAAGCAGCTACAAAAGCACGTCGAATTGGAGAGCCTCCTGTGCAAAAGTCATATTTGAATGTAGAAGAATTGCTGCGAATTAGTCATGAAGAAAAAGTAGATGCCATTCATCCTGGGTATGGATTTTTATCGGAAAATAATGCATTTGCTAAAAGAGCGATTGATGAAGGTTTTTGTTTTATCGGTCCTTCTCCCGAAATCATTTCGATGATGGGCGACAAAATTGCTGCTCGTGCCGCGATGAAAGAAGCGGGTGTACCTGTTGTCCCCGGCAGCGAAGGCGATGTGACGTCAGTTGAAGAGGCTTGTAAAGTAGCGAGTCTAATTGGATATCCCGTTATGTTAAAAGCAAGCGGAGGCGGCGGCGGAATTGGGATGGTGCGCTGCGATAACGAAGAAGCAGTAAAACAAGTGTATGCCTCCACAAAAGCAAGAGCAAAAGCATATTTTGGTCAAGAAGGAATGTTTATTGAAAAGCTTATCACAAACGCAAAACATATCGAAGTACAGGTGTTTGGAGATCAGCATGGTAATGTCGTTCATCTTTTTGAACGCGATTGTTCCGTACAAAGAAGAAATCAAAAAGTGATTGAAGAAGCCCCTGCGCTTTCTTTAAAAGAAAGTACGCGACAAGCCATGCAAAACCAAGCCGTTCAAGCGGCTAAAGCAATCGGATATTATAATGCAGGTACGGTGGAGTTTATTGTGGATGAAGACGAAAATTTTTATTTTCTTGAAATGAACACACGGCTGCAAGTTGAGCATCCGATCACCGAGCAAATTGCAGGGGTCGATTTAGTTAAGTGGCAGATCTTAGCTGCGCGCGGAGAAAAGCTTCCACGTGTGCAAGAGGAAATAGCAGCAAATAACTATGCCATTGAATTTCGAATTTATGCAGAAGATCCGTTTACTTTTTTACCGGCTCCGGGAAAAATTACGGGTTATCACTTGCCGGAGCGAACCTATGCGCGCGTAGACAGCGGCTACAGTGATATGAATGCGGTTACACCTTTTTACGATCCAATGATTGCAAAAGTTATTATTACTGGTCGTACGCGTTCAAATGCAATTGAACTAGCTAAATCATATTTTACAGAAGCTGTTGTAGAGGGAATCAAAACGAATATTCCTCTATTTAAGCAGTTGTTAAATGAAGAGTTATATGAAAAAGGCACCTATAACACATCGTTATTATCAACCGTATTAAATAAAGGAGGAGCACCACAATGAGTGAAATCAAAGCGACAATGGCAGGCATGGTATTTAATGTGTTTGTTCAGCAAGGTGCAAGTGTAGCCAAAGGAGAAGTTGTTGTTGTATTAGAATCTATGAAAATGGAAATTCCTATTGAAAGCGATCAAGCTGGTATTGCAGAGACTGTCCATATAGCCGTGGGGGATTTTGTGAACGAAGGCGACGTTTTGGTGACTATTTCATAACTCATAAAGGAGAGATATCATGATACATACAGGTGAATCTCAGAAAAAATATGATGAAAATCGTCAAAAAGTAGAGCGTGGCAACGCGGAGAAGTACAAAGAGAAACTTGCAAAACAACAGAAGCTTTTTGTAAGAGATCGTTTAGCCCTTTTATTTGATGACGGGAAATATGAAGAAGACGGCATGTTTGCAAATAATAAAGCTGAAGGATTGCCGGCAGACGGTGTTGTAACTGCAATTGGGAAAGTAAACGGTGAAACGGTTTGTGTAATGGCTAATGACTCTACTGTAAAAGCAGGGTCTTGGGGGGCCAGAACAGTAGAGAAAATTATTCGGATTCAAGAAGTAGCAGAAAAACTGCATGTGCCTTTGCTCTACCTAGTGGATTCTGCAGGAGCGCGTATTACGGATCAATTAGATATGTTTCCAAACCGCCGAGGAGCTGGACGGATCTTTCACAATCAAGTAAAACTTTCCGGCGTCATTCCTCAAATTTGTTTGCTCTTCGGTCCGTCAGCAGCTGGAGGAGCATATATCCCTGCATTTTGTGATATTGTTGTGATGGTAGATGGAAACGCTTCTATGTACTTAGGTTCGCCGCGTATGGCCGAAGCTGTTATTGGAGAAAAGGTTACGCTAGAAGAAATGGGAGGAGCACATATGCACTGCAGCGTTAGCGGATGTGGAGATGTGTTAGCTTATTCTGAAGAAGAAGCTATTTCCTATGCCAAATCTTATTTAACCTACTTTCCACAAAACTATCAAGAGAAGCCTAAAGTACAAAAAGCTAAAGAGCCTAAGCAGACAAAGGATTTAGTAGAACTAATTCCGGAGAATCAAAATGTTCCATTTGATATCTATGAAGCAATTGATACCCTTATTGACGAAGGGAGCTTCTTTGAAGTGAAAAAACTGTTTGCCGCCGAATTGGTAACAGGGCTTGCACGAATAGATGGAAAAGTAGTAGGGATTATTGCCAATCAGCCGAAGGTCAAAGGAGGAGTGCTGTTTGTAGATTCAGCAGATAAAGGAGCAAAATTTATTCAACTGTGCGATGCCTTCCATATTCCTTTGCTATTTTTAGCGGATGTACCTGGATTTATGATTGGAACCAAAGTAGAAAGAGCAGGCATCATTAGACATGGTGCAAAATTGATTGCAGCGATGAGTTCAGCTACAGTTCCTAAAATTTCCGTGGTCATGCGCAAAGCTTATGGCGCAGGGCTTTACGCTATGGCTGGTCCAGCTTTTGAACCGGATTGCTGCCTTGCATTACCTACTGCTCAAATTGCCGTAATGGGTCCTGAAGCGGCAGTAAATGCCGTCTATTCTAATAAAATTAATGAAATTGAAGATCCGAAAGAGCGGTTTATGTTTGTTAAACAGAAACAGCAGGAGTATAAAGAACACATCGATATCTATACGCTGGCTTCTGAACTTATTATTGACGACATCGTTCCTGCTAACGAACTGCGTCGAACTTTAATTGACCGCTTTCGATTATATGAAACAAAGAATGTGACCTTTAGCCGTCGTAAACATCCGGTGTATCCCGTATAATAGAAAAAAACGGGATCACTCTAAATAATTTACAATAAGCCCGGTGATTTTTAATCACACGGGCTATATGAATAGGTAAAATTTTAAGAATGCATTTAATTCAAAGCATTTTTTTGCTAAAATGAAACTCAATAATGGAAAGAGGAACAAAAAATACGATGAAAACTATAGGTATTATTGGAGGCGGATCATTAGGTCTGTTGTTTAGCGCGTATTTATCAGATTGTTATGATGTAACCTTGTATACGAAAACAAAAACTCAAGCAAAGTGTATTAACGATAATGGAATTACCTTACATAGACAAGGGGAACATCACACTAAAAAAGTGAGTGCTATCCCTCTGGAAAAAAACATAAAAGAAGCAGATTTAATCATTATTACTGTAAAACAGTATCATTTAAAAGAGATTATTCCTTTTATCAAAACCCTTACTATACATACTCCCCTTTTGTTTATCCAAAACGGTATGAGCCATATTGAAATTCTTAAAAATCTCCCGCAGAGCACTCTCTATTTGGGTACAGTTGAACACGGGGCAATGCGTACAAATATGGATAGCGTCCATCATACAGGAATAGGAACAACCCGTATTGCTTCATACAGAGGAGAAATGGAGTCTATCTTGCCAATTGTGAATTTTCCTTGGGTGATTGAAACAGATTGGTATGCGATGCTGGTGAAGAAATTAGTTGTAAATGCGCTCATCAATCCTCTTACGGCGCTGTATGGGGTAAAAAATGGGCAGCTGATTCATAACGGCTACTTTTATAAAACGATGCGTCTATTGTTTGAAGAGATTGCCGCTGTGTTAAAACTGGATTCAGCTTTTAATTATTGGGAAAATGCGCTGGGGGTTTGTTCGCGCACGAGTACAAATCAATCTTCTATGCTAAAAGATATACAGAAGGGGCGGCAAACAGAAATTGATGCTATTTTAGGCTATATTCAAACACAAGCTGCTGAAAAAAGAACGTCGACGCCTATTGTTGACTTTTTATATGGGTCAATAAAAGGAATCGAAGAAGAAAAGGGTGATTAACATGGGAAGTTTTATTGCTGGAGTTTTTGCGACGTTTGTCACTCTGCCGCTCGTTGGTTTTTTTATTCTATACATGCTTTTACGCAAACTGACGAAAAATAAAAGGAAATCTGTCCACATTGCAACGTACATTACTACGGTTTTTCTTATTTTGTCCGTGCATTATGCAGCTGTGGAAATTTTCGGGCACTCTTTTTTGTGGTTGATTGCGTTAGTCCTTTTAGTTGTAGCAATGATTATGATGTTTGTACATTGGAAAGTCAAACATGACTTAGAAATGAAGCTTATCGCGAAAGGGTTCTTTCGGATGAATTTTGTTTTGTTTCTTATTGCACATATTGTATTAAATATAGGTGGAATCGCTTTTCGTATTTCCTCTCTGTAAAGCATGTTACTAGACGTGGGCAGTTACATTATGGATAATGAAGCTATATGTAGAGAATATAAGTATTAGGAAAAGAAAGGAAGTTCTTTCATGGAGATTACAGACGTCTCTTTAAAGGCGGGAAACAAACTAACGAACGATTACATAAAAGGTGAAAAGCAAGCACTTTCCTTTTTTCATTATAATATACACGAAAAAGACGTATATGAAAAACGTTTAGCGGATGTTCAAAAGCAGTCTTATCCAAGAGAACAGCTTGCTGAGTATCTGCTTGATTTTAATAAGCGCTACGGAGCATCTTCTAAGACGATTGAAAATATTGAAAAGCTAAAAGATCCTAACAGCGTAGTGGTCGTTGGAGGTCAGCAAGCGGGGCTGCTTACCGGTCCTTTGTACACCATTCATAAAGTGATTTCAATTGTGCTCCTAGCTAAACAACAAGAGGAAGCTTTAAACGTGCCCGTGCTTCCGGTATTTTGGATTGCTGGAGAAGATCATGATTTTGCTGAGATCAACCATGTATACACAGAGCATAAAAACCAGCTTTTAAAGAAAACGCTAAAGCATTCTTTAAAGAAAAAGCAAATGGTTTCTCAAATTGAACTAGACCATGAGGCCTGTAGAAGCTGGGTTCGTGATGTATTTCAAACGTTTAATGAAACGGCCCATACAAACCAGGTATTACACTTTGTTTTAGAAGCGTTAGATAAATCACGTACCTATGTCGATTTCTTTGCTCATTTGGTTACCACAATGTTCGCAGAGTCAGGTCTTATTTTAATGGATGCAGCTTCTAAAGAAGTGCGCAGCATTGAATCTTCTTTCTTTGTGACGTTAATTGAACAAAATGACAAATTATCGTCAGCCGTTATGGAACAGCAAACTGAGATTCAAAAACAATACGGACGAATGATTGAAGTGGGAGAAGAAACGGCTCATCTCTTTTATTCACACAATGAAAACAGAGTACTTTTAGAAAGAGATGCAGAACAAGAGCAGTTTGTTGGAAAGCAAAATGAACTCGCGCTGTCTAAAGAAGAGCTGGTTCAAATTGCTAAACAAACGCCTGAGCTTCTTAGTAACAACGTTGTGACTAGACCTCTTATGCAGGAGTACTTACTTCCTACCCTTGCGTTTATTGCAGGTCCGGGGGAAGTAGCGTATTGGGCAGAGCTTGAAAAAGCATTTTCTTTATTTAGCTTTAAAATGCCTCCCGTGGTCCCTAGGTTATCCTATGCAATCGTAGAAAGACATATCGAGAAGTATATGGATGAACTTCAGTTAGACCTTTCGAACGTAGTGAACGAAGGTGTAGATGCAGAGAGGGAGCACTGGCTTAAGACAGAAGTTCACAACCCATACGAAATGTATTTTGAAAAAGCGAAAGAAGATTTCGAAAAAATTCATAAAACTCTTCGTGAAAATATTCAAAAAGAAGACAAAACATTTGATGAAGTCATGCTTAAAAATCGAGCGATTATTCAAAAGCAGTTTGAAACCATTCAAAAGATTGTCGAATCCAAACAGCTAATTAAGCACGATGTGAAGCATTCAAAATATGCTCAAATTGAACTTGCTCTTCGTCCCTACAATGCTCCACAAGAACGAATGTGGAATATTATGTATTATTTAAATGGTTATGGTATGCAATTTGTGTCAGATTTACTAAGTGCTGAAGTCGAATTAAATCACCAGTTAAAAGTCTGTTATGTCTAATAAAATCCTGCTGAAAAGCAGGATTTTTATTTTGGAAAAGAGAAAAAGTCTACAAGGTGAATGTTAACCAATTGAATCCTTATAAGGTATTTATTTCTAATTGTGCAAAAAAACCTTATATTCCTTACATTTTATTCTACGAATATGTCCTACCTTTAACAAAATGACACTATTTGTGACAAAAAGACAAAATTCTACTTAATTCTTATATAAATAGCTGAAATAATGTTGAACTTTGATATATAATATAAACGTGTATATATATCAAAGAAAAACACCGTTTTTTGCTTTTTGTATACATAACTAAGTAGTTTAGAAAGAAGTAGGTGTCATAATGTTTAATCACACAACTGTTTTGCTTAAAGAAGCAGCGGAAGGCTTAAATATTAAGCCGGATGGAGTATATGTCGACTGCACGCTTGGCGGAGCAGGTCATAGTGAATATATCGTAAAACAGCTATCAGAAAAAGGGAAATTAATTGCGTTTGATCAAGACGATGTCGCTCTTGCAAATGCAAAAGAGAAATTGGCCCCGTATCTAGACAGAGTTATTCTAATCAAAAGTAATTTTCGCTATTTAAAAGAGCAGCTAATGGAACACGGAATTGAAGAAGTAGACGGAGTATTATTTGACCTCGGAGTCTCGTCTCCTCAGTTGGATACACCAGAGCGAGGGTTCAGCTTTCATCATGATGCCCCGCTTGATATGCGCATGGATCAAAACTCAATGTTTTCTGCGTACAACGTAGTAAATGAATGGCCTTATGAAAAACTTGTGAAAATCTTTTTCCAATACGGAGAAGAAAAGTTTTCAAAACAAATTGCCCGCAAGATTGAAGCATATCGAGAGTCTAAACCAATTGAAACAACGCTAGAGCTGGTTGATCTTATTAAAGATGGTATTCCAGCGCCAGCTAGACGAACGGGTGGACATCCGGCGAAACGAATTTTCCAGGCTATTCGAATTGCTGTAAATGATGAGCTTCAAGTATTTGAAGATGCAATTGAACAGGCTATGGATGTGATCAAAAAAGGTGGACGTGTAAGTGTTATTACCTTCCACTCACTTGAAGATCGAATTTGTAAAGTGGCGTTTAAAAATGCAAGCACGGTTCCGCAGCTTCCGCATGGACTGCCGATTATTCCAGAAGAATTTAAACCTAAAATGAAAGTTATTACAAGAAAACCTATTTTACCTTCAGAAGAAGAGATAGAAGAAAATAAGCGCGCGCGTTCGGCAAAGCTTCGAATTGTTGAGAAATTAGTGTAATTAAAGGGTTTTATCAAAGAGGAGGGGACGAGAATGAACAATGTAGCATACAAAGTAAGAGAGCAAGATCAGCAGCAGAAGCAGCAAAAGACGGTACGTCAAGTTGTTCGAAAGACAAAAAGAAAAATTACGGTTGGTGAAAAAATTGTGTATTCTGGATTTGTCGCACTCATGCTGTTTGGGTCTGTGCAAATCATTTCAAATCAATCTTCGCTTTATAGCATCAGTGAAGAAGTGCAATCACTCGATGGAAAGATTGACAAGCAAGAGGCAAAAAACAATGAGTTAAAATTACAGGTAACAGAGTTAAGTGCATACGATCGTATTTGGACAAAAGCAAAAGAACTTGGACTAAAATTGAATGAAAATAACGTAAAAGTCGTTAACGATTAATTGCGATGACTACGCCAAGAAAAAATAGCAATATTAGTACAGGAGCAGCAATATTAATTTTAATATTTGCATTGCTCTTTTTTGTATTAGCCATCAGGTTCTTTTACATCCAAGCGACGGGCAAAGCAGACGGAGAAGCTTTAGCCGAAATTGCACAAAAACAGCATACGCGAACGTCTAAAATTGAAGGACAGCGCGGTACGATTTACGATCGAAACGGAGAAGCAATCGCCCAAGACACGGGTGCTTATACGGTTGTGGCGATCTTAGATAAAAAACAAACAAAAGACAAAGATCACCCGCAGCACGTAGTAGACCCAGAAAAAACGGCTGAAAAATTAGCCCCATTATTAAAGATGGACGAATCGAAAATTGACAGCATGTTAACGAGAGGAATTAAACGTGGTACCTTCCAAGTCGAACTTGGCCCAGGCGGACGTGACATTGATAACGTGCTAAAGCAAAAAATTGAAAAACTAAATCTCCCAGGGATCACGTTTTTACGCGATTCGAAGCGCTTCTATCCAAACGGTGTATTCGCCTCAAGTATTTTAGGATACGCACAAAAAGATGATACGGGTAAAATCGTAGGGAAAATGGGAATTGAAAAAGTATTTGATAAGCAGCTTTCTGAAGAAGATGGATATGTAAAATACGAAGCTGCTAAAAATGGAATTAAGCTTCCGGATCCAAAAGAGTCAATTGTAGCTCCGAAAAATGGAGACAGTGTCACGCTTACAATTGATGAAAAAATTCAAACGTTTTTAGAGGATGCAATGACAGCTGCTGCTAAAGAATATAAACCAGAAGAGCTAATGGCAACGGTAGTAAATCCGAAAACCGGTGAAATTTTGGCGATGTCAAATCGTCCTTCATTTGACCCAAATATTCGTGATATCACGTCTTATCGTAATCCGTTTGTTGAAAACAGCTATGAACTTGGTTCAACGATGAAAATCTTTACGCTAGCAGCCGCGATTGATGCAGGGGTCTATAACGGCGAAGACCGCTATCAGTCGGGATCTTATAAAGTAACGAAAAACAGCGTTCCGATTAACGATCACAACGGCGGAGTCGGCTGGGGAGCTATTACATTTAATGAAGGAATTCAAAGGTCTTCAAATGTAGCGGTAGCCATTTTAGCCAACGAAAAATTGGGCACCGACCGTTTGTATAAATACTTGGACAAGTTTGGCTTTATGGATAAAACGGGAATTGACTTGCCAAACGAAGCTTCTAGCAAGTTAGTGACGAAGTACCCGAGAGACCGCGTAACTACTGCATTTGGACAGGCGTCCGCTTTTACGCCTATTCAAGAAATTCAAGCGGCTACTGCGATTGCAAATGACGGAAAAATGATGAAGCCTTACGTGATTAAACAAGTAGTCGATGAAACAAATAAGAAAACGATTAAGAAAACAAAACCTACCGTAGTAGGACAACCTATTTCTAAAAAAGCAGCGAACGAAACGCTAGATATTTTAGAAACCGTTGTTTCTTCTGATGACGGAACAGGGAAACCTTACGCGATTGAAGGATACGATGTCGCTGGAAAGACGGGAACAGCTCAAATTCCTGGTCCTACCGGAGGCTACTTGCATGGACACGGGAAAAATTTCATTTCCTTTATGGGCTTTGCACCTGCTAAAGATCCAAAGCTGCTTGTCTATGTAGCCGTTAAAAATCCAACTCTTACGCCTCAAGAGACAGGTACTGCGCCGCTTACAGCCGTATTTAATCCGGTGATGAAAAACAGCCTGCAGTACTTAGGGGTGGAGCCTGAAAAAACAGACGAAGACGGAAAGAAAACAGAAGATAAAAAAGTAGATTCAGAAATTACGCTTAAGTCTTACGTTAACGAATCAGTTGATAGTGCCGTGAAAGACTTAAAACAAAAAGGACTTGTTCCTGTTGTAATAGGTAAAGGAGATACGGTAGAAAGCCAATCACCGACTTCTGATACCATTGTCACTGGTCAACGCGTGTTTATTAAGACAAATGGAAAAGCCACAATGCCTGATTTAACAGGTTTTTCACATCGTGATGTTATACGCTTTAGTGAATTTGTCAACGTTCGACCTAGCGCACTTGAAAATGGTTATGTTGTAAGTCAAAGTATTAAGGCAGGCGATCCGTTAAAAGCAGGAACCTACCTGAAAGTAGAACTTGAAACGCCTAAAGAATTTTCAAGTACGTTAAATAAGTTAAAAGAAACGGAAAAAAGTGAGTCTGATAGTAAAAAAGACGATAAGCAACTTGACTAGAAATTAAGTTCTAGTGAATCCTGTACAAGCATATATTGGAACGAGCCGATTCAGAGGAGGTTCTAATATATGCGGGTATCAGGAGTCACAGTTCGTAAAAGGCTAGCCATTGTTTTGTTTGTCGGTTTTATTGTGTTTTTGATTATTGATACAAGGCTTGGATATGTACAGTTGCTGACTGGGGATACGCTAACTGAAAAAGCCAAAGACTTATGGAGTCGGAATATTCCTTTTGAACCTGAAAGAGGAAAGATACTAGATCGCAATGATGTGGCACTTGCTACAAATAAAAGTGCACCGACCGTTTTAGTTATGCCAAGACAAGTTGAAAATCCAGCTGTTACGGCTGAAAAGTTAGCAAAAGTGCTGGGAGCATCAAAAGAAAAAGTATATGAGCAAATAACAAAAGCTTCTTCTAGCGTGTATTTGCGTCCTGAAGGAAGAAAAATTTCACATGCGAAAGCAAATGAAGTGCGAAATTTAAATTTAAAAGGCGTATATATAGCTGAGGATTCGAAGCGGTACTATCCGTTTGGAAGTTATTTGTCGCATGTATTAGGCTTTGCGGGAGTAGATAATCAAGGGTTAACAGGCCTTGAATTATATTATGATAAAGAGCTAAAAGGACAAAAAGGTTCAGTTAAATTGTATTCGGATGCTAAAGGTAAAAAGATGCCCAATATAGCCGATGACTACACAGCACCTGTGGACGGGCTGGATTTGAGATTGACCATCGATTCACGTGTGCAAACGATCATGGAGCGTGAGTTGGATAATGCTCAGACAGCTTATAATCCAGATGGTATGATTGCCATTGCCATGAATCCTAAAAACGGTGAAATTTTAGGTATGTCTAGTCGTCCGGGCTTTGATCCTACGGATTTTAAAAATGTGAAGCCTGAGGTGTATAATCGCAATCTTCCAATCTGGAGCGTATATGAGCCCGGATCGACGTTTAAGATTATTACACTGGCAGCTGCTCTTGAAGAAAAGAAAGTGGATTTACTAAAAGATCAATTTTACGACGATGGAGCCGCGGAAGTTGGCGGAGCGAGACTTCGCTGCTGGAAAAAAGGCGGACATGGACAGCAGTCTTTTTTAGAAGTTGTACAAAACTCATGTAACCCTGGTTTTGTGGAGCTTGGGGAACGTTTAGGAAAAGAAAAATTGTTCAAATACATTAAAGAATTTGGCTTTGGTCAAAAAACAGGTATTGATTTACAAGGGGAAGCAAAAGGGATTTTGTTCCCGCTTGAGCGCGTAGGGCCGGTTGAACAAGCTACAACAGCTTTTGGGCAAGGGGTTGCTGTTACGCCTATTCAACAAGTAGCTGCTGTTTCCGCAGCCGTAAACGGTGGAACGCTTTATGAACCTTATATTGCAAAAGAGTGGGTGGATCCAACTACCGGAAAAGTTGTAAGCAGTCATAAGCCGGTTGCTAAGCGAAAAGTTATTTCCGAGGAAACGTCTAAGCAAGTGCGTTTTGCTCTTGAAAGTGTAGTAGCACAAGGAAGCGGAAAAGGAGCTTTTGTGGAAGGGTACCGCGTTGGAGGAAAGACGGGTACGGCGCAGAAAGCTCAAAATGGAAAGTATTTAAAAAATAATCACATCGTTTCTTTTATCGGTGTTGCACCAGCAGATAACCCTGAAATTGTCGTGTATGTTGCGGTTGATAATCCAAAAGGCACCATTCAATTTGGTGGAGTTGTAGCAGCTCCGATTGTAGGTAAAATGATTGAAGACAGCTTGCGTGTGATGGACGTTAAACCGCGTAAAGGACAAATTGAAAAAGAGTTAACGTGGCTGGACACACCAATGATAAAAGTACCAAATGTCGTAGGAATGTCAAAAAAAGAGTTACAAGAACAGCTACTTAATTTAAAATTAGATGTGAGTGGCGAAGGAGATAAAGTGGTCAAGCAGTCTCCTGCAGCCGGAACGAAAGTTAAAGAAGGCGAAACGGTTAGAATTTATATGGGAAAATAAAAATCTCTATAAACCATTATTCTTCCTTGCATGATAATCAGCAGGTTACTCTGCGTGTGAACATGAAATCAACAAATAAGCCTTGGGGGTGTTCCCTCCGGGCTTCTTTTTCTGTAAAATGTAATAGGTTAGGTGCTAGAAAAAGAAGAATAGTTGCCATAGCGTCTTATAACAAACGTTTCACTTTACAAATAGAGAGGACATGGTAGGAATGGATTTACGAGAACTACTAACACATTTACATGATTTTGTTCAGCTTCCTGAACAGAATATTGATATTACGTCAATTGAAATGGATTCAAGAGAAGTTAAGCCCGGAGCATTGTTCATTTGTATAGACGGCTATACAGTTGATGGTCATAACTTTGCACAGATGGCTGTGGAAAAAGGGGCAGTAGCAATCTTAGCAGAAAAGCCTGTGGATGTAGAAGTGCCTGTTGTACGCGTGAAGAGTACAAAACGAGCAATGGCAGTGCTAGCGGATGCTTTCTACAATCAGCCTACACAAAAAATGCATTTAATTGGTGTAACAGGCACAAATGGAAAAACAACGATTACACATTTAATTGAGCATATCTTTAAATCACAACATAAAAAGACGGGTCTAATTGGAACGATTGAAATTCGTATTGGTGATACGTCTTATGATGTGAAAAACACAACGCCTGAATCGCTGACGCTCCAAAAAACATTTCACCAAATGGTGGAGGAGAATGTAGAAGTAGCGATGATGGAAGTATCATCTCATGCACTTGACTTAGGACGCGTACACGGGTGCGACTTTGATGTTGCGGTATTTAGTAACTTAACGCAAGATCACCTGGATTATCATCATACAATGGAAGATTATCGTCGTGCGAAAGGGTTGCTATTTGCACAGTTAGGAAACGCTTATAACCATAATCGTCCTAAATTTGCTGTTCTTAATGCTGATGATGCGGCAACCGAGGAATATATTAAAAACACGGCCGCTACAGTGATTACCTATGGTATTGACCGTGAAAGTGATATTCGTGCAACCAATATTCAAATTACAAACAGCGGCACAACGTTCGACTTGACAACACCGACAGAAACGGTTCGTGTAGAGATGAAGCTTATTGGGAAATTCAGCGTCTACAACGTATTAGCGGCTACGGCTTCATGTTTAGTATCAGGTATCCCTCTGTCAGTTATTGTCGAGGAAATAAAAGTGTTAGAAGGCGTATCTGGGCGTTTTGAAGTGGTTGATGCGGAGCAAGATTTTACGGTTATCGTTGATTATGCCCACACGCCGGACAGCTTAGAGAACGTGTTAAAAACTGTAAAAGAATTCGCAAAACGCAATATATATGTTATTGTTGGTTGTGGCGGAGATCGAGATCGTACAAAACGACCAATCATGGCTCGAATTGCAGCTGAATACAGTACACAAGCTATTTTGACATCTGATAATCCACGAAGTGAAGATCCATTGGCTATTTTAAAAGATATGGAAGAAGGTTTGGATACAGATAACTATGTGACGATTGCTGATCGTGCAGAAGCTATTCGCTATGCAGTGGAAACAGCGCATGCAGATGATGTTATTGTCATTGCTGGAAAAGGGCACGAGACCTATCAAATTATTGGTAAAAAAGTATTCGATTTTGACGATCGAGAAGTAGCACGCAAAATGATTGAGGAGCGAAAGTAGTAATGAAATGGGTAGAGAACAAAATGAGTCGGAATGAGTTGGAAGTTAAGGAGGGAACATCGTGCTAGAACAATCAATTTTATTGACAATCGGCGTAGCCTTTTTGATTACGGTTGTATTGTCGCCGATTTTTATTCCCTTCTTAAGAAGATTAAAGTTTGGTCAAAGTATTCGTGATGAAGGCCCGAAATCTCACCAGAAAAAATCAGGTACACCTACAATGGGCGGTATCATGATTTTATTATCTATTATTGTGGCAACTCTTATTATGGTCAATCAGTATGCAGAACTTACATATAAGACGTTTCTATTATTATTTGTCACAATCGGATTTGGTTTATTAGGATTTTTAGATGATTTTATAAAAGTAGTGTTAAAGCGTAACCTTGGATTAACATCTAAACAAAAGTTTTTAGGTCAGGTTGTCATTTCAATTATTTTTTACTTTATTGCAAGACAGTTTGAGTTCTCAACTGAAGTGACGATTCCTGGAATTAAAGACCCAATTGATTTAGGTTGGTTTTATGTTGTTTTCCTCATCATCTGGCTTGTTGGTTTTTCAAACGCGGTTAACTTGACGGATGGATTAGACGGACTTGTATCTGGTACAAGTGCGATTGCTTTTGGTGCATTTGCAGTTCTTGCTTGGAATGCAGAGCAGTTTGAACTATCTATTTTCTCAGTTGCTGTAGTAGGAGCTGTGTTAGGATTTTTAGTTTTTAATGCCCATCCTGCAAAAGTATTTATGGGAGATACGGGTTCTTTAGCGCTAGGAGGAGCTATCGCTACGGTGGCTGTCTTAATGAAAATGGAATTCTTGCTTGTTATTATCGGTGGTGTGTTTGTTATTGAAACACTATCTGTTATTATTCAAGTCGCATCTTTCAAAACAACAGGAAAACGTGTGTTTAAAATGAGTCCGCTTCATCACCATTACGAGCTAAGCGGCTGGTCGGAATGGCGCGTAGTTATGACTTTTTGGGCTGTAGGACTATTATTTGCAATGCTTGGAATTTATATCGAGGTGTGGATTTAAATGAAATCAGTCAATACGTATCAAGGTAAACAAGTACTTATTTTAGGATTAGCCAAGAGCGGTTTAGCAGCTGCTCAGTTAGTTAAACAGCTTGGTGCTAAAGTAGTCGTTAATGATCAAAAACCGTACGAAGAGAACGTAGCAGCACAGGAATTAGAAAAAACGGGCATTGAAGTTGTCTGTGGACATCATCCGCTTGAGCTTTTAGACAAAGCGGATGTTATTGTAAAAAACCCTGGGATTCCGTATTCAAATGTTCTATTGCAAGAAGCATTAAAGCGAAATATTCCGATTTTAACAGAGGTAGAATTGGCTTATGAAATTAGCGAAGCGCCTTTTATCGGAATTACGGGAAGCAATGGGAAGACAACAACAACAACGCTAATTTATAAAATGTTAGAAGAAGATCAAAAGCAGCCGCTGATTGCTGGAAATATTGGAACAGTAGCTTGTGAAGTGGCGCAAAAAGCAACAAAGGACAATGTAATTGTAACGGAGCTTTCTTCTTTTCAGCTGATGGGAATTGAAAAATTCCGTCCGAGAATCTCTTTATTATTGAATTTGTTTGATGCTCACTTAGACTATCATGGCACAAAAGAGGAATATATCAAAGCGAAAGCAAATCTCTTTAACAATCAAACAAGTGAAGACTTTGCCGTTATTAATGCGGATGATGAGCTAGTGATGAAAGCTAGTGCAGATGTTAAAGCGACAAAAGTACCTTTTTCTGTTACAGCTCAAACGACAGAAGGAGCGTATATTAAAAACGAAACGATTTTCTTTAAAGATGAAGAAGTGATGTCCTTAAAAGATGTGGTGCTGCCAGGCAAACATAATCAAGAAAACATTTTAGCAGCTGTATCCGTTGTGAAGCTGTACGGCTGTTCAAATGAAGCTATCTACCGCGTGCTCACAACGTTTGCTGGTGTTAAACATCGCGTTCAATATGTCACGACAATCAACAAACGTAAGTTTTATAATGACTCTAAAGCTACGAATATGCTTGCTACAAAAGTAGCTCTTTCCGCTTTTTCGCAGCCGACGATTCTACTTGCAGGTGGACTCGATCGCGGCAATGAGTTTGATGATTTAAAAGAAGAGTTTAAAAATGTGAAAGCTGTGATTACATTTGGTGAAACGGCTCCTAAAATTGAACGCGTAGCAAAAGAAGCGGGAATACAAATTGTAAAACGTGTCGATAATGTTAAACAAGCAGTTTCAGAAGCATATGCTTGTTCAGATGAAGAAGATGTTATTTTATTATCTCCTGCTTGTGCAAGCTGGGATCAATTTAAAACTTTTGAAGAACGTGGTGACATCTTTATTGAATCTGTGCATAAACTGAAATAAGGGCTTGTCTAAACACCTAGAAAATACACTAGCCCTAATCTATTTTTAGAGGTGTGTGACAGTGTCGACAAAAAGGTCTACCCCAGATTTTTTTCTCATAATCGTTACGCTTTCCTTGCTAACCATCGGCCTTATCATGGTATACAGCGCAAGTGCGGTATGGGCTACATACAAGTTTAATGATTCTTTTTTCTTTGCTAAACGCCAGCTCTTATTTGCAGGGCTTGGAGTATGCGCGATGTTTGTCATCATGAATATTGATTATTGGATGTGGCGTACGTGGGCGAAGCCAATTGTAATCATTTGCTTTGTTATGCTGGTACTTGTATTGATTCCGGGAGTAGGGCTAGTACGGAATGGGTCGCAAAGTTGGATAGGAGTTGGAGCGTTTTCGATTCAGCCTTCAGAATTTATGAAGTTTGCTATGATTATATTTTTAGCGAAATATTTATCAGAAAACCAGAAGAAAATTACATCTTTTAGAAAAGGCATGTTACCGGCGTTATTACTGGTTTTCTTACCGTTTGGCATTATTATGATGCAGCCGGATTTAGGAACGGGAACGGTGCTTGTTGGAACTTGTTTAGTCATGATTTTTGTTTCAGGAGCAAAAGTAAGTCACTTTGCAGGTCTTGGGTTGCTTGGCGTTGCCGGTTTTGTAGGGCTTGTTTTATCGGCTCCTTATCGGATTAAACGTATCACTTCATTTTTAAATCCTTGGGAAGATCCGCTTGGAAGCGGGTTTCAAATCATTCAATCTCTTTATGCAATTGGGCCAGGGGGATTGCTTGGATTAGGGTTAGGGCAAAGTAGACAAAAGTTCTTTTATTTGCCGGAGCCTCAAACTGATTTTATTTTTGCTATTCTGGCAGAAGAGCTCGGTTTCATCGGGGGAACGCTTGTTTTGCTTTTGTTTAGCTTATTGCTTTGGAGAGGAATTAAAGTAGCGCTCGGAGCTCCTGATCTTTACGGAACGTTTTTAGCCTTAGGAATTATTTCAATGGTTGCGATTCAAGTCATGATTAATATAGGCGTGGTAACAGGTCTTATGCCTGTTACGGGAATTACGCTTCCATTTTTAAGTTACGGTGGATCATCGCTGACGCTCATGCTGGCAGCAGTTGGAGTTTTGTTAAATGTTAGTAGATATTCTCGCTATTAATTAAAAAAAATTGTATAATGTCAAGTAGGCAATGGTCTACTGAAGTAAACCGTCATCTTAAATCCAAGTGCACGCCGGATTTTGTTGGCGGTTTATTTTCGATTTTTTACAGGTAGATGATATTTTTGTATGAAATGTTTTTAAAATGTAATGTTGTGATAACCAATTTTGAGTCCAACTATGGTATGATGTGTAAGGTTAAATGTTTTATCTTAGTGAGTAGGTGAACGTATGTGCACTTATGAGCGTAGCGTTTTTTTATGACTGTCAGCATGTGTTTAACTTCTAAATGAAAAACGATAAAAAAACAATCAAAATTACTTTATATAGCAGATGAACGTACATTCTATGGGTGAATGTCATACGATAAATAAAAATGATGAAATTGACAACAGAATAGAGTGCCTTGGTAGAAAAAAGGTATCTTACAAGGTGCTGCTGCTTAGTTATGAATCTGTTCTTATTATTCTTATGCATTAGAAGTAAGGGCGCATTGACATGAAAGTTTTATAACAGCAAAGAGGGTTTTAGGAGGTTCTTATGGAAGCGTTAGTAAAAGAGTTAGTCGAAGCGAATATTGGAAAGGTTCGTGAAAATGAACCGCTAGCAAAACATACAACAATGAAAATTGGTGGTCCAGCAGATGTGCTTGTAGAACCTGATTCTGTTGATCACTTAAAAGTTACAATGGATATTATTAAAAAACATGGCGTGAAATGGAGAGCGATTGGTCGAGGATCTAATCTTCTTGTTTCTGATAAGGGAATTGAAGGTGTGGTCATTAAGCTCGGAGCCGGATTAGATGATTTAACAGTAGATGGAGAGACGGTTACTGTAGGTGGGGGATACCCTAGCATCAAGCTTGCAACAGTTATTACAAAACAAGGCCTGTCTGGGCTGGAGTTTTCAAGTGGAATTCCTGGATCTGTGGGAGGCGCTGTTTATATGAATGCAGGTGCCCATGGTTCTGATATGTCTCATGTAGTCGAAAAAGCGCTGATTTTATTTGAAGATGGCACTCTTGAGTGGCTGACAAATGAAGAGCTTCAATTTTCGTATCGTCATTCAATTCTACAAAAAGACCGTCCCGGAGTATGTGTAGAAGCCGTGCTGCGTTTGAAAAAGGGAACGAAAGATGATATTGTGGCGGTCATGCAGAAAAATAAAGACTATCGCCGTGAAACACAGCCTTGGAATTTCCCTTGTGCAGGCAGTATTTTTAGAAATCCGCTTCCAAATTATGCAGGAGACTTAATTGAAAAGTCCAACTTAAAAGGTTTTTCAGTAGGCGGAGCGCAAATTAGTGAACAGCATGCGAACTTCATTGTCAACACAGGAGATGCAACGGCTTCAGATGTGCTGAATTTAATTGCTCATGTTAAGAAAACAATTAAACAGAAATTCGATATTGATATTCATACAGAAGTTGAGATTATTGGTCGCTAATTACCCAGCCCGTGGCTGTATGGTTATGCGTGAAAAGGTAGCTTTTATGTGTTTATTCTATGCTATAATGGGGATATTCTCATGAAGCAAAGATTGGAAATAAATAGATGGTAATTCCTCGTTTATTTTCTCAAATGGATAAGGGTGAAAAAAATGGAAAAAGGTAAGTTAATTGTTTTAGAAGATCGGGTACCGAAGCTGCAAGAACAGCGAAAGCAAAAAGCAAATAGACGGCTGATTTTGTATTTATCACTCTTTTTCATCCTTATTTTATTTATTGTATATTCTCAATCTTCTCTGAGTAATGTTTCTAACATTGAAGTACAAGGGAATAAACATGTAAGTGATAAGGATATTGTCAAAGCGAGTGGTCTGTCCAAAAAAACCAGCTACTGGAAAGCTGATGCTGATCAAATTCAAGAAAAAGTCGAAAAAAACCCTGAGGTAAAGGAAGCTGTCATTCACAAAACATTTCCTAATAAGGTCGTAATCGACGTAAAAGAGTACGCAAGAATTGCATATGTAACCTCGGGGAATAAATATTTCCCTGTGAATGAAAATGGAAAAGTTCTAAAAGAAGTAAGTGCTAAGAAAGTGTCATCCGACGCTCCGCTGCTAATTGACTGGAAAGACGGAGACGCTATACAAAGCATGGTTCAAGAATTAGCTAAAACGCCTAAAAGCATAAAAGGGGCTATTTCTGAGATTTACTACGCGCCGACAAAATCAGAACCTCTTCACATCGAGGTGTTTATGAATGATACGCGTGAAGTAAGCGGGAAAATTAGCAACTTCTCTGATAAAATTGTTCATTACCCAGCTATTGCAAGTAAATTAAGTGATGATCAAAAAGGTATTATTGATTTAGAAGAAGGATATGCATTTAAACCTTATAAAAAGAGCAAGCAGTAATTATTTTTTATAAGTGTTAATTAAAGGAAATAGATGAGTTGAGACTGGCAAACTAGCCCTCGTACATTGTATAATCACATGCAAGTATTCTGCATACATATGATTTTCTTCTCCGTTGCTGTGAAATGGAAATGTAATATTTGTTCTAGGTAAGTTTCGCTTTTCTCAGTGTACATCTTAGTGTAGACTTGTAGTTAAATAGCTTTTTTCAGTGAATTTTAGGCTTAAATCTAAAAAAAAGTCAAAACCAGAACGTTTTGTTCTTTGAAAGAGATAAAGTCTGTGAAAAACTTGAAAAAAATTGATTTTACAAAAGGGAAACAGATGTATTTGTTGAATATTTTCATATAATAAAAAATTAATATTGTTGTTCTTCTTAATTTATTAAGATGACATGTGCAGAAAGAAAAAGGAGGTGCCAAAGAATGAACAGCAATGAAATATACGTTAGTTTAGACATCGGTACATCCAGTGTGAAAGTAATCATCGGAGAGATGAGTAACGATTCATTGAATATCATTGGTGTAGGGAATGTTAAATCACACGGACTAAAAAAAGGTTCTATCGTTGATATAGATGCAACAGTTCAATCTATTAGAAAAGCAGTAGAACAAGCTGAACGAATGGTAGGTATTACAATTAAAAAGGTTGTAGTGGGCATAAGCGGAAATCATGTATTTTTACAGGATTGTCACGGAGTAGTAGCCGTGTCAAGCGAGAATCGTGAAATTACAAACGAAGATATTCATCGAGTAATTGATGCTGCTCAAGTCATGTCTATCCCGCCAGATCGTGAAATCATTGATGTTATTCCAAAGCAATTTATTGTAGATGGCTTAGAAGGTATTAATGATCCTAGAGGTATGATTGGGGTACGTTTAGAAATGGAAGGCACAATCATAACGGGATCTAGAACGGTTTTACATAACTTATTACGCTGTGTAGAAAGAGCTGGTTTAGAAATCAGTGATATTTGTTTACAGCCTCTAGCCGCTGGTTCAATTGCATTATCTCGTGATGAAAAAAACTTAGGTGTCGCACTGGTAGATATCGGTGGAGGTTCAACAACGGTTGCGATCTTTGACCAAGGACATTTGAAAGTAACAAATGTACTAGCTGTTGGCGGAGAGCACATTACCAAGGATTTATCGATTGGCCTTCGCACATCGACTGAAGATGCGGAAAATATTAAGATAAAGCATGGACATGCTTTCTACGATCATGCTTCTGAAGAAGAAGTATTTAGTGTACCGATTATTGGAAGCGATCAGCATCAGCAGTTTAATCAGCTCGAAATCTCTGATATTATTGAAGCTAGACTAGAAGAGATTTTAGATATGATTACGCAAGAGGTAAATCGCCTAGGATACAAAGATATTCCAGGAGGATTTGTTTTAACAGGCGGAGTAGTAGCGATGCCTGGTATTCTTGAGCTAGCTCAAGTGATTTTAAAGAATAACGTGCGCATAGCAGTGCCTGATTATATTGGAGTACGTGAGCCGCATTATACAACAGGCGTAGGATTAATAAAATTTGCATACAAAAATGCTAAAATACAAGGCCGGGAAATTGGAGCGCCAGTTGTGGAAGAAGAGCCGATTGAGCAAGAAATGATCAAACCTAGCCCGAAACCACAGCAGCCGCAACAATCAGCCGAGCAGCCGAAAAAGAAAAATGACCAAAATTTAATGAAGAAGTTTTTTGGATACTTCTTTGATTAACGTTACGGATTGGTAATTTCGAAGAATTAGGAGGAACTATCATGTTGGAGTTTGATACAAGTGTAGACCAATTAGCGACGATTAAAGTAATCGGTGTCGGAGGCGGCGGTAACAACGCGGTTAACCGAATGATTGAACATGGCGTCCAAGGTGTAGAATTTATTGCAGTTAATACAGATGCACAAGCATTAAATTTATCAAAAGCTGAAACAAAAATGCAAATCGGCGCTAAA
This sequence comes from Priestia sp. YIM B13490, assembly GCF_042787735.1. Lineage (NCBI taxonomy): Bacteria > Bacillati > Bacillota > Bacilli > Caryophanales > Bacillaceae > Priestia > Priestia sp. YIM B13490. The sequence continues at coordinate 230,014 of NZ_JBHZOT010000005.1, forward strand.
TTAACAAGAGGATTAGGTGCAGGTGCTAATCCAGAGGTTGGTAAAAAAGCAGCCGAAGAAAGTAAGGAACAAATCCAAGAAGCCCTAAAAGGTGCAGATATGGTTTTCGTAACGGCTGGTATGGGTGGAGGAACTGGAACTGGTGCAGCTCCAGTCATTGCCCAAATTGCTCGTGAGCTAGGAGCACTAACGGTAGGTGTTGTTACTCGTCCGTTTACGTTCGAAGGTCGTAAGCGTTCTACTCAAGCGGCAGGCGGCATTGCGTCAATGAAAGAAGCAGTGGACACGCTGATTGTTATTCCAAATGATCGCTTATTGGAAATCGTTGATAAAAACACGCCAATGCTAGAAGCGTTCCGTGAAGCGGATAACGTATTGCGACAAGGTGTGCAAGGTATTTCAGATTTAATCGCAGTTCCTGGATTAATTAACTTAGACTTCGCTGACGTGAAAACAATTATGTCTAACAAAGGATCTGCACTTATGGGTATCGGTATTGCAACTGGTGAAAACCGCGCTGCTGAAGCGGCTAAAAAAGCTATTTCAAGTCCACTTCTTGAAACATCTATCGATGGAGCTCAAGGTGTATTAATGAACATCACAGGCGGTACAAACCTAAGTCTTTACGAAGTACAAGAAGCTGCAGATATCGTTGCTTCGGCTTCTGACCAAGAAGTGAACATGATCTTTGGATCTGTTATTAACGAAAACCTAAAAGACGAGATTGTTGTTACAGTTATTGCAACTGGCTTTAGTGACCAAGATTTATCACAGCCAAAACCAGGTCGTCCTTCGTTATCGGCGAATCGCATGCAGCAATCGACACAGCAGCCGGCTCCACAGCCGAAGCGTGAAGTAAAGCGTGAAGAACCTGTACAGCAAGAATATACGCGTCCATCTCAGCCACAGTCTGAAGATGCGCTAGATATTCCAACATTCTTACGAAACCGTAATCGTAGACGCTAAGAAAATAAAAAACCAAGACCTCTGTTTTATACAGAGGTCTTTTTTTATGCAATGAATCTAGAAAACTCAAAAAGAATATAAAAAACATTCGACATGGTCAATATGATGCCTTTAAAGGGTTTATGTTTTCTTTCTAAAAGTGGTGTGACAAATATCGAATGATTTCCTCAAAAATACTGCTTGTTTCTCGGCATGAACTGACAGACTTTCTAATAGGATGTACTATATACTAATTTTTAACAGAAAAATTCAGAAAGAATGGAGAGGTTATAAACATTGCCAATCTATTTAGATTTAATATGGATGCTGAATTTTGGGTTAGATACGATTTTACTAATGTTATGTGCAGTTGTACTTAAACGGAATTACAAGTGGTGGCGGCTTTTGCTTGGCGGCTTTATCGGTTCATTAATTGTCCTTCTTATGTTTACGCCTTTTTCTCATCTTATGGTTCACCCTGCCATTAAAATTTTATTCTCTTTTTTTATGGTATTGATGACGTTTGGTTATAAACGACTGCGCTTTTTCTTTGAGAATTTATTAACGTTTTATTTTGCAACCTTTGTTGTTGGTGGAGGATTAATGGGCGTTCACTTTTTATTTCAAGATCAGTTTCTTGTTCTTAATCAAATGGTTGATACAAAATCTCCACAGTTTGGTGATCCTATTAGCTGGATATTTGTTCTTATCGGTTTTCCGCTATTATCTTATTTTTCAAAAGCACGAGTTGATGATTTGCGAATGAAAAACATTACATTTGATCAGCTGGTAGATGTGGAAGTTATTTTAAACGAACAGACTCTGTCGATGAAAGGACTTATTGATAGTGGAAACCAGCTTGTAGATCCGCTGACGAAAACCCCGGTTATGATTGTTACAGCAGATTCTTTAAAAGAAATATTGCCTGAAGGCTTAATGGAATTAAGCAAAAATGTCCAATCCTTTTCACACAGCGAAGATATTGATCAAGAGTGGTATTCAAAAGTCCGCTTTGTCCCTTATCGAAGCGTGGGCCAAGCCAATCAGCTCCTTCTTGCTCTAAAGCCAGATATGGTAAGGCTGGTGCATCAGTCCAATACGATTGAAGTCACAAAAGTATTAGTAGGTATTAGTCATACAACGCTTTCAGTGGAGAAGCAATATGAATGTATTGTTCATCCGAAGCTCATTGTTATTGGAGAAGTAAGTTCCGCATCGTAAAAGGTGTGAACAAATAAAGGAGGATACAGAATGGCTACATATCGAATTCGATTTCAATTATGGTGGTACAAATTATTAATTAAACTTAAGCTAAAAACAGATGAAGTGTACTATATAGGAGGAAGTGAAGCTCTTCCACCGCCTTTAACAAAAGATGAAGAAGAAGTACTCCTGAAAAAACTTCCATCAGGAGATGAAGCAGCACGTTCACTGTTGATTGAGCGTAATTTGCGACTGGTTGTTTATATTGCCCGCAAGTTTGAAAATACGGGAATCAATATTGAGGATTTAATTAGCATCGGCACCATCGGTTTAATTAAAGCAGTAAACACATTTAATCCTGAAAAGAAAATTAAGCTAGCGACGTACGCCTCTCGCTGTATTGAAAATGAAATTTTAATGTATTTGCGCCGCAACAATAAAATTCGATCTGAAGTTTCATTTGATGAGCCGTTAAATATTGATTGGGATGGAAACGAACTGCTATTATCTGACGTGATGGGAACCGAAGAAGATATCATCACAAAAGACCTAGAAGCGAACGTGGATCGAAAACTTTTGTTGAAAGCACTGCACCAATTAAATGATCGTGAAAAGCAAATTATGGAGCTGCGCTTTGGGCTAGCCGGCGGAGAAGAAAAAACGCAAAAAGATGTAGCTGATATGCTAGGCATTTCTCAGTCTTATATTTCAAGGCTTGAAAAACGAATTATTAAACGGCTGCGAAAAGAATTTAATAAAATGGTTTAAGTAAAAAAGCTGATTGTATAAGGGCTGAGAAGCATCTTATACAATCAGCTTTTTTAGCGTGGAATTGTCAGAATTGTAAAAGTGCATATTTTTTCCTTCGGAGGAGATACTGAATTCAGAACATCATCTCCTGTTAGGAGGGAAAGAGTTGACAAGAAATAAAGTAGAAATTTGTGGAGTAGATACTTCGAAACTTCCCGTATTAAAAAATGAAGAAATGCGAAAGTTGTTTAAACAAATGCAGGCTGGAGATGGAACAGCAAGAGAAAAGCTAGTAAGCGGAAATTTACGTCTCGTACTCAGCGTGATTCAACGTTTTAACAATCGTGGAGAATTTGTTGATGACTTATTTCAGGTTGGATGTATTGGATTAATGAAATCCATTGACAATTTTGATTTAAGTCAAAACGTGAAGTTTTCTACATATGCTGTCCCAATGATTATAGGGGAAATTCGCCGCTATTTACGTGACAATAATCCAATCCGTGTTTCTCGTTCCCTTCGTGATATTGCTTATAAAGCTCTTCAAGTTCGTGAAAGGCTTATGAGTGAAACATCCAAGGAACCTACAGCTGAGGAAATTTCAAAAGTCCTAGAAGTGCCGCATGAAGAAATTGTGTTTGCTTTAGATGCTATCCAAGATCCGGTTTCTCTATTTGAACCTATTTACAATGATGGTGGAGACCCAATCTATGTCATGGATCAGCTAAGCGATGAACGCAACCGTGATTCAACTTGGATTGAAGAAATTGCTTTGCAAGAAGGTATGAGAAGATTGAACGAGCGAGAAAAACTAATTTTACGAAAGCGCTTCTTTCAAGGTAAAACACAGATGGAAGTTGCTGAAGAAATTGGTATTTCTCAAGCTCAGGTTTCTCGTTTAGAAAAAGCTGCTATTAAACAGATGAATAAAAATATTCAAAGTTAACAAAAGCTATCTAAACTGGCAGCTGCTCGCGTTCATACAATTAATACCATTCACTTTATTTGATGTTCAACTTAATAAGCATCGTGTCTATAAAAACAGACACGATGCTTATTTTGTATGTATCAATGTATAATACATGACCAAAAGATATTCATATCCGGTTTCCTATTGCTGTGAGGACTTCTAGCTACTCGTTGAGAATGTCTCTTGATGAAAAGCTGTGTAATTAGTGGACAAAATGCCTATAGAACGAGAATGGCAGAGAAAAAATAAGCTTTTCCTTCATGAAATGAAAATTTGAAAATATATATAGGCTAAGGAATAAAGTTGGCTATAGGAGGAGAGAGCATGTTAAAGATTTCAGAATTCCAGCTGAAAGATGTAGTGAATGTAGCTGATGGCAAAAAACTTGGAAATGTAGGGGATATTGATATTGACTTAACAACGGGAAAAATACAGGCCGTCATTATCGGAGGCTCTCGTGTATTGGGCTTCTTTGGAAAAGATGATGAAATTGTGATTCCGTGGAAAAATATTGTGAAAATTGGTTCTGATGTCATTTTAGTACGTTATAAAGACGCATTTCAGCCTGAAGAGAATTAGTTTTTTGTCAACAGCACCTAGCAATCTGTGGTACAATATGTGAGAAGAAATGAAACAAGGGATGTGTCACATACATGAATCCTGAGCCATTAAAAAAAAGCCATCACGAGTCGTTTATGTGGCTGAGCCCTTGGGTAGAAAAGAATGATATGCTTGTTGCTGGTTTCACCACAAAAAATGGTGGCGTGAGTAAACCTCCATTTGCTTCTTTTAACCTAGGGCTTCACGTAAACGATAACGTAGAAGATGTTATTACAAATAGAAAAATTTTAGCAGCCGAACTAGACATGTCTTTTGAAAGCTTTGTATGTGCTGAACAAGTACATGAAGCAACTGTTCAAAAAGTAACAAAAGCCGACTGTGCAAAAGGACTCTACAAGTATGAAGAGGGCATAAAAGCAACGGATGGCATTTATACAAATGAATCTGATATTTTGTTAGCTTTATGTTATGCAGATTGTGTTCCGCTGTACTTCTATGCGCCTGATCACCATTTAGTTGGTCTAGCTCATGCCGGGTGGAAGGGAACAGTGAAAGATATTGCAGGAAATATGATTCGACGTTGGGTAGAGCAAGAAAATGTTCCGGTTGAAGATATTTACGTGGCGATTGGCCCTTCGATTGAAGATTGCTGTTATGTTGTCGATAACCGCGTCATTACACAAGTAAACGAAGTAGTTGGCCAAAATGGATATCAAGAAGTAAGCCCTGGACAATACGCGCTTAATTTAAAAAAAGTCAATAAGCTGCTGATTCAAAACGCAGGCGTATTGCCGGAACGAATTTTAACATCGTCGTATTGTACAAGCTGTGAAGATGACCTGTTCTTCTCACATCGCCGCGACCAAGGGAAAACAGGACGCATGTTTAACTTCATAGGCTTTAAGGAGGAGTAATTACATAGTGACAGCTAGCGTAAGTGAAAATCTAGAAGCAGTTCAACAAACAATTGCTGAAGCGTGTAAAAAAGTTAATCGAAATCGAGAAGATGTAGAGCTGATTGCTGTAACAAAATACGTTTCCACAAAACGAGCAGCAGAAGCAGTGGATGCAGGCATTTTACATCTTGGAGAAAACAGGGATGAAGGTCTTCTAGAAAAGTATGAATCAATCGGTGAGAAAGCGACCTGGCATTTTATCGGAAGCTTACAAACAAGAAAAGTAAAAAATGTGATTGATAAAGTTGACTATATTCATTCACTAGACCGAGTATCTTTAGCAAAAGAAATTGATAAACGCTCAGGGCATCGTATAAAATGTTTTGTACAAGTTAATGTTGCCGAAGAACAATCCAAGCATGGCCTTGCTGTAGAAGACGTAATTCCATTTATTAAATCCCTTGAAGAATTTACAAATATTCAAGTGGTCGGATTGATGACCATGGCTCCTCACACAGATGACGAGTCTACGCTTCGCAGCTGTTTTCAAGGTCTAAAAAAATTGCAGAGTCGCATACAAGAACTAAACTTGCCATATGCACCGTGTACAGAGCTATCAATGGGAATGTCAAACGATTATGCAATTGCAATTGAAGAAGGAGCAACATTTATTCGACTAGGAACCACGTTAGTTGGGAATGAACGTTAAGGAGGTGTAATTCAAGATGAGTATGAAAAATCGCTTTAGAAGTTTTTTTGCTCTTGATGACGATACTGAATATGTAGAAGAACATTACGAACAAGAAGAGTCGGTAGAAGAGCCCGTACAGCAGTCGAGACCAGCAGCGAAAGCTAGTCAGCAGCCGAATCAGCAGCAAAATGTGATTAGCTTGCAAAGCGTTCAAAAATCATCAAAAATGATGCTTTGCGAACCTCGCGTCTATGCCGAAGCACAAGAAATTACGGATCATTTAAAAAATCGTAAAGTCGTAGTTGTGAATTTACAGCGCATTCAACGAGATCAAGCAGTGAGAATTGTCGACTTTTTAAGTGGTACAGTTTATGCTTTAGGCGGGGACATTCAAAAAATTGGAACCGACATCTTTTTATGTACACCTGATAATGTAGACGTAAGCGGAAGCATTTCAGATATGATGGGGGAACACGATACAACAAACGTAAAGAGGTGGTAGTTTTTGGACATCGTTTTTGGGATTCTTGGAAAATTAATTGGGCTTTACTCATGGGCACTGATTATTTACATTTTGATGTCTTGGGTACCCGATGTAAGGGCGTCTAAGTTTGGTCAGCTGCTTGGCAGTATTTGTGAGCCTTACTTAGAGCCTTTTCGTAAAATCATTCCGCCTATTGGCATGATTGATATTTCACCTCTTGTTGCAATCTTTTTATTGCGATTTGCTGAAAGAGGCGTGTATTCACTTAATAATGTGGTAGGTTTTATTTAAAAAAGGAATCGCTGGATTCCTTTTTTACATACCAATAGTAGGAGTAATAATATGTCTATTTATGAACATTTTAGGCAAGAAGAACATGGATTTATTGACCAGGTTCTTCAGTGGAAAGAAGATGTCCTACATCAATACAGCCCAAAATTAACGGACTTTTTAGATCCAAGAGAGCAGCAGATTGTGACAGCTATTGTCGGGACTGAAGGAGAGGTTCAAGTTTCATTTGATGGTGGACAACCGTTTGCTGAACGCAAGCGCGCGCTGCTATATCCGGATTACTATGTACCTCAAAGCGAAGATTTTCAGTTGCATATGTACGAGCTCAATTATCCTAAAAAGTTTGTGACAATTGAACATCCTCAAGTTCTTGGTTCGGCGATGTCCTTAGGACTGCGCCGTTCAAAATTTGGAGATATTTTGGTCGCGGGAGACGATATTCAGCTTGTAGCTGCAGAGGAAATTTCTTCTTATATTGAGATGAATTTAACATCAATTGGAAAAGCCAAAGTTTCACTTTCTTCTATTCAAAGAGAGCAGCTGCATGTGGTAAAAGAAGAGCTGATTGAACACGTTTATACAGTTTCTTCAATGAGGCTTGATGTTTTGCTGTCGACCATTCACAATTTATCAAGACAAAAAGTCCAGCCGTTTATTGCAAATGGAGCGGTAAAAGTAAATTTTAAAGTCATTGAACAGCCTTCTTTTGAATGTCATGAAGGTGATATTTTGTCGCTTCGTGGTCACGGCAGAAGTCGTATCGTTTCACTTGAAGGAAAAACTAAAAAAGAAAAATGGCGAATTGTTGTAGGAAAGCAGAAATAAAGAAATCTACTAGCAGGAAATTTTAAAAATATGTCGAATAAACCATTACTAATGATGTAATGAGACAACACGGAGGTGGCCTAGATGCCTTTAACCCCTTTGGATATTCATAACAAAGAGTTTAATCGCGGGTTTCGCGGATATGATGAAGATGAAGTAAATGAGTTTCTTGACCAAGTAATTAAAGACTATGAGCTAGTCATGCGTGATAAAAAGGAGTTAGAAGGAAGAGTATCTGAATTAACAGATCGTCTTGGACATTTTACTAACATCGAAGAAACATTAAATAAATCAATTTTAATTGCTCAAGAAGCAGCGGAAGATGTGAAGCGAAACGCTGAAAAAGAAGCGAAGCTCATTATAAAAGAAGCAGAAAAAAATGCGGACCGTATTATTAATGAAGCATTGTCTAAGTCTCGTAAAATTGCGATGGACATTGAGGAGACGAAAAAGCAGTCTAAAGTATTTAGAACTCGTTTCAAAATGTTAATCGAAGCACAGCTTGAAATGTTAAACAGCGACGACTGGGATCAGTTGATGGATTATGAGATGCCAGCGCTAGAAGAAAAAATTGACTAGTCAAGACATCATCTTGACTTCTCACGTTTTGTTGTCATATAATTTGGTAACAGATGAAATTTCATATCAAACAGTACGGAGACAGGGACAGTAGCTTTTTTAGTTTGTCAAAGCGAATCGAGGATGGTGTGAGCTCGATAACAAACAAAAAAGTGAAAATCACCCTAGAGTACCATTGCTGAACTGATGATAGTAAGCAGTGGCGGTTTATTCACGTTACGAATGCAAAGAGGATTTGCGTGCAGCAAATCTACTAGGGTGGTACCGCGGGAGGCCTTCTCGTCCCTTTTTGGGATGAGGAGGTCTTTTTGTTATGGTACAAAAAGATATGAAATTTACGTTTTTTTTTGGAGGGTAAAACATGGAATATAAAGATACATTATTGATGCCAAAAACTGAATTTCCAATGCGTGGAAATTTACCAAACCGCGAGCCTAAAATGCAAGAACAGTGGGCTGAAATGAATATTTATGAAAAAGTACAAAAACGTACGGAAGGCCGTCCGCTATTTGTCCTGCATGATGGACCTCCATATGCGAATGGCGATATTCACATGGGACATGCATTAAATAAAATTTTAAAAGATTTTATCGTTCGCTATAAGTCGATGTCAGGCTTCTGTGCACCTTATGTACCAGGCTGGGATACACACGGTTTGCCAATTGAAACAGCTTTAACAAAAAATAAAAAAGTAAACCGCAAAGAAATGACGGTAGCTGAGTTCCGTAAGCTTTGCGAACAGTATGCTTGGGAACAAGTAAACGGCCAGCGTGAGCAGTTCAAGCGTTTAGGTGTACGCGGAGATTGGGATAATCCATATGTAACGCTTCAGCCCCAGTACGAAGCGCAGCAAATCAAAGTGTTTGGTGACATGGCGAAAAAAGGCTACATCTACAAAGGGTTAAAACCAGTGTACTGGTCCCCTTCAAGTGAATCTGCTTTAGCAGAAGCGGAAATTGAGTACTATGACAAACGTTCAGCTTCTATTTACGTAGCATTTAACGTAAAAGATGGTAAAGGTGTGCTTGAACAAGATGAAAAATTCATCATTTGGACGACAACACCATGGACAATGCCAGCTAACCAAGGGATTGCTGTCAATCCTGAGCTTCAGTACAGCGTAGTTGAAGCAGATGGAGCAAAATATGTAGTGGCAACTGAACTGATTGAAACAGTTGCTAAAGAAATTGAATGGGCTGACTATAAGACGCTTCGTACGGTAAAAGGTTCAGAACTTGAGCGTGTAGTAGCTGAGCATCCAATCTACAAGCGTGATTCATTAGTTGTTCTTGGCGATCACGTAACAACGGATGCTGGTACTGGGTGTGTTCATACAGCACCGGGACACGGGGAAGACGACTTTATCGTTGGTCAAAAATACGGTTTGGAAGTTCTTTGTCCAGTCGACAGTAAGGGTCATATGACGAATGAAGCACCAGGATTTGAAGGGTTATTCTATGATAAAGCGAATAAGCCGATTACAGACAAACTAGAAGAAGAAGGCGCGCTGTTAAAATTAAGTTTCATTACCCACTCATACCCACATGACTGGCGTACAAAGAAACCAACAATTTTCCGTGCAACGGCACAGTGGTTTGCGTCTATTAAAGATTTCCGTGAAGATTTATTAAAAGCAGTAGAAAAAACAAAATGGGTGCCTACTTGGGGTGAAACGCGACTTTATAACATGGTGCGTGACCGCGGAGACTGGTGTATTTCTCGTCAACGTGCATGGGGCGTTCCGATTCCGGTATTTTATGCTGAAAATGATGAGCCAATCATTACGGATGAAACAATTGAACACGTATCAAATCTATTTAGAGAACATGGATCAAACGTATGGTTTGAGCGTGAAGCAAAAGACTTGCTTCCGGAAGGCTTTACTCATGAAGGAAGCCCAAATGGCCGCTTCACAAAAGAAACAGACATCATGGACGTATGGTTTGACTCTGGTTCTTCACATCAAGCTGTTCTTGAAGAACGTGAAGACTTACAGCGTCCGGCTGATTTGTATTTAGAAGGTTCTGACCAATACCGCGGCTGGTTTAATTCAAGTCTTTCTACAAGCGTAGCTGTAACGGGTGAAGCACCTTATAAAGGGGTACTTAGCCATGGATTTGCTTTAGACGGTGAAGGTCGCAAAATGAGTAAGTCATTAGGAAACGTTGTAATTCCAGAAAAAGTAATGAAACAACTAGGTGCAGATATTTTACGTTTATGGGTAGCTTCTGTAGATTACCAAGCTGATGTTCGTGTATCTGATAACATTTTAAAACAAGTAGCAGAAGTATATCGTAAAATCCGCAACACGTTCCGTTTCTTACTAGGAAACTTAGCGGACTTTAATCCAACAACTGATGCTGTAGCTGTTGAAGACCTTCGTGAAGTAGACCGCTACATGCTTGTGAAGCTGAACAAATTAATTGATAAAGTGAAAAAATCTTATGATTCATATGAATTCTCAAGCATTTATCACGCAGTGCATAATTTCTGTACAATTGATATGAGTTCATTCTACTTAGACTTTGCAAAAGATGTATTGTACATCGAAGCAGAAAATAATGTAGAGCGCCGCAGCATTCAAACGGTCCTTTATGAAACGTTATTATCGTTAACGAAATTAGTGTCTCCAATTCTTTCTCATACAGCAGACGAAGTATGGGTTCACATTCCAAATGTAACGGAAGAAAGCGTGCAGCTAGTTGATATGCCAGAGGTTCAAGAAATCGAAGGAGCAGATCAATTAGTAGAGAAATGGGATGCATTCATGGAGCTTCGTGATGAAGTATTAAAAGCGCTAGAACAGGCTCGTAATGAAAAAGTAATCGGTAAGTCTTTAGAAGCAAAATTAACGCTGTATCCAACAGCAGATACGAAAGAACTGTTAGCATCTATTTCTGAAAATGTAGGTCAACTCTTCATCGTTTCAGATCTTGAGGTAGCAGAAGGTGAAGCACCTGCTGAAGCACAAAAATTCAGCTATGCTTCAATTGTTGTAAGTAAAGCAGAAGGTGAGAAGTGTGAGCGCTGCTGGGTTGTATCACCAACAGTTGGCGAAGATCAAGATCACCCGACTTTATGTACACGCTGTGCGGATGTTGTAAAAAATCACTACGTTCAGCAGTAATTAACAAAAACACGTCCTTTTTGGGCGTGTTTTTTGCTGTACGAAATTCCCAAATACAATGGTATAAAGCATTTAAAGCCTTAGGAAAAACTTGTGTTGTAGATTCGATGGAAAACTCGGTAAACCTAACATCATTAATACTTCATCTTATCAGCACAGGAGGCGTTTGAATGTATGAAAATTATCTTTCCATTGGACAGGAATTAGCTCTTATTAAAGAAGAATTACAAGATCGCCTATTGAGATATGCTACAGAACAATCTGGTTATATAGATGAAAAGGAACGTTACGTAATAGAAATGATTAAAGCCGATTTAAAAGATGTAGAACACGCGTTAGCAAAGCTTGACGTTGGTGCGTTCGGAATTGATGAACTAACTGGCGAAGTGATGTCTATTCATAAATTAAAAGTAATGCCGACGGCCCGCACAAATGAAGATTTATTTGTTTTATGGTGAGAAGCGAGAAAAAAAATGAATTATGTGCTAAAATGCTTTAGTATGGATTCGTTTGATTTTATTGCGGGAGGAAAACGTTTGTGTTTTATTATCTTATCGCTTTAGCTGTTATACTTATTGATCAGGTAACAAAATGGATGATTGTAAAAGAAATGTATTATGGACAAAGCATCACCGTAATTGAAAACTTTCTTTACATTACCTCTCATCGTAACAGAGGAGCCGCGTGGGGGATTTTACAAGGACAGATGTGGTTCTTTTATCTCATTACGGTGGTTGTGGTAGTCGGTTTAATAATTTATATTCAAAAGCTCAAAAAACAAGATAAATGGTTCGGTATTGCGCTAGCATTAATGTTAGGCGGCGCCATTGGAAACTTTATTGATCGAGTGGTCCGTAAAGAAGTAGTTGATTTCGTAAATACATACATCTTTACGTATGATTTTCCGATTTTTAACGTAGCTGATTCGGCACTTGTCGTCGGAGTAATCATCATGTTTATTATGACGCTGTTTGAAGGGAAAATGAAGAAGGAGCACAAAGAATGAATGTAATTGAAACAGTTATAAATGAAGAACAAGCGGGAGAACGTATTGATAAAGTACTTTCGACTGTAAATGCAGAATGGTCACGTTCACAAGTGCAGCAATGGATTAAAGAAGGTCACGCAAAAGTGAACGATAAAACCGTTAAAGGAAACTATAAATGTAAAACAGGAGACGCTATTATTATCGAAGTGCCGGAATTAGAAGAGCTTGATGTGGTAGCGGAAGAAATGGATTTAGATATTTATTATGAAGATCAAGATGTGCTTGTTGTAAATAAACCTCGCGGCATGGTTGTACATCCAGCTCCTGGTCATCATAGCGGCACGCTTGTAAACGGCCTAATGGCTCACTGTAAAGATTTATCGGGTATTAACGGCGTTATGCGCCCTGGTATCGTTCATCGAATTGATAAAGATACATCCGGTTTACTTATGGTTGCAAAAAATGATTTAGCTCATGAATCACTAGTTAGTCAGCTTGTAGCTAAAACAGTAACGCGTCGTTATAAAGCTATCGTTCACGGAGTAATTGCGCACGATCACGGTACAATTGATGCGCCAATCGGCCGAGATAAGCAAGATCGTCAAAGCATGACGGTAACTGATGAAAACAGTCGTGATGCAGTGACACACTTTACTGTATTGCAGCGCTTTAAAGATTTTTCACTAGTCGAATGTAAGCTAGAAACGGGGCGAACACACCAAATTCGCGTTCATATGAAGTATATTGGCTTTCCGCTTGCCGGGGATCCGAAGTACGGACCGAAAAAAACGCTTCCGATTGACGGACAAGCGCTTCATGCAGGTGTATTAGGCTTTATTCACCCTCGTACAAATGAATATATGGAATTTGAAGCACCGGCTCCAAAAGAGTTTAATGAGATGCTAGAGCTTATTGAAAAAAGAAGTTGACAACTGCCATAAGTGATGGCATACTTGTATTAACTTAATAAGAACCTTTAAGAACAGTCCAGAGAGGCTGAGAAGGAAACGGTGCAGAAAAGGCATATTTATAGCCTTTTTGAAGAAATATGTCTAAAACCAAATCCTCTTGCCTCAAGGCAAGAGGATTTTTTTATGTCAACAACTTGAGGTGAAAAACAGTGAACGTAAAAGCTACCGTACTTGACGAACAGGCTATTCGCCGCGCTTTAACTCGAATTGCACATGAGATTATTGAAAAGAATAAAGGAATCGAAAATTGTGTGCTAGTGGGGATTAAAACGCGAGGTATTTATATCGCAAAACGTTTAGCAGAACGAATTGCACAAATTGAAGGAAATACATTGCCAGTCGGAGAACTAGACATCACGCTTTACCGAGATGATTTATCGAAAGTGACAAGCAATGATGAGCCTCTTGTAAAAGGATCAGATATTCCGACAGATATTGCAAATAAGAACGTCATCTTAGTAGACGATGTGTTATATACGGGCCGTACGGTTCGAGCAGCACTTGATGCACTGATTGATATCGGCCGACCTGAACTCATTCAGCTGGCTGTCTTAGTGGATAGAGGGCACCGCGAGCTGCCGATTCGAGCAGACTACGTTGGCAAAAACGTACCGACAGCTAAAAGTGAAAAAATTGCGGTGCATTTAATGGAAGTAGACGAAAAAGACCACGTGTCTATTTACGAAAAATAAATTATATACCCTTTTAAATGGTAGTCCCGTGAGGCTGCAAAAGGGGGGTCACTATACAAGGAAAACTATACTGCGGTATAGCGTCTTCCTTGTATGCTGAAAACCTCTTTGCCTCTGCGTAAAGAGGTTTTTTAATAGTGATAGGAGGAAAAACATATGAGTCAACAACGAGATTTTGTACTTGATATACATGATAAACCAAAAGCAATAAATTGGTTAACATTGAGTCTGCAGCATTTGTTTGCAATGTTTGGGTCGACGGTGTTAGTGCCGTTCCTAGTTGGGTTCAGCCCGGCAATTGCTTTGATTTCAAGCGGGGTAGGAACGCTTGCTTTCCTGCTCATTACAAGAGGTCAAATTCCTTCTTATCTTGGTTCATCGTTCGCGTTCATCACGCCAATCATTTTCGCCAAAGCTTCGTTTGGGCCTGAAGAAACGATGGTTGGTTGTTTCTTAGCCGGACTTGTTTATGGAATTGTTGCTTTGATTATAAAAGGAACAGGAATCAATTGGATTATGAAGCTGCTTCCTCCGGTTGTAGTAGGACCAGTTATTATGGTTATAGGCTTAGGACTGGCTAATACAGCAGTAGGCATGGCTATGAACGATGCAAAAGGAAATTACAGCTTAACTTACCTGATGGTTGCGCTTGTGACACTAGCGATAACAGTTGCTTGCTCAATCTTCTTTAAAAACATTATCAGCCTGATTCCGGTACTGATGGGAATTATCGGCGGATACATCTTCGCTTATACACAAGGATTGGTAGACTTTTCAAAGGTAGTGAAAGCAGAGTGGATTGAAGTACCTCACTTCTACGTGCCGTTCGTCACATACACGCCGTCCATTTCATTAGGGATTGTGCTTATCATGGTACCTGTAGCAGTCGTAACACTCTCAGAACATATCGGACACATTCTCGTCTTAAATAAGATTGTGGATCGAAACTATATTGAAAAGCCAGGGCTGCACAGATCGATTTTAGGAGACGGAGTAGCAACTATGCTTGCTGCGCTGATCGGCGGACCGCCAAATACAACATACGGTGAGAACATCGGAGTGTTAGCCATCACAAAGGTGCTTAGCGTATTTGTGATAGCAGGAGCAGCAGTCTTCGCGATTTTGTTCGGGTTTGTCGGAAAAATCAACGCTCTTATTTCAAGTATACCAACGCCGGTCATGGGCGGGATTTCGATTCTCTTATTCGGAATCATTGCTTCATCGGGCTTGCGAATGATGGTGGATGCAAAGGTAGACCTTGGATCAAAACGAAACTTAATGATTGCTTCGATTATCTTAGTATTAGGAATCGGAGGAGCACACTTAGATATCTCAGAACATGTAAAGATTGATAGCATGGCACTGTCTGCTATCATGGGAGTTCTGCTGAATCTAGTTCTGCCGAAAGAGAAGATAAAAGAAGCAGAAAACGTTCAAGAAACGTCAGCACGAAAAATTTCATAGAACGCCTTTTAATTGAAATCCAGAGAGGTTTCTAAGGGTGTGTGAAAAGCGCGTTATAGACGAAGCTTGTTTTCTTACACCCTTTCTAAGTTAGAAAGGGTGTTTTTTATAAAGAAATGCGAGGAAAGCAAAAATGGAGGGAATCGATATGAAACATTTAGTGACAGTCTCAACACTAGAAACAAATGAAATTCTAGAGATTTTAGACAGCGCTGAAAACTATCGAACGAATAAACAAGGATGGAAACCGGAAGAGAAAATGTTTGTTGCCAACTTATTTTTTGAAGCGAGCACGCGTACTCGATGCAGCTTTGAAATGGCAGAACAGCAGCTAGGATTAACAACAATTCCGTTTGAAGTAACAACTTCAAGCGTCCAAAAAGGAGAAACGCTTTATGACACGATTGAAACATTAGCTTCAATCGGCGTTCAATCAGTTGTTATTCGCCACCCGCAAGATCGTTATTATGAAGCACTGCAGGAAAAAGTATCGATTCCCATCATTAATGCAGGAGACGGATGCGGTCAGCATCCAACTCAATGTCTGCTTGATCTACTGACGATTCGCCAAGAGTTCGGCTCGTTTAAAGGATTAAAAGTCGCAATAGTCGGAGATTTGCGACATAGCCGCGTAGCGAGATCGAATGCTGAAATGCTGACAAAACTAGGGGCGACCGTATATTTTGCGGGACCTGAAGAATGGAAAGATGAAGAGAACAGACACGGTACATATCTTGATATCGATGAAGCAATCGAAACGGTCGATGTTGTGATGCTGCTGCGTATTCAATTTGAAAGGCATGAAGAGAACACTTCAGAGCTTGCACAGAACTACCACAGCCGCTTCGGATTAACCGTTGAACGAGAGCGGAAAATGAAATCACATAGCATTATCCTTCATCCAGCTCCTGTAAACAGAGGAGTCGAAATTGCAGATGAGCTCGTTGAATGTGAACGATCAAGAATTTTTAAACAAATGCAAAATGGCGTGTACATTCGCATGGCAGTATTAGCAAGAGCGCTACAACCAATTGAAAGGGGACTTAATAATGACAACAATTATCAAAAATGCTACATGGTTAAATGAAGGAAAAATTGAACAAGTCGAACTGAAAATTGAAAATGGTGTAATTGCTGAAATAGCTTCACACATCGACGTGGAGAATGAAGAAGTCATTGATGCAGGCGGGAACTTCTTATCACCGGGTTTAATCGATGTCCACGTTCACTTGCGCGAGCCAGGGGGAGAAAAGAAAGAAACGATTGAAACGGGTACTCTAGCAGCGGCAAAGGGCGGTTTTACAGCAATTGCTGCAATGCCAAACACGCGTCCAGTTCCGGATACTGTTGAACAAATGGAGTGGGTAAACAAGCGTATTGAAGAAACAGCACATGTTCGCGTATTGCCATACGCATCGATTACCACTCGCCAATTAGGAAAAGAACTAACGGACTTTGAAGGCTTAAAAGAAGCGGGCGCATTTGCTTTTACAGATGATGGAGTAGGCGTTCAGTCAACAGGAATGATGCTAGAAGCGATGAAGAAAGCCGCTTCATTAAATAAAGCAATCGTTGCACACTGTGAAGATAATGATTTAATCAACAAAGGCTGCGTCCACGACGGAAAATTTGCAAAAGAACATGGACTAAACGGTATTCCTTCTATCTGTGAAGCCGTTCAAATTGCACGAGATGTACTGCTTGCTGAAGCAGCAAACTGTCACTACCATGTGTGTCACGTAAGTACAAAAGAATCCATTCGCGCCATTCGGGATGCAAAAAAAGCAGGCATTCGCGTAACCGCAGAAGTAACGCCTCATCATTTACTGCTAAATGAGGAAGACATCCCTGGGCTTGATTCAAACTTTAAAATGAATCCGCCGCTTCGAGGAAAAGATGATCAACAGGCATTAATTGAAGCTTTATTAGATGGAACGCTTGATTTTATCGCCACTGATCATGCACCGCACACAGCGGACGAAAAAGCAGAAGGCATGGAGCTTGCGCCGTTTGGGATTGTGGGACTTGAAACAGCTTTCCCGCTTCTTTATACAAACTTAGTATTAAAAGAAGTAATGACGCTAGAGCAGCTAGTATCATATTTAACAAACAAGCCTGCTGACACGTTCAACCTTCCCTATGGCACCATCGAAGTAGGGAAAACAGCAGATTTAACTATCATTGATCTTGAAACGGAAAAAGCAATTAATCCAGAAGAATTTGTATCAAAAGGTAAAAATACGCCGTTTGCTAACTGGGTATGCAAAGGTTGGCCGGTAATGACATTAGTAGAAGGTAAACGAGTATGGGAGGATGTTAAAGCATGCAACGTCAACTAATTTTAGAAGATGGAACAGTATTTATCGGAAAAGGATTCGGCAGCGACAAAGAAATGACAGGAGAAGTTGTTTTCAACACGGGAATGACAGGATATCAAGAAATTCTATCTGATCCATCATACTGTGCACAAATTGTGACATTAACATATCCTTTAATCGGAAACTACGGTATTAACCGCGATGACTTTGAGTCGATTGAACCAGCTGTACACGGTTTGATTGTAAAAGAAATTTGTGATGCTCCTTCAAACTTCAGAAGCGAACTATCAGTAGATGAATTTTTAAAACAAAAAGATATTCCAGGATTGGCTGGAATCGACACGAGAAAATTAACGAGAAAAATTCGTCAGCACGGTGCGCTTCGCGGACGCGTGTGCAACATGGAAGTCAATGTAGAAGAAGTGGTAGCACAGCTTCAAAATCATGAACTTCCGACTGATTCAGTTAAAAAAGTATCAACAGTGAAGCCTTATCCAAGCCCAGGCAGAGGTAAAAAAGTGGTACTCGTTGACTTTGGAATGAA
The DNA here is from genome assembly GCF_042787735.1 of Priestia sp. YIM B13490. Lineage (NCBI taxonomy): Bacteria > Bacillati > Bacillota > Bacilli > Caryophanales > Bacillaceae > Priestia > Priestia sp. YIM B13490. Next base: position 248,313 of record NZ_JBHZOT010000005.1, read on the forward strand.
ACACGGAATTTTACGTGAATTAACAGCTCGTCAATGCGACGTGATTGTGGTTCCTTATAACGTAACTGCGCAAGAAATTCTTCAATTAAATCCAGATGGCATCATGTTGAGCAACGGACCTGGAGACCCAAAAGACGTACCTGAAGCAATCGAGATGATTCAAGGGGTTTTAGGAAAGGTTCCTCTTTTCGGAATTTGTTTAGGACATCAGCTGTTTGCGCTAGCATGCGGAGCAGATACAGAAAAAATGAAATTTGGTCATCGTGGATCCAACCATCCTGTAAAGGATCTAAAAACCAATAAAGTAGCTCTTACATCTCAAAACCACGGCTATACAGTATGTGAGCCATCTCTTGTCAACACGCCATTAGAAGTGACGCACGTTGCGCTTAACGATGGAACAGTTGAAGGAGTAAAGCATAAAGAATATCCGGCATTCACGGTTCAATATCACCCTGAAGCATCACCGGGACCTGAAGATGCAAACGGATTGTTCAACGAATTTATGAATCTTATGAAAAACAATCAGAAAGTAGGTAATTGCTAATGCCAAAACGTCAAGATATTAACACAATTCTCGTAATCGGATCAGGACCAATCGTCATCGGACAGGCGGCAGAGTTTGACTATGCAGGAGCGCAAGCGTGTATTGCGCTAAAAGAAGAAGGATACAAAGTTATTCTTGTGAATTCCAATCCTGCAACAATCATGACAGACTCAGAAATGGCAGATAAAGTATATATTGAACCTCTAACGGTTGAATTTGTAAGCTCAATTATTCGTAAAGAACGCCCTGATGCACTGCTTCCAACGCTTGGCGGTCAAACGGGATTGAACTTAGCGGTAGAATTACACGAAACGGGTATTTTAGAAGAATTTAATGTAGAAATTCTCGGGACAAAATTATCGGCGATTGAACAAGCTGAAGACCGTGAGCAGTTCCGTTCACTAATGAATGAACTAAATCAGCCTGTCCCAGCAAGTGAAATCATTCATTCGCTAGACGAAGCGTATGCGTTTGTTGAACAAGTAAACTATCCGGTAATCGTGCGTCCTGCTTATACGCTTGGCGGTACGGGAGGCGGAATTTGTAACAACGAGCAAGAGTTGATTGAAATTGTAACAAGTGGATTAAAACACAGTCCTGTAACACAGTGCTTACTTGAGAAAAGCATTGCAGGCTTTAAAGAAATTGAATATGAAGTAATGCGCGATGCAAACGATAATGCGATTGTAGTATGTAATATGGAAAACTTTGATCCGGTCGGTATTCATACGGGAGATTCAATTGTTGTAGCACCAAGCCAAACGCTAAGCGACCGTGAGTATCAGCTGCTTAGAAATGCGTCACTAACAATTATCCGAGCGCTTAAAATCGAAGGCGGATGTAACGTTCAGCTAGCACTAGATCCAGAAAGCTTCCAGTATTACGTAATTGAAGTAAACCCTCGCGTAAGCCGCTCATCGGCTTTAGCATCAAAAGCAACAGGGTATCCAATTGCAAAATTAGCAGCAAAAATTGCGGTAGGCTTAACATTAGATGAAATGATGAACCCGGTAACTGGGAAGACATACGCATGTTTCGAACCGGCACTAGATTACATCGTATCTAAAATTCCACGCTGGCCGTTTGATAAATTTGAATCAGCTAATCGTAAACTAGGTACACAGATGAAAGCAACAGGTGAAGTAATGGCAATTGGCCGCACGTTCGAAGAGTCAATTTTAAAAGCCGTACGCTCACTAGAGTCAAACGTTCATCACTTAGAGCTGAAAGATGCGCATGAATTTGATGATGCAATTATTGAAAAACGTATTCGCAAAGCTGGTGATGAGCGATTATTCTACATCGCAGAAGCGATTCGCCGTGGCGTAACGATTCAGCAAATTCACGAGTGGAGCAAAATCGATCTCTTCTTCTTAGTAAAACTTGAAAAAGTGATTGCTTTTGAAAATGTGTTAAAAGAAGAGATTCATAACGTAGAAGTTTTACAGGAAGCAAAAGAAATGGGATTTGCAGACTGCACGATTGCTAAGCTATGGAATCAAACAGAGCGTGAAGTATATGACTTCCGCAAACAAAATGGCGTGATGCCAGTGTACAAAACGGTAGATACATGTGCAGCTGAATTTGAATCTACAACACCATATTTCTACGGCACGTTTGAAGATGAAAACGAATCGATTGTTACAGATCGTAAAAGCGTTGTAGTGTTAGGGTCAGGACCAATCCGCATCGGGCAAGGAATTGAGTTTGACTATGCAACAGTTCACTCCGTGTGGGCGATTAAAGAAGCTGGATACGAGGCGATTATTGTCAATAACAATCCAGAAACAGTATCAACTGACTTCAGTATTTCAGATAAATTATACTTCGAGCCGCTGACGATTGAAGATGTGATGCATATCATCGATTTAGAAAAACCAGAAGGTGTGGTTGTACAGTTCGGTGGTCAAACAGCAATCAACTTAGCAGACGAGCTAGAAGCAAGAGGGGTCAAGATTTTAGGAACGTCGCTTGAAAGCTTAGACGCAGCGGAAGATCGTAAAAAATTCGAAGCGACGCTAGCACGTTTAGAAGTACCTCAGCCGCTTGGAAAGACGGTTACATCCGTAGAAGAAGCAGTGGTTGTGGCAAAAGAAATTGGTTATCCGGTGCTTGTACGACCTTCATATGTACTAGGCGGACGCGCAATGGAAATTGTATATAAAGAAGAAGAACTGCTTCACTATATGAAACACGCGGTAAAAGTACACGCTGATCACCCTGTGTTAATCGACCGCTACTTAACTGGAAAAGAAATTGAAGTCGATGCCATTTCAGACGGTGAAACAGTGGTTATTCCAGGGATTATGGAACATGTAGAGCGCGCCGGTGTACACTCAGGTGACTCCATTGCTGTATATCCACCGCAAACTCTGTCACAGGATGTAAAAGATACAATCATTGATTACACAACACGCATTGCAAAAGGCTTAAACATTATTGGACTGCTCAACATTCAGTTCGTCTTATCAAAAGGAGAAGTGTTTGTTCTTGAAGTAAATCCTCGTTCAAGCCGTACGGTGCCGTTCTTAAGTAAAATTACGCGTATTCCGATGGCGAATGTCGCAACAAAAGTTATTTTAGGAACAAGTTTGCGAGAGCTTGGTTATGAATCAGGCATGCACCCTGAAGAAGAAGGCGTCTACGTAAAAGTGCCGGTCTTCTCATTTGCAAAGCTGCGTCGCGTAGATATTACGCTTGGACCTGAAATGAAATCTACTGGAGAAGTAATGGGGCAAGATTCAACGTACGAAAAAGCATTATATAAAGGACTAATTGCGTCAGGTATGTCCATTAAGCCATACGGTTCAGTACTTATGACAGTAGCGGATAAAGACAAAGAAGAGGCAACAGCGCTTGCGAAGCGTTTTGCTAACATCGGCTACCAGGTGATTGCAACGGAAGGAACAGCTTCAACGTTTACAAAAGAAGACATTCGCGTAAAAGTAGTAAATAAAATTCATCATGAAGATCACAATCTTTTAGATGTGATACGAAAAGGTGAAGCGCAGCTTGTCATCAACACGCTAACAAAAGGAAAACAGCCTGCGCGTGACGGATTTAAAATTCGCCGTGAAGCAGTTGAAAATGGTGTACCTTGCTTAACATCACTTGATACAGCAGAAGCGATTTTACGAGTGCTTGAAACGATCAGCTTCCATACAACACCAATGAAAAAAGTTCGTCCAACTAAAGAGGTGACAACCGTATGATCAAACATGAAATGATGCAAGTCGTCAGTCAGCGACCGTTAACACACAATGTATATGAATTAACCCTTCAAGGCGAGCTTGTTCGTTTCATGAATGAGCCGGGGCAGTTTGTGCATATCCGCGTCAACAACGACTATTTGCCGCTGCTTCGCAGACCAATCAGTATTGCAGAAATTGACCAAACGCACGAACAATTTACGATGATTTACCGTGCAGAAGGGGCGGGAACATCGCTGCTTGCTGAAAAACAAGCCGGACAGTCGATCGACGTGTTAGGTCCGCTTGGCCACGGTTTTCCATTGGAAGCGATAGAGTCAGGTCAAACGGCTTTATTAGTAGGGGGAGGCATTGGAGTGCCTCCGCTCTATGAGCTTTCAAAAAGACTTCGTGAAAAAGGCGTGCAGGTTATTCACGTCTTAGGCTTTCAATCAAAAGCAGACGTATTTTACGAGCGAGAGTTTTTAGCTTTAGGAGAAACATATATTGCAACGGTAGACGGCTCTTACGGAACAAAAGGTTTTGTCACAACGGTGATTGACGAGCAGCAGTTTTCATATGACGTTATGTTTTCATGCGGTCCAACTCCGATGTTAAAAGCACTAGAAAATAATTATACAAACAAGCCGCTTTACATTTCTTTAGAAGAAAGAATGGGCTGTGGAATCGGTGCTTGTTTTGCATGTGTATGCAGAGAAAGTGAAGATTCTACGGCGTATAAAAAAATCTGCAGCGACGGTCCCGTCTTTCAAGCAGGGGAGGTGCTTCTATGAGTATGCTAAAAACGACATTGCCAGGATTAGATTTGAAAAATCCAATTATGCCCGCATCCGGCTGTTTTGGATTTGGGCGTGAGTATGCTCAATTTTATTCACTTGATGCACTTGGAGCCATTATGATTAAAGCGACTACTGCGGACACTCGTTTTGGCAATCCAACTCCTCGCGTAGCGGAAACATCTGCAGGAATGTTAAATGCGATTGGATTACAAAATCCTGGGTTAGAAAAAGTAATGAACGAAGAGCTCGTTTGGCTTCAGCAATATGACGTGCCGATTATCGCGAACGTAGCCGGTGCTTCAATTGAAGAATATGTGCACGTGGCAAAAGAAATTTCAACCGTATCAAATGTAAAAGCACTTGAATTGAATATTTCATGTCCTAACGTAAAAGAAGGCGGAATTGCGTTTGGCGTAGATCCTGTCATTGCTGCTCGTTTAACGAAAGCAGTAAAAGATGTTTCAAATGTTCCAGTTTATGTTAAACTATCACCAAACGTATCCAATATTGTAGACATGGCAATGGCTGTTGAAGAAGCCGGTGCGGATGGCTTAACGATGATCAATACGCTTCTCGGGATGCGTCTGGATTTGAAAACAGCTCAGCCGGTTTTAGCGAACGGCACAGGCGGACTGTCAGGCCCATCTATTAAACCGGTAGCGATTCGAATGGTATATGAAGTGAGTCAAAAAGTGAACATTCCAATTATCGGTATGGGCGGAGTGACAACTGCTGAAGATGCACTCGAGTTCCTATATGCAGGTGCAAGTGCAGTGGCGGTTGGTACAGCAAACTTTGTTGACCCGTATGTATGTCCAACCATCATTGACGAACTGCCAAGGCTATTAACATCATTAGGATACGAGCATGTTTCAGAATGTATTGGAAGGAGCTGGAAAAAGCGTGAAGCAACCGTTAATCATTGCTCTTGATTTTTCATCAATTAACGATGTACAGCAGTTTTTAATGCCTTTTCAACAAGAGTCATTGTTTGTGAAAGTAGGCATGGAACTGTTTTATAAAGAAGGGTTATCCATTATTTCTGCATTAAAAGAGCAAAACCACCAAATCTTTTTAGACTTAAAGCTTCATGATATTCCCAATACAGTAAAGCAAGGGATGAAGTCTTTAGCTTCTCTTGAAGTGGATTTGGTTAACGTTCACGCAGCGGGCGGAATGAACATGATGCAAGCAGCCGTTGAAGGACTTGACTTAGGAACCGCTGCCGGCAAAAAGCGCCCGGATTGTATTGCGGTTACTCAGCTAACGAGTACATCTGATGAAATGCTAAAAGAGCAGCAGCTCATTACACATTCGATGCAAGAAGTGGTTACGCATTATGCAGCGCTTGCTAAAAAAAGCGGACTTGACGGCGTTGTATGTTCTACTCATGAAGTCCCTTCGATTCGAAAAGCAGCGGGAGAGGACTTTTTGACCGTAACGCCGGGTATTCGTATGGGCACAGATTCAGTAGATGACCAAGTCCGTGTGGCAACACCTCAGCTAGCGAGAGAATATGGCTCAAGTGCCATTGTCGTTGGACGTTCTATTACTAAAGCAAAAGACCCGCTTAAAGCATATTATGAGATGTTACAGCAGTGGAAAGGGGAGCGTATTACGCGATGACAAAACTACGAAAAGAAATTGCAAAACAATTAATTGATATTGAGGCAGTAAGCCTTCAACCAAACGAGCCGTTTACGTGGGCCTCTGGAATTAAGTCACCTATTTATTGTGACAACCGTCTAACGCTTAGCTACCCGAAAGTGCGAAAAGAAATTGCAAAAGGTCTGCAGCATTTAATTAAAACGTATTTTGCCAATGCAGAAGTGATTGCCGGTACCGCTACAGCTGGTATCCCTCATGCAGCATGGGTAAGTGAAGCGCTAGAGCTTCCAATGTGCTATGTGCGAAGCAAAGCAAAAGAACATGGCCAAGGAAATCAAATCGAAGGAAAAGTAACAAAAGGTCAAAAAGTAGTTGTGATTGAAGATTTGATTTCAACTGGCGGAAGTGTGTTTACCGCAGTCGATGCATTAAAAGCGCAGGGGTGTGAAGTGCTTGGAGTTGTGTCTATCTTTACATATGAGCTGGAAAAAGCGCGTCAGCTGTTTAAAGAAAAAGAACTTCAGGTTTATTCGCTAACAGACTACTCTACGCTAGTAGAAGCGGCAAACGAAGCGGGATACATTGAAGAAGAAGCGATGGACAAGCTATTTAAATGGCGTGAAAACCCTTCAGACCCTTCATGGATGAACTAAACTAGGTCTATAATAAAAACCCCCTTTCTATATAGAAAGGGGGTTTTTATTATGACTGACGCAGCTTCAGTACAAGTTCTTCGCTAGGCGTTACGTACACCGTTTGCTGGTTATCGTACGTCACAAAACCAGGCTTGGCACCGCTTGGTTTTTTTACGTGGCGAATTTTTGTATAGTCCACGGGTACCGAACTTGAATTTTTAGCTTTACTAAAGTAAGCAGCAAGATGAGCCGCTTCTAAAATTGTTTCTTCTGAAGGCTCTTGGCTGCGGATAACAACGTGAGAACCCGGTATATCTTTCGTATGAAACCAAACGTCATCACGAGCAGCAAGGCGATTTGTTAAATACTCATTTTGCTTATTGTTTTTTCCAACTAAAATCGTCGTGCCGTCGCTTGAAACGTATTGTTCAAGTGTAGGCGTAGTGTTTTTTTGTTTTTTCGCTTGTTTTTGCTGACGGTTGCGCAAATATCCTTCTTCCACAAGCTCTTCACGAATCTCTGCAATGTCTTTGTGAGTAGCAGTATCCATTTGCTGAATAAGTGATTCAAAATACTGTACTTCTTCGTTTGCTTTTTCAATTTGTTCGATTACAATCGAAACGGAATTTTTCGCTTTTTGATACTTTGTGAAATAGCTTTGAGCATTTTGAGACGGTGATTTTTGCGGATCTAATGAAATCGTAAGTGTACCGCTATTTTCATCATAATAATTAATAACATCCACTTTCGCATCTCCTTTTTTGACAAGGTGTAAATTTGCGGTAAGGAGTTCACCGGCTAGCTGATAATCAGATGCTTTTTCTGCATTTTGCAGCGTTTGCTCAAGTTTTTTTATTTTTTTCTCATTTTTCTTTTTCTCGGTAGAAATAAACTGTACTAAATCATGCGCTTGCTGCTTTACACGATCTCGCTCTGCTTTCCCGTAGTAATAGCGGTCAAGAAGCTCGCTGATGGTTGCATACGTTTTTTTCGTACCCTCTAAATGCGTTAATTCCAGTAAATAAAAGTAGTCTTTTTGATTAACGGTTGTCAGAGTCGGTGTAAACTGACCTTCTTTGATCAGCGTCATCGTTTCGACGAATGATTTTGGAAGGGTAGAACGATTTGCTAAGCCAGAGCGAAACACCACTTCATTTGCAATTAAAGGAGAAAGCCCCGAGAAGGTTTGCACTAGCTGGGTGGCTAACTTTCCGCTATTAAAATCAATTTTTTTAGCCACGGTTTCTTCATCGGCTTCAAATGGATGAAGCTTATCTTGGCTAGGAGGCAGTACGTAAGGTGCTCCGGGTAGAAGCGTACGGTGCCTGTTCAAGGCCATTGGAACGTGTTTAATGCTGTCGATAATCGTTTGTTTTTCTTTATCTACAAGCACAACATTACTATGTCTTCCCATGATTTCAATAATAAGCTGCTTGTACGTCACGTCGCCAATTTCATTTCGTCCTTTTGTTTCAATGACTAAAATGCGGTCCAATCCAAGCTGATACACTTGTTCAATAATGCTGCCTTCTAAATGTTTGCGAAGAAGCATACAAAACATAGGAGGCTCAGATGGATTTTCATAGGGCTCATTTGTAAAATGAACGCGTGAATAGTTAGGGTGAGCTGAGATTAAAAGTTTGCGGTTTTCACCTTTAGCGCGTACTTGTAAAATCAACTCGTTTGGAAACGGCTGATATATTTTTGAAATTCGTCCTGAAACCAAGGTCTCAGATAATTCTTGTAAAATGCCATATGTAAAAATACCATCAAATGACATAGTGCTCACATCCTTAAGTAATTGAAAATTGTCCTATAGAAAAGTATAGCATTTTTTAGGACGAGTCTGAATAAGCATACGATATAAGATTGTAACAATCTAATAGGTGCATTTACAAATAAAAGGGTGTGAAAAGATGCAATGAAATGGTATGAATTAGGTGAAAAAGCAATAGTAGAAGTAACAAAAACAGACAGACAGCATGGTCTTACACACAAAGAAGTAAAAGCACGTCAGCAGCAGCAAGGATTTAATGAATTGACTGAAGGAGAGAAAAAACCGGCCATTCTTGTGTTTCTAGAGCAGTTTAAAGATTTTATGGTACTGGTTTTACTAGCTGCCACGCTTATTTCAGGGCTTTTAGGCGAATACATCGATGCGGTTGCTATTATTGCCATTGTAGTAATTAATGGATTTCTAGGTTTTTTTCAAGAAAGAAAAGCTGAGAAATCTCTTCATGCATTAAAAGAGCTTTCTGCTCCTCAAGTAGCAGCTATGCGTGAAGGAAAATGGGTTAAGTTACCATCTAAAGAGCTGGTAGTAGGAGACGTTGTAAAGTTTTCGAGCGGAGACCGTATCGGGGCTGACCTTCGAATTATGGAAGCCAAAAGTCTAGAAATTGAAGAATCAGCGCTTACGGGAGAGTCTTTGCCTGTTGCCAAGCAAATAAAAGCTTTGCCAGGAGATGAAGTGCCGCTTGGAGATCAGGACAATATGGCGTTTATGGGTACGCTTGTGACGCGAGGAAGCGGAACAGGTATCGTTGTAGGGATTGGAATGAAAACAGCGATGGGACAAATTGCTGATTTGCTTCAAAATGCTGAAGCCATGATTACTCCTCTTCAACGGAAGTTAGAGCAATTAGGTAAAATTTTAATCGTTGTAGCTCTTGCACTTACTGTATTAGTTGTCGGGATTGGTGTGCTGCAAGGTCATGATTTATACAGTATGTTCTTAGCGGGAGTTTCCTTAGCTGTTGCTGCCATACCCGAAGGTCTTCCTGCCATCGTAACCGTGGCGCTATCTCTTGGTGTACAGCGCATGATTAAGCAAAGATCCATTGTTCGCAAACTTCCTGCTGTTGAAACACTAGGATGCGCATCAGTCATTTGCTCAGACAAAACGGGCACATTAACGCAAAATAAAATGACGGTTACTCACCTCTGGTCAGGAGGAATGACGTGGAGGGTATCAGGGACAGGGTATGAACCTACGGGCGTATTTTCGCGAGAGGAAAGAGAAGTTGATACACGGAGTGAAAAACCGCTTCAGCAGCTTTTGGTGTTTGGTCTGCTTTGCAATCAAACGTCCATTTCGAGAAAAGATAAAGAATATGTCATCGACGGGGATCCTACTGAAGCGGCTTTGCTTGTGGCCGCGATGAAAGCGGGGCTGACAAAAGAAAACATTCAAAAGCAGTTTACCATTATTGAAGAGTTTCCATTTGATTCAACGCGTAAAATGATGAGTGTAGTCATTGAAGACGCATCTCATAAGCGCTATGTCATAACAAAAGGTGCTCCTGATGTGCTGCTTGTAAACAGCAAAAATATTTTGTGGGAAAGCAGACAACAAACGCTGTCGGTAACGGTTCATAATGAAGTAAAAGGAGCAATTGATCAGTTAGCTAGCCAAGCGCTTCGAACCATTGCGATTGCTTATCGGCCGTTAGGAGACCATGAGAGCGTTCATACAGAGAACGAAGCGGAAAAAGACCTTACTTTCCTCGGGCTTCAAGGAATGATTGATCCGCCAAGACCAGAAGTCAAGCAAGCGGTCAAAGAATGCCGAGACGCAGGAATCAAAACCGTTATGATTACAGGTGACCACGTCATTACAGCACAGGCGATTGCAAAACAGTTAGGCATTTTACCGAAAAACGGTCAAGTCTTGGAAGGAACGGATTTATCCAAAATGACGCAGGAAGAGCTAGAAGAAGTAGTGGATGATGTTTACGTATATGCCAGGGTATCGCCTGAACATAAACTTAAAATTGTTAAAGCTCTTCAAGCAAAAGATCACATTGTAGCTATGACGGGCGACGGCGTAAATGATGCACCGGCTATTAAAGCAGCAGACATAGGCATCGCGATGGGCATCACCGGGACAGACGTAGCAAAAGAAGCGTCTTCACTCGTTTTGCTTGATGATAATTTTGCTACTATTAAATCAGCGATCAAAGAAGGACGAAACATCTATGAAAATATTCGAAAGTTTATTCGTTACTTGCTTGCATCAAATGTAGGAGAAATCTTAGTTATGCTCTTTGCGATGATTTTAGCACTTCCGCTTCCGCTAGTGCCAATTCAAATACTATGGGTAAACTTAGTAACAGACGGTTTGCCTGCGATGGCTCTTGGCTTAGACCAGCCGGAGGACAACGTGATGAAGCGCCATCCAAGGCATCCGCGCGAAGGTATTTTTGCAAGAGGATTAGGGTGGAAAGTAGTCAGCCGCGGATTTTTAATTGGAGCTGCTACACTTGCTGCATTCATGATTGTCTACGACAATGACCCAGATCGTCTGCAGTATGCTCAGACGATTGCATTTGCCACGCTTGTTATGGCACAGCTTATTCACGTATTTGACTGCCGAAGTGAAAAATCAATCTTTGATCGCAATCCATTTCAGAACTTATATCTTGTAGGAGCCGTTATTTCATCTATTATCCTTATGCTGGTGGCTATCTACTATCCGCCCCTGCAGCCTATTTTCCATACAATGGCCATTGCACCGCGGGAATGGCTCGTTATTTTAGGACTTGCAAGTCTTCCAACTTTTTTACTTGCCGGTTCACTTTTAACAAGAAAACCTTCATAAATTGTGCTATACTTTAATACAGGCTGTCCTAAATGAGAAAACTCATGAAGGCAGCCTTTACAGGTTGAATAAAGAAGAGAGATTTCTTTTTTTTGCTAACACTTTCTTTTATGATACTTTTTATGTAAGATGTACATAGTGGATGTGATGATAATGATAAAAAGTATGACTGGTTTTGGCCGCGGAAAAGCGGAAGTGGAAAATCGATCAGTAACAGTCGAAATGAAGTCTGTTAATCATCGTTTTTGTGAAATTGTTATTCGTATGCCAAGACAATTAATTGAAATTGAAGATAAAATAAAAAAAATCGTTCAAACATACATAAAACGTGGTAGAGTAGAAGTATTTGTTACTATTTCAGGTGAAGAAATGGCAAAAAAGAAACTGCAGACGGATTGGCAGCTGCTTGATGAATACATGCATGCGTTGCAGCAAGTAAAAGAAAAGCATGGGCTGTCCCAATCTGTTCAAATTCAAGACATTTTACACATGCCTGAAGTGATGACAACTTATGAAGAAGAAGCTGATCAGACGAGTATTCATGGTGCAATCTTTGAAGCCGTTGAAGCTGCTGTGCATCAGTTAGTGGATATGCGGAAACGAGAGGGATCAGAGCTGTATCACGATTTAATGGGGTACTTACAGGACATTCAAGACATTCGCGAAAAAATTACACAGCTTGCTCCTGAAGTTGCTGAACAATATCGCGAGCGTATTAAAAGAAAGCTGAGCGACTATTTAGAAGGTACTTTCGATGAGCAGCGAGTGCTGACTGAAGTAGCTATTTTTGCTGAAAAAGCAGATATTAGCGAAGAACTTACGCGAATTCAAAGTCATGTTTCACAATTTATTCAAGCGTTAAATACACCTGATTCAGTAGGACGCAAGCTGGATTTTCTTGTTCAAGAGCTGAATCGTGAAATGAATACAATCGGTGCGAAGGCAAACAATGGTACTATTGCTCAGTATGTTATTAGTATGAAAGCACAATTAGAACGCATAAAAGAGCAGGTTCAAAATATTGAATAGCCTTCGTGTAAGATAAAGATTATATTGGTATAGCAGGAGGCTTCTTATGAGCGGTAAATTAGTGAACGTTGGATTTGGAAATTTTATTTCTTCTAATCGTATAATCTCTGTCGTTCATCCTGAATCAGCTCCAATCAAACGCATTATTCAAGATGCAAAAGATCGAGGCTCTTTAATAGATGCAACGCAAGGACGTAAAACACGATCTGTTATTGTTATGGATAGCGATCATGTTATTTTAGCTCCTGTACAGCCAGAAACTGTGTCACAGCGACTTATAAACAAAGAAGAATTATTAGAAGGGTAGGTCACTTGAACCGATGATTGAAAGAGGTTTATTAATTGTTCTTTCCGGACCATCAGGTGTTGGAAAAGGAACGGTACGAAAAGCATTGTTTGAGCAAGAAGACATTAAATTGCAGTATTCTATCTCTGCAACAACAAGAAAGCCCCGCGAAGGTGAAGTAGACGGCGTTGACTATTTCTTCAAACCACGCGAAGAGTTTGAGCGCATGATTGAAAACAAGAAATTATTAGAGTGGGCTGAATACGTAGGTAACTACTACGGTACCCCGGTTGATTATGTAGAACAAACGTTATCTGAAGGAAAAGACGTATTTCTAGAAATTGAAGTGCAAGGTGCTCTTCAAGTGAAAGAAGCATTTCCAGAAGGTTTGTTCATCTTCTTGGCACCGCCGAGTTTATCAGAGCTTAAAAGTCGTATCGTAAACCGCGGTACTGAAACAGAAGATTTAATCAATAACCGTATGCGCGTGGCAAAAGAAGAAATTGAACTTATGGACGCCTACGATTATGTTGTAGAAAATGACAAAGTAGAAAATGCTTGTGCTCGCATCCGTGCTATCGTAACGGCTGAACACTGCCGTCGTGATCGTATTTCTGCGCGCTATAAAAGAATGCTGGAGGTAGAATAAACATGCTTTATCCATCAATTGATTCCCTAATGGAAAAATTAGATTCTAAGTACACGCTTGTGACAGTAGCTGCAAAACGTGCACGTCAATTACAGCTTCACAATGATACGCCGATTGAAAAGCCGGTTTCTTATAAGTTTGTAGGCTGTGCTTTAGAAGAAATTAATGCTGAACAATTAAGCTATAAGCAAGGTGTAGCAGAAGAAGATTCTAAACATCAGTAAGTGAAAAAATAACAACCTACTTTATAGGTTGTTATTTTTTTGATGCTTTTATCTGTGTTCAAGCAGGATAGTGAATGTCTCACTACAAAAATGGTATAATAATTGAATTGAAAAGCTTTAGATAGTTACCCGAGTAAACAAGCGGATGCTGGTTGAGCGGGATAAATAGATGGGGGCATAATGATGAAGGGAAAACGAATTTTATTATGTGTTAGCGGCGGAATCGCCGTATATAAAGCCGCAGCTTTAACAAGTAAATTAGTACAAGCGGGAGCGGAAGTTAAAGTAATGATGACTGCTTCAGCATGCGAGTTCGTAACGCCGCTTACGTTTCAAGCTCTGTCTCGAAACCCAGTTTATACAGATACGTTTGATGAAAAAGATCCATCTGTAATTGCACATATTGATTTAGCAGACTGGCCTGATTTAATTTTAGTAGCTCCTGCTACGGCAAATATGATAGGGAAAATAGCAAATGGTCTTGCAGATGATATGATTTCCACAACGCTGCTGGCTGCTACTGCACCTGTGTGGATTGCACCTGCAATGAATGTTCATATGTACGATCATCCAGCTGTTAAAAAAAATATGAGCACTCTTTCATCATTTGGTTACTCTTTTGTAGAACCTGGAGAAGGGTATTTGGCATGCGGTTATGTAGGAAAAGGTCGTCTTGAAGAGCCAGAAACAATTGTTTCACTAATCGGATCTTATTTTTCACAAGCATCACATACACAAAAGATCCTTGAAGGTGTGAATGTATTGGTTACAGCAGGACCTACGGTAGAACGCATTGATCCCGTCCGATTTTTCACCAATCGATCTACTGGGAAAATGGGCTATGCCCTTGCAGAACAAGCTGCTAAATTAGGCGCATCGGTAACACTTGTAACGGGACCGACGAATTTAGAGTATCCAAAAGGAGTGCAGGTTGTTCAAATTGAAAGTGCGCAGCAGATGCTTGAAGCTGTTATGCAGCGCTATCATGAAGCAGATGTTGTCATTAAATCAGCCGCAGTGGCAGATTACCGACCAAAGCATGTGTTTGATCAAAAGATGAAAAAGCAGCCTGGTGAAGCAGTACTAGAGCTAGAGAGAACAACAGATATTTTACGCACGCTTGGAGAGCGAAAAGAACACCAGCTTTTAGTCGGCTTTGCAGCAGAAACAGAACAAGTGGATGAATATGCACAAAAGAAACTTGCATCTAAAAACTTGGATATGATTGTAGCCAATAACGTGACGACAGAAGGAGCAGGTTTTGGGACGGACACAAATATTGTAACGCTCTATAAGCGAAGCGGAGAGTCTAAAGAACTTCCCATTCTTTCAAAACACGATGTAGCTACCGAGGTGTTAAAAGAAGTGAAGGAAATGTTAGAAGGGCTGAAAAAATGAGTGTAGCTAGTGTAATTGTGGACGTGGCTGCTAAGCAAACAGATCGAGCTTTTGACTACGCTATTCCCGACAAATGGAAAGGAATTATTGTTCCGGGTATGCGAGTTGTCGTTCCGTTTGGTCCTAGAAAAGTTCAAGGGTTTGTGGTGGCTCTTAAAGAAGAGGCTGAAGTTAAGCGCGTTAAACCAATCGCTGACCTGCTTGATTTAACGCCGGTTCTGACTCCCGAACTGTTAGAGATTGGGCACTGGCTAACCGAAAAAACGCTTTGTTTTATGATATCGGCTTTTCAAGTCATGCTGCCTGCGGCGATGAAAGCAAAATATGATAAAGAACTGTCACTCCTTTCAAAAGAGGCATACGAACAGCTTCATGAGCAAGTAAAGCCGTTTTTTCAGTCAAGATCCTCGCTGAAGTGGAGTGAAGTAGAAAAAACAGCCGCTGCTCCTGCTTTTCACCGTGATATTCAAAAAGGTCTAATTGAAGTCGTCTACGTCGTGAAAAACAAAGGAAACAAAAAAACGGCAAAAGGCGTAAAACTGAATCAAAGCCTTGAAGAAATTCACCAGTTTATGAGCGAGTTAAATAAGCAGGCAGAAAAGCAAAAACAAGTGCTGTCTTTTATGCTGAATCGAAATGAAGAAGTAGCCATAAAAGAAATAGCGGAAGATTTGCAGATTACCTCCGCTCCTATAAAAGCGCTGATTAACAAAGGACTCTTAGCGGAAACGGAAATTGAAATATACCGTGATCCTTATCAAGATCGATACTTTACACCATCAAAGCCATTTCAATTGACCGATGAACAAGCTGAGGCAATTGCACCGATTCTGCAGGACATCGAAGAAAATCTTCACGATGTGTTTTTAATGTACGGAGTAACCGGAAGCGGAAAAACAGAAGTGTATCTCCAATCAATTGATCAAGTGCTAAAAAAAGGGAAAGAAGCGATTATGCTTGTTCCGGAGATTTCACTTACCCCTCAGATGGTCAAGCGGTTTAAAGAGCGATTCGGCTCAAAAGTTGCTGTACTTCATAGCGGCTTGTCTACTGGGGAAAAATACGATGAATGGCGAAAAATTCAGCGAAAAGAAGTATCCGTTGTAGTAGGGGCCCGCTCTGCTGTATTTGCTCCATTTGAAAATTTGGGCCTTCTTATTATCGATGAAGAACATGAGACGAGTTATAAACAAGAAGAAAACCCCCGTTATCATGCAAGGGATGTAGCTATTTACCGAGGGCAGCATCATCAGTGTCCAGTCATTTTAGGAAGTGCAACACCAACGCTTGAGTCCTTTGCAAGAGCGCAAAAAGGTGTGTATAAGCTACTGACGTTAAAGCAAAGAATGAATAAGTCATCAATGCCTTCGGTGGATATCGTTGATATGAGAGAAGAGCTTCGCAGCGGCAACCGCTCTATGTTTTCAACTATGCTGTTTGAAAAGATGAAAGACCGTTTGGAAAAAGGGGAGCAAATCGTTTTATTTTTAAATAAAAGAGGTCATTCTTCTTTTGTTATGTGCAGAGACTGCGGTTACGTTCCGACATGTGAGCACTGTGAAATTTCACTAACGTATCACCGCTATCAAAATAAATTAAAATGCCATTATTGCGGACACGAAGAACATGTGCACACTGAGTGCCCAGAATGCCACAGCGAACATATCCGCTTTTTCGGGTCTGGTACACAAAAAGTGGAAGAAGAATTAACAAAAGTGCTGCCCGAGGCTAGAGTTGTTCGAATGGATGTTGATACGACAAGCCGAAAAGGCGCCCATGAAAAGCTCCTGAACAAGTTTGCAAGTGGAGAAGCGCAAATTTTACTAGGGACGCAGATGATTGCGAAAGGACTGGACTTTCCAAACGTCACGCTTGTAGGCGTTTTAACAGCAGATACGATGCTGAATTTACCTGACTTTCGTGCATCTGAAAAAACGTTTCAGCTTTTAACACAAGTAAGCGGAAGAGCAGGACGCCACAAACTTCCAGGAGAAGTAGTGATTCAAACGTACACGCCTGAACACTACAGCATTCAACTTGCGAGTCAGCATGATTACGATTCGTTTTATAAGCACGAGATGGAAATTCGTAAAATGCACAAATATCCCCCTTTCTTTTACTTGGCGCTTGTAACGGTATCTCATGAAAATATTGCAAAAGTGGTGTCTGTTACAGACAAAGTTTCGCAGTATCTGCGTCAGAAACTTTCGCCGCAAACAACGATCTTAGGGCCAGTCGCATCTCCGATTGCTAAGATAAAAGATAGATATCGCTATCAATGCATGTTAAAATACAAGCTGGAACCAAGCCTGATTCCGCTGTTGAAATATATATTAGAACGTTATCAAGCGGAAATGCAGAAGGAAAATTTAACGATCACTATTGATTTGAATCCATACTCGATGATGTAACTAGTCGTCTTGATGGCGTTAAAGAAGAAGCTTTTTGGATATAAATAGAAAGAATAAAGGAGGTGCCTATTTGGCTAAGCTTAAGCTTGTTTACCATCCTAATGAAGTACTTGAACAAGAATGTGAAGTCGTTAAAAACTTTGATAATAAATTAGCGAAATTACTAAACGGCATGTATGATTTAATGCTTGAAGCAGACGGTGTGGGTCTAGCTGCTCCTCAAGTAGGAGTTCTGCAGCAAGTGGCAGTGGTAGACGTGGATGATCGACACGGTAAAATTGAGCTAATTAATCCGGTAATTATTGAGCAACGAGGCGAACAAATCGGTCCAGAAGGCTGCCTAAGTTTTCCGGGCCTTTTTGGTGACGTGGCTCGAGCTGATTATGTGAAAGTACGTGCGCAAAACCGTAAAGGAAAACCTTATTTTATAGAAGCAAAAGGTTTTTTAGCACGAGCAATTCAGCATGAAATTGATCATTTACACGGTGTATTGTTCACGGAAAAAGTGACAAAGTATTACGAAGAGGATGAACTAGAAGGGTAGGTTTTACACGATGAAAGTCGTATTTATGGGAACGCCGGATTTTTCAGTGCCGGTTTTACAAACATTACTTAAAGATGGATATGAAGTGGTCGCAGTGGTTACACAGCCGGACCGACCAAAAGGACGCAAGCGCGTATTAACACCTCCTCCTGTAAAAGTTGAGGCGTTAAAGCATGAAATACCTGTACTGCAGCCAGAAAAGATTCGTTTAGAAGAAGAATATCAGCAAGTGTTAGCGTATGAGCCTGACCTAATTGTAACAGCGGCTTTTGGTCAAATTTTACCAACCCCTATTTTAGAAGCGCCTAAATACGGCTGTATTAACGTGCATGCTTCTCTGTTACCTGAACTGCGCGGAGGCGCGCCGATTCATTATTCAATTCTACAAGGTAAGCCGAAAACTGGTGTTACAATTATGTATATGGTAGAAAAATTAGATGCAGGTGATATCTTAACACAGGTAGAAGTTCCGATTGAAGAACGTGATCACGTTGGCACACTTCATGATAAACTCAGCGCTGCTGGTGCAAAATTGCTTTCAGAAACCATTCCTTCTCTTGTAAAAGGTGAAATTACGCCGGTTAAACAAAACGATGACGAAGCGACATTTGCTTCTAACATTAAGCGTGAACAAGAGAAAATTGATTGGGCCCGTACAGGAGAAGAAATTTATAACCATATCCGCGGCCTTCACCCTTGGCCCGTTGCTTATACAACAGCAGACGGTCAGGTCATGAAAATTTGGTGGGGAGAAAAAGTATCCGCATCAGGCAAACCGGGTACCGTTTTATCACTTGAAGAGGACGGATTTATAGTAGCAACTGGAAATGAAACAGCTATTAAAGTGACGGAACTTCAGCCGTCTGGAAAAAAACGTATGGATGCAGCGCAGTATCTACGAGGTACATCCGTTGAAGTCGGAACAGTATTAGGGGATGTCAATGAGTAAGTACAACGTTCGAGACATAGCTTTAGATATTTTACTAGCTATTGAAAAAAATCAGGCATTCAGCAATCTATTGTTAAATAACAGCATACAAAAACGGGGTATTCAAGGAAAAGATGCAGGACTGTTAACGGAAATTGTGTATGGAACGATTCAAAGACGTGATACGTTAGATTACGGGTTAGCGCCTTTCTTGAAAAATCCAAAAAAGCTTCAGCCTTGGGTGCGAGTGCTGCTTCGTTTATCACTTTACCAAATGGTATATTTAGACCGAGTGCCTGACCGGGCAATCCTTCATGAAGCAGTAGAAATTGCCAAAAAACGGGGTCACAAAGGAATTGCCTCAATGGTAAACGGCGTTTTACGAAATATTCAGCGCAGCGGCACGCCTTCTTTAGAGGAAATACAAAATCCTGTGGAGCGGTTGGCAATTGAAACGAGTCATCCATTGTGGCTTGTAAAACGCTGGGTGGAACAATATGGATTGGACAAAACACGCGGAATCTGTTTAGCTAATTTAATGGCCCCTAAACAAACAATCCGAGTAAACAGTGCACGCTTTACGCAAAATGAAGTAAAAGAAGCGCTAGAAAAAGAAGGTATTGTTGTAGAACCAGGCCATTTTGTAGAAGAAGCGCTAGAAGTTCAAAAAGGAAATGCAGCTCATACACAAGCATTTCGTGAAGGAATGTTTACCGTTCAAGATGAAAGCTCTATGTTAGTGGCTCATGCGCTCGGTGCAGAGACAGAAGAGCTAATTTTAGATAGCTGTGCTGCACCGGGAGGAAAATCAACTCATATTGCAGAGCAGCTTAGAAACAGTGGTAAAGTTATTTCCTTGGACATTCATGACCATAAAGTAAAGCTGATTGCCCAGCAGGCAGAGCGTCTGCATCTTACCAATATTGAGCCGACGGTTCAAGACAGCCGCAAAGCAGGCGAACAGTTTGATAAAGAAATGTTTGACCGCATCTTAGTAGATGCTCCGTGCTCAGGTTTTGGTGTAATGAGACGTAAACCTGATTTGAAATATACAAAAACTGAGCAAGATGTAAAGCAGCTGGCGCGTATTCAACAAGATATTTTAAATGCGGTTGCGCCTTTATTAAAAAAAGGTGGGACCCTTGTATATAGTACATGTACAATTGACCGGGATGAAAATGGGGATGTTGTAGCAGCATTTTTAGCAGATCATGCTGATTTTCAAAAAGATGAAACGCTTGCTGCACGCATGCCGCAAAAGCTTAAACAAAACGTAAAACATGGTGAAATTCAATTGCTGCCAGATGCACAAAGCGATGGGTTTTATATTGCATGTTTACAGAAGAAGGTGTAAAAATGGAAGAAGTAGCTAAAAGAAAAGCAAAAGCAGAAGAAAAAGCGCAAAAACCATCTATTTATTCATTAGAAATGCACGACCTAGAAAATTGGTTAGTGGAACACGGAGATAAGAAGTTCCGTGCTAAACAAATTTTTGACTGGTTATATATTAAACGCGTAACGGACTTTGACGATATGTCAAACTTATCTAAAGGATTACGTGAACAATTAAAAGACAAATTTGCATTAACGACATTAAAAACAGTTGTTCAGCAAACGTCTGGGGACGGCACGATGAAGTTTTTATTCGAACTCCATGACGGTTATACGATTGAAACGGTGCTTATGCGTCATGAATACGGAAATTCTGTCTGTGTAACAACTCAAGTTGGCTGTCGCATCGGCTGTACATTCTGTGCGTCTACTCTTGGAGGTTTAAAGCGTAACTTAGAAGCTGGAGAAATCGTAGCGCAAGTAGTAAAAGTACAAAAAGCGCTAGATGAACAAGGAGAACGCGTGAGCTCTGTCGTAATTATGGGTATTGGGGAGCCATTTGATAACTATGATGAAATGATGCGCTTCTTAAAAACAATTAACAGTGATGATGGATTAAATATTGGTGCACGTCATATCACAGTATCGACAAGTGGAATCATTCCGAAAATCTATAAGTTTGCTGATGAAAAAATGCAAATCAATTTTGCGATTTCACTTCACGCTCCAAACAATGACATCCGCTCACGCTTAATGCCGATTAACCGTGCGTACAAACTTCCTGATTTGATGGAAGCCATTAAATATTATACGGATAAAACGGGAAGACGTATTAGCTTTGAGTATGGTCTATTCGGAGGCGTAAACGATCAAGTAGAGCATGCGGAGGAATTAGCGGATTTAATTAAAGACGTGAAATGCCACGTGAACTTGATTCCGGTAAACTATGTGCCTGAGCGTGATTATGTTCGTACACCGCGTGAACAGATTTTTGCATTTGAACGTACGCTTAAAAAGCGTGGCGTTAACGTGACTATTCGACGTGAGCAAGGTCATGATATCGATGCAGCTTGTGGCCAATTACGTGCGAAGGAGCGTAAAGAAGAGACGAGGTGATTGTATGGCAACTGTCTTCATGACAGACCGAGGGAGAGTTAGACAACACAATGAAGATAACGGAGGGGTATTTTTGAACCAACACAATCAGCTGCTTGCAATTGTGGCTGATGGTATGGGAGGTCATCGAGCTGGCGACGTCGCCAGTGAGATGGCGGTTCAAAAATTGCAAACAGCGTGGGAAGAAGCGGACAAAGTAACGTCTCCTGATGAGGCGACGCAGTGGATTCGTACGCATGTTTCGCAAATTAATCAAGATATTTATCAGTATGCTCAGGAGCATGAAGAGTGTAAAGGGATGGGTACAACAGTTGTACTTGCTTTATGCGCCGATACGTTTTGTGCGATTGGTAATATAGGAGACAGCAGATGCTATATTTCCAATGAATATGGATTTCAACAAGTAACAGAAGATCATTCTCTTGTGAATGAACTCGTAAAAAATGGTCAAATCACAAAAGAAGATGCTGAGCATCATCCACGAAAAAATATCTTATTGCGAGCACTAGGTACCGAAGAAAATGTTAGTTTAGATGTAAAAACAATTGAAGTGGAAAAAGAAGATCGATTATTATTATGTTCAGATGGACTGACAAATAAGGTAACGGAACAAAAGCTGAACGAAACGTTATCAACAAGTTCATCACTTCACGAAAAGGGTACGAGCCTGATTCAATTAGCAAATGAGCTTGGTGGAGAAGACAATATTACACTTGCAATTGTGGACTTTACATCTGAAAGTGGGTGAGAGTGTTGCTAATAGGTAGACGGCTAAACGACCGTTATAAGGTATTGCAAGTAATTGGTGGAGGCGGAATGGCAAACGTCTATTTAGGTCGCGACATGATTTTGGATCGTGATGTGGCAATTAAAGTGCTTCGTTTAGACTTTGCAAGTGACGATGCGTTTATAAAGCGTTTCCATCGAGAAGCACAATCTGCTACGAGTATTGCTCATCCTAATATTGTCAGTATTTATGATGTTGGAGAAGAAGAAGATATTTACTATATCATCATGGAATATGTACCGGGTATGACATTAAAGCAATACATTCTGCAAGAATCACCACTATCTCTTGATAAAGCCATACATATTATGACGCAGATTACATCAGCTATTGCCCATGCTCATCAGTACGGAATTATTCACCGGGATATTAAGCCTCAAAATATTTTAATTGATCATGATGATACCATTAAAGTTACTGACTTCGGCATTGCCGTAGCACTAAGTTCTACAACCATTACGCATACTAATTCTGTTTTGGGCTCTGTTCATTATTTATCTCCTGAACAGGCAAGGGGAGGGCTTGCGAATAAGCGTTCTGATATTTATTCGCTTGGCATCGTCCTATTTGAATTGCTAACGGGTCGAGTCCCTTTTTCTGGGGAATCGGCTGTGTCAATTGCATTAAAACATTTACAGACAGAAACACCTTCTCCTAAAAGATGGAATCCATCTATCCCTCAAAGCGTGGAGAATGTTGTATTAAAAGCAACAACTAAAGATCCATTTTACCGATACAGTTCCGTCGAAGAACTCGAAGCGGATTTACAGTCTGCTGTTCATCCAAATCGTTATAATGAACAAAGGTTTACGGTGCCTGATGATGAAGAAGTGACAAAAGCCATTCCAGTTATTAAGGAGGATTTTGTTGAATCCGAAGAAACGCACGTGCCTGTGAGAAAACCGCCTCACTTAGAGCGCGAAGAACAAGAGGAAGAAGAGTTAAAGCCGAAGAAAAAAAAGAAGAAAAAGAAAAAAGGCAAAAGCAAGCTGATTGTAACGCTTGTTTTAATTTTTTTGCTGCTGGCAGCTGCTAGCGTAGCCGCCGTTACATTTATTCCGGCTTTGTTACTGCCAAAAGACGTAAAGGTTCCTGATTTACATAATCAAGATTATGAATCAGCAGTAACCGATTTAGTTTCTTTAGGCTTTAAAGTGAAGAATCCTAAAGATATATCTGATAATGAGGTGGAAGAAGGCGACGTGGTTAAAACGATGCCAGAAGCGGGAGATGTTATCAAAGAAGGATCTAATGTCATTATTTATCGAAGTACAGGAAAGAAAAAAGAAGCATTTAACCGGTACATTGGAAGAAGCTTTACGGAAGTAAAAAGTCTGTTAGAAAAGCAGAATTATAAAGATATCCAATCCATCGAAGTTGAAAGCACAGAACCAAAAGGCAATATTACAGATCAGACCCCTAAAGAAACCGAACAAGTCGTGCCGGAGGATACAACGGTTACGCTATGGGTAAGTAAGGGGCCGCCGAAGATTACATTAAAAGATTTCTCGGGCTGGACGGAAAAAAGCGTAAAAGATTATGCATCAGATGAAGATATTGAAGTGGATGTAAAAACAGCGTATTCCGACACTGTTGAAAAAGGTCTTGTGATGTCTCAAAAGCCTGCAGCGGAGCAGAGTATCGAGCAAGGTGATAAGCTCACCATTACAGTCTCAATGGGCAAGGAGCCAAAAGCTCCTCAAACGGTGTCAGTGGACGTGACTATTCCGTATAAAGAAGAAACTGACACCGAAGCAAGCACGGAACAAGGCGACGCAACGGAAACAGGCGATGCCACCGGAACAGAAGAGGAAAAGCCAAAGCCGCAAAAAGTACAAATTTATATCGAAGATGCAGATAACGATATGTCCGTTCCTGCTAAAGAACTAACGATTACTGAAACAACAAAAGAATCGTTCGATGTTTTAGTTGATGAAAATGAAAAAGCGTCTTATAAAATTGTCCGAGACGGGGAAGTTATTGAAGAAAAAGACGTTGAATATCCAGAGTGATAGGAGTGAGGTTATGCCAGAAGGAAGAATTATTAAATCCCTTAGCGGATTTTATTATGTTCTTCATGACGGACAAGTAACGCAATGTCGAGGACGAGGTGTTTTTCGTAAAAAGAAAGTAACGCCTTTAGTCGGTGACAATGTAGTATTTCAGGCAGAAAATAAGCTTGAAGGATATATACTTGAAATTAAAGAACGTAAAAATGAATTAGTTCGTCCCCCAATTTCAAATGTTGATCAGGCGCTGCTTGTTTTTTCAGCGATTGAACCTGATTTTAGCACGATGCTTCTTGACCGATTTTTAGTGTTAGTGGAGTCTAATCATATTGAACCTATTATTTGTATTTCAAAAGTAGATCTTTTATCACAGCAGCAAAAGCAAGAAATCGAGCAATATGCCGAAGAATATCGTAAAATAGGATATGAGGTCATTTTAACGTCGACAGTCACAGAAAAAGGCATGGAACAAATTCAGCCGTTATTTGAAGATCGCGTAACGGTTATTGCCGGACAGTCAGGTGTAGGTAAATCTTCACTGTTAAATACACTTAAACCAGAGCTTGAGTTAAAGACAAATGATATTTCAATGTCACTTGGAAGAGGAAAGCATACAACACGTCATGTAGAACTGATTTCGTTTGGTGAAGGTTTAGTAGCCGATACGCCAGGTTTTAGCTCACTGGAATTTTTAACGTTAGAAGTAGAAGAGTTAACCCATTGTTTTCCTGAAATGTCGCGTTTGAGTGAACAGTGTAAATTTCGAGGTTGTTTGCATGTGAAAGAACCAAAATGTGCGGTGAAAGAAGCATACGAACAAAAAGAAATTCCGAGTTATCGCTACGAACATTACTTGCAATTTATTGAGGAAATTAAGCAAAGAAAGCCGAGGTATTAAAAATGACAAAAATCGCACCTTCCATTTTATCTGCCAATTTTTCAAAGCTTGCTGAAGAAATTCGTGAAGTTGAAGCAGGTGGAGCAGACTACATCCATATCGACGTTATGGATGGCCATTTTGTTCCTAATATTACAATTGGACCGCTTATCGTTGAGGCTGTACGCCCTGTCACAACACTGCCCTTAGATGTGCATTTAATGATTGAAAACCCAGATCAATACGTTCCAATGTTTGCAAAGGCAGGTGCTGATATTTTAACGGTACATGCTGAAGCGTGTACTCATTTGCACCGCACCATTCAATTAATCAAAGAGCACGGCATGAAAGCAGGCGTTGCTTTAAATCCTGCAACGCCAATTGACGTGGTAAAGCATATCTTAGAAGATATCGATCTTATTTTATTAATGACGGTGAACCCAGGCTTTGGAGGGCAAAACTTCATTCCAAATGTACTGCCGAAAATTGAGCAAATCTCTCAGCTTATTGAAATTCGTCACCTTTCTATTGAAGTAGAGGTTGATGGAGGAATTAATGAAGAAACAGCAAGAAAATGTGTGGAAGCAGGAGCAAATGTCTTAGTGGCTGGCTCAGCTATTTATAACCAAGAAGACCGAGCTGGCGCAATTAGTCAAATTCGCACAACTGTTCAAGCGTAAGTAATAAAAGCTGCTGTGTACAACGAGTAGAACTTGTACACAGCAGCTTTTTCTCTTAGGATAAAGAAAACATATTTATTTCGTTCATTTTTTAATAGAAAAGGAGCATATACATAATGAAAATTCATATTCTAGCAGGGGGACCGGATGAACATATGCCGCCCCTGCACCAGTCAAACGATGTAAAGTGGGTAGGAGTAGACCGCGGCGTATTCCTTCTTCTTCAGCAAGACATTTTGCCGGTAAAAGCATTTGGAGATTTTGATTCCATTACAAAGGCACAGCTTAAGCTAGTGAGAGAAGCATTACAAGATGTTGAATTGTATCCTGCAGAAAAAGATGCAACGGATTTGGAACTTGCTTTTGAGTGGGCAATAGGGCAAAAACCGGAAAGTATTTGTATCTTTGGAGCAACAGGTGGAAGGCTTGACCACATGTTTGGAAGCATTCAGCTCCTGTATAAAGGGTTAAAAGAGAAAGCGAATGTAAAAATGATTGACAATCAAAATATCATTCAATTGTTTGAACCAGGCACTTATCATGTTGATCGTTTAAAGGAGTTTCACTATATTTCATTCGTTCCTTTTGCAGGCGGTGTAAAAGAGCTTACGCTAGAAGGTTTCAAATACCCGCTCAATAAGCATGAAGTAGAACTCGGCTCAACTTTATGTATTAGCAATGAACTTATTCAACAAAGAGGTACTTTTTCATTTACAAAAGGCATATTAATGATGGTAAGAAGCAATGATAAACGTTGCTTGTGATGAAGCATGGAAAATGAGAGCAGGACATAGGGCTTTCTTTAAAAGGAGATAAAGTGTGGAGACGGTTAGGAGGGACAGTATGAAATTCTATACAATCAAACTTCCAAAGTTTTTAGGTGGCATCGTAAAGGTCATGCTTAATTCGTTCAAAAAAGATTAACAACGCCGGAATAATAAAAGAAGCACCATAAAATATGGTGCTTTTTCATTATAAAGATTAAACGCGTTGAACTTTACCAGACTTAAGGGCTCTAGCTGAAACGTACACACGTTTTGGTTTACCGTTCACTAAGATACGTACTTTTTGAACGTTAGCACCCCATTTACGCTTAGTAGCGTTCATTGCGTGAGAACGTGCGTTACCTGAACGAGCTTTTCTACCAGTTACTACACATTTGCGTGCCATGATTTTCCCTCCTAACACCAAAAAAACTACTCAATTCTGTTTTGAGAAATACTATATTAATTTATCACAGCCTTACAGAGAATGCAATAGTTCTGGAGAAAAGCTTTCAAGAAATTTTCCTTGACATATAAAATGAATCTATGTTCAATAATATAGAGAGTAGAAATAGGTATAACTTGGGCTATTACTTATTTTAAGACAAGTTGATACCTAATACTGTCATCTTTAAAAGGGACAAGCTGGACGCCTCTTTTAAAACGAGATTGATTATAGTAGAATATTTATAACCTATGAAAGTAGAAAGGGGAACGAGTATGTCCATCGAAATGAAAACGAAGTATGGTCAAATTGATATCTCTACAGATGTAATTGCAACAATTGCTGGAGGAGCAGCTGTTGATTGTTACGGGATTGTGGGAATGGCTTCAAAAAATCAGCTTAAAGATGGTCTTACAGAAATTCTTCGCAAAGAAAACTTTACACGAGGTATTGTGGTAAGACAAGAAGAGGATGACGTACATATCGACATGTACATTATCGTAAGCTATGGAACAAAAATTTCTGAAATTGCTCATAATGTGCAAACAAAAGTAAAATACACACTGGAACAAACGGTTGGTTTAACGGTTGATTCAGTAAATATTTATGTGCAGGGTGTTCGTGTAACGAACGTTTAATTAAGGAGGAAGATTCGTGTCAATGACAACGTTGGACGGAAAGCGGTTTAGAGAAATGGTGCTTCAAGGAGCCCAGCATCTATCTAACAATGCAGATTATGTAGATGCGCTGAACGTTTTTCCTGTACCAGATGGTGATACTGGAACAAATATGAACTTATCGATTACGTCTGGTGCTAAAGAAGTAAAAAATAAACTATCTGATCACATCGGCCAAGTGAGTCAAGCTTTGTCTAAGGGCTTATTGATGGGGGCGCGCGGTAATTCAGGAGTTATTTTATCTCAATTATTCCGCGGTTTTGCGAAATCGGTTGAGCAAAAGTCAGCGATTACAACAGTTGAGTTTGCTGAAGCTCTTGAGCTTGGGGTAGAAACTGCTTATAAAGCTGTTATGAAACCAATCGAAGGAACCATTTTAACAGTAGCTAAGGATACTGCTAAAAAAGCAGCGGCTGTTGCTAAAAAGCAATCTGATATGATTCTGTTCATGGAAGAAGTACTTAAGGAAGCTAATGCTTCGTTAGATCGCACGCCAGATCTTTTACCCGTGTTAAAAGAAGTAGGCGTAGTGGATAGCGGAGGTCAAGGGCTTGTTTTAATTTATGAAGGGTTTTTAGCTGAATTAAAAGGTGAAAAACTTCCGGGTGTACCCATGTCAGCTCCTTCGATGAATGAACTCGTAAATGCTGAGCATCATAAGCATGCACAAAGCCATATGAATACAGAAGACATTGAATTTGGCTATTGTACAGAATTTATGGTAAGGCTGGAAGAGGATAAGCCTGCAGCTAAAACATTTTCTGAAGAAACGTTTCGTCAAGACTTAAGTAAATGGGGCGACTCATTGCTTGTAGTATCTGATGATGAAATTGTGAAAGTTCATATTCACGCTGAGCATCCTGGAGAAGTGTTAAACTACGGGCAGCAGTACGGAAGTTTAATTAAAATGAAGATTGAAAACATGAGAGAACAGCATAGCACCATTGTTTCAGGTGAAGAAAAGCCTGCAGTAAAAAATGCTGAAAAACAGCCCTTTGGCATTGTTACTGTGTCAATGGGAAAAGGAATTGCTGAATTGTTCAAGAGCCTTGGGGCAACGGTTGTCATTGAAGGCGGACAAACAATGAATCCAAGTACGGAGGATATTGTCAAAGCGATTGAAGAAACAAATGCTGAACAGGTACTGATTTTACCTAATAACGGAAATATTGTGATGGCTGCTAACCAAGCGGCTGCTGTTGCCGGCAGTCACGTTTCGGTTGTCCCGTCTAAAACGGTTCCTCAAGGAATGACAGCGCTGCTATCATTTAATCCTCAGCAAAGCTTAAAAGAAAACGAGGAAGTAATGACAGAAGCTCTACAGCACGTGAAAACAGGACAAGTAACGTATGCAGTTCGCGATACAAATATTGATGGTCTTGAATTAGCTAAAGGCGATTTTATGGGTATTGCCGAAAAGAAAATCGTTGTAAAAGATTCAGAGAAATTAGAAGCAGCAAAAAAGCTATTGACTTATATGATCGATGACGAAGCGGAAATCCTTACGATTCTTCAAGGAGAGGATGTCTCAGACGATGAAGCTGAAGCGCTAACATCGTTTGTAGAAGAAACGTTTGAAGAAGTTGAGGTAGAGCTTCATAAAGGAGATCAACCTTTATATTCTTACATTTTTGCAATTGAATAACCAAAAAAGAAGCACCCCTCCCGAGGGGCGCTTCTTTTTTGGTGTTTTTTAAGATAAATACGAACTATTTTATTATTAAGTGTTGTAATCGTTCGGTATGTTAGGTATATTAGTTGAAAAGAACCCGTTTATATGGTAGTTTTGAAAACTGATTAAGTCAAATGTGAAAGAAAACAGCATGAGAGGAGAGACAACAGTGGATATTTTAAAAGGAACAGGTTTATTATTATTAGTTTTATTTTTATTTTGGTTGTTTAGCAACAAGGCACCTTATGGCATGAAAGCAATGGGGGCTCTGGCAAGCGGAGCGGTAGCTGCGTTTCTCGTAGAGGCCTTTCAGTCATATGTAGGAGGAGATTTACTAGGTATTTCATTCTTGGGTGAAGTTGGAAAGGCTGCAGGAGGAATGGGAGGAGTTGCGGCGGCAGCATTAGTTGCTTTGGCGTTAGGCGTATCTCCTGTATATGCTCTTATGATGGGGGTGGTGTGTTCAGGTCTAGGCTTGCTCCCTGGATTTTTTGCGGGATACCTCATGGCATTTGTAGTGAAATTTATTGAGAAAAAGGCACCTGCTGGTCTCGATTTATTAGGAAATATTTTAATTGCGGCACCTTTAACAAGATTAATTGGTAATGCATTCTCACCTATTGTAGATGCGACGCTTTTAAATATTGGAGGAATTATCAAAGACACAACAAGTGCTAGCCCTATTTTGATGGGAATTATTTTAGGGGGAGTTATTACAGTAGTAGCAACGGCTCCGCTTAGCTCAATGGCTTTAACGGCTATGCTAGGGTTAACGGGATTGCCTATGGCGATTGGAGCTCTTGCTGTGTTTGGTTCTTCTTTCATGAACTATGTGCTGTTTGATCGATTAAAAATTGGGGATCGTCGTACAACCATTTCAGTTGCAGTTGAACCTTTAACACAAGCGAATATTATTTCAGCAAATCCGATTCCTATCTACATTACAAACTTTGTTGGAGGTGCACTAGCCGGTGTGGTTGTGGCTCTGTTCGGATTGGTAAATGATGCTGCAGGCACGGCAACGCCAATCGCAGGACTTGCAGTGATGTTTGGGTTTAATGACCCTATGAAGGTCACAATTTGTGCAGTACTTTGCGCACTAGCGGGAGCATTAGCTGGGTTTATAGGTTCAGTTGTTTTTAAAAACTTTAAAATTAAAACAGTAGACGATGTAGCTTCCGAGCAAGAAGCAGCTTAAGTAATTCATCTTTTCCTGCATAATATAGCAAAAAAAGCGGTGTGCTTATCTTATTTTTATGGATAAATATACCGCTTTTTTTGTGCGTGAGTCCCTAATAAAAATGAGAATTTTTAAATTTTTTAAGAGCGTGAAACAAAGCTTCCAAAAAGTCAAAAGCTCAAGTAACATATAAGTAATAACAATGTCTAAATAGCAGGGGGAAAATCCTTATGAAATATAAATCTGTCTTTGATATTATTGGTCCGGTAATGATTGGACCATCTAGCTCACATACAGCTGGTGCAGCGCGTATTGGACGCGTTGCACGAACGCTTTTTGGCAAGCAGCCCACAAAAGTTGTGGTTTCACTGTACGGTTCTTTTGCTCAAACGTATAAAGGGCACGGAACAGACGTAGCGCTGATTGGCGGTATTTTAGATTTTGATACGTTCGACCAGCGTATTCCGCAATCTTTGGACTTAGCTAAAAAAGAAGGAATGGACGTCACATTTGTTGAGGAAGCGGCAATCACAGATCATCCGAATACTGCTCGCATCAAAATGAGCGACGGATTAAAGGAAATTGAAGTTGTTGGAATTTCAATTGGCGGAGGAAAAATTCAAATTACGGAGCTGAACGGATTTGAGTTAAATTTATCAGGCATGAATCCAGCTATTCTCGTTGTGCATAATGATCGATTTGGTGCCATTGCGACCGTTACGAATATTTTGATGAAACACTCAATTAATATCGGACATATGGAAGTATCTCGCAAAGAGCGCGGAGAAGTAGCGCTCATGGCAATTGAAATGGATACGAATATTGAAGATGATGTAATTGAAGAGTTAAAAACATTGCCTCACATTATTCAAGTAACAAGAATGGTTGAGTAGGATAGAGCGAATAGGAACGGCTTGAGAGAATAACTGAAGCCGGGTGATTATAGATGGTTCTAAAGTGAAAATAAGACAGAATGATAGCGGAGGTTACTATGTTTCGAAACGTAGCAGAACTAGTAGAATTAGCAGAAAGTCAAAATGTAAAAATTGCAGAGATTATGATTCAACAGGAAATAGATATCACGGGAGTTACTCGTGAAGAAATTATGGAAAAAATGGACCGGAACTTAACGGTTATGGAAGAAGCGGTTGAACGCGGTTTAAAAGGGGTACAGTCTGTTACAGGTTTAACAGGTGGAGATGCAGTGCTGCTTCAAAACTATATTCAAAGTGGAAAATCATTATCTGGAAATTTAATTTTAGATGCAGTCAGCAAAGCTGTAGCGACAAACGAGGTAAATGCGGCAATGGGGACAATCTGTGCAACGCCTACTGCTGGATCTGCGGGGGTAGTGCCAGGAACGCTGTTTGCAGTGCAGCATAAGCTAAACCCAACTCGTAAAGAAATGATTGAATTTTTATTTACATCAGGTGCTTTTGGGTTTGTTGTAGCCAATAATGCGTCTATTTCAGGAGCAGCAGGCGGATGTCAAGCAGAAGTTGGTTCAGCTTCAGGTATGGCAGCGGCAGCAATTGTTGAAATGGCAGGAGGTACACCGAGTCAGGCAGCTGAAGCAATGGCAATTACTCTCAAAAATATGCTAGGATTAGTATGTGACCCAGTAGCGGGACTAGTAGAAGTTCCATGTGTGAAACGAAACGCAATGGGAGCGGCGAATGCAATGATTGCAGCAGATATGGCCTTAGCAGGCATTACAAGTCGTATTCCATGTGATGAAGTCATTGATGCTATGTATAAAATTGGTCAAACAATGCCGGTTGCATTACGAGAAACTGCACAAGGAGGCTTAGCGGCAACACCAACAGGTCGCGAGCTTGAAGCGAAGATCTTTGGTATTGCATTAAATAAAAGTGAATGAACTAACAACTATTTCAATTAAAACCATTAAAGGTATTGGAGAGGAAACAGCACAGGCATTAGAGGATATGCATATTCATAGTGTGCATGACTTGTTAGAACATTTCCCATACCGCTATGAAGATTATGAGCTAAAAGATTTGGCTGAAGCAAAGCACGACGAAAAGGTCACCGTAGAAGGAAAGGTTCACAGCGTCCCTTCGCTTACGTATTACGGAAAAAAACGTTCGCGCCTTACGTTTCGGCTGCTAGTAAACCGCTATTTGATTACGGTTACTTGTTTTAATCGCCCTTACTATAAATCAAAGTTAGAAATCGATCAAACTGTTACGGTTACGGGGAAATGGGATCAGCATCGGCAAACGATTAACTTGCAGGAGCTTCAATTTTCTCCGTTTGTTAAAAATCAAACGATTGAGCCTGTTTACTCGGTTAAAGGCAGCTTAACGGTCAAAGGAATGCGGAAGTTCGTCTCTCTTGCGTTGAAGAATTATGGCAGCAGCATTCAGGATATGCTCCCGGCCTCTATTCGTTCTAGATACAAACTAGTAACGCGTGAAGAAGCGGTTAGAAGTATTCACTTACCTCGTGATCATGAAGATTTAAAACAAGCAAGACGTCGATTTGTCTATGAAGAATTTCTACTTTTTCAATTAAAAATGCAGGCGCTTAGAAAGCGCGAAAGAGAAGAAACACCTGGAATGAAGCAAGCATTTGATTCAACTGAGCTGGTAAACTTCACGAACTTGCTGCCGTTTCCGTTAACAAACGCTCAAAAACGTGTAGTAAACGAAATTACGCACGATATGAAATCGCCTTATCGCATGAATCGCTTGCTGCAAGGTGATGTAGGGTCTGGTAAAACAGTCGTAGCAGCGGTTGCTTTATACGCCACTGTTTTAGCAGGGCATCAAGGTGCTTTAATGGTACCGACTGAAATTTTAGCTGAACAGCATGCTGAGTCATTGACTGCGATGCTTGAAAAGGTAGGAATCAGCGTAGGCTTGCTAACAGGGTCTGTTAAAGGAAAAGCAAGAAGAGAGCTGCTTCAGCGAGTGAAAGACGGAGATGTTCATGTATTAGTAGGTACACATGCCTTAATTCAAGATGAAGTTATATATAATAGCTTAGGGCTCGTCATTACGGATGAACAGCACCGCTTTGGAGTTGGGCAGCGCCGGGTTTTACGTGAAAAAGGAGAGAGTCCGGATGTACTGTTTATGACGGCGACTCCTATTCCGAGAACTCTTGCTATTACGGTGTTTGGAGAAATGGATGTGTCCATTATTGATGAAATGCCAGCAGGACGTAAGGCAATTGAAACATACTGGGTAAAACATGATATGCTTGAACGTATTTTACATTTTGTTGAAAAAGAAATACATGACGGCAGACAAGCTTACGTTATTTGTCCATTGATTGAAGAATCGGACAAGCTGGATGTTCAAAATGCAATTGATGTACATGCAACACTCACTCACTATTTTAATGGAAAAGCAAGCGTTGGTCTCATGCACGGAAGATTGTCACCTGATGAAAAAGAAGAAGTGATGAAACAATTTAGCGTAAATGACGTGCAGATTTTAGTATCAACAACGGTTGTAGAAGTTGGAGTGAACGTTCCGAATGCAACCGTGATGGTCATTTATGATGCAGAGCGCTTTGGGTTATCTCAGCTTCATCAGCTAAGAGGACGCGTAGGACGAGGAGATGCACAGTCGTATTGCATTCTGCTCGCGGATCCGAAATCAGAAGTTGGAAAAGAACGAATGACCATTATGACGGAAACAAACGATGGATTTGTATTATCAGAAAGAGACTTAGAGCTTCGTGGACCTGGTGATTTCTTTGGAAGAAAACAAAGCGGGATGCCTGAGTTTAAAGTAGCCGATATGGTGCACGATTACCGTGCGCTTGAAGTAGCTCGAGAAGATGCTGCTAAGCTTGTAAATTCCGACAGCTTTTGGACAGAAGATCAGTTTGCACTGCTGAGAATACAATTAGAAGCAACGGGCGTATTGACTGGAGAAAAATTTGATTAGTAAAAGAGACTGAAACAAAGTAGTTTAGTTGAAGGAAAATCCGAACGATCAATCGTTCGGATTTTTTTCATTGTGATGATGAACGTAGATTTCATGTATGTGACGGGGATATAGGTGCTTCTAACTGTTAAGTGAAGGGCAAGGCACTTCTGCGGGGAAAGCGGAATAGATGAGACCCCGCAGAAGCGTAAGGGACGAGGAGGATCACCGGTCGGCCGCGGAAAGCGAAGTCTTGCACGGAAATCCGTAGCGGTGTAACAAGCAATCTATACGAGCTCCTTTACCCCATTTGTTCATCTTTAGATTGGAGTGATCTAGTTATGTCTCAATCTCTTTTCGTCTATAAAGATAAAAAGCGGCTTAGAGTGAAAGAGTTAGCCGCTGGTGGCCATTAATACGACGTCAATGCACAGAATACAGCATGTGAAAAATGTTGCAATTAGAAGGCAATGATTATATACTGCTATTAGTACCTAGTATTAAAAGTTCGGATGGTGGACAATGAAGCGCAGTAAAAAAGAAAGACAGCAGCTATTAAAAACGACAATTGAAGAAAACCCATTTATTACGGATGAAGAACTAGCAGACCGTTTTTCAGTGAGCGTTCAAACAATTCGATTAGACCGCCTAGAGTTGTCGATTCCTGAACTGCGAGAACGTATTAAGCATGTAGCTTCAAAACAACTAGACGAGGAAGTGCGTTCGCTTCCGATTGAAGAAGTAATTGGAGAAGTTATCGACATTGAACTAGATCAATCAGCGATATCTATTTTTGATGTGAAAACAGAGCATGTGTTTCAGCGTAATCAAATCGCTCGTGGTCACCACCTTTTTGCGCAAGCTAATTCGTTAGCTGTCGCTGTTATTAACAACGAACTAGCGCTCACAGCAGATGCGTCGATCCGTTATCATCGCCCTGTTAAGCTTCATGAACGAGTGATAGCAAAAGCGAAAGTTCTGTCAACTAGTGAAGTGCGAACCACCGTTGAGGTAAACAGCTATGTAGGGCAAGAGCAAGTGTTCTCTGGCACTTTTAAAATGTATCGTTCTACAAAGGATAAATAATAAAAAGGATGAGACGCAACATGAAACTAGCTATTGATGCAATGGGCGGAGATCATGCACCGAAAGCCATTATTGAAGGTGTAGAAAAAGCTACTGCTCAATTTAAAGAATTACATATTACGTTAATTGGAAACGAATCAGAAATAAAAAAATATTTAACAAATTCAGATCGTATTTCGATTATTCATACAGAAGAAACCATTGATGCAACTGATGAGCCAGTGCGAGCTGTGCGCCGTAAAAAACAAGCATCTATGGTATTAATGGCAAATGAAGTAGCCGAAGGTCGTGCTGATGCTTGTATTTCAGCAGGAAATACAGGGGCGTTAATGACAGCGGGACTTTTTATTGTAGGTCGCATCAAAGGCATTGAACGTCCAGCACTTGCTCCGACGCTTCCGACACTAGATGGAAAAGGCTTTTTAATGCTAGACGTTGGTGCAAACGTTGATGCCAAGCCTGAACATTTGCTCCAGTACGCTGTGATGGGGTCTGTGTATGCCGAAAAAGTACGCGGCATTCAAGCTCCTAGAGTGGGACTGCTGAACATTGGAACTGAGGATAAAAAAGGAAATGATTTAACAAAGCAAGCCTTTCAGCTACTAAAAAATGCTGATCTTAATTTTGTAGGCAACGTGGAATCCCGTGATTTGCTAAACGGCGTAGCGGATGTGGTTGTAACAGATGGTTTTACAGGGAATATGACTCTTAAGAGCATTGAGGGAACGGC
Source organism: Priestia sp. YIM B13490 (assembly GCF_042787735.1). NCBI lineage: Bacteria > Bacillati > Bacillota > Bacilli > Caryophanales > Bacillaceae > Priestia > Priestia sp. YIM B13490. The sequence continues at coordinate 284,414 of NZ_JBHZOT010000005.1, forward strand.
GCTTTCTTTGTTTTCTATGATTAAACAAGAATTAATGAGCACGTTAAAAAGCAAGTTAGCCGCAGCGGTGCTAAAGCCTCAGCTGCAGGGGTTAAAAGCGAAAATGGATTACAGTGAATATGGAGGCGCAGGGCTGTTTGGATTGCATGCGCCTGTTATCAAAGCGCACGGTTCGTCGGATGCGAATGCAGTATTTAGCGCGATTAAGCAAGCTGTGAATATGGTGGAAAACAATGTGTCTTCCACTATTCAAAAAGCCATCGAACAAACTGCTAATGAAGAAAAGGAGAGATAAGAAATGGGGAAAATTGCTTTTATCTTTCCAGGCCAAGGGTCACAAACTGTTGGTATGGGAAAAGATTTATATGATGGAACAGAGGAAGCGAAAAAGCTGATTCATACAGCTGACGAAGCTTTAGGGTTCAGTCTTTCAAACATTATTTTTGAAGGGCCTCAAGAAGAATTGACTTTAACTTATCACGCTCAACCTGCTCTTTTAACAACGAGTACAATGCTGCTTGAAGCATTTAAAACGAGCGGAATTACACCCGATTTTGTTGCGGGTCACAGTCTAGGAGAATACAGTGCGCTTGTGGCTGCTGAGGTTTTATCGTTTAAAGATGCCGTTGTTGCTGTTCACAAAAGAGGTCGCTATATGGACGAAGCTGTACCAGCAGGTCAAGGTACAATGGCAGCAGTGCTTGGCATGTCAGCGGAAGATCTAGAAGCCGTTACCGCTCAAGTTACAAGCGAAGGCGACGCTGTTCAGCTTGCAAATATTAACTGTCCGGGTCAAATTGTTATTTCAGGTACGGTAAATGGCGTAGAAAAAGCAGGAGCTCTTGCCAAAGAAAAAGGTGCAAAACGTGTGATTCCTCTAGTGGTAAGCGGTCCGTTCCACTCTAGTTTAATGAAGCCAGCCGCTGAAAAACTACGTGATACGCTGGAAACAGTGGGCTTTAGCGATGCGAAAGTTCCAGTCATAGCAAACGTAACAGCAAAGCCGGTTACTGACAGTCAAGATATTCAAAACAAGCTAGTGGAACAACTGTATTCTCCAGTGAGATGGGAAGAAACAGTTGAAACACTTCTTGCAGAAGGTGTAGATACATTTGTTGAAATTGGACCAGGAAAAGTATTATCAGGTCTTGTGAAAAAAGTAAATCGCCGTGCGGCTGTGTATGCTGTTAATGATCTTACATCATTAAAATCAACGATTGACGCACTAAAAGGGGGAGAATAACATGTTACAAGGGAAAGTTGCGGTTGTAACAGGCGCTTCTCGCGGAATTGGTCGTGCCGTTGCAATTGAGCTGGGAAAGCTTGGTGCTAAAGTAGTTGTAAACTATTCTGGCAGCGAAGCGAAAGCTCTTGAAGTTGTGGATGAAATTAAAGGATTAGGAACGGATGCAATTGCTGTACAAGCAAATGTGGCAGAAAGTGATTCTGTACAAGCAATGATAAAAGAAGCGATTTCTACATTTGGTTCAGTAGATATTTTAGTGAACAACGCGGGCATCACACGTGATAATCTTCTTATGCGTATGAAAGAAGACGAATGGGATGATGTTATTAATACAAACTTAAAAGGCGTATTTTTGTGTACAAAAGCAGTTACTCGTCAAATGATGAAGCAGCGCGCAGGACGTATCATTAATATTTCATCAATTGTCGGCGTCAGCGGTAATGCTGGACAAGCAAATTATGTAGCAGCAAAATCAGGCGTGATTGGTTTAACAAAAACAACTGCCAAAGAATTAGCGAGCCGCAATATTACAGTGAATGCAGTTGCTCCTGGTTTCATTGCAACAGACATGACGGATAAATTGAATGAAGAAGTGCAGGCGGAAATGTTAAAGCAAATCCCTCTTGCAAGCTTCGGCCAGCCTGAGGATGTTGCGAACGCAGTTGCGTTTTTAGCATCAGATGCAAGCCGTTATATTACGGGTCAAACGATTCACGTTGACGGCGGAATGGTGATGTAAAAAAGGCACTTTACGAAAAGTGTAATTTGGTGATAAAGTACAAAGGGACGTTTACTAGGCGACCGATAAACTTTATTATTCAACCATAGTATTTTAGATGGAAATCATCTATAATGACTTGAGGGGAGGTGAAGAACAATGGCAGAGGTACTAGAACGCGTAACAACAATCATTGTTGATCGTCTTGGTGTAGACAAAAGTGAAGTGAAACTAGAATCTAGTTTCAAAGAAGACTTAGGTGCTGACTCTCTAGACGTAGTTGAATTTGTAATGGAGCTTGAAGAGGAATTTGATATCGAAATTTCTGACGAAGAAGCTGAAAAAATTTCAACTGTAGGAGATGCAGTTAATTACATACAGAGCCAAATTTAATCTGTAGTATATGTATGAAAAGCCCCGTTAAACAGCGGGGCTTTCTCTTCTTTTTAAGAATTTCAAAAAAAGACCTCTTTTTTTTGAAAAGGTAGTGTATCTTTTAGGATACCTCGTTTTATAATGAGAGATGTTAGGGAAAAACTACGAAACAATTGAAGCAGGTAAGCGGAGGTATTTTATGCCTAAACAATATTCAAATCGAGATCGAAAGATGAACGTGAAATTCAAGCAAAATTTTGCAGAGTTTCAAAAGGAAATTGGTATTCAGTTTACAAATGAAGCGCTTCTTTTTCAAGCATTTACACATTCATCCTATGTGAATGAGCATCGCAGAAGACCGTATGAAGACAACGAGCGTCTTGAGTTTTTAGGAGATGCCGTATTAGAGCTAACCGTATCACAATTTTTATTTAAAAAATATCCAACGATGAGTGAAGGTGAGTTAACGAAGCTTCGTGCAGCAGTTGTGTGCGAACCGTCGCTTGTTACTTTTGCAAATGAAATGGATTTTGGTAAACTAGTGTTACTTGGAAAAGGTGAAGAGATGACAGGCGGCCGATCTAGACCGGCTTTACTGGCCGATGTGTTTGAAGCATTTATCGGAGCTCTTTATTTAGACCAAGGGCTTGATACGGTAGTAACGATTCTAAAAAAAGTTGTCTTTCCAAAAATTAATGAAGGTGCTTTTTCTCATGTGATGGATTTCAAAAGCCAGCTTCAAGAAGTGATTCAACGTGATGGAGTTGGACAATTAGAATACAAAGTTTTGCAAGAAAAAGGTCCAGCGCATAATCGCGAATTCTTATCTCGCGTATCGTTAAATGGTGAAGAGCTCGGCGTTGGTGTAGGCCGTTCGAAAAAAGAAGCAGAGCAAAAAGCAGCTCAAGTAGCTATTACGAAAATTAGAGCGAGTCAAACGAAATAAAATGATCCCCCTCTTAACGTATTCGTTATAAAGGGGGATTTGCTATGAAAAGATTACAAGTGTGAGGGGGGATTTCTATGTTCCTCAAACGATTAGATATTGCAGGGTTCAAATCGTTTGCAGAAAAAGTATCGATAGATTTTGTGCCAGGTGTAACGGCGGTAGTAGGACCGAATGGAAGCGGAAAAAGCAACATTACGGATGCCATACGCTGGGTGCTTGGAGAACAGTCAGCCAAATCGCTTCGTGGAGGGAAAATGGAGGACATTATTTTTGCGGGAAGCGAATCACGCCGTGCGGTAAACGTGGCTGACGTAACGCTGACGTTGGAAAATGATGACCAGTTTCTCCCGCTTGACTACCATGAAGTTAGTATTACAAGGCGCGTGTACCGCTCAGGAGACAGTGAATTTTTTATTAACAACCAGCCGTGCCGCTTGAAAGATATTGTCGATTTATTTATGGATTCAGGACTTGGAAGAGAAGCTTTTTCGATTATCAGTCAAGGAAAAGTAGAAGAAGTACTAAGCAGTAAATCTGACGAGCGCCGTAAAATTTTTGAAGAAGCTGCAGGTGTATTAAAATACAAAACGCGTAAACGAAAAGCGGAGCTCCGACTTCTCGAAACGCAAGAAAATTTAAATCGAGTGGTAGATATTCTTCATGAAATTGAAGGCCAGTTAGAGCCTTTACAGATTCAATCGTCTATTGCAAAAGATTATTTGCAGAAAAAAGAAGAATTAGAGCACATTGATGTGGCTGTTACGGTATTTGAAGTTGAAGATCTTCATCAGAAATGGGAAAAATTAAAAGCTGAAATGGCTCAGCACGAGCAGCTTGAAGAATCTCTCGCGACGAATATTCGCACGCGTGAAGGAGAAATCCAGACCCTTCGTTTACACATTCAGCAAATAGATGAACAACTAGACTCTTTACATAAAAAACTACTATATGTAAGTGAAGAAGTAGAAAAGCTAGAAGGCAAAAAAGAAGTATTAAAAGAGCGTAAGAAAAATGCCTTTCAAAATAAAGAGCAGCTGGAACGTTTAGTAAAAGAGTATACTCATAAGCATCAAGAGCTAAGTAAAGCAAAAGACAGTGAAGGAAAAGATCTTGAGCAATCTCAAAAAGAAGTACAAGAGATACGTCTGAAGCTTACTGAGCAGGAACAGCTGTTCAGGCAGTACAGCGAGAATCTAGAAGAAAAACTTGAACAGATGAAAAGCGAGTATTTTGAATTAGCGAACGCTCAAACATCCGCCCGAAATGAAATTTCATTTTTAGAGCAGCAAAAAATGCAAACGTTTGAAAAAGAGCAGCGTTTAACAAAATCCAACGAGCAATACGTAGAACAGCGCCGTGAATTAACGCAGCGAAAAGAAGCGGCGATCAAAAGGCTTGCTCAGTTTCGTCAAGAGCTTCAGCAGGCTGTACAAGTGTATAAGCAGCAAGGAGAGAAGCTTGAGTCATTAAGGCAAGCCTATCGCAAACAAGAGTCTACTCTTTATCAAGCTTATCAGTACGTACAGCAGACAAAATCACGAAAAGAAATGCTGGAAGAGATGCAAGAAGACTATGAAGGTTATTTTCACGGTGTAAAAGAAGTATTAAAAGCGCGTGATGAGAAGCTTGCAGGTATCAAAGGCGCGATTGCTGAGCTAATTAATGTGCCAAAAGAGTATGAAACAGCGCTTGAAATTGCCCTTGGAGGAGCAGCTCAGCATATTGTCGTTCAAGACGAACAAAGTGCACGCCAGGCAATTGGCTTTTTGAAACAAAATGGTTACGGGAGAGCTACGTTTTTACCACTGACGTCTGTAAAAGACCGTTATGTTCCCGCTCAAACTATTTCTATGCTAGAGAGCCATGAAGCGTATGTAGGAATCGCTTCATCTCTTGTTAAGTACGAAGCTACCTACGACCGAGTTATTAAAAATTTGCTTGGAACCGTTATTGTAGTCAATGATTTAAAAGGTGCAAATGAACTTGCCCGTCTTGTGCAGCACCGCTATCGTTTTGTGACCGTTAAAGGAGATGTCGTCAACCCCGGTGGTTCGATGACAGGCGGTTCAATGAAGCAAAAGTCTAACTCTTTGTTAGGCCGTCAGCGTGAAGTGGAAGCCATTACGGCAAAAATAGAAGAGATGGAACAAAAGACGCTTGTGCTCGAGCAAGATGTGAAAGATAAAAAGTCACAGATTGAGGAGCTTCAGCAGGAAATTAATAAACAGCAGGCATTTGTGGAACGCTTGAAAGACAAAGAGCAGGAATCTGACCGAGAAGTAAAGCAAATTGACATCGAAGAAAAAGCAGTGAATGACCGCTTAACCATGTACGATCATGATATTGCTAGCTTTAGACAAGATCAGACGAGCTTGTCTGCTCGAATTGATGAGCTCCATACAAGTTTGCAAGGAAATCAGCAGCAGGCAAATGTATTAGAGAAAAACATTGAAGAGTTAGCTGCACGCAAGCATACACAGCAAACGTCTAAAGAAACGGTTCAACATGAGCTTACAGAAGTAAAAGTCCTTCTTGCGAAAAAAGAACAGTTCCTCGCAAATCAGCAAGAAAAATATGAAAGAGTGTGCTTTGAACTTGATCAAACCATTCAGCGTTTGTCTGAAGCTACAGATGACCTTTCTCTTTTAACGAGTGAAATCACGAGCAACGACTCGGGTGAACTTCAGCTCGAAGAAGCGGCGCATGAGCGAATAAAAGAAAAGACAGAAACGTTACAATTAATGGATGACTGCAGATCAGAGCGGTTGAAAGCCCAGAATAAACTTGAAGACGAAGAGAGGATTGTAAAAGAGCTGCAGCGTCAGTACAAACAAATTACGGATGCTTTAAAAGATGAAGAAGTCAAAATCAATCGAATTGACGTAGAGCTAGACAGCCGTCTGCAGCAGCTGACAGAAGAGTACGAAATTAGCTTTGAAGCAGCAAAAGAAAAATATCCTTTAACATTAGATATTCAAGAAGCAAGGAAAAAAATCAAGCTCATTAAGCTGGCAATTGATGAATTAGGAACCGTAAACCTAGGTTCTATTGAACAATACGAACGCGTTTCAGAGCGCTATGAATTTTTAAATACGCAGCGAGCGGACCTTGATGAAGCGAAAAATACGCTGTATCAAGTGATTGAAGAAATGGACGAGGAAATGAAGAAACGTTTTTCTGATACGTTCTCTCGTATCCGCAATGAATTTGGTACAGTGTTCTCTTCCCTATTCGGAGGAGGAAAAGCGGATTTAAAATTAACAGATCCGAAAGATTTATTAAATACAGGTGTGGAAATTGTTGCCCAGCCTCCTGGGAAAAAACTGCAGAATCTAGGGTTGCTGTCAGGCGGCGAGCGTTCGTTAACAGCCATTGCTCTCCTGTTTTCTATTTTGAAGGTACGTCCGGTGCCGTTTTGTGTGCTAGATGAGGTGGAAGCAGCGCTTGATGAAGCAAACGTTCATCGCTTCGCTACGTATTTACGCAAATTTAGTAATCAAACACAGTTCATTGTTATTACTCACCGAAAAGGTACAATGGAAGAAGCTGATGTACTGTACGGTGTGACAATGCAAGAATCTGGCGTATCGAAATTAGTCTCTGTTCGTTTAGAAGAATCAAAGCAATATGTTTAACTCATAGAATGAAAGGGTGGTACGAATGAGCTTTTTTAAGAAACTAAAAGAAAAAATTACAATGCAAACCGATTCTGTTACCCAAAAATTTAAAGATGGACTATCAAAAACGCGCAATTCTTTTTCAGAACGCGTGAATGATCTAGTGTCTCGCTATCGTCAAGTAGACGAAGAGTTTTTTGAGGAATTAGAAGAAATTTTAATTAGTGCTGATGTCGGTGTGGCTACCGTGTTGGATTTAATTGATGACTTAAAATCGGAAGTGAAACGCCGTAATATTAAGGATCCTCAAGATGTACAGGCTGTCATCTCTGAGAAATTAATTGATATTTATGAATCTGGTGAAGAGCAGATTGGTGAACTGAATATGCAGCAAAATGATTTAACGGTGATTTTGTTTGTAGGGGTAAACGGCGTTGGGAAAACAACAACAATTGGAAAAATTGCGCATAAATTCAAACAAGAAGGCAAAAAAGTCGTAATGGCAGCAGGAGATACGTTCCGTGCCGGTGCGATTGAGCAGTTAGAAGTATGGGGAGAACGCGTTGGTGTGGATGTTATTAAGCAATCTGCAGGCTCTGACCCTGCCGCTGTCATGTATGACGCTGTTCAGTCAGCTAAGGCTCGAAAAGCAGATGTTTTATTATGTGATACAGCAGGGCGCCTTCAAAATAAAGTAAATTTAATGAAAGAATTAGAGAAAGTAAAGCGTGTTATTGAACGAGAAATTCCTGGTGCTCCTCATGAGGTACTGCTTGTACTTGATGCGACGACGGGTCAAAATGCTTTAAGTCAGGCTAAAACATTCTCAGAAGCAACGAACGTGACGGGAATTGTGTTAACAAAACTAGATGGTACGGCTAAAGGCGGAATTGTTCTTGCCATTCGAAACGAACTGAAGCTTCCTGTTAAATTCGTTGGACTTGGAGAAAAAGTGGACGACCTTCAGCCGTTTGACACGGAGCAATATATCTATGGGTTATTTGCCAATGCTGTAGAAGAAGAAACAGAAAAAGAGGCGTAATCTAAAAAGAGGCTGGGATATAAGTATCTTAGTTGAAGGGAGATCCGAACGATTAATCGTTCGGATTTTTTTATTAGCAGGGTGGATGCAGGTTTCATATTTATTCTTCTTTAAATTGAAGTAATTTAGTTATATCTCCATCTCTTTTAAGTGGGAAAATGTGAGGTGTTAAGGAAAAAACTTGACATTCAAACCTCGCCTAGTTAAACTAATAACATGTAAAGGCTTTTCACTTAACAAGGGGGCGGTCAGATGGTTGAAAAGAGCGTGCATATGCTCGAAAAAACAACAAGAATGAATTACTTATTTGACTTCTATCAGGCGCTGTTGACGCCCAAACAAAGAAGTTATATGTCACTTTATTACTTGGATGATTATTCCCTCGGTGAAATAGCGGAAGAATTTGATGTGAGTCGTCAAGCAGTTTATGATAATATAAAACGTACAGAGCAAATGCTTGAACAATATGAGGAAAAGCTATTGTTATTTCAACGGTTTCAAGAGCGTCAATCAATTGTTCAACAACTGAAAGACGAACTTGCAGCCGACTTACACAAGAACAGTAAGCTTTCTTCTCTTCTTGATTCGCTCGAGAAATTAGATTAGGGGGCGGCGTATATGGCATTTGAAGGATTAGCCGACCGTTTGCAAAGCACACTGCAAAAGTTAAAAGGAAAAGGAAAAGTTAACGAAGCTGATGTTAAAGAAATGATGCGTGAAGTTAGACTTGCCCTTTTAGAAGCCGATGTAAACTTTAAAGTAGTAAAAGACTTTGTTAAGCGCGTAAGCGAACGTGCTGTAGGTCAAGACGTTCTTAAGAGCTTAACGCCTGGACAACAAGTTATTAAGGTTGTACAAGAAGAATTAACTGCACTTATGGGCGGAGAGCAAAGCAAGATTGCAGTAGCTCCAAAAGCTCCAACTGTAATTATGATGGTTGGACTTCAAGGTGCAGGTAAAACAACAACAACCGGTAAACTTGCCAATTTATTACGTAAAAAATATAACCGTAATCCATTGCTTGTAGCAGCAGATATTTATCGTCCGGCAGCTATTAAACAGCTTGAAACACTAGGAAAACAGCTTAGCATGTCTGTTTTTTCATTAGGTGATCAAGTAAGTCCTGTGGAGATTGCGAAACAAGCTATTGCTCATGCGAAAGAAGAGCATCACGATTATGTATTAATTGATACAGCGGGACGTTTGCATGTTGATGAAAATTTAATGGAGGAGTTAGAACAGATTAAAGAGCTTTCTAACCCAGACGAAATTTTCCTTGTTGTCGATGCGATGACGGGTCAAGATGCAGTAAACGTTGCGGATAGCTTTAATAAGCAATTAGGATTAACTGGAGTTGTATTAACGAAACTAGACGGCGATACGCGCGGTGGTGCAGCGCTTTCTATTCGTGCAGTAACCGATACACCAATTAAGTTTGTCGGTCTTGGAGAAAAAATGGATGCTATTGAAGCATTCCATCCAGAGCGTATGGCTTCCCGTATCTTAGGTATGGGTGATGTGCTGACGCTTATCGAAAAGGCTCAGGCAAATGTAGATGCTGAAAAAGCAAAAGAGCTTGAAGCTAAGCTGCGCACGCAGTCATTTACATTTGATGACTTTTTAGATCAACTTGCTCAGGTGCGTCAAATGGGACCGCTTGATGAGCTGATTGGTATGCTTCCGGGCGCCAATAAAGTAAAGGGGCTCAAAAACCTGCAGGTGGATGAAAAGCAAATTAATCATGTAGAAGCAATTATTCGTTCTATGACGAAAGCGGAAAAAACAAACCCTGAAATCATTAATGCAAGTCGAAGAAAGCGTATTGCAAAAGGAAGCGGACGTTCTGTACAAGAAGTCAACCGTTTGCTTAAACAATTTGAAGACATGAAAAAAATGATGAAACAAATGACAAATATGTCAAAAGGCAAGAAAAAGGGTATGAAACTTCCATTCTTTTCATGATAAAACGCTTGATTTGGACTGAAAAACCAAAGAAAATAAAATATTTTTCTAGTGTTAAGAAAAAAACCTTTACAAACATTTTACCTATTTGATATTATATTATCTTGTTGAAACATATTCGGAGGTGCTTTATAAAATGGCAGTAAAAATTCGTTTAAAACGTATGGGAGCTAAAAAATCTCCTTTCTATCGTATCGTAGCAGCAGACTCTCGTTCACCACGTGATGGACGTTACATCGAAGTAGTTGGAACTTACAATCCTGTAGTTCAACCAGCTGAAGTTAAAATCGATGAAGAGCTAGCTCTTAAATGGTTACAAAATGGTGCTAAACCATCTGATACAGTTCGTAACCTTTTCTCTAACGAAGGCATCATGGAAAAATTCCATAATGCTAAATTAGGAAAATAATTTCACTCGAGATGACATCACTAATCGAAACAATTGTAAAGCCGCTTGTTGATTACCCAGCTGATGTTAAAGTGGAGGAACAAGAAGATGAACGTCAAGTGACGTACATTCTTACTGTTCACCAAGAAGATGTCGGCAAAGTAATCGGCAAACAAGGCCGCGTTGCAAAAGCGATTCGAACTGTTGTGAATGCAGCAGCATCACAGCAAGGTAAAAAAGTGTATGTGAAAATTCAAGAGTAATCAAAAAGGGAGAGGGATAACCTCGCCCTTTTTTTATGTTATGATAAGATGAACGTTTTGATCACAGTAAGTCTTTTGCGAGCAAGAAGCAGCTATTTCAATATGCATGTAAAAAGCACAAGGTCACTATCTTGAGAGCGGAGGGAACGTTTTGAACATTATTCAAAAAGTGGTTGTGAAACAAGTGTTAACTGAAGCAAGCAAACAAGATCTTGAAAATCGTTTTATAAATCGCAAGCAGGCGCTTGAAAAAGAAATGGAACAGCTGAAATTTCAGTTAAAGCACATGGAAAAAGCCAATAAAGGTTCTTCTTTATTACATAGTCAGTTTGAAAAAGAAAAATCCGCTCGCCTTGAAAAAATTGAAGTGTTGAACTTTCAGCTGACGCAATTAGAAAAGCTTCCTTTAGGGAGCGAACTCGTTGAAACGGAACTGGATGCCTTGGTAGAGGTAGAAATCGGCGATGATTGGGAAAAGATAAAAGAAAGTAAAACAATTATTATAAAAGATAGCAAAGTTGTTGAGATTAGATAGAGGTGAAGAAGTATGAAATGGTTTAAGGTTGGAAAAATTGTGAATACCCATGGTGTAAAAGGAGAAGTTCGTATTGTATCAACTACGGATTTTGCTGATGAGCGTTATGAAAAAGGAAATAAACTTTATATCTTCAAAGAAAAGCAAAGCGAGCCGGTAGAAGTAACAGTAGCAAGCCACCGCAGGCATAAAAATTTTGATCTGCTTACATTCGAAGGCTATCAAAACGTAAATGATGTTGAGCAGTATAAAAACTGCGAAGTAAAAATCCCTGAGGAGCAGCTAACGGATTTAGAAGAAGGTGAATTCTATTTCCACGAAATTATTGGCTGTACAGTAAAAACAGAAGACGGAGTAGAGGTAGGAACGGTCAAAGAAATTTTAACGCCGGGAGCTAATGATGTGTGGGTTGTTAAAAAAGGCGGAAAAGAAGTTCTTATTCCTTACATCGACGACGTTGTACAATCTATTGATATAGATGAAAAAGAGATTGTTATTACAGTAATGGAAGGGTTATTGGACTAATGAAAATTGATGTACTGTCGCTATTTCCTTCTATGTTTGACGGTGTTTTTGGTGAATCAATTTTGAAAAAAGCACAGGAAAAAAATGCGGTTGAACTGAATGTAGTTAATTTCCGAGAATATTCTACGAACAAACATCAAAATGTGGACGATTATCCTTACGGCGGAGGTGCTGGAATGGTATTGACGCCTCAGCCTATTTTTGACGCTGTAGAAAAGCTGACTGAAACAGCCAAGAAGCCCCGGGTAGTTTTGCTTTGTCCGCAGGGCGAACGCTATACACAGGCAAAAGCAGAAGAGCTGGCAGCAGAAGAGCATTTAATTTTTATTTGCGGTCATTACGAAGGATATGATGAACGAATTCGTGAGCAGCTGGTAACTGATGAAATTTCAATTGGTGACTATGTATTAACTGGAGGAGAGCTTGGTGCAATGGTTGTGATCGATAGCGTTGTTCGCCTGCTTCCCGATGTGCTTGGCAATAATCATTCAGCTGTACAGGACTCACACAGTACCGGTTTACTAGAGCACCCCCACTATACGCGTCCCGCTGATTTTAGAGGCTTAACGGTTCCTGAAGTACTTATGTCAGGAAATCATAAAAAAATTGAACAGTGGCGCCAAAAAGAGTCTTTAAAGCGCACGCTGCTTCGAAGACCGGATATGCTTGAAAAGATAGAGCTAACAGAAGAGCAAAAGAAACTAGTAGCTCAATTAAAAGAAGAAAATCAGCTTTCATAAATCCATAAAATTTATGCATAAACTCTGTTGCATACGGTATAAGAGTGTGCTAAGATAGATTTTGTGGCTTGGGCAGATGTCTGGTCACCTATAACGATGTTCCGCTGCAATGATTGAAAAGCATTGGTATGAGCGTCTGTTGGAAGGAGTTGAAACACGCGATGCAAAAATTAATCGAAGAGATTACAAAAGAACAATTAAAAACAGATCTTCCTACGTTCCGTCCTGGTGATACTGTACGTGTACACGTAAATATCGTTGAGGGTACTCGTGAACGTGTTCAGGTATTTGAAGGTGTTGTTATTAAGCGTCGTGGCGGTGGTATCAGCGAAACATTTACAGTACGTAAGATTTCTTACGGTGTAGGTGTAGAGCGTACATTCCCACTTCATACGCCAAAAATTGCAAAAATCGAAGTAATGCGCCGCGGTAAAGTACGCCGTGCGAAACTTTATTACCTACGTGAATTACGTGGTAAAGCTGCGCGTATTAAAGAAATTCGATAATAGTAAAGGGGAGCTTGTTTATACAAGCTCCTTTTTTCAAATGTTTTTTTAGAACGATTCGTTCTCTGACAGTAAAAAATAGACGTACAAGTCATCATTTTTTTATTCTATTTATTTATTAGGCGTTTCAAACATTATCGTTTAAAATAAAGGTATGACATAAGAGTTGGAGGACTGAAGATGGCTCGAAAGAAAAATGAACTGTGGGAATGGATAAAAGCAATCGCCATTGCCGTACTGTTAGCTGTTGTAATTCGCTATTTCTTGTTTGCACCGATTGTAGTAGATGGACTTTCTATGATGCCTACGCTGCATGACCAAAATCGAATGATTGTAAATAAGTTCTCCTATAAGATTGGTGATCCTGATCGCTTTGATATTATTGTTTTTCATGCTACAGCGGAAAAAGATTACATAAAACGTATTATCGGACTGCCGGGTGATCATATTGAGTATCGAAATGATACGCTATATGTAAATGGAAAAGCTTATAAAGAACCCTATTTAGATCAGTATAAAAAAGAAGTGATTGACGGTAATTTAACCGAAGATTTTAAACTAGAAGACGTAACGGGTAAAAAGACCGTGCCAGAAGGCTATTTGTTCGTGATGGGAGACAATCGACGCTACAGTAAAGACAGCCGTCAGATTGGCTTTGTGAGCATGGACAAGGTGCTTGGTAAAACGAGCGCCGTATACTGGCCGATTAAAGAAGCACGTTTTGCAAAGTAAAATATAAAAGGTGAGTAAAATATGACAATTCAATGGTTTCCTGGCCACATGGCCAAGGCCAGAAGACAAGTAACTGAAAAGCTAAAATTGATTGATATTGTATACGAACTGGTTGATGCACGCATTCCGCAATCATCGCGAAATCCAATGATTGATGAGATTATTGTGAACAAGCCGAGAATCGTATTGCTGAATAAAGTGGACAAAGCTGATCCGCGCGTTACTCAGCAGTGGCTAGATTATTACAAAGCACAAGGTATTTATGCCTTAGCTATTGACGCACAAGCAGGTAAAGGAATGAAACAAATTGTTTCGTCTTCCAAAGAACTTCTTCAAGAGAAGTTTGACCGTATGCGCGCAAAAGGAGTCAAAAAACCCCGCGCTATTCGAGCGATGATTGTAGGGATTCCTAACGTTGGTAAATCCACGCTGATTAATCGCCTTGCCAGTAAAAAAATCGCCAAGACCGGAGATCGTCCAGGTGTGACGCAAGCACAGCAGTGGATTAAGGTAGGAAATGAGCTGGAGCTACTTGATACGCCAGGTATTTTGTGGCCTAAGTTTGAAGATGAAACAGTTGGATATAAGCTTGCGACAACGGGTGCTATTAAAGATACCATTTTAAATATGCAAGATGTTGCTGTTTATGCGCTGCGCTTCTTAACTAGCCATTACCCAGAACAATTAAAGCAGCGTTATGATTTAAATGAAATCCCTGAAGACATTGTAGAGCTTTTTGATGCAATTGGGTCGCGCCGCGGCTGTTTAATGGGTGGCGGCATGGTGGATTACGATAAAACGGCTGAGCTTGTTCTTCGAGAAATTCGAACGGATAAAATTGGCACCTTTACATTTGATGATCCAAGTGAAGCTGAACAGCAGCTGTAAGCAATACATTGCGAACTGAAACAAAAAACGCCTCTGCCTTTTTAGCATGAGGCGTTTTTTATGTAAAAGTGCCGCATGGAAATGTTGATATAAAGAAGGTGGAACTAATGAAAAAGAGTATTAAGGAAATAAAAGAAGAACTAAAGCAAGTGAGAAGCCCGGAAGATGCTTTATTTAAGGCATATGCGCAAGATGAGCGTAAAGGTGTGCAGCAGGTTATTATTCAAAAACAAAGGCAATTTGAAGCCGCTGAGCGCTTGAAGAAACAGTTTGATGAAATGATGGCATATGAAAACGAATTATACAATCAAGGAGCAACCTATATTGCCGGAGTAGATGAAGTAGGAAGAGGACCGTTAGCAGGACCGGTAGTAGCTGCTGCTGTTATTTTGCCGCCGGATTTTTTTCTCCCTGGTTTGACGGATTCAAAGAAGTTATCAGAAGCAAAGCGAGAAGCGTTTTATGAAGAAATTTGTAAAAGCGCTGTCGCTATCGGTATAGGTATTATAGACGCAGAGGTCATTGATTCTATTAATATTTATGAAGCAACAAAAAAGGCAATGACTGAAGCAATTGAACTTCTAGCTGTTCAGCCTGATGAACTGCTTATTGATGCGATGAAGCTGCCGGTGCCTATTTCGCAGCAGTCAATCATCAAAGGCGATGCTACAAGCATTTCCATTGCTGCAAGTTCTGTTATTGCAAAAGTGACGCGAGATCGAATGATGAAAGAACTTGGTGAACGCTATCCTGCATACGGATTCGAAAAACATATGGGATATGGAACAAAACAACATTTAGAAGCAATCGAACAATATGGAATTTTGCCAGAACACCGCCGATCTTTTGCACCAATAAAAAACCAAGTAAACTAGAACATGATACCCAAGCATATCTCTGCTTTTTAGCGCATGTTTCACATGCGGGATTTTAGGCTCAAAAAGAATATAGCCTATTTAAGTGGAGATATTGCAGAGGGTGAAGTTCGTAAATTATTTTCCTCTCAGTTCGCTTCAGTTGTGAAGGTTGATTTACATGATCAACCGTACGTTTAACGTCCGCAGAGTCTCATTGACCTCATAAGGTATGGTTAAGTACTATCTCCATAAAAATATCAATTTTCTTATTATTTCAATATTTTTCACTAGAATAGTAGACAATTAGACAATTATTTTTATACAATGAAAGCGCAGTCTATTTTGTGCAGTATAGTTTTGTGGTTGATTATGTTAGGAGGATGGGAAATGAATATCCATGAGTATCAAGGAAAAGAACTACTCAGAAAATATGGGGTTGCAGTACCAAACGGTCGAGTAGCTTTTACTGTTGAAGAAGCAGTTGAAGCAGCAAAGGAATTAGGTTCACAAGTATCAGTGGTGAAAGCACAAATCCATGCTGGTGGACGCGGTAAAGCGGGCGGTGTCAAAGTAGCAAAAAACTTAGATGAAGTTCGTACATATGCACAAGATATTTTAGGAAAGACCCTCGTAACACACCAAACAGGCCCTGAAGGAAAAGAAGTTAAGCGCTTGTTAGTTGAAGAGGGATGCGATATTAAGAAAGAATACTACATCGGTTTAGTTCTTGATCGTGCAACGTCTCAAGTTGTATTGATGGGTTCTGAAGAAGGTGGAACTGAAATTGAAGAAGTGGCGGAAAAAACGCCTGAAAAAATCTTTAAAGAATATGTGGATCCTGCGATTGGTTTACAAGCATTCCAAGCTCGCAGACTTGCATTTAATATTAATATTCCAAAAGAACTAGTTGGAAAAGCAGTTAAGTTCATGACAGGTTTATATACAGTATTTGTTGAAAAAGACTGCTCAATTGCAGAGATTAATCCTCTAGTTGTAACAGGTGACGGAGACGTTATGGCATTGGATGCGAAGTTAAACTTTGATTCAAATGCGCTGTATCGTCAAAAAGATATTCTTGAATATCGTGACCTTGAAGAGGAAGATGCTAAAGAAATTGAAGCATCTAAATACGACTTAAGCTACATTTCACTAGATGGTAATATCGGTTGTATGGTAAACGGTGCAGGTTTAGCAATGGCAACGATGGATATTATTAAACATTACGGAGGCGACCCTGCTAACTTCCTGGATGTTGGGGGCGGCGCAACTGCTGAAAAAGTAACAGAAGCATTCAAAATTATTTTATCTGACCAAAATGTAAAAGGTATTTTCGTTAATATTTTCGGCGGGATTATGAAATGTGATGTTATTGCAACAGGTGTTGTTGAAGCAACGAAACAAGTTGGATTAAGCCTTCCATTAGTTGTTCGCTTAGAAGGAACAAACGTTGAACTTGGAAAAGAAATTTTACAAAAATCAGGCTTAAATATCACAGCTGCTGAATCTATGGCAGACGGCGCACAAAAAATCGTTTCACTAGTGAAATAGAAAGGCTGGGGGATAGGAATGAGCGTATTTATTAATCAAGATACAAAAGTAATTGTACAAGGAATTACAGGCGGAGTTGGCCTTTTTCATACACAGCAAATGTTAGAATATGGAACGAAAATTGTTGGTGGCGTAACACCAGGTAAAGGCGGCTTAGAAGTAGAAGGTGTTCCGGTATTTAATACGGTTGCCGAGGCAAAAGAAAAAACAGGCGCAACGGCTTCTGTTGTATATGTTCCGCCAGCATTCGCAGCTGACTCCATTATTGAAGCAGTTGACGCAGATTTAGATTTAGTTATTTGTATTACGGAAGGTATTCCAGTATTAGATATGGTAAAAGTAAAGCGTTATATGGAAGGAAAACGTACGCGCCTTGTGGGACCTAACTGCCCAGGGGTTATTACACCGGAAGAATGTAAAATTGGAATTATGCCAGGGTACATTCACAAAAAAGGTCATGTAGGTGTAGTTTCACGTTCTGGTACATTAACATATGAAGCTGTTCATCAACTTTCTGAAGCTGGCATTGGCCAATCAACAGCTGTTGGTATCGGTGGTGACCCAGTGAACGGCACGAACTTTATCGATGTATTAAAAGCGTTTAATGAAGATGAAGATACGTATGCAGTAATTATGATTGGTGAAATCGGCGGTACGGCAGAAGAAGAAGCGGCAGAATGGGTAAAAGCAAACATGACAAAACCTGTGGTCGGCTTCATTGGCGGTCAAACAGCACCTCCAGGAAAACGTATGGGCCATGCTGGTGCTATTATTTCAGGTGGTAAAGGGACAGCATCTGAAAAAATTAAAACAATGAATGAGTGCGGTATCCAAGTAGCTGAAACACCATCTGTTATGGGAGAAACACTTATTAAAGTGTTAAAAGAACAAGGCATTTACGAGCAGTGTAAGACTCATTAATAGAAGACATATAGCCTCCTTTGACTGGGGGCTATTTTGTCCATTTAAAAAGGAGATTGTAGAATGTCTGATTTACGGGAAAAATTAATTCATTTAGCACATTGTCCATCTGTTAATTGGAAACAAATTTTTACGCTACTTCAACAGAATTCTTCATTACAAAATCTCTACGAGTACTCTCCATCACAGCTTCAAAAACTATTGACTCTCTCGATTGAACGTGCTAATCAAATAAAAAAAGATTTGCAAACTATTCCAATACGAGATATTCTAGATAAATATGACGCTGAGAATATTCAATGTGTCACCATCCTAGATGATGAATATCCTGAACTTTTGCGCCATATTTATGATCCGCCTTGGGTATTATTTGCAAGAGGAAAGATTTCTCTCCTACACGCTACGGCAAGCTTAAGCGTTGTAGGAACAAGGAACCCCACTTCGTATGGAACTGCAGCTCTGACTCATATTGTTAAGCCGATGCTGCATGAAGAATTTGTCGTTGTAAGTGGACTGGCCTTAGGGATTGACCAGGCTGCTCATGAACTGGCTATCGCTGAAAAAGCTAAAACGATTGCAGTTTTAGGCGGAGGGTTTTATAATATTTACCCAAGAGGAAACCAAAATTTAGCAAGAGAAATTGCGCAGCATCATTTGCTGCTTTCTGAATATGCCCCGTTTATGAAGCCGACAAAATGGTTTTTCCCTCGCAGAAACAGAATCATTAGCGGATTAACAGGAGGCACGTTGGTGGTGCAAGCAAAAGAAAGAAGTGGATCTTTTATTACCGCCGACCAGGCGCTTCAGCAAGGAAGAGAAGTATTTGCCATACCGGGTTCTATTTTTGAAGAAACATCATGTGGAACGAATAAGTTAATCCAATTAGGGGCAAAACTTGTGCAAAGCGCTGCTGATATTACAGATGAAATGATGTATATAAGATGAATGTTTCAAAGTAGTCATATTCTTGCATGGTATGAAATACTAGTGAGATACGTAGTAAAATCGTATGACTTATCTTTTGGACATTTGACAAACAAGAACCAAATATTTAATAATAATGAAGATTTTATTCTACCTCTTGAGGAGGAACAAATAGATGTCTGACTACCTAGTAATTGTAGAATCGCCTGCAAAGGCTAAAACAATTGAACGTTATTTAGGAAAGAAATATAAAGTAAAAGCATCGATGGGACATGTTCGCGATTTACCTAAAAGTCAAATGGGAATTGATATTGAACAGGATTACAATCCGAAATATATTACAATTCGCGGGAAAGGCCCGGTTTTAAAAGAACTAAAAACAGCGGCTAAAAAAGCAAAGAAGATTTACCTAGCAGCCGATCCAGACCGTGAAGGAGAAGCGATTGCATGGCACTTGGCGCACAGTTTGGATGTAGACATTGCATCGGACTGCCGCGTAGTATTTAATGAGATTACAAAAGAAGCGATTAAAGAATCTTTTAAACATCCACGAGCAATTAATATGGATTTAGTAGATGCTCAACAAGCACGCCGTATTCTTGACAGGCTGGTTGGCTACAACATCAGTCCATTGCTGTGGAAAAAAGTGAAAAAAGGATTAAGTGCCGGAAGGGTTCAATCAATTGCAGTGCGGTTAATTATTGATCGTGAAAAAGAAATTGCAAAGTTTATCCCAGAAGAATACTGGACGGTAAAAGCAACTTTTCAAAAAGGGAACGACCAATTTGAAGGCCAGTTGATCGAATATCAAGGAAAAAAAGTAGAGCTATCGAATGAAAATGATGTAACCAACATTGTTAAACAATTAGATGGAAATGAATTTTCAATTTCTAAAGTAACAAAACGTGAGCGAAAGCGTAATGCGGCTCCTTCTTTTACCACGTCTTCATTACAGCAAGAGGCAGCGCGGAAACTGAACTTCCGAGCGAAAAAAACAATGATGATTGCGCAGCAATTATATGAAGGAATTGATTTAGGAAAAGAAGGCACAGTAGGTCTTATCACGTATATGCGTACCGATTCTACTCGTATTTCAGAAACAGCTCAAACGGAAGCTAGAGATTACATTACGAACGCATACGGAAATCAGTTTGTGGCAACGGAAAAGCGTAAAGAAAAGAAAAATTCGAACGCGCAAGATGCCCACGAAGCGATTCGTCCAACTTCAGCTCTTCGTAAACCAGGAGAGGTAAAAGAGTTCTTATCGCGTGATCAGTATCGACTGTATAAGCTAGTATGGGAGCGCTTCGTTGCTAGTCAAATGGCACCTGCAATTATGGATACAATGGCTGTAGATTTGAAAAATGGAGACGTAACATTTAGAGCAAACGGCTCCAAAGTTAAATTTCCAGGCTTTATGAAAGTGTATGTTGAAGGCAATGATGATCAAGTGGAGGAAAAAGAAAATCTTCTTCCAGACTTAGAAGAAGGAGAAGTAGCTTATTCTAAAGACATCGATGAAAAGCAGCACTTCACACAGCCGCCGCCAAGATATACTGAAGCTCGTTTAGTCAAGACATTAGAAGAGCTAGGCATTGGCCGACCGTCTACATATGCTCCAACACTTGACACGATTCAAAAGCGCGGGTACGTAGCGCTCGATAACAAGCGTTTTGTTCCAACAGAACTTGGAGAAATTGTACTAGAGCTTGTATTGGAGTTTTTCCCGGAAATTTTAGATGTAGAGTTTACAGCTAAAATGGAAAACGATTTGGATGAAGTGGAAGATGGTAATGTTCAATGGGTGCGTGTTATTGACGAATTTTACAGTGATTTTGAAAAACGCTTAGAACATGCTGAAAAAGAAATGCGCGAAGTGGAGATTAAAGATGAACCTGCCGGAGAAGATTGCGGAGAATGCGGTTCACCTATGGTATACAAAATGGGACGCTACGGAAAATTTATGGCATGCTCTAATTTCCCTGACTGCCGCAACACAAAGCCAATTGTAAAAGAGATTGGCGTGAAGTGCCCGAAATGTGAAGAAGGAAATATCGTTGAGCGAAAATCGAAGAAAAAGCGTACATTTTATGGCTGTGATCGATTCCCGGGCTGTGACTTCGTATCTTGGGATAAGCCGATTGCAAGAAAATGTCCGAAATGTGAAAACCTGCTTGTGGAGAAGAAACAGAAAAAAGGAACTCAAGTCGTCTGTACAAGTTGTGATTATAAAGAGGAAGCTCAGCAGTAAAAGAGAATGGGATGAATTCCCACACTTTAAATTTAAAAATAGCAGTTATATAAGATGCGGCGACATTGCTTCATGTGCTAAAATGGAAACGTTATTAGCGACATTGAGTAATGTCGCATTTTCTTTGTCCCGTTAAAAAAGGAACAGACAAGTGAATGAATAAGGAAAATGATAGAAAAGATAGAAATGAAGTTGGAGGATTTACAATGAATGAACAAGTAATTAATGTTATCGGAGCAGGTCTTGCTGGAAGTGAAGCGGCTTGGCAAATCGCAAAGCGCGGTTTGAAAGTCCGTCTTTATGAGATGAGACCAGTGAAGCAAACACCTGCTCATCATACGGACAAATTTGCTGAATTAGTATGTAGTAATTCACTGCGTGCAAATACATTAACAAATGCAGTGGGTGTTTTAAAAGAAGAAATGCGATTATTAGACTCTGTAATTATTCGTTCAGCAGACGAGTGTGCGGTTCCAGCAGGTGGAGCACTGGCTGTTGATCGTCACGAATTTGCCGCTCGTGTGACGGAAAGTGTTAAAAACCATCCGAACGTAACGGTTGTTAATGAAGAGATTACGGAAATTCCACAAGGGCCAACTGTTATTGCAACAGGTCCGTTAACGTCAAAAGATTTATCAGAACAGCTGCGCGCGTTAACAAGTGAAGATTATTTATATTTTTACGATGCGGCTGCACCTATTATTGAAAAAGACAGCATTGATATGGATAAAGTATATCTTAAATCTCGCTATGACAAAGGGGAAGCTGCCTATTTAAACTGTCCGATGACAAAAGAAGAATTCCAGCGTTTTCATGAAGCATTAATCAATGCAGAGACGGTTCCTTTAAAAGAATTTGAGAAAGAAATTTATTTTGAAGGATGTATGCCAATTGAAGTAATGGCCTCACGCGGAGAAAAAACAATGCTCTTTGGACCCATGAAACCAGTTGGGTTAGAAGATCCGAAAACAGGAAAGCGACCTTATGCAGTTGTTCAGCTTCGTCAAGATGATGCAGCAGGTACACTATATAATATCGTAGGTTTCCAAACACACTTAAAATGGGGAGCACAAAAAGAAGTATTAAGCTTAATCCCAGGTTTAGAAAATGCAGAAGTAGTACGCTACGGAGTTATGCATAGAAATACGTTTATTAATTCTCCTAAATTGTTAAAGCCTACGTATCAATATCGTGAGCGTGATGATTTATTCTTTGCTGGACAAATGACGGGAGTAGAAGGATATGTAGAATCAGCTGCGAGCGGATTAATGGCAGGAATGAACGCAGCTCGACTTGTGCTTGGTGAAGAATTGGTTGTATTGCCGCAGGAAACGGCGATTGGCAGTATGGCTCACTATATCACACATACAAACGCAAAAAATTTCCAGCCGATGAATGCCAACTTTGGCTTATTCAAAGAATTGGAAGTGCGAATCAAAAACAAACAAGAACGAAATGAAACGCTTGCTAAACGAGCATTGGAAACTATTCAGAATTTTACAACAAAATAATCAAAATTGTTTGCAAGGGCTACTTAATTGTGATAATATTTAGTAGCCCTTGTGAGGTGATAACATTGGAATTTGTTAAAGATGTATTAAATTCCTTTCTAGAATATTTACAAATTGAGAAAAACTATTCAAAATATACAGTTGACTGCTATGAAAAAGACATAGGTATCTTCATGTCTTTTATGCAGGAAGAGCAAATACAAAACCTACAAAGTGTTACATATGCTGATGCAAGGCTGTTTTTAACACGCCTATATGAAAAGCAGTATTCAAAAAGATCGATGTCACGCAAAATTTCTTGTTTGAGAACGTTTTATCGTTACTTAAATAGAGAAGAATTAGTAGAAGATAATCCATTTGCGCTCGTTACCCTTCCTAAAAAGGAGGAGCGAAATCCTCGCTTCCTGTATGAAGAGGAGATTGTGAAATTATTTCAAATGAATGACTTAACAACTCCGTTAGGGCAGCGTAATCAGTCTCTATTAGAATTGCTGTATGCCACCGGAATACGAGTGAGTGAATGCGCATCTATTAAGCTTAGCGATATAGATTTTTCACTTCAAACTTTGCTCGTATATGGCAAAGGGAAAAAACAACGGTACGTGCCATTTGGCTGTTATGCCAAGGACGCTCTTAGAGTATATATAGATAATGGAAGAAAGCTTCTTTTAAAAAAGGCTCCTTCTGATACTCATTCGCTCTTTTTAAATTATAAGGGGACACCGTTGACAGACCGAGGCATACGCTTAGTCATTGATCAGTTAGTAAAGAAGACCGCTGAGAATATACATATTAGTCCACACGTTTTGCGGCATACTTTTGCGACTCATATGTTAAATGAAGGGGCAGATTTACGTACAGTTCAAGAAATGCTAGGTCATGAACATTTATCAACCACTCAAATATACACACATGTGACGAAGGATCGTTTAAAGGCAGTTTATATGAATCACCATCCTCGCGCATAAAAGGAGGAGTTAATTTGTCTACTTTCCATGCTACTACGATTTTTGCGGTTCAGCATAACGGTCAATGTGCCATGTCTGGGGACGGACAAGTAACGTTCGGAAATGCTGTTGTTATGAAACATACTGCTCGAAAAGTAAGACGTTTATTTCAAGGGCAAGTTCTTGCCGGCTTTGCAGGTTCAGTAGCTGATGCATTCACTCTTTTTGAATTATTTGAAACGAAGCTTGAAGAGTATAACGGAAATCTTCAGCGTGCAGCCGTTGAGCTTGCTAAACAATGGAGAAGTGACAAAGTATTGCGAAAGTTAGAAGCAATGCTTATTGTTATGAACAAAGATAACTTACTGTTAGTATCAGGAACGGGTGAAGTTATTGAACCGGACGACGGCATTTTAGCAATTGGATCAGGCGGAAATTATGCTTTATCAGCGGGACGTGCATTAAAACAACATGCAGGCGAACATTTAACAGCTAAAGAAATTGCAAAAGCAGCTTTAGATGTAGCAAGTGAGATATGTGTTTATACAAATGATCATATTATTGTAGAAGAACTGTAGGAAAGGGGATTTTTTTATGAATTCTCATTTAACACCTCGACAAATTGTAGAAAAGCTCGATCAGTATATTATTGGTCAAACGAAGGCAAAGAAAGCGGTCGCTGTTGCGCTGCGAAATCGCTATCGACGCGGTCTGTTAGACGAATCTTTACGTGATGAAGTTGTGCCGAAAAACATTTTAATGATTGGTCCTACAGGTGTGGGTAAAACCGAGATTGCACGCCGCTTAGCTAAGCTTGTCGGTGCACCTTTTATTAAGGTTGAGGCAACAAAATTTACGGAAGTTGGATATGTAGGACGCGATGTAGAATCAATGGTTCGTGATTTAGTGGAAACGTCAGTTCGACTTGTGAAAGAAGAAAAAATGAACGGCGTGCGTGATCGCGCAGAAGAAAATGCAAACAAGCGGATAGTAGAGCTTCTTGTTCCAAGTAAAAAGAAGCAGCAATCGTTTAAAAATCCGTTTGAAATGATTTTTTCAAACGGTACACAGTCAAGCGATGCGGATCCTGATCAAGATGAGGAAACGAATATTGCAACGAAGCGCAAGCAGATTGCTCATCAGCTTGCTTTAGGAGAGCTTGAAAATCATTATGTCACAATTGAAGTAGAAGAGCAACAGCCTTCTATGTTTGATATGTTACAAGGTTCGGGTATGGAACAAATGGGCATGAACATGCAGGATGCCTTAAGCAATTTTATGCCTAAAAAACAAAAAAAGCGCAAACTTACTGTTAAAGATGCACGAAAAGTATTAACAAATGAAGAAGCGCAAAAATTGATTGATATGGATGAAGTGACGCAAGAAGCTGTGAATCGTGCAGAACAATACGGAATTATTTTCATTGACGAAATTGATAAAATTGCTCAGAAAAGTGGTAATTCATCTTCCGCTGATGTTTCACGTGAAGGCGTACAGCGAGATATTTTACCAATTGTAGAAGGGTCAACGATTGTTACAAAATATGGCGCAGTCAAAACTGATCATGTTTTATTTGTAGCAGCCGGTGCTTTCCATGTATCAAAACCGTCGGATTTAATTCCAGAATTGCAAGGTCGATTCCCAATTCGCGTTGAATTAACGAAGCTAACCGTTGAAGATTTTATAAACATTTTAGTAGAGCCAGATAATGCGTTATTAAAGCAATATGCGGCTTTATTGGAAACTGAAGGTATACAAATTGAATTTTCTGACGATGCTATACGTAAGATTGCAGAAATTGCATATCAGGTAAATCAAGATACAGACAATATTGGTGCAAGAAGGCTTCATACGATTTTAGAACGTTTGCTAGAGGATTTATCGTTTGAAGCACCAGAAGTAACATTAGAGAAAATTGTGATTACTCCACAGTACGTGGAAGAAAAATTAGAAAAAATCGCTAAAAACAAAGATTTGAGTCAATTTATTTTATAGAACTGAAATCGCAGGAGGAAGAGTACTAATGGATTTATTAGGGAAAACTAGAAAGATTAATGCAATGCTACAAAAAGCAGCTGGTAAACCAGTAAACTTTAAAGAAATGGCTGAAACACTTTGCGAAGTGATCGAATCAAACGTATTCGTAGTAAGCCGTCGCGGTAAATTATTAGGAATCGCTGTTAAACAGCAAATTGAGAATGCGCGCATGAAAGATATGTTAGAAGCACGCCAGTTCCCAGAAGAATATACTCAAAGCTTATTTAACATTCAAGAAACATCTTCTAACTTAAACATTGAAAGTCAATATACAGCTTTCCCAGTTGAAAATAAAGACTTATTTGATGCAGGACTAACAACAATCGTTCCAATTATCGGAGGCGGAGAGCGTCTAGGTACGCTTGTATTATCTCGTTTAGACCGTCAGTTCGAAGACGATGATTTAATCCTTGCTGAATACGGTGCAACGGTAGTAGGTATGGAAATTCTTCGTGAAAAAGCAGAAGAAATTGAAGAAGAAGCACGTAGCAAAGCTGTTGTACAAATGGCAATTAGCTCATTATCATACAGTGAGTTAGAAGCTATTGAGCACATCTTTGAAGAGTTAAATGGAAATGAAGGACTATTAGTAGCAAGTAAAATTGCTGACCGCGTTGGAATTACACGTTCAGTAATCGTAAATGCGCTACGTAAATTAGAGAGTGCTGGCGTTATCGAATCACGTTCTTTAGGAATGAAAGGAACTTACATTAAAGTTCTTAACAACAAATTCTTAGTAGAGCTTGAAAAATTAAAATCTAACTAAGTTTATGAACAAAAAAGCACACGGGCTTTGCCCGTGTGCTTTTTTGTATGCTCTCAGTACAAAAAGATTCGCTGTGGGTTAAGACGATTCGTTCACTATTTTTATAAATCTTTAACAAAGTTCATATAAAAATCTAAAAATTATATTATAGAATCTTTAAATAGTAAAAAGATACTAGTTGATTACAAATCGTTACTTTTATTACATATTGTTCAGGACTTATGGTATATATTTTGATTTTAAATTAAAAAAATAGAGCTAAAGTATAGCATTGATGTTAAAATATGCTTGGAAAACGAATGAAAATTTTGGTTTATAGTCCAAAAGTTCTTAAAAAAGGATAGACATTGCATGAAGTTTTTCTTACAATAAGTTCTATGGTACTAAAGTCGAAATTTGTCTCATTTTGAGAAAAATAGAATAGATAAGCAGGTGTAAGAAGTGAGTTTGTTTTCAACTACTTTTCAAACAATTGAAAATGGAATTAGCTACGCGTCACAAAAGCAGCAGACGATTGCACAAAATATTGCAAATGTTGATACTCCAAATTATAAATCGAAAACCGTATCGCGTACGAGTGAATTCCGAGATTTATTACATAACGAGTTAGAAGCATATCAGACTGATTCAAAACATATCCCATTTTCCGGTTCATCCCAGCGAGTGATTACCCAGCAAGGAAACACTTCCTATCAAGCAAATGGAAACAATGTGGATATGGATAAAGAGATGGCGGATATGGCTGAAAATCAAATTTACTATGAGGCGCTAGTAGATCGTTTAAATGGAAAATTTAATTCTCTTCAAACAGTCATTAGAGGAGGTAAATAAGTTTGACTATTTTTCAAAATATGAATATTACATCTTCAGCTTTAACTGCCAATCGTTTAAGGATGGACGTTGTTTCATCTAATATGGCGAATGCTGAAACGACAAGAGGGACGTACGTTAATGGTGAGTGGCAGCCTTACAAAAGAAAAATGGTTGTCATGCAGTCTGATCGTTCGCCTTCTTTTTCGTCCGTCTTACACTCCGAAATCAATAAAAATCAAAACAATGGTGTAAAAGTCACAGATATCGTAGAAGATAATACTCCTTTTAATTTAGTATATAACCCGACGCATCCAGATGCGAATGACCAAGGGTACGTGCAGATGCCGAACGTAGATCCTTTAAAGGAAATGACGGATTTAATTAGTGCTACTCGATCTTATGAAGCAAACGTGACGGTCTTTAATACAAACAAAAGTATATTAACAAAGGTATTAGAAATTGGGAAATAAAGGAGCGATAAAATGATTAATGGTATCAGCAATCAAATAGCCATAGCAAAAACAGCAGCTTCTACTACCACTGGACAAACAACTCAACAGTTTTCAACGTTTTTAAAAGACTCAATCAATGAGTTAAACAATACTCAACGCGCTTCGGATATAGCGACTGAAAAGCTTGCTAAAGGAGAAAACGTCGAACTCCAAGATGTAATGATTACTGCTCAAAAAGCAAGTATTACGATGCAAACGGCTCTTGAAATACGCAATAAAGCTGTTGAAGCCTATCAGGAAATGATGAGAATGCAAATGTAATTGAGCGGTTATTAAAGAAAATGAAAATAGTAATAACCGGAGGAATACCATGAATGAAAGAATAGCTCTTTATCGAGATAAGATGAAAGTCTTTTGGAATAACCGCAAAAAAGGACAAAAAATAGCCCTTATCGCTGCTCCTCTTGCGGCTGTTCTAGTCATTAGTTTAGCATCTGTTTTTTTAAACAAGGATAAATTTGTCCCTCTTTATAGCAATCTATCGGCTCAAGAAACAGGACAAATCAAAGCAGAGCTTGATGCTAGAAGCGTTCCTTCAGAAATCTCTGATAACGGAACAACCATTTCGGTACCTGAACAAAGCATTGACTCGCTAAAAGTTGATTTAGCTGCACAGGGAATTCCTGATAGCGGAAGTATCGACTATTCGTTTTTTGGGAAAAATGCGAGCTTTGGTATGACAGATAATGAATTTAATGTGTTAAAACTCGATGCGATGCAAACTGAATTGGCTAACTTAATGAAAAACATTCAAGGAGTCAATGATGCAAAAGTGATGATTACCCTTCCCAATGAAAGCGTCTGGGCGAATGAAAAGCAGGGAGAAGCATCAGCATCGATTGTGCTTAATACAAAGGCTGGTTATAAATTTGATGATCAGCAAATTAAATCTCTTTATCATTTAGTATCCAAAAGTGTGCCAAACCTTCCTACAGATAATATCGTCATCATGAACCAATATTTTGAGTACTTTGATTTAAAAGGTAACGAAACGAATTCAGCTTCTAGCTCATTTGCTTCGCAGAACGAAGCGAAAAAAGAAGTTGAGCGAGATATTCAGCGTCAAGTACAGCAAATGCTAGGAAGACTGGTCGGTCAAGACAAAGTAATGGTCTCTGTTACAGCAGATCTTGATTTTACACAGGAAAATCGCGAAGAAAAGCTAGTAGAGCCTGTTGATAAAGATAATATGCAAGGAATTGCCGTTAGCGCTGAAAAAATTAATGAAACATTTTCTGGTAAAAACGCTCAAGATGGAGGCGTTGCTGGAACAGGAGAAGAAGATACAACAAATTACTCATCTAGTACAACAAGTGGAGACGGAGACTACGAAAAAAACGAAGAACGAATTAATTATGAAGTGAATAGAATTCATAAAGAAATCGTCGAAAGTCCATACAAAATTCAAGATCTTGGCATTCAAGTAATGATAGATCCGTCCAATGCAAAAGGGAAATCACAAGTTTCCGATACGCTTGGGTCAGACGTTCAAAAAATGTTAGGTACAATTGTCCGTACTTCTATTTCAAAAGACGCAAATACGAAAGCCCTCTCGGATAACGCGGTCAGCGATAAGATTACCGTTTCCGTTCAGCCGTTTAATGGACAAGAAACAGCTGACAACACAGCAAGTTCGATTCCATTGTGGATGTATATAACCGGAGGAGCACTGCTGCTTATTATTGTTGTTCTTATTGTGCTGTTGGTTAGGAAAAGACGTCAAGACTTTGATGAAGAGGAATATGATGAAGAGTACGAGGAAACTTTTGAAGCATATGAAGCGGCACAAAAAGCTCCTGTTTTAAGTGCTGAACAGCAAACAAAAAGCAATCTTGAAACGTTAGCGAAGCAAGACCCGGAAGAGTTTGCAAAACTGCTGCGAACATGGATTAGTGAGGATTAGGAGGAAAGCTAATGGTAAAGGCTATGCAAAAAAATGAGTTAACTGGAAAGCAAAAAGCAGCAATTTTGTTGATTTCTCTCGGTCCGGATGTATCAGCTTCTATCTATAAACATCTCAGTGAAGATGAAATTGAGCAACTAACGCTTGAAATTTCTTCAGTGAGAAAAGTAGAGCCGTCTCTAAAAGAAGCTGTGCTTCATGAGTTTGAACAAATAACGCTTGCTCAAAACTACCTTGAAAAAGGAGGAGTAAGCTATGCGAAACAGGTGTTAGAAAAAGCACTTGGACCAGAGCAGGCTATGATGATTATCAATCGATTAACTTCTTCTTTGCAAGTTCGTCCGTTTGATTTTGCCAGAAAAGCTGATCCTATGCAGCTGTTAAATTTCATTCAGCATGAGCATCCTCAGACGATTGCCCTTATTTTATCTTACTTAGAGCCGCCGCAGGCAGGACAAATCTTATCATCACTGCCTCAGGAAAGGCAAGCGGATATTGCAAGACGGATTGCGACGATGGGAAGTACGTCTCCCGAAGTCATTAATGAAGTGGAGCAAATTTTAGAGAGAAAGCTTTCTGCTACTGTTACCCAAGACTATACCCAAACAGGTGGTTTAGAAGCAGTAGTTGAAGTATTAAATGGAGTAGACCGAGCGACTGAAAAAATTATTATTGATACGCTTGAAATTCAAGATCCGGCATTAGCAGAAGAAATCAAACAGCGAATGTTTGTATTTGAGGATATCGTAACGCTCGATAACCGTTCTATTCAGCGTGTGATACGAGATGTAGAAAATGATGATTTATTGTTGAGCTTAAAAGTAGCAAGTGAAGAAGTGAAATCTATTATTTTTAAAAATATGTCTAGCCGTATGGTGGAAACGTTTAAAGAAGAAATGGAATTTATGGGTCCTGTGCGTTTGAAAGATGTAGAGGAAGCTCAGTCACGTATCGTTGCTGCAATTAGACGTTTAGAAGATGCTGGTGAAATTGTACTAGCTCGAGGTGGAGGAGACGATATTATTGTCTAATATCATTAAATCAACTTATACGAACAAACTTTCAGACGAAAATGCGAAGCACATTCAAGTCATTCCGTTTGGTTTTCCGATACAAGATGAGCCCACAGAAGAGCATCTTCAGCAAGAAAATGCACAGCATGTTATTAAACAAGCGCACAGTGAAGCTGAAATAATAAAGGCCGAGGCAGACGCTTACCGAAAACAAGTTCAAAACGAAATTGAACGTTTGAAAAAGCAGTGGGAAGAAGAGAAGGTGCTGCTGTTTCAACAAGAACAAAAGCGAGGCTATGAAGAAGGATACGAAGAAGGGCTACTTCAAGGAAAACAAGAGTATGAGCATGTATTAGCCATGTCGCGAAACATTGTTGACGAAACAAAGAATCAGTACTACGAATATATAAATCAATCTGAAGAAATCATCTTTGAATTAGGTTTCACCCTAGCTGAAACGATTTTAAATGAGCAGCTTCAAAGAGATGAATCATTTTTATCACTTGTTGCAAGGTCTTTAAAAGAAGTTAGAGAACATAAAGAAATCCAGCTTTTTGTTTCTCCGAAAAAATATGCATATGTATGTGAACATAAACGAGAACTGTTCGATTTGTTGAACGGAGAAACCGGGCTATTTATTTATGCAGATGAAAATCTTCAGGAAATGGATTGTGTCATCGACTCCTCTTATGGGCGTCTTGTTGCTTCTTTTGATAGTCAGTTAACGGAAATGAAGAAAAAATTAAAAGAACGTTTGTTAGAGGAGAGTAAACATGAAAGTCGCACAACTCATTCATGAAATCCCGCGCATATCTTCTTTTAAACGGTACGGGAAAGTCAGCCGAGTAGTAGGAATGATGATTGAATCTAAAGGACCTAGAACGTCAATAGGAGATGTTTGCTTTATTCATCTTAGTGAACGAGGAGATAAAATTCGTGCAGAAGTTGTTGGTTTTAACGGTGAGCACGTCGTTTTAATGCCTTATACGTCTGTTCGATATATCGGACCTGGCTGCCTAGTGGAAACGACAGAAAAACCTCTGCAGGTAAGCGTGGGAAAAGAGTTAATAGGTCAAGTGCTTGATTCGCTAGGGAACCCTTTAGACGGGTCTGAACTTTCTCAATATCTGCCGTTTGTTTTAACCGACCAAGACCCGCCTAACCCCTTAGAGCGCCCGCCTATTGAACAGCCAATTGAAGTAGGGGTACGAACGATTGATAGTTTGCTAACAGTAGGTCAAGGGCAGCGCATCGGTATTTTTGCAGGAAGCGGTGTTGGGAAAAGTACGCTGCTCGGGATGATTGCACGCAATACAAAAGCAGATATCAATGTCATTGCCCTTGTAGGCGAGCGAGGAAGAGAAGTTAGAGAGTTTATTGAGCGAGATCTTGGAGAGGAAGGGTTAAAGCGCTCCGTTGTAGTAGTTGCTACCTCGGATCAGCCTGCTCTGCTTCGAATGAAAGCAGCATATACAGCTACTTCTATTGCTGAATACTTTCGAGATGAGGGGCTGAGCGTCATGATGATGATGGATTCTGTTACCCGTGTAGCAATGGCTCAAAGAGAAATTGGATTAGCCGTAGGTGAACCTCCGACTACCAAAGGTTATACACCATCTGTTTTTGCTAGCTTGCCAAGGCTGCTTGAACGTACAGGAACTAATCAACATGGATCTATTACTGCTTTTTACACTGTATTAGTAGACGGTGATGATATGAACGAACCTATTTCGGATACGGTGCGAGGCATTATAGACGGACATATTGTACTAGACCGGGAGCTGGCCAATAAAGGTCAATATCCGGCCATCAATGTCTTAAAAAGCGTTAGTCGCGTGATGAACCATATCGTAAGTGAACGGCACAAAGAAGTAGCTGAAAAACTGCGTTCATTAATGGCTACCTATGCTAATTCTGAAGACTTAATTAACATAGGTGCCTATAAAAGAGGATCTTCTGCTTACATTGATGAGGCCATCCACTATCATCCTGTCATTGATGCATTTTTAAAGCAAAAAACGAACGAACATCCATCATTTGAAACAAGTGTAACAAAGCTCTGTGAACTGTTTGTGAAAGGTGAGTAAATATGGCATATGAATTTAGGTTATCTAAAATAATGGCAATCAAGTCAAATGAAAAGGATGAACTGCTATCTCAATATAATCAATCCTTGCAGCAGTTTGAAACAGCGGGTGAAAAGCTTTATAAAAAGCTAAAAGAAAAAGAAACGCTGATTGAACAGCATACGGGCAAAATGAAGCAAGGGCTTTCTATTTTAGAAATTACATCGTTTCAGCAGTTTTTAACAAGTGCCGAACGAGTGATTGAAAGGCTGCAACAAGAGGTCATGTTTGCAAGACAGCAAATGAACTTAAAGAAACTGAAGCTAGAAGAAAAGAACATAGAAGTAAAGAAGTATGAAAAGTTAAAAAAGAGAGACTACGATTCTTATATAACCGCGGAAAAACAGTTAGAAGCGAAGCAAATGGATGAGCTGTCGCTACAGCAGTATATGCTGCATAGGAATTAGGTGGAAAACATGGCTAATCAAAAAGAGTTAAGAGAAGAGTACGAAGAAGAAAAGTCTTACAGTAAAAGCCAAGTGTTTTTATTTTTAATCTTTATTCCAGCGGTGTTCCTCATCTTGGCGGCTTATATTGTTCTGACGCTTTTAGGCGTTAATGTAAATGATAAAGTTTCAGGTATTACACACGCCATTCCGTTTGTATCAAGTGAACAGTCGCAAAAAAATGAAAATATTCAAGAAAGCAATGAAGAAATACAAAAGCAGGTTGAGAGCCTTCAAAAGAAGCTGAGCACGAAAGAAAAGCAAATCGCAGCTTATGAGAAAACGATCGCTACAAAAGATCGTCAAATGGATGAACTAAAAATTGAAATGCGCGATATGGAAGAAAAAGCCGATGATGAAGCGAAAAAACAAAAGAACAATCAGCTGGCAAAAAAAGATGTCATTGCTACTTATGAAAATATGTCTCCTAAAAATGCAGCGCTCATCTTTGCCGAATTAAAAGAAGACAAAGCGGTCGCGATGCTTAAGCAGTTCAAAGCGAGTACAAGAACGGCAATCTTAGAAAAAATGGATCCGAAAGTAGCTGCACGCTATACGACATTGTTAACAGATCAGATTGAGGAATAAAAGCAGAGGTGAAAACAGTGGAAATTTCACTACGTCCAGCAGCTGCATCAAAGGTAAACTGCGATGAAAAAGCAGCTGTTATTCAGACTCAGGGTTTTTTTGAAGAAGTTGTTCAGCAGCTTAAGCAACTAGATGGGCAGCCTTTAACGCGCGGGGAGAAATTATCCGATGAACATGCGGTAGATGGAGACGTCTTCAAGGCGGTCGGATTAATGGCGATTCAGTTAAGCGAAGCAGAAGATGAAGAAGATGAACCGTCTGTCTTGTACGAACATCTAGCTGAGATGATCAGTAGTATTCCAAGTAGTCTAGATTTGGAACAGCCGCTTCTAAAGCTGCAGCACGTGTTAACAGACATGCAGCTGGCACCTGTTTCATCTGAAACAGACAGTCAAGAACAATATTTGTCTTCTATTTCTACCTTGTTGACCATTTGTAAAAATACATCATCTGCGTTTCAAACGGAGTTCGCTCAGCTCATGGAAGAACTACAAAAACCGCAGCTGCAGTCAGTGACCCTTTCGAATTCGCAGCTTGAGGGTTTGCGGAAAGCTGCTGCTGAAAAAATAGAGAAAATTCATAAACAACCACGTGTATTAACCGATACCTTACATGAAAAGCGCTCAGCTGGTTTCTTCGCCGTTGTTCATGCGGCCCCAAAAAGTTCTGTAAGAGATATGGACGCTGTTCATAAAGAGGAAAAAGTGCCATTTTTGAATCAGCTTCCATGGAAAAAAGATGTGGTTTTACGTAACGAAAGTATGGATAGGGATAGTTCAAAAAAAGATAGTGAAATTTCTTTCACTGCTAGCACGGCCGGGGCGACGTTAGAAAATCATCCATCATCTTTCAGATCTAAAGAAGTACCCAAGATCCAAGAGTTTTCTATTGATCTAGGGAAAGTAAAATCTGATCATCAACAGTCTGACAATCTGTTAAATGAGCTGCAAAAAATATGGAGTAAAGCTTCGCTCAGTGCTGAAGAGGGAAGATCCAAGCTTTTCATTACGTTATTTCCAAAACAGCTAGGGACGATTTCAATTGAAGTGCTTCAGCAAAAAAATGAACCGATTACGCAAGTGGTTGTATCGTCGGCGAAAACAAAAGAGCTGTTAGACGCCAATCTTGCGACTTTACGGCAAGTTCTGACTTCCCAGCATGTATCGGTTGATAAAGTCGATGTGGTCGCTGTTCAAGCAGCTCTAGAAAGTTCTGTAAAAGATATGAACGCTTTTGCTAAAGAAGAAAAAGTGCCGCAGTTTTCTATTGATTTAAGGCAAGTGAAATTAGATCATCAACAGTCTAATGATCTGGTAAACAAGCTGCAAAAAATATGGAGTAAAGCTTCGCTCAGTGCTGAAAAGGGAAGATCCAAGCTTTTCATTACGTTATTTCCAAAACAGCTAGGTACGATTTCAATTGAAGTGCTTCAGCAAAAAAATGAAACGACTGCGCAAGTGGTTGTATCGTCGGCGAAAACAAAAGAGCTGTTAGACGCCAATCTTGCGACTTTACGGCAAGTTCTGACTTCCCAGCATGTATCGGTTGATAAAGTCGATGTGGTCGCTGTTCAAGCAGCTCTAGAAAGTTCTGTAAAAGATATGAACGCTTTTGCTAAAGAAGAAAAAGTGCCGCAGTTTTCTATTGATTTAAGGCAAGTGAAATTAGATCATCAACAGTCTAATGATCTGGTAAACGAGCTGCAAAAAATATGGAGTAAAGCTTCGCTCAGCGCTGAAGAGGGAGCATCTAAGCTTTCTATTAAGTTATGGCCAGAGCAGCTAGGTACGATTTCAATTGAAGTGCGTCAACAAGATCATAAAACGACTGCGCAAGTAGTTGTATCGTCAGCGAAAACAAAAGAGCTGTTAGACGCCAGCCTTTTCAGATTACGACAAGCTCTCACGTCTCAGCATGTATCCGTTGATCAAGTCGGTGTGGACGCTGTTCATACATCTTCAGAAAGTTCTGCAGATACAAACACAACCGGAGCGACAGTAGAGAATCAGCCATCATCCTTTGGAAGTGGAGAAATGCCTAAGCTTCAGCAGTTCTCTATTTATCTAGGGCAAGCAAAATCTGACTATCAACAGTCTAGCAATTTGGTAAACGAGCTTGAAAAAATATGGAGTAAAGCTTCGTTCAGTACTGAAGAGGGAACATCCAAGCTTTTCATTAAGTTATTTCCAAAACAGCTAGGTGCGATTTCAATTGAAATGCTTCAAAAAGACAGTGAAACGGTTGCGCGAATTGTCGTATCGTCAGCAAAAACAAAAGAGTTATTGGACGCCAACCTTTCAACTTTGCGGCACGGTCTCGCGTCTCAGCATGTGTCAATTGATAAAATCGATGTGCTACTGTCGGAACAAGCGGTGTCGTACAACAATGAAAACGACCAGCAAAAAGAAAGACAGGAAAAAGAAGCGTTTAAAAAAGAAGAAGAAGATCAAGATTCACAGCAATTGGAAGGATCGGCTTCCTTTCTATCTTCTTTTGAAGCAGCGCTCATTAACTACAACGTATAGGTGATAACAATGACAAATGAAATTACGTCTGACTTGTATTTAAGCAATAGAGACACACCAGTGAAGCAAACGGGAAACAGCTCGCTTGGCAAAGATGACTTTTTGAAGCTTTTGATTGCTCAGCTTCAAAATCAAGATCCAATGAATCCAATGCAAGACAAAGACTTTATTGCTCAAATGGCTCAGTTTTCATCTCTTGAACAAATGACAAATATGAGCACATCGCTCAATACGTTTGTAACGCAGTCTCAGGCTTCTCCTATTTTAAAAGGAAGCGAATTAATTGGGAAAACCGCTGCATGGTTAGATGAGGAAGGAAATAAAAAGCAAGGAGTCATTTCGACAGCATCCGTCAAAAACAATGAGGTATCGTTTGGGATCAATGATGAAAATCATACGGTACTTTCGCTAAACGATATCTTAGAAGTAAGCAGTTAACCAACCAAATTTAAGGAGTGATTTTATGTTACGTTCGATGTACTCAGGAATCAGCGGCATGAAAAATTTTCAAACTAAATTAGATGTCCTAGGAAATAACATTGCCAACGTTAATACATACGGCTATAAAAAAGGACGTACAACGTTTCAAGATTTAGTAAGTCAGCAGGTAGCAGGAGCAACAGCACCGGGAGCTAACCGTGGAGGTGTTAACGCTAAACAAGTCGGGTTAGGTTCACAAATTGGCACAATTGATACAGTTCAAACAGCAGGAAGCATTCAGTCAACGGGGCGTCCACTTGATTTAGCTATTTCTGGAGACGGCTATTTTGTTGTAAATGATGGAATATCAGACTATTACACAAGAGCGGGGAACTTCTATTTAGATAAAGATGGTTATCTAGTGACAGGTGATGGGTTGTTTGTAAAATCTACTAGTAATAATGACAATGGAAGAATTAAAATTGATCCAACTACAGCTAAAAGCTACAGCATTGGGGCAAATGGAACTGTTAATATTGTTGGTCTAAACGGAACTATGCTTCCGAATCCTCAGACTATCAAGCTTGCAAAGTTCGCTAATAATGAAGGGCTTCAAAAAGCAGGAGGAAATTTGTTCGCTAATACTCCAAATGCTGGGCTGGTTGGAACTCCTGCAAACATTACTCCTGGAAACAGCGGTACAGGAACTTTAATTTCAAGCGCTCTTGAAATGTCCAACGTTGATTTATCGGAAGAATTCACGGATATGATTGTTGCACAGCGCGGATTTCAAGCGAACACAAGAATTATTACAACATCCGATGAAATACTGCAAGAGCTAGTGAATCTAAAACGATAGGCGGGAGGAAGGAGTAGGTATTACTCCGGTTAATTATGATCACTTTAACAAGGCTAAACGGCAAAACATTTACGTTAAACGCACTCTACATCGAGCAGGTTGAAGCATTTCCTGATACGACCATTACGCTAACGAATAACAAAAAGCTGGTGGTAAAGGATTCAGTTGAAGAAGTGAATGAGAAAGTGACGAGCTATTATCAGCGAATTAACGTATTAGGGCTGCAGCAAACGACGGAGGAATAAAGTGTGTTTAAAAATAAGCTAATTAGTAAGATGATTATTATCATGCTTTCTCTTACTTTAATAGGAAGCGTTGCTGTTATCGTGACGCTAAAGTATACAGAGCAGGCAGGTACTGAAAAAGGTCCATCTATTGACGATGTGATTAAAGCTTCTGTGGATGTAACGGATATTAAAACAAATTTAAAAAGCAATAACTACATCAGCATCTCTTTTAAAATTCAAATGGATAGTAAAAAAGCAGCGGCAGAGCTTCAAAAAAGAGATTTTCAAGTAAGAGACATTATTATCAAAAAGCTCTCAGATATGAGTGCTCAAGATTTTGAAGGAACGCAAGGACTCAGCACGTTAGAAACAGATATTGCAAAGCAAATTGATCAATTAATGGAAAACGGACATGTTGTTAAAATTTATACAACGTCTAAAGTGTTGCAGTAAAGATAAAGGGAGGGAAGCTAGTGGCTGGGGATGTATTATCACAAAATGAAATTGATGCCCTATTATCCGCGTTATCAACCGGAGAGATGGATGCGGATGAGCTAAAAAAGGAAAATAAAAAACAGCGTATTCGTACATATGATTTTAAACGCGCCCTGCGTTTTTCAAAAGATCAGATTCGCAGTTTGACGCGAATTCATGAAAATTATGCGCGCATGCTCATCAATGTCTTTTCGGCGCAGCTTCGTAACGTTGTACAAGTGTCCGTTGTATCAGTAGATCAAATTCCGTATGAGGAGTTCATTCGCTCTGTTCCGAAAGTAACCATCTTAAATGTGATAGCCGTCCCTCCTTTAGAAGGGCATATCATTATGGAAGTCAATCCGAACATTGCCTATGCGATGCTTGACCGCTTGCTCGGGGGACAAGGCGAGAGCGGTGGGAAAATTAGTAACTTAACGGAAATTGAAATGAGCTTGATTCGAAACTTGCTAGAGAAAACGTTAGACAGTATGAGAGAAGCTTGGAGTTCTATTGCGGAAATTGAACCTGAAACATCAGAGTTTGAAGTGAATCCTCAGTTTTTGCAGGTAATTTCACCAAATGAAATTGTCATCGTCATTTCATTAAACGTACAAATTGGAGATGAAACGGGCATGATCAATCTATGTATTCCGCACGTTACGCTTGAGCCGATTGTGTCCAAACTGTCCGTTCATTACTGGATGCAATCTTCGAAAAAAGAACCTAACGTACAAGAGGTTGAGCAGCTAAAGGAACAAATCAATGATGCGGAATTGCAGGTTGTAGCCGAGCTAGGAAAAGCGGATATTTCAATTGAAGATTTCCTAGCATTAGATGCAGGAGATGTTATTCGACTGCAAACAAGCATTCATAATCCGTTAACTATTTACGTCGGAGACCAACCTAAATTTATTGCACAGCCTGGAAAAGTCAGTCGGAAAGTTGCTGTGCAAATTCTAGATGATGTTAAGAGGAGGAACGAAAGGAATGAACGATGACATGCTTTCGCAAGATGAAATTGATGCGTTGTTAAAAGGAACTTCTTCACTTGACGAGTTTTCAGAGCCGAATAAGTCAAGTCAAGTAGACGATTACTTTACGGAAATGGAAAAAGACGCGCTTGGCGAAATTGGAAATATTTCGTTTGGCAGTTCAGCAACAGCGCTATCGGCTTTATTGAATCAAAAAGTCGATATTACCACACCGTTTGTATCGCTCGTATATAAAGAAGAGCTGACGAATGAATTTCCAAATCCTCATGTCGCTGTGCAAGTTCAGTATACAGAAGGGTTTTCTGGTACGAATTTGTTAGTTATTAAACATGAAGATGCAGCTGTTATTTCAGATTTGATGCTTGGTGGAACGGGTGAGAATCCGACGGAAATCATGGATGAAATTAAGCTGAGTGCAGTGCAGGAAGCGATGAATCAAATGATGGGTTCAGCAGCGACGTCTATGTCCACGGTATTTCAAAAGAAAATTGATATCTCTCCGCCGAGCTTGGATATTTTAAATATTCAAAAAGGGGAAGGCACAGAGCTGATTCCCCAAGATGACGTCTTTGTAAAGGTCTCTTTTAATTTGAAGGTAGGCACATTAATCGATTCGAATATTATGCAGCTTTTATCGATATCTTTTGCCAAAAGCTTGGTGGAAGAGCTCTTAGTTCCAAGCGCAGAAGATACGGCAGCTTCTATTGAAAAAGAATCAGATCTTAACGAAAAGCAAACAGAACCGCCGGCAGCTGAATACATACAGCATGAAGAAACACAGCAGGCAGAACCTGTTCATGTACCAGTTGATGTTCAGCCCGCATCGTTTTCAGAGCTCGAGCACATGTCTTCTCCTCAAGGGAATTCACGAAATTTAGACATGCTGCTTGATATCCCGCTTCAAGTTACCGTGGAGCTTGGAAGGACTAAGCGAACGGTTCAAGAGATTTTAGCATTATCTTCTGGTGCAATCATTGAACTTGATAAACTAGCAGGCGAACCAGTAGATATCTTGATTAATAGCAAATTAATAGCAAAAGGTGAAGTGGTCGTCATTGACGAGAATTTTGGCGTTCGCGTAACCGATATTATTAGTCAAAGAGACCGTATTAACAAACTAAAGTAATGATTTTTAGGAGGAGTAGAGATGGGAAACCGAATTTTAATTGTAGATGATGCTGCATTCATGCGCATGATGATCAAAGATATTTTAACGAAAAATGGATATGAAGTAGTAGCGGAAGCGGCAGACGGCCAGCAGGCTGTGGAGTTATTTAAAGAGCATGCACCAGATCTTGTCACAATGGATATTACGATGCCTGAAATGGATGGAATTACGGCCTTAAAAGAAATTAAAAGCATAAAAAGCGATGCTAAGGTGATCATGTGTTCAGCCATGGGCCAGCAGGCAATGGTGATTGATGCGATTCAAGCAGGGGCAAAAGATTTTATCGTTAAGCCTTTTCAAGCAGATCGAGTATTAGAGGCAATTTCAAAAGCAATTGGATAAACAACAGATTGGCGGGGCTTTCCCGCTAATCTTACACTATGTTGAAGTAAGAGGTGGCAGACATTGCTGCGAAAGTTCGTAATT
Source organism: Priestia sp. YIM B13490 (assembly GCF_042787735.1). Lineage (NCBI taxonomy): Bacteria > Bacillati > Bacillota > Bacilli > Caryophanales > Bacillaceae > Priestia > Priestia sp. YIM B13490. The sequence continues at coordinate 325,157 of NZ_JBHZOT010000005.1, forward strand.
GCTGCGCTGTTAATAAGCGTATTAGCAGGATCAAATCAAATCGTTTATGCAGAAAGTGGATCTGCATCCGTAAAAGAATGTTTGGAAAAAACGGAGAAGTGTTCAGAGAATGAGAGTACTGATTCAAAAGAAAAAACTGAACTCCAGGGGACGCCTACACTTTCAGCTGGAGATATTGTGAAGATGATATTCGCGTTTTTACTTGTAATTGGGCTGCTTTTTGCGCTCTTAAAATTTGTAAATAAAAAAGGGAGGCTGCTGCAAAAAAATAAAGTAGTACAAAACTTGGGTGGTACAAATGTTGGAAGCAGCAAATCTGTACAAGTAGTTAAAGTTGGAAATCAGCTTTTTATCATCGGAGTCGGTGAAAATGTGCAGCTTCTTTCAGAAATTACAGGGCAAGAGAAACAGCAGCTGCTCACGCAGTATGAGGAACAACAGAAAAACGAGAGCGAATATAAAGTCGTACTACCGTCTTTTTTAGAAAAATTGACTTCTAAAAAAGAAGAGAAATCTAGTCATTCTTTTCAGCAGCTTTTTCAGCGAGAAATGAATGAAATGAATGAAATGAAAATAAAAAGGCAAAACGTACTGAAAGAGTTAGAAAGGAACAAAAAGAACGATGAATGAAGTGATGAATCTCTTTAACTCGAGCAGTCCTACAAATATTTCCACGTCTGTCCAGCTTTTGTTGCTGCTGACGGTGTTTTCGGTAGCTCCTGGAATTTTAATTATGATGACCTGCTTTACACGAATTGTCATTGTGCTGTCATTTGTACGTACATCGCTCGGGACACAGCAAATGCCTCCTAATCAAATATTAGTTGGTTTATCGCTGTTTTTAACGTTTTTTATTATGGCGCCAACTTTTTCTCAGGTAAATGAACAGGCGCTGCAGCCGCTTTTAAAAGAAAAAATCACGCTGAATCAAGCCTATGAAAAAGCAGCTGAACCAATGAAAGAATTTATGAGTGCTCATACAAGACAAAAAGATTTAGCTCTTTTTTTAGAATATGCGGATATAGATAAACCATCCTCTGTTCAAGATATTCCCTTAACTGCGCTCGTTCCGGCTTATGCAATCAGTGAGCTAAAGACAGCATTTCAAATTGGATTTATGATTTTTATTCCTTTTCTCATTATCGATATGATTATAGCAAGCGTGCTGATGTCTATGGGAATGATGATGCTTCCTCCCGTTATGATTTCGCTCCCGTTTAAAATTTTACTATTTGTACTGGTTGACGGCTGGAATTTAGTTGTTAAATCATTATTAATAAGTTTTCAATAGGTGATAGACAATGAATGGAGAATTTGTCATTTCGTTAGCAGAAAAAGGCGTGTATACGATCTTAATTGTATCTGGCCCTTTATTGCTGCTGGCCCTTGTAGTTGGGCTCATTATTAGTATTTTTCAAGCAACTACCCAAATTCAAGAGCAAACTCTTGCTTTTGTTCCTAAGATTGTAGCGGTCTTAGTAGGGATTGTATTTTTTGGTCCGTGGATGTTATCAAAAATGATTTCATTTACATATGAAATTTTTTCAAATCTGTATCGGTACGTAGGCTAGCTATGAGTCAGTTGATCTTATCCTATCCCGCGTTTTTACTAGTACTAGTGCGGGTAACATCTTTTTTTATTACGGTTCCGCTATTTTCATACAAAACGATTCCCGCAGTTCATAAGGTAGGTTTGTCTGCCTCGCTATCCGTCATTATTGCGACAACAATTGATTTACCCGTCGTTTCGTTAGATGCACAGTTTGTACTTTTAGTAGTAAAAGAATGTGCTGTTGGGTTGTTTATTGGTTTGACTGCATATGTATTTATTATGGCTATTCAAATTGCCGGAGGTCTCATCGATTTTCAAGTTGGGTTTGCGATTGCCAACGTAATAGATCCGCAGACAGGGGCGCAAAGTCCGATACTAGGTCAATATTTATATGTATTTGCTCTCCTATTTTTATTATCGACCAATGGACATCATTTATTAATAGACGGCATCTATAATAGTTATTTAATTATTCCGTTAGACAAAGTAGCTTTCCCTGTGGGAAGCCAAGCATTTGCTACACACATCATAACTGTTTTTTCATCGATGTTTTTAGTAGCTGTTCAAATGTCTTTGCCTTTGGTAGGTTCATTATTTTTAGTCGATATCGCGCTTGGAATTGTCGCAAGAACCGTCCCGCAGTTAAATATTTTCGTAGTGGGGTTTCCGGTAAAAATTATTGTTGCCTTTATTTTGCTGATTGTCGTGATGGGGAGCATGTTTTATATGATGCAAATCATATTTGAACAAATGATAGAAGCGATGCGCGCGATGATCCGCATATTAGGAGGGGTGTAGCTTTGTTTTTAGTGAAAGTTGATTTGCAATTTTTCGCGGGAGAAAAAACGGAAAAAGCTACACCTAAAAAAAAGCAAGACTCTAGAAAAAAAGGACAGGTAGCTAAAAGTCAAGACGTTACAACTGCGCTCATCCTTTTAATGGTTTTTCTTTATTTTTTGTTTGGAGCCAAACAGTTTTTACAGCAAATGATGAAGTTGTTAAGAGAAGCTTTTCAAACGTATATGCTTGAGGAAGTGACGGCAGAGCGCGTATTTGCAATGTTTAAGCACCTTCTTCCTTCAATAGCCCTTGCAGCAGGTCCTGTTATGCTCGCAGCTTTTATTGCTGCGCTCGGAGCGAATTATATGCAGGTGGGTATTCTTTTTTCCACGGAGGCTCTTCAGCCTAAGTTAGAAAAGATTAACCCTATTAGCGGAGCCAAACGGATTTTTGCCATGAGAGCGCTGGTAGAACTAATCAAGTCAACGCTGAAAATTATGTGTATTGGAGCCGTCACGTTTTTTATCTTATGGATTCACATAGAAGATGTATTAAATTTATCTCAAAAAAGTATAGGGGACTCGCTGGTTGTGCTGTCTAAGCTTGTTTTTCAAATGGGACTTGCAGCCTCGCTTATGCTTTTATTTTTATCGCTGCTTGATTATTTGTACCAAAAGTTTGATTTCGAGAAAAATATTCGAATGTCAAAGCAAGATATCAAAGATGAGCATAAAAACATTGAAGGGGATCCTCTAATCAAATCAAAAATAAAGCAAAAGCAGCGGGAAATGGCAATGTCTCGCATGATGCAAGAAGTTCCAAAAGCAGATGTCATCATTACAAACCCCACTCATTATGCCATTGCTTTAAAATATGATGAAGAAAAAATGGATGCTCCCTATGTTGTAGCCAGCGGCGTAGATTTTATTGCTCAAAAGATTAAAGGAATCGCCAAAAGCCATGAAATCACCATGGTAGAGAACCGCCCGCTGGCAAGAGCACTTTTTGACCAAACTAAAGTAGGAGATGCAGTACCCGAAGAATTTTTTAAAGCGGTGGCTGAAATATTAGCTTACGTATACCGCATTCAAAATAAAATGTAACGTTACGCTATTGTAAGGAGAGAAAAATTAATGTCTGCAAGAGAACTGCCAGTTGTTATAGGTGTTGTACTCATTATCGTTATGCTTGTTATTCCGTTGCCTTCATGGTTATTAAGTATTTTAATCATGATTAACATTTCTCTTGCGCTGCTTGTACTGCTCGTTTCCATGAATATGAAAGAACCTTTAGAGCTATCGGTATTTCCGTCTTTGCTGCTGGTTCTTACGCTGTTTCGATTAGGTTTGAATGTATCGACAACACGTTCAATCTTAGGAACAGGAGAAGCAGGCGGAGTGGTGGAAACATTTGGCCACTTCGTTATTGGAGGCAATCCGTTAGTGGGCTTTGTTGTCTTCATTATTTTAATTATCATTCAGTTTCTCGTTATTACAAAAGGAGCGGAGCGTGTTTCTGAAGTAGCCGCACGCTTTACCTTAGATGCGATGCCGGGTAAACAAATGAGCATTGATGCAGATTTAAATGCAGGTATGATTTCAGAAAAGCAAGCAATTGACCGCCGTGAAAAAATTCAGCGCGAAGCAGATTTTTACGGAGCAATGGATGGAGCTAGTAAATTCGTCAAAGGTGATGCGATTGCAGGAATTGTCATTACCCTTATTAATATCTTGTTTGGAATTATTATCGGCATGCTGCAAATGGGAATGTCCATCACTGAAGCATCCCAAACCTTTACTTTGTTAACAGTAGGCGATGGGTTAGTGAGTCAAATTCCAGCCCTTATGATTTCAACAGCGACAGGTATTATCGTCACTAGAGCTGCTTCAACAGGCAATTTGAGCGAAGATATTACACAGCAGCTGTTTGCTTTTCCCGTTATGCTTTATGTTACTGGAGGAACGATTGCCGCTCTTGGTTTAATTACGCCAATTAATGATGTTATTACAATGCCTATTGCTATTTTGTTAGGAGTGGGAGGCTATTATTTATCTCGGTCTAAGAATCAGGCGGTTCGTGAAGAAATGGCGCCTACTGAAGAAGAGATGGAAGACAATGAAATGAAAAGTCCGGAGAGTGTTGTCAATCTATTAAGCATTGATCCAATTGAATTTGAATTTGGGTATGCATTAATTCCGCTTGCTGATACGAATCAAGGAGGCGATCTGCTCGATCGAATTGTGATGATTAGGCGACAGCTGGCACTTGAGCTAGGATTAGTCATTCCGGTTGTTCGCATCAGAGATAACATTCAGCTTCAGCCCAACGAATACTGTCTTAAAATAAAGGGCAATGAAGTGGCAAAAGGGGAGCTGCTGCTTGATCACTATTTAGCAATCAGTCCGGGAATGGACGATGATTTGATTGAAGGAATTGATACGTTAGAGCCAGCTTTTAAGATGCCTGCAAAATGGATTAGTGAGTCGGTGAAGGAGCAGGCTGAGATGTTCGGGTATACCGTTGTTGACCCGCCGTCGGTTGTGTCTACGCACATAACAGAAGTTATAAAATCGTATGCGCATGAGCTGATTGGAAGGCAGGAGACAAAGCAACTAATTGATCACACAAAAGAAACGTATCCTATTTTAATTGAGGAAGTAACGCCTAATCCGCTTTCTGTTGGAGACATTCAAAGGGTACTGGCAAAGCTTTTAAAAGAACACGTCTCAATTCGAAATTTACCCATTATTTTTGAGGTGCTGGCCGACTACGGAAAAATGACGTCAGACACCGATTTGTTAACTGAATATGTCCGGCAAGGGCTCGCAAGACAAATTACCAGTCAATACACGGTCCAAGAAGGTCTGCTTCGAGTTCTTACCCTTTCAGGAAAAGTTGAAAAAACGATGGCGGAAGCTGTTCAACAAACGGAGCATGGGAATTATTTATCACTAGACCCTAACGTTTCACAAGCTATCGTGGAAAGTATAGCCAAGCAAACAGAAACACTTTCTTTTCAAGAACAGTCTCCAATTGTGTTATGTTCTCCTGCGGTGAGGATGTACGTGCGTCAAATCACTGAGCGGTATTTCCCCCATATGGCGGTTTTATCATATAACGAGCTAGAAGCAAATGTTGAAGTTCAAAGTGTTGGAGTGGTGGATATCTGATGAAAGTAAAAAAATACGTAGTAGCATCCATGCCGCAAGCTATGAAAGCCATTCGTTCAGATTTAGGTGAGGAAGCGGTTATTTTACATTCAAAACAAATTCGAACAGGAGGGTTTCTTGGCTTATTTACTAAGGCGAAGATAGAAGTATTGGCAGCTGTCGATTCCGTAGAAAAGCGGAGCGTAAAGAAGAATTCATCGCCGCCAGAACCCAGTATGGAAGATAATCAATCTTTTATGAAGCAGCAGCTCAGTGAGTTAAATACTCTTGTCTCACAAATGAATCAAATGCCAAAGGTTTCTTCAGGTTCATATCCAGAAGCAGTGGAGGATGTGTTTGCCTATTTGCGTTTGCAAGAAATAGACGAAGCTATTTTAAAAAGCATAGAGGCTCCTATGCTAGAGTACTACTACTTACATCGCCCTAACTCAAATCAACTTATGGAGTGGACGAAGAGCTGGTTTGTCAATCAGTTTAAAGCAAGTGAATGGAGCGGTCCTTTCAAAAAATATGTAAGTGTAGTAGGACCAACAGGTGTCGGTAAAACAACAACTCTTGCTAAATTGGCCGCAAAATGTGTCCTGGAACACAATCAAAAAATAGCATTTATTACAACTGACACGTATAGAATTTCAGCGATTGAGCAGCTCAAGACGTACGCTTCGATCTTGAATGCGCCTTTAACGATTTGTTATAACGGAGCAGATTTTAAAAAAGCTTTGCTAGAAACGGAAGCATACGATGTGATTTTTATTGACACAGCAGGCCGTAACTTTTTAGAACAGCAATATGTAAATGATTTAAAGAAAATTATTACGTTTCAAGAAGAGTTGCAAACGTTTCTTGTTTTAGCCCTAACGTCAAAAGTATCAGATATGAAAGCTGTATATGAACGTTTTGCTAGTCTGCCTGTTGATCAATTGATTTTTACGAAGCAAGATGAAACCACCCGTAAAGGCTCGCTTTTAAATATGTTATATCATTGCGGCAAGCGGGCTGCTTTTACAACAAATGGGCAGGATGTACCAGAAGATGTTTCGGCATTTAAAATAAAAGAGTTTATTGACGATGTGTTTGGAGATTGTAAAGATGAATGATCAAGCAGCAGTCTTAAGAGAAAAAGTGTTAAAGAAGCATCAAAGCTCTTTAAGGAATTGTAAAACACTAGCCGTGTTAAGCGGAAAAGGAGGAGTTGGAAAGTCGAATCTATCATTAAACTTATCTCTTGCGCTAACGAAGCAAAAGCAAAGAGTTCTTCTTTTTGATATGGATATAGGGATGGGAAATATTGATATTTTGATTGGGCAAACTGCTTCATATACGATGGTCGATTTGCTAGAAAAAAAGCTTTCCATCCAGCAAATTGTTAAAAAAGGTCCTCAAAATTTAGCTTATGTGGCTGGTGGAACAGGAATTTCCTCTGTATTTGAATGGTCTCCATCAGATCTTGCTCATTTAATACAAGAATTGAATTCGTTAACAAATCAATATGATTATATGATTTTTGATATGGGAGCGGGCATGTCAGAGAGTGTGCTTAAGTTTTTAAAAGCTGTAGATGAAATGATTGTGGTCACAACACCAGAACCTACATCTATAACAGATGCCTACGCTGCTATTAAGCTAGCAGCTTCCTATTCTGTATCAGCACCGGTTCGTCTTATTATTAACAAAACGCTTTCTGACAAAGAAGGAAATGAGACGTATGAACGATTTAGCCAAGCTGTTCAGCAGTTTTTGAACATATCTATTTCTCTATTAGGTATTGTACCAAACGATCAAGCTGTTCAGAAAGCGGTCAATCGCCAAACGCCTTTTTTGCTTCAAAATCCAGCATCTAAAGCGAGTATATCACTAATAGAAATGGTGAGTATTCTTATTCCCCAAGACAATAGGATAACGGCTAAAAACGAGGGAATGTTTATTCGGCGCCTCAAACGATTTTTTCTTGAAAGGTAGGAAATTAGAGTGAATGAAATAAAGGTGCTTATTGTAGATGATTCTGCATTTATGCGAAAACTAATCGGCGATTTTTTAGCATGTGACAGTCGTTTTCACGTTGTGGGTACCGCACGCAACGGTGAAGAAGGGTTAAAAAAAGCGCTCGAGCTGTCGCCAGACATTGTGACACTTGATATTGAAATGCCCAAAATGAATGGCTTAGATATGTTAAAACAGCTCATGCGTGTGAAGCCCCTTCCTGTTGTCATGTTATCGAGTACAACAATAGAAGGTGCTGAAAATACGCTGACCGCTATGCAGTACGGCGCAGTTGATTTTGTTGCTAAACCTTCGGGAGCTATTTCGCTGGACTTACATAAAGTGAAAGATGAGCTTATCTCTAAACTATTGCTTGCTAGTAAAGCCAACATATCTTCAAGCAGTCATCAGCACGTGCAAAACAGCAGTGTATATAACCTCCCGATGGGGACGAAAGTGAACAAAATGATTTGTATTGGCACTTCTACTGGAGGACCGCGGGCGCTGCAAGAAGTATTATCAACTGTTTCAAAAGACATAAACGCACCTATTTTTATTGTGCAGCATATGCCTCCAAATTTCACAAAATCATTAGCGGTTAGACTAAATCAGCTAGCTGCTATTGAAGTGAAGGAAGCAAAAGACAATGAAATCGTGCGCTCAGGATGTGCTTATATTGCGCCTGGAGGTTTTCATATGACGGTTGTAGAGAAAAAAGGACAGCTCAGCATTTGTTTAGATACTTCTTCACCTGTAAAGGGACATCGCCCCTCAGTGGATCGTTTGTTTCAGTCGATTAGTAAAATTTTAGGTTATCAAAAACTTGCTATTGTGTTGACAGGAATGGGTGCCGATGGAACGGAAGGGGTTATTGATTTAAAGAAAAATAAAGACGCGCTTATATTGGCTGAATCGGAAGAAACAGCTGTCATTTATGGGATGCCCAAATCAGCCGTTTCTACAAAACTTGTTGATTATATTGAACCGCTGCGAAACGTTGGAAGCTTTATTTCTCGCTACGCACAGAAATAGGAGGGAAAGTTACGATGGATATGAATCAATATCTAGAAGTGTTTATTGAAGAAAGCAGGGAACATCTTCAAAACGTTAATGACCAGCTAATGCGTTTTGAAAAAAATACCGATGATCTTGGCTATGTAAACGAAATTTTTCGGTCTGCTCATACGTTAAAAGGTATGTCTGCAACAATGGGATTTGATGATTTAGCACAATTAACTCACAAAATGGAAAACGTGTTAGATGCTGTTCGAAATCACCAACTCGACGTTCATACGGAAGTTCTTGATGCTTTGTTTGAATCAGTCGATGCGCTAGAAATAATGGTTCAATCTATTTCTGAAGGCGGCGATGGTCAGCTTGATGTCAAATTGCTTGTTCAAAAGCTGCAGCGTATTGTAGCAGAGGAACCCGTAGCACAGCATGCAGCTTCTTCCATTGAGTACGATGAATTAGTACAAACGCTACTCAGCCAAACAGCAGACCAAGGGTTTAACGCGTTTGAAATAACCGTACAGCTTGAACGCACCTGCTTATTAAAAGCTGCACGCGCTTATATGGTATTTGATGTGTTAGAGCAAGCAGGAGACGTCATTAAGTCAGCGCCAACTGTTCAAGATATCGAACAAGAAAAATTTGAATCATCTTTTATCGTTATATTAGTAACAAACGAATCACAAGAAAAGCTGCAGGCGAGCATTATGGAAGTCTCTGAAGTAGAAAGTGTGAAAATTGCTGCGGTCCCCGTAAAAAAGGAGACAGAAATGGAGGAGCTTGTTTCACCAGAAGTAGCAGCAGCCATACAGGAAGTTACTGTGTCAGCACCTTCTAAATCGCCTGTTGAAGAGAAAAGACAGCCCTCAAATAACAAGACGATTCGAGTTAATATTGACCGTTTGGACAGTCTCATGAACTTGTTTGAAGAACTAGTTATTGATAGAGGCAGGTTAGAACAAATATCAAAAGAATTGAATAATAGCGAATTAGACGAAACGGTAGAGCGGATGTCTCGTATTTCGGGAGACTTGCAAACGATTATTTTAAATATGCGTATGGTGCCTGTAGAAACCGTTTTTAATCGTTTTCCCCGTATGGTGAGACAGCTTTCAAAAGATTTAGGGAAACAAATTGAACTTCAAATTGTCGGAGCTGATACAGAGCTGGACCGGACCGTCATTGATGAAATTGGAGATCCGCTTGTTCACTTATTAAGAAATGCCGTTGACCACGGAATTGAAATGCCTCAAGCACGCTTAGAGAACGGAAAGAATGAAAAGGGAACGATTCGCCTTAAAGCTTATCATAGCGGAAATCATGTCTTTATTGATTTAGAAGATGACGGGGCGGGCATCAATCGTGAAAAGGTACTGCGAAAAGCGTTGGATCGAGGAATTATTGATGGGAAAACAGCTGAAACGCTGACGGATAAACAAGTGTACGAGCTCATTTTTGCTTCGGGCTTTTCGACGGCTGAGCAAATTTCAGATGTTTCCGGACGAGGAGTAGGTTTAGATGTCGTGAAAAACACGATTGAATCGCTAGGGGGTTCTGTAACGATCGATTCTAACGAAGGATACGGTTCGCGTTTTTCTATTCAACTGCCGCTTACTCTGTCTATCATTTCTGCTTTACTCGTGCAAATGAGTGAAGAGCGCTATGCCTTGCCGCTTTCTTCGATTATTGAAACAGCTATTGTTCAGCCCAAAGAGGTCATGCATGTACACGGTCAAAAGGTTATTGACTTTCGAGGAGCCATTATTCCTCTTCTTGATTTAAAAGAACTATTCACTGTGCCTAACTCAGTACAAGGTGATCGTTATTCAGTAGTCATCGTGAAAAAAGGAGAAAAGACCGCTGGGCTAATTGTTGATTCTTTTATCGGTCAGCAGGAAATTGTTTTAAAATCTCTAGGTCATTATCTGCCGGGTGTGTTTGCTATTTCAGGAGCCACGATTTTAGGGGATGGACAAGTAGCACTTATCATTGATTGCAACGCTTTGATTAAATAACAAATGCTGTAAAAAGAAAGGGAGAAAGGCATGAAAATTATTGTGTTTCAATTAGGAGACGAGGAGTACGGAATCTCAGTAGAAGAAGTGCAGTCGATTGAAAAGATTCAGCACATAACACGCGTTCCTGGAGTAAAAGAATATGTAAAAGGTGTTATTAACCTTCGCGGTGTTATTACACCGATTATTGATTTGCGCACTCGTTTTAACTTGCAAGAACAGCTTAACCATGAGCTGACACGTATTATTATGGTTCGTCTTAATGATGTAGAAGCAGGTTTGATTGTCGATGCGGCAAATGATGTAGTGGATATTGATGAAAAAACGATTGCTTCAGTGCCTGAAACAGTTGAAGGAACGGCTGTAGAATACTTAAACGGAGTCGTTAAAGTAGATAGCCGTTTAATTGTTCTTCTAAATTTACCTAGAGTGCTCTCTTTAGAAGACCACCTTCAGTGAGTCAAACGAATAATGGATATCACGCTGAAGGTTCTAGGAGTTGAAGAATCGTGAGAGATGATAAACAAGTAATTAAGGTAGGAATTGCCGAGATGAATGTTACACATGCACCCGCAGTGCTTCGAACAGCGGGATTAGGATCATGTGTAGGAGTTGTCGTTTATGACTCTATTCACTCAGTAGCTGGGCTCGCCCATGTGATGCTTCCGGATTCAAGCGGAGCTAAATGTCCTTTTAATAGAGCAAAATATGCAGATACAGCCATTTTTGATTTGATAAATATGTTGATTAAACAAGGCGCACATAGAAAATTGTTAAAAGCAAAAATAGCAGGAGGCGCGCAGATGTTTCAATTTGAACCAAGAAATGATGTCATGCGAATTGGCCTTCGAAATGTTCAAGCAGTAGAGAGAGAGCTGCATAGAAACAGTGTAGAAATTGCAGCAAAAGCTACAGGAGGACACAACGGACGCACAATTGAATTTGATCCTCAAACGGCTATTTTAAAGGTTCGTACGATTAACGAAGGGATAAAAACGATATAAAGCGCGCTCTGACCGTTTAATAGCGCTATAAAAAGGAGTTGAAAGACCCTTGAAAAGTATACAAGAAGTTGAAGAACATAAAATTTGGCAGGAATGGATAGAGACGAAAGACTCACATGCGGGAAACATGCTTGTTAAAAAGTATATGCCGCTCGTTAACTATCACGTTCAGCGGATTAGCGTGGGGCTGCCGAAGAATATTCATAAAGAAGAGCTTCGTAGTTTAGGGTTAATCGGTCTTTACGATGCTTTGGAAAAGTTTGATTACGGTAGAGACTTAAAGTTTGATACATATGCGTCTTTTCGAATTCGAGGGGCGATAATAGACGGGCTTCGTAAAGAAGATTGGTTATCAAGAAGCGCAAGGGAAAAGACGAAAAGGATTGAGCAAGCAACAGAAGCACTTGAACAAAGGTACTTGCGCAGAGTTGCACCAAGTGAGGTTGCAAAAGAAGTAGGCATGACAGAAGCAGATGTCGTTCATACGATGAATGAAGGCTTTTTGGCTAACGTGTTGTCAATGGAAGAACAGCCGAAAGAGTATGAAGATGGAGAACAAAAATATACGATTAAAGATGAAAAAACGCTCTCTCCTGAAGAGGAGCTAATTAACGAAGAACGATATCAAGAGCTTGCTGAAGTTATCGAGCAGCTAAATGAAAAAGAGCAGCTCGTTGTTTCATTATTCTATAAAGAAGAGTTGACTTTTACAGAAATCGCACAGCTGTTAGGGCTATCTACTTCACGTATTTCTCAAATTCATTCGAAAGCGCTGTTTAAAATGCGTACGAGTTTAAGTAAAATAATTTAGCAAAGAGGTAAAAGGATGGGTTTTTTACTCACAGTTAGTTTTTTAATTCATGGTCTATCACTGTTTTGCATTATTCTTTTATATATGCAAGTGACCAAAGTGAAAAGGATTGAACGCTTGCACCAGCAAAATATAAATAAAATGGAAGCTGCGATGAGTTCATATCTCGCTGAATTTCAAGAACAAAACGAGCAGTTTTTAAGCCAGCTTCGAGAGCGTTCCACTTCGCTTTCTTCGGAAGCGGAAAAAAGCAGCGTAAGATCACCTTTGGTAGATGAAGAAGACGTGCCTGTTCAAAGGGTGGATCTAAAAAGTGAGCCGTCCCAGTCGCTGCATGAACTTCTTTCTATAGAAGAAAATCAGAAGCATATACGCACACCTTTTGATGAATTAACTACAGACCAAATTCAAGATTTGTCAGATGAAGAGATAAAAGAATTTTCTGTTTATTTAAAGAGAAAAGGTTTAACAATTGAAGAAATTGCAAAACATTTACACAGAGGGAAAACTGAAATTAAATTATTATTGAAATTTCATCAATAAACTTAATGAAACGCTTGCTTGTGAAAAAGGAGTGTGCTATATTTGTTTTTGGTGTTATTACACACGCTTGTTGATTCGGTTGATGGTGCTACTTTTTGTAGTTTCGGCTGAAGATGAAATGAGCGGAGGAGACTTAAAACCATTAGGAGGAAAAACACATGTCAGTAATTTCAATGAAACAATTACTAGAAGCTGGTGTACATTTCGGTCACCAAACTCGCCGTTGGAACCCAAAGATGAAGAAATATATCTTCACTGAGCGTAACGGCATCTACATTATCGATCTTCAAAAAACAGTTAAGAAAGTAGAAGAAGCGTACAAATTCGTTAAAGAATTAGCTGCAGACGGCGGTACTGTTTTATTCGTAGGTACGAAAAAACAAGCTCAAGATTCTGTTAAAGAAGAAGCAGCTCGCGCTGGTATGTACTTTGTTAACCAACGTTGGTTAGGTGGTACATTAACTAACTTCTCAACTATCCAAAAACGTATCAAACGTTTAAAAGATATCGAAAAAATGCAAGAAGACGGTACTTTCGAAGTACTACCTAAGAAAGAAGTAGTTCAACTTAAAAAAGAGTTAGAGCGTCTTGAAAAATTCTTAGGCGGCATTAAAGATATGAAACAACTTCCAGATGCATTATTCATCATTGACCCTCGTAAAGAGCGTATTGCAGTAGCGGAAGCTAAAAAATTACACATTCCAATCGTTGGTATCGTAGACACTAACTGTGATCCAGACGAAATTGATTATGTAATCCCTGCAAACGATGATGCAATTCGTGCTGTTAAACTTTTAACTTCTAAAGTTGCTGATGCTATTCTAGAAGCTAAACAAGGTGAAGAAACAGCAGTTGAAACTGAAACAACTACTGCTTAATTCCGTGAAAGGTGATAAGAGGGAATAGCCTTTTATCACCTTTTTTTGAAAAGATTTAACCCATTTATATACATTAATTACATACCCAAACAAGGAGGCTACACATTATGGCAATTACTGCTCAAATGGTAAAAGAATTACGTGAAAAAACTGGCGCTGGTATGATGGATTGTAAAAAAGCGTTAACTGAAACTAACGGTGATATGGAGCAAGCAATCGATTTCTTACGTGAAAAAGGTATTGCAAAAGCTGCTAAAAAATCAGACCGTATTGCTGCTGAAGGTCTAACTTACATCGAAACTCAAGGTAACGAAGCTGTTATCTTAGAAGTTAACTCTGAAACTGATTTCGTTGCAAAAAACGAAGGTTTCCAAAAATTAACAAAAGAATTAGCTGCTCACATCTTAGCTAACAAACCAGCTGACGCTGCTGAAGCTGCTACTCAAAAAATGGAAAACGGTGCAACTGTTGAAGAACACATCAACTCTGCAATCGCTACAATCGGAGAAAAATTATCTCTACGTCGTTTCGCTGTAGCAACAAAAACTGATGCTGATGCATTCGGTGCTTACCTACATGCTGGCGGACGTATCGGTGTGTTAACAGTATTATCTGGTACAACTGAAGAAGCTGTTGCAAAAGACGTTGCTATGCACATCGCTGCAATCAACCCTAAATACATCTCTCGTGACCAAGTTTCTGCTGAAGAAACTGAGCGTGAGCGCGAAGTATTAACTCAACAAGCATTAAACGAAGGCAAACCAGAAAAAATCGTTGCAAAAATGGTTGAAGGTCGCCTTGGCAAATTCTTCGAAGATATTTGCTTACTAGATCAAACATTTGTTAAAAATCCTGATCAAAAAGTACGTCAGTTCGTTGAGAGCAAAGGCGCTACTGTTGAAAGCTTCGTTCGTTTTGAAGTAGGAGAAGGTATTGAGAAACGTCAAGACAACTTCGCTGAAGAAGTAATGAACCAAGTTAAAAAGTAAGGGTTTGACCGTATAGGGAACACTGTGTGTTCCCTTTTTTACAAAAGAGATCTCACCGTTAACGATGGAGGTAAGCATGAGTCAAGCAAAATATAATCGTATCGTATTAAAGTTAAGTGGAGAAGCATTAGCTGGTGAAGAGGGTTTTGGTATTAACCCGTCCATCATCAAATCTGTTGCTGAACAAGTAAAAGCCGTTTATGAATTAGGTGTGGAAATTGCTGTAGTCGTTGGTGGTGGAAACATTTGGCGTGGTAAAATTGGCAGTGAAATGGGTATGGATCGTGCCGCTGCTGATTATATGGGAATGCTAGCAACAGTAATGAACTCTTTGGCCCTTCAAGATAGCTTAGAGAACATCGGTGTGCAAACACGAGTTCAGACTTCTATCGAGATGAGACAAGTAGCAGAGCCTTATATTAGAAGAAAAGCTGTTCGTCATCTTGAGAAAAAACGCGTTGTTATTTTCGCCGCGGGTACAGGAAACCCTTATTTCTCTACAGATACAACAGCAGCTTTGCGTGCAGCTGAAATCGAAGCTGACGTGATCTTAATGGCTAAAAACAACGTAGATGGCGTTTATAATGCGGATCCTAAGCTTGTACCTGATGCTGTAAAATACGAAACATTAACGTATATTGATGTTTTAAAAGATGGACTAGCTGTTATGGATTCTACAGCTTCTTCATTATGTATGGACAATGATATTCCGCTAATTGTTTTTTCAATTACGGAAGAAGGCAATATTAAACGTGCCGTTACAGGCGAAAACATTGGAACAATTGTAAAGGGGAAATAAACATGCCAAAACAAGTGTTGCAAAACGCAAAAGAAAGAATGGAAAAAGCAATTCAATCATTTAGCCGCGAACTAGCATCAATTCGTGCTGGGCGTGCAAGCGCGTCACTTCTTGACCGCGTAACGGTAGAATACTACGGTGCACCAACACCAATTAACCAATTGGCGCAAGTAAGCGTGCCTGAAGCTCGTATGCTTGTTATTCAGCCTTATGACAAATCACAAATTGGTGAAGTTGAAAAAGCTATTTTAAAATCCGACTTAGGGTTAACACCTACAAGCGATGGAACTATTATCCGTTTATCGATTCCTGCTTTAACGGAAGAGCGTCGTCGTGAGTTAGTGAAAATGGTGAAAAAATATGCTGAAGAAGCAAAAGTTGCGGTTCGTAACGTACGCCGTGATGCAAACGATGATTTTAAAAAGTTAGAGAAAAAAGGTGAAATTACTGAAGACGATTTACGCGGCTACAGTGATGACATTCAAAAGCTAACGGATGATCATATCGTAAAAGTGGATAAAGTGGCGAAAGATAAAGAAGAAGAAATTATGGCAGTTTAAGTCATTTCAAGGTAAAATATATTGTAAAAGACCCTCTATTGTTTACAGGGGGTTTTTTTGTTAATAATGTGTAGTAAGAAAAAACTCACATAAGCCACACGTTTATGTGAGAGCGTACAACGGGGGACCTTTGCATGTTAAGAAAATTTCAAGCATGGAAGAAAAGTCAAGATTTAAATACACTGTCTTTGTCAGAACGAAAAGATCAAGTGAAACAGCACCCTGTTCCTGAGCATATTGCAATTATTATGGATGGGAACGGTCGTTGGGCGCAAAAACGAGCTCTTCCTCGCATGATGGGCCATCATGAAGGAATGAAGGTAGTGCGTCATGTGACCAGATTGGCCAATGAATTAGGTGTTAAAGTATTAACTTTATATGCATTTTCCACTGAAAATTGGAAGCGCCCCAAAACTGAAGTCGAGTTTTTAATGAAACTGCCAGAGGAATTTTTAACAACCTTTCTGCCTGAGCTAATTGAAAAAAATGTGCAAGTTCGTATTATGGGGGATAAAAGTGAGCTCCCTGCCCATACGATTCGAGCCGTGGATAACGCAATTGAAAAAACAAAGCATAACACAGGGCTGATTTTAAACTTCGCGCTCAATTACGGTAGCCGTCACGAAATCATGGGCGCTATTCAGTCATTGGTAGAAGATGTAGAACAGGGAAAAGTAGCTTCCTCTTCTATTTCAGAAAATTTATTTTCTTCCTATTTAATGAGCAAAAGCCTTCCAGATCCGGATTTGCTTATTCGTACAAGCGGTGAGCTTCGCTTAAGTAATTTTATGCTTTGGCAGCTAGCTTACACAGAGTTTTGGTTTACAGAAGTATTATGGCCAGATTTTAAAGAAAATCATTTAATCGAAGCAGTCGAGGCGTTTCAAAAGCGCGGTCGCCGCTTTGGTGGTGTATAAGAAGGTGTGGAAAACAAGATGAAACAGCGCATTATCACCGCGATTGTAGCACTTGCGGTATTTGTGCCGATTGTTTTAATTGGAGGGTTACCTTTTACCCTTATCATGTATGTAATCGGAACAGTTGGTGTAATTGAGCTTTTAAAAATGAAACATTTGAAAGCAATGTCTTTTCCAAGTATCATTAGTTTATTGCTAACCTGGGTGTTTTTACTACCAAATGGAAGAGATGTTGCATTTCAATTCTTAAGTGAACATAAGATAGAAGTAGCGCTTGCTGCTGTCCTTCTTTTATTAATGTACACGGTTGTAGTTAAAAATAAATTTACCTTCGATGACGTTGGGTTTATTTTATTAACGACAGTATATGTTGGCTTTGGCTTTCATTATTTTATCGAGGTTCGTCAAGAGTTCGGGTTAGCTTATTTGTTCTTTGCTTTTCTTATTATTTGGGCGACGGACTCCGGAGCTTATTTTATTGGACGAGCAATGGGGAAACGAAAGCTATGGCCGGAAATCAGTCCCAATAAAACAATTGAAGGTTTTGTTGGTGGCGTCGTATGCGCTATTGTAGTAGCCATTGTATTTAAGCTGTTAGCAAATATTGATCAAACTATGATTGAATTACTTGTAATTGGTATTATCGTATCGTTATTTGGACAGATGGGTGATCTTGTACAATCAGCGTTCAAACGTCACTATGGCGTAAAAGATTCAGGGAAAATTTTACCGGGTCATGGTGGGATTTTAGACCGTTTTGACAGTTTAATGTTCATCATGCCAATTTTAGCTTTTTTATTATCTCTATAAAAAAGATGTCTTTGTTTTAATAGGAGTGAATATACTTGAAGAAAATTTCCTTGTTAGGAGCTACAGGTTCAATCGGTACTCAAACCGTTGATATTGTTAGAGCGCATCCGGAGCATTTTGAGCTCTCAGCAATCTCTGTAGGTCGAAATATTAATGAAGCAAGAAAGATTATTCAGCAGTGTAAGCCAGCCCTTGTTTCTGTGATGAAGAAAGAAGATTGTCTGTCACTGCAAGCAGAATTCCCTTCTATTCGATTTGTTTATGGAGAAGAAGGGCTTGTGGAAGTGGCAACTCATCCATCCACAGAAGTTTTAGTAAATGCGGTTCTTGGAAGTGTAGGGTTGACTCCTACGCTAGAAGCAATCAAAATGAGAAAAACGATTGCTATTGCAAATAAGGAGACACTTGTTACCGCTGGTCACCTTGTCATGGAAGCAGCCAAGGAATATGGCGCTGATATTTTACCGGTAGACAGTGAGCACTCAGCTATTTTTCAAAGTTTGCAAGGGCAAGATCAAAAAGCAATAGACCGTTTAATTTTAACGGCTTCTGGAGGGAGCTTTCGAGATAAAACGAGAGCAGAACTACAGGGAGTAACGGTTGAAGATGCGTTAAATCATCCAAACTGGTCGATGGGAGCTAAAATTACAATTGATTCGGCAACGATGATGAATAAGGGATTAGAAGTGATTGAAGCACATTGGCTTTTTGATCTTCCCTATGAGAAAATTGATGTATTGTTACATAAAGAAAGCATCATTCATTCTATGGTAGAGTATTCTGATACAAGCGTTATTGCCCAGCTTGGAACGCCTGATATGCGCGTGCCAATTCAATACGCGTTAACGTATCCAAAACGCATGTCTTTACCTGACACCAAGCGTTTAAGTTTGGCGGATATTGGTCAGCTTCACTTTGCTAAAATGGATGAAGAGCGTTTTCGCTGTTTAGCTTTTGCATTTGAGGCTGGCAAAGCGGGTGGAACACTTCCGACTGTTTTAAATGCAGCTAATGAAGAAGCTGTTCAAGCCTTTTTAGATGGTCACATTACATTTTTACAAATTGAAGATGTGATTGAAAAAGCAATGAATGAACATACTGTAATACAGAAACCTTGTTTATCTACTATTAAAGAAGTAGATTTAGAAGCAAGAGAGTTTGTTAGATCCGCCATCTCTCGATAATGTGCGTGCGAGAGAAGCCACTCACTTATCTCTGGTGGGTGGAGGTTTGACTCTATTACATGAAGGGGGTAATACCCATTGAACACAGTCATTGCGTTTGTCGTCATTTTTGGAGCTCTTGTATTCTTTCATGAGCTTGGTCATTTAGTTTTTGCAAAGCGTGCAGGCATCTTATGCCGTGAGTTTGCCATTGGGTTTGGTCCCAAAATCTTTTCATTTAAACGAGATGAAACAGTTTATACCATTCGTTTGCTGCCTCTAGGTGGATTTGTTCGAATGGCTGGAGAAGACCCAGAAATGATCGAAGTTAAGCCTGGTCAAATGGTGGGCCTCATGTTTGATAAGGAAGGCAAAGTAAATAAAGTCATTATTAACAACAAGGAACAGCATCCAAATGCAAAAGTTATTGAGGTAGAGCAAGCAGACTTAGAGCATAATCTATTTATTTCAGGTTATGAAGAAGGTGAAGATGAACGTCTGCAAAAATTTGAGGTAGCAGAAGAATCTTACTTCGTTATGGACGGAGAAGAAATTCAAATTGCACCTTACAGCCGTCAGTTTGCTTCCAAAACTCTTGGTCAGCGTGCGCTAGCCATTTTCGCTGGTCCGCTAATGAACTTTATATTAGCCTTTGTTATTTTTATCGTTCTTGGGATTTCTCAAGGATATGTTGTTGACAAACCTGTGATGGGCAAATTAACATCAGATGGAGTAGCCGTTGATGCGGGACTTAAACAAGGAGATAAAGTTCAAGCAATTGATGGACAAAGTGTTTCAACGTGGGATGATGTCGTAAAAGTAATTCAAAAACATCCTGAACAGCAAATTACATTCACGGTTCAGCGCGGCAGCAAAACGCTAGATATTCCGATTACACCTGAAAGTCGCAAAGTTGGGGAACAGACAATTGGACTAATTGGCGTATATGCACCGGTTGAAAAGTCATTCATTGGTTCGATCACGCACGGAGCTACTGAAACATATACGTGGATGAAAGAAATCTTAACGGGTCTAGGGAAGCTTGTGACAGGACAGTTCAAACTGGATATGCTTTCTGGTCCTGTAGGTATTTACGCAGCAACCGATCAAGTAGCACAGTCAGGCATTTATTATCTAATGAAATGGGCAGCCGTTTTAAGTATTAACTTAGGGATTGTCAATTTGCTTCCACTTCCTGCTTTAGATGGAGGACGACTGTTGTTCTTCGCTGTAGAAGGAATTCGCGGTAAGCCAATTGATCGTCAAAAAGAAGGGATTGTTCATTTTATCGGTTTTGCTTTATTAATGCTGCTGATGCTCGTTGTAACGTGGAACGATATTCAAAAGTTCTTTTTATAAGACATACGCTCAGCGAGGGATATTCCCTCGCTGATTATATGAAAATTGCGGCATGGTCCGCCTTAAAAAAATAAGATAGAGAAGTAAGCAAAGAGGTGCGAGGTTATGAGACAAAGTTCTACATTGATTCCTACATTAAGAGAAGTGCCAGCTGATGCGGATATAAAAAGCCATCAGCTTCTATTGCGCGCAGGTTATATGCGCCAAAATGCAAGCGGCGTGTACAGCTTTTTACCGCTTGGTAAGCGCGTGTTGCAAAAAGTTGAACAAATTGTTCGTGAAGAGATGGACCGTGCAGGTTCTGTCGAATTATTGATGCCTGCTTTACAACAAGCTGAATTGTGGCAAGAGTCTGGCCGCTGGTATTCATATGGACCTGAGTTAATGCGTATGAAAGATCGTCACGGCCGTGAATTTGCTTTGGGAGCAACACACGAAGAAGTTATCACAAGCTTGCTTCGTGACGAAGTGAAGTCATACAAACGTTTACCGCTAAATTTATATCAAATTCAAACGAAGTTCCGCGATGAAAAACGTCCACGCTTTGGCTTATTACGCGGTCGTGAATTTATTATGAAAGATGCATATTCGTTTCATGCTTCTCAAGAAAGTTTAGATGAAGTATATGACAAAATGTTTGCTGCCTACAGCCGCATCTTTGAGCGCTGCGGATTAAATTTCCGTGCGGTTATCGCTGATTCAGGTGCAATGGGCGGAAAAGATACGCATGAATTTATGGTTCTTTCTGAAATCGGGGAAGATACAATTGCTTATTCAGATACATCTTCTTATGCAGCAAATGTTGAAATGGCACCGGTTGTAAATACCTATGAAAAATCAACTGAAGCTGAAAAAGAATTAACAAAGGTAGAAACACCAAATCAGCATAGCATTGAAGACGTAGCTGCTTTCTTAAATGTTGAAGCGACTTCTTGTATCAAGTCACTTTTATTTAAAGTAGATGATCGTTTTGTGCTTGTACTTGTTCGCGGGGACCACGAAGTAAACGATATTAAAGTGAAAAACTATTTTGAAGCTTCCGTTGTTGAACTGGCAACTCCAGAAGAAACAAAAGAAGTATTAAAATGCGCAGTTGGTTCAGTAGGACCGATTGGAGTAAGTGATTCAGTAGAAGTGGTAGCTGATCATGCGGTAAAAGCAATTGCTAACGGTGTATGCGGAGCAAATGAAGAAGGTTATCACTACACAAATGTGAATGAACGTAACTTTAATGCAACTTACGAAGATTTCCGCTTCATCCAAGAAGGGGATCAGTCACCGGATGGACAAGGCGTTATTAAGTTTGCTAAAGGTATTGAAGTCGGACACGTCTTTAAGCTAGGAACGCGCTACAGTGAAGCGATGGGAGCAACGTATCTAGATGAGAACGGACGCAGCCAGCCAATGATTATGGGCTGCTATGGTATCGGTGTTTCTCGTACAGTAGCTGCGATTGCAGAACAATTTAATGATGAAAACGGTCTTCTATGGCCAGAAGCTGTTACGCCTTATCATGTGCACGTTATTCCAGTTAACGTGAAAAATGATGAACAGCGTGAACTAGGTGAGAAATTATATAATGAGTTATTAGATAATCGCTTTGAAGTGCTGTTAGACGACCGCCAAGAGCGTGCAGGAGTAAAATTTGCAGATTCAGATCTAATTGGTCTTCCTGTTCGAGTAACAGTTGGTAAACGTGCATCTGAAGGAATTGTAGAAGTAAAAGTACGCAAAACCGGGGAGTCATTAGAAGTGTCAGTTGACAATCTTGTTTCAACAGTGAAAGAACTGCTAGCGAAGTAATGAAGCAGCGGGGATTTGTATCCCTGCTGTTTTTATGTTTATAAACAGAACATATGACAGAATAGAAGTCATTTATGTTAAAATAGATTGCACTCATTTATAAAAGGAGGCAGAAAACTTGGAAGCACAAACGCTAGGAAAAAAAGAGCGTTTTAAGTTGCTGCTGCAGCAGTTAGAGCTGACGAGTGATCAAATTGTTCCTTACTTTGAAAACGCAGCGATTGAAAAGCTCGTCATTCAGAAAGAACAAAAAAAATGGCATTTCCATTTTTCTTTAGAAGGGTTATTACCTTTTGAGATTTATGAGTTATTCCATGCTCGCATGTCTTCAGCTTTTTCTCATATTGCGAGTGTTTCTTTTTCTATTCAAACCGTTAATAAACAATGTACGGAAGAGCATGTACAGTCATATTGGAAGCATTGTATTGGAGAAATGCAGGGCATATCTCCGCTTTTACAGTCGCTTTTACAAGATCAAATGCCGAGATTGAACGGTGCCAAGTTGATTGTGAACGCACGACATGATGCAGAAGGAACGGCTTTACGTAAAAAGTATAGTCAGTTAATTGCTGATCAGTATGCGTCCTATGGGTTTCCGAACCTTCAGCTAATGACAGAAGTTGTACATTCAGAAGAAGCATTTCAGCAGTTTGTAGAGCAACGAAAACAAGAAGATACAGAAAAAGTATTACAAGCCATCACAGAAATGCAAAATAAAGAAAATGAAAAAAGTGATGGACCAGACCTACCAAAAGGTCCGCTTACAATTGGATATACGATTAAAGACGAGACGGTTCGCTTGGACTCCATTGTAGATGAAGAAAAGCGAATTGCCGTTGAAGGATACGTATTTGATGCAGAAACGAGAGAATTACGAAGCGGACGTACGCTTCTTATTTTTAAAGTGACAGATTATACAAACTCTATTATGGTTAAAATGTTTTCGCGTGACAAAGAAGATATTCCTTTACTTCAAGCGATTAAAAAAGGAATGTGGGTAAAGGTGCGCGGAAGTGTACAAAACGATACATTTGTCCGTGATCTAGTTATGATTGGAAATGATGTTAACGAGATTACCGGTCCCGCTAGACAGGATACAGCGCCTGAAGATGAAAAGCGTGTGGAACTTCACTTGCATACGCCAATGAGTCAAATGGATGCAGTTTCATCTGTTGGAGCTTTAGTCGGACAAGCCAAAAAATGGGGACATCCGGCTGTAGCGATAACTGATCACGCGGTTGCACAGTCGTTTCCTGAAGCGTATGGAGCCGGGAAAAAGAACGGCATTAAAATACTGTACGGAGTGGAAGTCAATTTAGTGGACGACGGCGTACCGATTGCCTATAATCCGCAGCATGTGGATTTGACAGAAGCAACTTACGTAGTATTTGACGTCGAAACAACCGGTTTGTCAGCCGTATACGATACCATTATTGAACTTGCTGCCGTGAAGATGAAAGAAGGCGAAATCATCGATCGATTTGAACGGTTTGCAAATCCTCATCATCCTCTGTCTGCAACAACAATTGAGCTGACGGGTATTACAGATGATATGGTCCAAAATGCGCCTGAAATCTCAGAAGTACTTCGGGATTTTCACGAGTGGATGGGCGACAGTATTTTAGTCGCTCATAATGCAAGCTTTGATATGGGATTTTTAAATATGGGACTGCAAAAAATCGGATTAGAAAAAGCAGCTAACGGCGTTATTGATACGCTTGAACTCGGAAGATTTTTGTATCCGCATATGAAAAACCATCGTTTAAATACTCTTGCTAAAAAGTTTGATATTGAACTTGTGCAGCATCACCGCGCGATTTACGATGCGGAAACAACCGGCTATTTGTTAAATAAAATGCTGAAAGATGCATTTGAACGCGAAATTACGATGCACGATCGCTTAAATGATTATATGGGAGAAGGGAATGCATATCAGCGGGCCCGTCCTTATCATGCGACGCTTTTAGCACAAAACGACGTAGGTTTAAAAAATCTATTCAAACTCGTTTCGATTTCTCATTTAAATTACTTTTATCGAGTTCCGCGAATTCCAAGATCTCAGCTCGACAAATATCGAGAAGGCATCTTGATTGGAACCGCATGTGACCGGGGCGAAGTATTCGAAGGCATGATGCAAAAAGGAATTGATGAAGTAGAAGGAGCAGCTGAATTTTATGATTACATCGAAGTGCAGCCTCCTGACAACTACAAGCACTTAATTGAACTGGATTTAGTGCGGGATGAGAAAGCCTTAAAAGATATTATCAGCAATATTGTGAAGCTCGGTGAAAAGATTGGAAAGCCGGTTGTAGCAACAGGAAATGTTCACTATCTCAATCCTGAAGACAAAATTTACCGAAAAATTTTAATTGGTTCACAAGGCGGGGCTAACCCGTTAAACCGTCATCAGCTGCCGGATGTTCATTTTAGATCAACGGATGAGATGCTGAATTGTTTTTCATTTTTAGACGGGGACAAAGCGAAAGAAATTGTTGTTCATAATACGCAAAAAATAGCGGATATGATTGACGATATTAAACCAATTAAAGATGATTTATATACGCCGAAAATTGAAGGTGCAGACGAAGAAATGCGTGAAATGAGCTATGCGATGGCACGCAGCATCTACGGTGAAGAGCTGCCTGAAGTAGTAGAAGCTCGCCTAGAGAAAGAGTTGAAAAGTATTATCGGCCACGGGTTTGCCGTTATTTACTTGATCTCGCATAAACTCGTTAAAAAATCGTTGAATGATGGTTACTTAGTTGGTTCACGTGGTTCCGTAGGGTCTTCATTCGTTGCGACGATGACAGAAATTACAGAAGTAAATCCACTGCCCCCGCATTATGTTTGTCCAAAATGTAAGAAATCCGAGTTTTTTAATGACGGTTCCGTTGGTTCTGGGTTTGACTTGCCGGATAAAAGCTGCGACGATTGTGGGGTACCATTTATTAAAGACGGACACGATATTCCGTTTGAAACGTTCTTAGGATTCAAAGGAGATAAAGTTCCCGATATCGATTTGAACTTCTCCGGAGAGTATCAGCCGCGAGCTCATAACTATACAAAAGTACTGTTTGGCCAAGATAATGTATACCGCGCGGGAACAATCGGTACAGTAGCTGAAAAAACAGCTTATGGCTATGTAAAAGGCTATGCCGGTGACCGTGATTTACATTTGCGAAACGCAGAAGTGGATCGTTTAGTAGCAGGATGTACGGGCGTAAAACGTACAACGGGTCAGCATCCAGGGGGGATTATCGTTGTACCGGACTATATGGATATTTTCGATTTTTCACCGATCCAGTTTCCAGCTGACGACCGTAATTCCGAATGGAGAACAACTCATTTTGACTTCCATTCGATTCATGATAATTTATTAAAACTTGATATACTCGGACACGATGATCCGACCGTGATTCGCATGCTTCAAGATTTAAGTGGAATTGATCCAAAAACAATTCCGACGGATGACCCTGAAGTGATGAAAATTTTTAGCGGAACGGAATCACTTGGCGTAACAGAAGAGCAAATTATGTGTAAAACAGGAACGCTTGGCATACCGGAGTTTGGAACGCGCTTTGTGCGTCAAATGTTAGAAGATACGAAGCCAACGACGTTTTCAGAGCTTGTTCAAATCTCAGGACTGTCACACGGGACGGACGTATGGCTTGGTAATGCGCAGGAGCTAATTCGCAATGATATTTGCAACTTAAGTGAAGTAATCGGCTGTCGTGATGACATCATGGTTTATCTGATTTATCAAGGTCTTGAACCTTCACTTGCCTTTAAAATTATGGAGTCTGTACGTAAAGGGAAAGGGCTAACACCTGAATTTGAAGAGGAAATGATCAAAAATGGTGTTCCGGACTGGTATATTGATTCTTGTAAAAAGATTAAGTATATGTTCCCTAAAGCCCATGCCGCTGCTTATGTATTGATGGCCGTGCGTATTGCTTATTTCAAAGTGCACCACGCGCTTCTTTATTACGCAGCATACTTTACGGTTCGTGCAGATGACTTTGATATTGATACGATGATCAAAGGCTCAACTGCCATTCGAGCGAAGATGGAAGAAATTAATGCCAAAGGTTTAGATGCATCCCCTAAAGAGAAAAACTTATTAACGGTGCTTGAGCTTTCTTTAGAAATGTGCGAACGAGGCTATTCGTTTAAAAAAGTAGATTTATATGAATCTAGCGCAGACGAATTTTTAATTGACGGCACGTCTTTAGTTCCACCGTTTAATGCCATTCCCGGTCTTGGCACAAATGCAGCGCTGAACATTGTAAAAGCTCGTGAAACGGGAGAGTTTTTATCGAAAGAAGACTTGCAGCAGCGAGGCAAAGTATCGAAGACGATTTTAGAGTATCTAGACAACCATGGATGCCTTGAATCATTACCTGATCAGAACCAGCTTTCTCTTTTCTAACATTTGCATAAAATAAGCGGTTATGATATAGTAATTGTGGAAATGCTAAGGATACGGACGAGAAAGAGTGGGGAAACCCGCTCTTTCTTATTGATATGAACTTACTGACATAGTAAGTAGTATGGAGAACGAATCGGCTTCTAGCATGATTCGTTTTTTCTGTAGATTTTCAATCACCATGATTGATTTATTATGTGACGTTTAAAATCCTGCAACACAAATGACAACATTTCCACTCTAGTAGGTTAGACCTCTTATAGAGTGCAAAATAAAAATAGCAAATAAACCACTCTTTTTTGATATAAGAGACATAAAAAACGCGTAACCTAAACATACCATGCAATGTCTCGAAGGGAGGATTAGAATGAGTAAAAATGTAAAACAAACAGTGGAAGAAATGGTTTCCCCTATCTTAGAGGAAATGAATTTAGAGCTTGTTGAAATTGAATACGTAAAAGAAGGAAAAGATTGGTTTTTACGTGTGTTTATCGACTCTGATACCGGCGTGGATATCGAAGACTGCGGAGCAGTAAGTGAAAAATTGAGTGAGAAAATGGATGCAGTAGATCCAATCCCTCATAACTATTTTTTAGAAGTATCATCGCCTGGTGCGGAACGTCCATTAAAAAAAGATAAAGATTTTGAACGTGCAATTGGTAAGCATGTATACATAAAAACATATGAACCAATTGAAGGTGCAAAAGAATTTGAAGGCGAATTACAATCATTTGACGGAGAAACTGTCACATTATCTATTCGTATCAAAACACGCACAAAAACGGTGGTTTTACCATATGACAAAGTCGCTTTTGCTCGATTAGCGATTGTATTTTAATGTGTAGGGGCCAATATTAAAGGGGGATTATCCAACGATGAGCAGTGAGTTATTTGATGCCTTAGTCATTCTTGAAAAAGAGAAAGGCATTAGCAAAGATGTAATTATTGAAGCAATTGAAGCAGCGCTAATTTCTGCTTACAAACGCAACTTTAACCAAGCGCAAAACGTACGCGTTGATTTAAATTTAGAAAGAGGTTCAATGCGCGTGTTTGCTCGCAAAGATGTGGTTGATGAAGTATATGATCCACGCCTGGAAATTTCGGTTGAAGAAGCACAAACAATCAACCCTAACTTCCAACTAGACGATGTGGTTGAAATCGAAGTAACGCCAAAAGACTTTGGACGCATCGCGGCCCAAACAGCAAAACAAGTTGTTACACAGCGTGTTCGTGAGGCGGAACGAGGCGTTATCTATTCAGAGTTCAGCGATCGCGAAGAAGATATTATGACAGGTATTGTTCAGCGTCAAGATTCTCGCTTCATCTATGTGAGCCTTGGCAAAATTGAAGCATTGCTTCCTCAAAGCGAGCAAATGCCAAATGAGCAGTATAAACCTCATGATCGTATTAAAGTGTATATTACGAAAGTAGAAAAAACAACAAAAGGCCCGCAAATCTATGTTTCACGTACGCACCCAGGTCTTTTAAAACGTCTTTTCGAAAAAGAAGTACCGGAAATCTATGACGGTACAGTTGAATTAAAATCAGTAGCTCGCGAAGCTGGAGACCGTTCAAAAATCTCTGTTCATTCTGAGTATGCTGAAGTAGATCCGGTCGGTTCTTGTGTTGGGCCAAAAGGTCAGCGCGTACAGGCTGTTGTAAATGAACTAAAAGGTGAAAAAATTGACATCGTTCGCTGGTCAAATGATCCAGTTGAATTTGTTGCCAACGCTTTAAGTCCATCTAAGGTAGTAGATGTGATTGTAGATGAAAATGAAAAAGCAACAACTGTTATCGTTCCTGACTATCAGCTGTCACTTGCAATTGGTAAACGTGGACAAAATGCACGTCTAGCTGCTAAGCTGACAGGCTGGAAAATTGATATTAAAAGTCAATCAGAAGCTGAACAAGAAGGCATGGTTGTAAAAAACAGCGATGATATGCTAGTAAGTCAACATGCATTTGATTCAGATGAAGATATGGAATAAGAGGTGAGCCAAGGTGAACAATCGTAAAAAAGTCCCGATGCGAAAATGTGTGGCCACTGGAGAAATGAAGCCTAAAAAAGAGCTAGTACGCGTTGTACGCTCAAAAGAAGGCGACGTTTCAGTTGATGTAACGGGTAAAAAGTCCGGGCGCGGAGCTTATGTAAGCAAGGATAAAGAAGCAATTTTATTGGCAAAAAAGAAAAATGTGCTTTCGACACATTTAGGCGCGTCAATAGATGAAGCGGTTTATGAAGAGTTGCTAGCGCTTGTAGAAAAGGAGAAACAGTCACGCTAATGAATGAACAATGGATCTCCTTTTTAGGGCTTGCAAACCGTGCACGAAAATTGATTTCTGGAGAAGAACTTGTGGTTAGAGAAGTTCGGAAACAAAAAGCAAAGTTAGTACTTTTAGCAAGCGATGCGTCTGAAAACACAAAGAAAAAAGTAACGGATAAATGTTCTTACTATAACGTTTCGGTTAAAATCGTTCCCGATCGCTATACGCTAGGTCAAGCGATTGGTAAAGAAGCTCGAGTTGTAGTAGCCGTGATGGACGAGGGATTTGCTAAAAAGCTAGCAACGATGCTCGGTTAATTTTATGGGGGTGAAAGTATTGAATAAAAATACAAAATCAACAGCTAACAAAGGAAACAATAAAGGTAACAAAAAGCCACAGGCACAAAAGTCACAGGCACCAAAAGGTAGACCAGCTCCAGCAGCTGCAAAAGAGTTACCGGAAAAAGTAACGTTTGTCGGAAGCTTAACGGTTTCTGAATTAGCAAAAGAATTAGGCAAAGAGCCTTCTGAAATTATTAAAAAACTATTTATGCTTGGTGTAATGGCAACAATTAACCAAGAGTTAGATAAAGATTCTATCGAACTAATTGCCGGAGAATACGGTGTAGAAGTTGAAGAAGAAGTAGTGGTAGATGACACTGCTTTTGAATCATTAGAAATCATTGATGACGAAAAAGACCTTCAAGTGCGTCCTCCAGTTGTTACAATCATGGGTCACGTTGACCACGGTAAAACAACGCTTCTTGACTCTATCCGTAACACAAAAGTAACGGCTGCAGAAGCAGGCGGTATCACGCAGCATATCGGTGCTTATCAAGTTGTGGTTGACGAAAAGAAAATTACATTCCTTGATACACCAGGGCATGCTGCATTTACAACGATGCGTGCTCGCGGTGCGCAAGTAACGGATATTACCATCCTTGTTGTTGCAGCAGACGATGGTGTAATGCCTCAAACAATTGAAGCGATTAACCACGCAAAAGCGGCAGAAGTGCCAATTATTGTTGCGGTTAACAAAATGGATAAAGAAGCAGCAAATCCAGATCGCGTTATGCAAGAACTAATGGAGCACGGCCTTGTAGCTGAAGAGTGGGGCGGAGAAACAATCTTCTGTAAGCTTTCAGCCATTTCAGGTGAAGGGATCGATCAATTGCTTGAAATGATTTTACTTGTAAGTGAAGTAGAAGAGTTAAAAGCAAATCCTAACCGTCGTGCAGCAGGTACAGTTGTAGAAGCACAGCTAGATAAAGGCCGTGGGTCTGTAGCAACGCTTCTTGTTCAAACTGGTACACTACGCGTAGGTGATCCAATCGTAGTCGGGAATACGTTTGGCCGCGTTCGCGCAATGGTAAATGATATCGGCCGCCGTGTGAAGGAAGTAGGACCATCTACTCCGGTTGAGATTACTGGCTTAAACGAAGTTCCGTTAGCTGGAGATCGTTTCTTAGTGTTTGAAGATGAGAAAACAGCTCGTCAAATCGGAGAAGCTCGTGCTCAAAAGCAGCTTGAACAACAGCGCGGTGAAAAATCTCGCGTAAGCTTAGATGATTTATTTGAAAAAATTAAACAAGGTGAAATGAAAGACTTAAACCTTATCGTAAAAGCAGACGTACAAGGTTCTGTAGAAGCATTGGCTGCTGCTCTTCAAAAGATTGATGTAGAGGGTGTAAATGTTCGTATTATCCATACGGGTGTAGGTGCGATTACAGAATCTGATATCATTCTTGCAACTGCTTCTAACGCAATCGTTATCGGCTTTAACGTGCGTCCGGATGCTGGAGCAAAACGTACAGCTGACGTAGAAAACGTAGATATTCGTCTTCACCGCATTATTTATAAAGTAATTGAAGAAATTGAATCTGCGATGAAAGGAATGCTTGATCCTGAGTTTGCTGAAAAAATCATCGGTCAAGTGGAAGTACGTCAAACATTCAAAGTATCAAAAGTTGGTACAATCGCAGGAAGTTACGTAACAGACGGTAAAATTACACGTAACAGTGGAATTCGTTTAATTCGTGACGGAATTGTTATCTTTGAAGGTGAAGTAGATGTGCTAAAACGCTTTAAAGACGATGCAAAAGAAGTCGCTCAAGGATATGAGTGTGGTATTACAATTAAAAACTTCAATGATATTAAAGAAGGAGATATTATTGAAGCATATGTAATGGAGCAAATTGATCCTAAATGATTGGACTAGTGGAGTGTGAATGCTTAATTTACAATGCTGCTTCTCTTAAAGAAAAACGTGCCGTGCTTCAGCGCATCTTGATGCGCTTGAAGCAGCGGTTTAACGTATCAGTTTCAGAAACTGATTTTCAAGATGTGTGGCAACGAACAAAAATTAGCATTGTCGCAGTCTCATCTAGCCGTGTCACAACGGAACAAGAACTGCAAAAAGCGCTAAGCTTGATTGATTCTTTTCCAGAGATTGAACGTACCATTACAACTTTTGATTGGTTATAAAAGGGGTGACACAGATGAACATAAGAGCAACTAGAGTCGGAGAACAAATGAAAAAAGAGATGGGCGAGATTTTAAATCGTAAAATCAAGGATCCGCGCATCGGTTTTGTGACTGTAACAGATGTTCAAGTATCAGGCGATTTACAGCAAGCGAAAGTGTATATCTCTGTTTTAGGAGATGCTGAACAGCGTGAGAATACGTTAAAAGGCCTTGCGAAAGCAAAAGGATTTATCCGCTCAGAAATCGGTCAGCGCATTCGCTTACGTAAAACACCTGAAATTACGTTTGAGTTTGATGAATCAATTGATTATGGTAATCGAATTGAATCATTGCTTCATGAAATTAAAAAAGAAAGCGATGACCATCAAGAGAACGAATAAGATCGGTGAATGTAGAAACAAAAAAGGGTGTCTCAAAAGTGGTTTTTGCTTCTGAGACACCCTTTTTTAAATGAAAAGGAGATGAAGAATGAGTGGACGGTGTTTTAATTTTACATAAACCAGCTGGCCTGACTTCGCACGACTGTGTGTTTAAAGTCCGAAAGCTGCTTCGCACCAAAAAAGTAGGGCATACAGGCACATTAGACCCAGACGTTACAGGGGTATTGCCTATTTGTATCGGTAGAGCTACTAAAATTGTAGAGTATCTAACAGGAGCTACTAAAACCTATGAAGGAGAAGTTACACTCGGATTTTCTACAACAACAGAAGATTCTTCCGGAGAGGTTGTAGAAGAAAAGAAAGTAGTGGATTCTTTTTCACGTGCTCAAATCGAAGAAGTGCTGTCTTCGATGACAGGAGAACTTCAGCAAGTGCCTCCAATGTACTCTGCGGTAAAGGTCAAAGGTAAAAAGCTATATGAATATGCAAGGCAAGGAATCGAAGTAGAGCGCCCTGTTAGAACCATTCATATCTATAACTTTGAACTGCTGGACGATCGCGCTATATTTGAGGGAGAACAAATTTCCTTCAAATTCCGCGTAACGTGCAGCAAAGGTACATATGTGCGAACGCTTGCTGTGATGATTGGAGAAGCACTTGGCTATCCGTCTCATATGTCTTATTTGCAGCGAACGGGTTCAGGGCAGTTTTCACTGGAAGATTGTGTGACATTTGAAGATATTGAACGGGCGGTAGAAGAAGAAACGATCAATGAGAAACTGCATTCGATCGAAGAAGCTCTTAATCATTTGCCGAAACTTCAAATTAGTGATACATTAGCAGAGAAAGTGAAAAATGGCGCGGTATTGCCGTGCACAGAAGATGAAGAGTTAAAAAAAGAACCATTCTTTTTAATGATAAATTCAGCAGGCAAGTGCTTAGCAATTTATGCTCAGCACCCAACGAAAAAACATTTAATGAAGCCGGTTAAAGTGTTGGCAATCGACTAGACCGGTTAGGGAAAAGGTGAACTGTGTTTTGGAAACGATTGAAATTCGACATCCACACCACTTTCAACGAGAAGCTGTTCAACAATCAGTGTTAGCGCTTGGTTATTTTGATGGTGTGCATTTAGGGCATCAGCAAGTGATAAATTCAGCAAAACAGTTAGCGGATGAAAAAGGCATAGCTAGTGCTGTGATGACGTTTACTCCTCACCCTTCTGTGGTGCTTGGGCGCAATGTGCAG
Organism: Priestia sp. YIM B13490; assembly: GCF_042787735.1. Lineage (NCBI taxonomy): Bacteria > Bacillati > Bacillota > Bacilli > Caryophanales > Bacillaceae > Priestia > Priestia sp. YIM B13490. The sequence continues at coordinate 358,103 of NZ_JBHZOT010000005.1, forward strand.
CACATTGATATGATCACACCACTTCAAGAAAAAAAGAAACTCATTGAGGAAATGGGAATTGACTTTTTATATATCGTTCATTTTGATAAACAGTTTGCAGCACTATTGCCTCAAGAGTTTGTTGATCAGTATATTATTGGCCTGAATGTGCAGCATGTGGTAGCTGGATTTGACTATACGTATGGAAAGTTAGGTAAAGGAACAATGGAAATACTACCATTTCATTCTCGATCAAAATTCACTCAAACAACAATTGATAAGTTAACAAATGGCGAAGAAAAAATTAGTTCAACGCTCATTCGCGAAAATTTAGCAAATGGAGACATGCATCGAGTAAAAGAGCTGCTTGGGCGCTATTATGAAGTGTCAGGTACAGTGACTCATGGAGAAAAGCGAGGCAGGCAAATAGGTTTTCCGACTGCTAACATCGCTTTAGACGATGAGTATTTACTTCCGCGCATCGGCGTGTATGCTGTTGAGCTTCAGCTCCACGGCAAGTGGTATGCAGGAGTATGCAACGTGGGCTATAAGCCGACTTTTCATGATAATTTAGAAAAGCCAACAATCGAAGTCCACTTATTATCATTTGACGAGCAAATCTACGATCAGCACGTAACGGTGAAATGGCACCGAATGATTCGTTCAGAAAAAAAGTTCAGTGGCATCGAAGAGCTTGTCGGTCAGATCTCAAGGGACAAGGAAGAAGCCCTTGCTTATTTTGAAGGAATTCAAAAGCATAAGAAATAAAAAAATATATATAAATAGTTGCTACGACTTGCTTTTTGTTCTAATAAGTAGTAACATAACACTTGTATGTAAAACAACCATTGCTTGGCATTACGATTCACCAACGTTTTGCTCGGTAACTGGGGTTTAATAATAAGGAGGTGAATAGGATGGCTATCACACAAGAGCGTAAAAATGAAATCATTAGTGAGTACAAAACTCATGCGAACGACACTGGTTCTCCAGAAGTTCAAATCGCTGTCCTAACAGAGCAAATTAACAATCTAAACGGTCACTTACGTACTCATAAAAAGGATCACCATTCACGTCGTGGTCTTTTAAAAATGGTAGGTCGACGTCGTAACTTACTTAACTACCTACGTAACAAAGACGTTACTCGTTATCGTGAGTTAATCAACAAACTTGGTTTACGTCGATAATAAGAAGAAAGCGGGAGCATTCCCGCTTTTTTAGTATGTACATTTAAGAAACATTAAAGATGCTACATAATGTGAAAAAAGCTATTGTTTTTGGATATTTCGTTTATAATAAAACTATCACATTTGATTACATACATATTTTATATGTAGAGAGGGGTACTCGTCGATATGGAACAAGAAAAACGAGTGTTCTCCGTAGATCTAGCTGGACGAAAGCTAGAAGTTGAAGTTGGCCAGTTGGCAAAACAAGCAAATGGCGCAGCATTAATCCGCTATGGAGACACAGTTGTATTAAGTACAGCAACGGCTTCAAAAGAGCCTAAAAATGTAGATTTCTTCCCGTTAACAGTAAACTATGAAGAGCGTTTATATGCAGTCGGTAAAATCCCAGGTGGATTCATTAAGCGTGAAGGCAGACCAAGTGAAAAAGCAATCTTGGCTAGCCGTTTAATCGACCGTCCGATTCGTCCTTTATTCGCAGATGGTTTCCGAAACGAAGTTCAAGTTGTCAGCGTTGTAATGAGCGTAGATCAAAACTGTTCTTCAGAAATCGCGGCAATGTTCGGTTCTTCATTAGCATTATCAGTATCTGATATTCCATTTGAAGGTCCTATTGCAGGCGTAATCGTAGGCCGTGTAGACAATGAATTTGTTGTAAACCCAACGGTAGATGAGCTTGAAAAAAGCGATATTCATCTAACGGTTGCTGGTACAAAAGATGCGATCAACATGGTTGAAGCAGGCGCTGATGAAGTACCGGAAGAAGTAATGCTAGAAGCAATTATGTTTGGACACGAACAAATTAAAAAGTTAATTGCGTTCCAAGAAGAAATTGTAGCAGCAGTAGGCAAAGAAAAAGTAGAAGTTGCGCTTTATACTGTGGATGCTGACCTTGAGCGTCAAGTTCGCGAAATTGCAGAAGGTGACATGAACCGTGCCGTTCAAGTTCAAGAAAAGCATGCGCGCGAAAATGCGATTAAAGAAGTGAAAAGCGCAGTAGCTGCAAAATTTGAAGAGCAAGATGTAGAAGAAGAAGTACTAAATCAAGTGAATGAAATTTTATCGAAGCTTGTTAAAAGTGAAGTGCGTCGCTTGATCACAGAAGAAAAAGTGCGTCCTGATGGCCGTAGTATTGACGAAATTCGTCCACTTTCTTCTGAAACAAACTTGCTTCCTCGTACACACGGATCTGGATTATTTACGCGTGGACAAACTCAAGCGCTTAGCATCTGTACATTAGGTGCACTTGGCGATGTGCAAATTTTAGATGGTTTAAGTGTAGAAGAATCTAAACGCTTCATGCATCACTATAACTTCCCTTCATTTAGTGTTGGTGAAACTAGACCGATGCGCGGACCGGGTCGTCGTGAAATTGGACATGGTGCGCTAGGTGAACGTGCACTTGAGCCTGTTATTCCAAATGAAAAAGATTTCCCTTATACAATTCGTCTTGTATCTGAAGTATTAGAGTCAAACGGTTCTACTTCACAAGCGAGTATTTGTGCAAGTACGCTTGCAATGATGGATGCTGGGGTTCCAATTAAAGCACCTGTAGCAGGGATTGCCATGGGTCTGATCAAATCAGGTGAACACTACTCGATTCTAACGGACATTCAAGGAATGGAAGATCACCTAGGAGATATGGACTTTAAAGTAGCAGGTACGGAAAATGGAGTAACTGCGCTTCAAATGGATATTAAAATTGACGGGTTATCTCGTGAAATTTTAGACGAAGCCCTTCAACAAGCAAAAAAAGGCCGTATGCAGATCTTAAATCATATGATGTCAACGATTGCTACGCCTCGTCAAGAGCTTTCTCAATATGCGCCTAAGATCCTTACAATGGCTATTAACCCTGATAAAATTCGTGATGTTATTGGACCAAGCGGTAAGCAAATCAATAAAATCATCGAAGAAACAGGCGTTAAAATTGATATCGAACAAGATGGTACAATCTTCATTTCTTCTATTGATCAGCCAATGAATGAAAAAGCGAAGAAAATTATTGAAGATCTTGTACGCGAAGTTGAAGTCGGCCAAATGTACTTAGGAAAAGTAAAACGAATTGAAAAATTCGGTGCATTTGTAGAAATCTTCAGCGGAAAAGATGGGCTTGTTCACATTTCAGAGCTTGCAGAAGAGCGTATTGGAAAAGTGGAAGACGTTGTATCAATTGGCGACGAGATTCTAGTTAAGGTTATGGAAATTGATAAACAAGGCCGCGTTAACTTATCTCGTAAAGCAATTTTAAAAGAACAAAAAGAAAAAGAAGAAAAAGCAAAAGAAACAAAATAATCTTCTTTTACTACTATATAGATATTGTGAAATCGTCCATACATGAAGAAAATCCATGTGTAGGGCGATTTTATCGTTTGTAGATGTTTGTTCTACCTTGTCCCCTTTATACATATTTTAAATGGTAAAGGGGGAAGGATAAGTGAAGAGAACCATTGTGCAATTTACAGCATTTCTATTTTTACTGGCAATTACATATAAATCTATTTATAATCCTTTTGCTGAAGCATATATAGAAGCACTTAAATCCGATGTACAACTTGTATCAGCTCAGCATGATGCGTTATATCAAAAGATTGAAGAAAAAGCAAAAGATTATGAAAAGCCGGCAGCGAATGCACGAATCGATCCCGTTTGGAAACGGGTTCCTGGCTATAACGGCATAAAAGTTGATCTTGCTGCTTCTTATAAAAATATGAAACCTGCGGGTAAATTTGATGAAAAAAAACTAGTGTACAAACAGGTTAGACCAAAGGTTCACTTGAAGGATTTACCACAGGAACCTATCTACCGTGGACACGATGAAAAGCCTATGGTATCGTTTACAGTGAACGTAGCATGGGGGAACGAGTATTTGCCTAAAATGTTAGAAGTGCTAAAAAAGCACCATGCTAAAGCAACTTTCTTTTTAGAAGGAAAATGGGTTAAAAATAATCCAGATATGGCAAAAATGATTGTAGACGCAGGGCATGAAGTAGGAAACCACTCTTATTCTCATCCTGATATGGCCACTTTATCGGCTAGTCAAATCAATCAGCAGCTTAAAAAAACGAATGATATTATTACGTCTACTACGGGACAAAAAGTAAAATGGTTTGCTCCGCCGAGCGGCAGTTTTCGCCCCGAAGTAGTAACGCTTGCTTCTCAGTTAAAAATGAGTACCATCATGTGGACGGTTGATACAATCGATTGGCAAAAGCCAAGTTCAGAAGTGTTAATTAATCGAGTAATGAAAAAGATTCACCCAGGGGCTATTGTACTGATGCACCCGACTGAATCAACGGCTGAATCGCTTGACCAATTGTTAACCGATATTGAACGCAAAGGCCTCAAAGTTAGCGATGTGTCAACAATGCTAGATGAAGAACGAATGATGAAAATACCTTCTTCTACTAAGAAGTAAGTGAGATAAGCAAAAGGGAGGCACTAGCTTGATAAAACGATATACGTGCAAAAATGGTGTAAGAATTGTATTGGAAAATATCCCAACTGTTCGATCTGTGGCCATTGGGGTGTGGATCGGAACGGGTTCTCGAAGTGAACACCCTGAAATTAATGGTGTATCACATTTTCTTGAACATATGTTTTTTAAAGGAACAAAAACAAGATCTGCTCGTGAAATTGCAGAAAGCTTCGACCGCATTGGCGGACAAGTAAATGCATTCACTTCTAAAGAATACACGTGTTACTATGCAAAAGTATTAGATGAACATGCAGATCAAGCGCTCGATGTGCTGGCGGATATGTTCTTTAATTCTTCATTTGATGAAGAGGAATTAGCTCGTGAAAAAAATGTTGTATATGAAGAAATTAAAATGTATGAAGATACACCTGATGATATTGTACACGATTTATTAGGAAAAGCCGTATATGGCAATCATCCATTAGGCTATCCAATTTTAGGAACGGAAGATACGTTAAAAACATTTAACGGTGATTCGCTTCGTCAGTATATGGAGCAAATGTATATTCCCGAAAACATCGTTATTTCAGTAGCTGGAAACATTGATGAAAGTTTTATTCAGCAGGTGGAAAACTATTTTGGTACATATACGTCAAGTCACTCCGCTCATCAATATGTTCAGCCAGAGTTCCATACAAATCATATTGCGCGCAAAAAGGAGACTGAACAAGCTCACCTTTGCCTTGGCTTTAAAGGTTTGCCAATCGGCGGAGAAGATGTATATAGCTTAATTGTATTAAATAACGTGCTTGGTGGAAGTATGAGCAGTCGTTTGTTCCAAGAAGTTCGCGAACAGCGCGGCTTGGCTTACTCTGTTTTCTCTTATCATTCTTCTTATCGAGACAGCGGTCTTGTCACGATTTATGGGGGAACGGGAAGCCATCAGCTCGACGTATTATATGATACGGTTCAAGAAACGCTTTATGATTTGAAAGACAAAGGGATTACGGATAAAGAACTTGCTAACAGCAAAGAGCAGCTGAAAGGAAACTTAATGCTGAGCCTTGAAAGTACAAATAGCCGTATGAGCAGAAACGGAAAAAATGAGTTAATGCTAGGCTATCACCGTTCATTAGATGAGATTTTAGATCTTGTTAATGCCGTGACTAAAGATAGTGTAAATGGTCTTGCGCGAGATATTTTCAAAGATGAATTTGCTCTTTCGCTAATAAGCCCGAGTGGAGATTTACCTAAAGGTTTTAAAGGAAATTAAACAGTAAAAGTAAGGTTGGCTAAAATAATTGAGCCAGCCTTATTTTTTTGTCATTTTTTGTACGGTTGTTCAATAAATTAGATGAAAGGAGGGATTCTATGAGATTAAGCGAACTGAGTGGAAAAGAAATTGTAGATGTTAAGCGAGCAGAGCGTTTGGGTATTTTAGGGCAAACGGATCTTGAAATTAATGAACATACGGGACAAATTAATGCGCTTATTATTCCATCTGTGAAGTGGTTTGGGTTTCGAAAGCAAGGAGATGAAGTGCGAGTGCCGTGGGGGAATATCGAAAAAATTGGTACAGATATGGTGATTGTAAATGTCCAGCAGCTAGAAGACATAAACAATCAGTCAACAAAATAAGAAACGAGATGCTTCCTGCATCTCGTTTCTTTTATTTTCAGGGATAAAGATTCACCGATTCCTGTGTGTTTACATAGTATGTTGAAGAAAAGCAATAGGCATTCTAGGGCGTAATGATAGCACTTTACATCTCGATGGTTTAAGCGAAAGATACATCTATTTAATGTTAAAGAAGGTGAAAATGAAACATGTTAACGGATTTGCACATAGCTGTAATTGGCGGTGATGCTAGGCAGCTTGAAGTCATTCGAAAATTAATTCAATTAGATGCAAAAACCTCTCTTATTGGTTTTGATCAGCTAGATCATGGTTTTACAGGTGCGACGAAATATCAGATAGAGGAGCTGGATTTTTCAGATGTTGACGCCATCATCCTTCCAGTGCCTGGAACAAATCACGAAGGGCAAGTAGATACTATTTTTTCAAATGAAAAAGTAGTGCTGACTGAAGAAATACTTAAAAAAACGCCTGAGCACTGCATTATTTATTCTGGTATTAGCAATGGGTATTTAAACGAATTAGTCAAAACGACAAACCGTAAACTCGTTCAGCTATTTGAGCGTGATGATGTAGCAATTTATAACTCTATTCCTACTGTTGAAGGTACCATCATGCTTGTTATTCAACATACGGATTTTACCATTCACGGTTCAAATATTTCTGTTCTAGGTTTAGGAAGAGTAGGAATGAGCGTGGCGAGGTCCTTTGCTGCACTCGGTGCCAATGTAAAAGTAGGAGCTAGAAAATCTGAACATTTAGCACGTATTGCTGAAATGGGTTTGCAACCTTTCTATCTTTCTGAACTCGATAAAGAAATTGCTGATAGTGATATATGTATTAACACCATTCCATACCCCATCTTAACGGCTAAGACATTATCTAATGTCCCGACCCATGCGCTCATTATTGATTTAGCTTCAAAGCCTGGAGGAACCGATTTCCGCTATGCGGAAAAACGAGGAATTAAAGCTATTTTAGCACCTGGTCTTCCAGGAATTGTGGCTCCAAAAACAGCAGGTCAGATTGTCGCTAATGTATTAGTGAATTTATTAAAAGACGCTGCGGATGCGAGAGAGGAGAAAAAATAATGTCATTAAAAGGTAAAAGAATAGGATTCGGCTTGACGGGATCTCACTGTACGTATGATGCGGTTATGCCGGAAATTGAAAAGCTTGTTAATTTGGGAGCAGAAGTGTTACCGGTCGTTTCTTACACTGTACAATCCACAAATACTCGTTTTGGAGATGGAGAAGACTGGGTGAAAAAAATTGAGGAATTAACGGGTCACGCCGTCATCAATACAATTGTAAAAGCAGAGCCTCTAGGACCGAAAATTCCGCTTGATTGTATGGTGGTTGCCCCAATCACTGGGAATACGATGAGTAAGTTTGCAAATGCAATGACTGAATCTCCGGTACTCATGGCAGCTAAAGCAACGCTTCGTAATAATAAGCCGGTGGTACTGGGAATTTCGACTAATGACGCACTAGGGCTAAATGGTGTAAACTTAATGAGGCTAATGGCGACTAAAAATATTTATTTTATTCCATTTGGTCAAGATGACCCGGTGTTTAAGCCGAATTCAATGGTAGCGCGTATGACGATGTTATCAGACACGGTGTACGCAGCGCTTGAAGATAAACAGATTCAGCCTGTTATTGTCGAAAGGTTCCGCGACGGTCAAGAGTCATAGGACATATATGCCTCTTGCTGTTGCATGAATCTATTCAATACTGCGGCTGTAAGAGAACTCTCAATCTCAAAGAAGAGAAGATTTTAAAAATCTTCTCTTCTTTGACGCAATGAAGCATAATAATATGTTAAAATAGTCAGTATATGCAGATAAATGTTGAGTAGTTGAAAATTGTTGGAGGCGGTATTAAAATGACAAGAGAATTACATGTAGCAGTAGTAGGAGCAACAGGTGCAGTAGGACAACAAATGATTAAAACCCTACAGGAGCGTAATTTTCCAGTTGGTAAATTAACGTTATTATCTTCAGCTCGTTCAGCTGGTAAAAAAGTGTTGTTTAACGGAGAAGAAGTTGTTGTGCAAGAAGCAACTCCTGATAGCTTTGAAGGCGTAGATATTGCTTTATTCAGTGCAGGCGGGAGCATTTCAAAAGCACTTGCACCAGAGGCAGTAAAACGCGGAGCAATCGTTGTAGACAACACAAGCGCTTATCGAATGGATGAAAATGTCCCGTTAGTTGTGCCGGAAGTGAATGAAGACGCATTACACGCACATAACGGAATCATTGCTAATCCAAACTGCTCTACAATTCAAATGGTTGCAGCATTACAGCCATTACGCGAAACATACGGCTTATCTAAAGTGCTAGTATCAACGTATCAAGCTGTTTCTGGAGCAGGCGCTGCTGCAATTAATGAATTAAAAGAACAAGCCAAAGCTATTTTAGAAGAAAAAGAGTTTACACCGGAAATTTTACCGGTTGGTGGAGATAAAAAACATTATCAAATTGCTTTTAATGCCATTCCGCAAATTGATAAATTTCAAGATAACGGTTTTACATTTGAAGAAATGAAAATGATTAATGAAACGAAGAAAATTATGAGCATGCCTGAATTGCCAGTAGCTGCTACTTGTGTTCGTCTACCGGTTGTAACAGGTCATTCAGAGTCAGTGTACATTGAAATTGAAAAAGACGGTGTAACGGTAGCTGATGTGAAAAATTTATTGGCTGATGCACCTGGTATCGTATTGCAAGATGATCCAGAAAATCAAGTATATCCAATGCCAGCAGATTGTGTAGGTAAACGAGATGTGTTTGTCGGCCGTATTCGTAAAGATTTAGATCGCGATAACGGTTTCCATATGTGGATCGTTTCTGATAACTTGTTAAAAGGTGCAGCTTGGAATTCTGTACAAATTGCAGAATCACTTATTAAGCTTAGCTTAGTAAAATAAGCGCAACCAGAGTGTCTCGGAACATGATGAGGTGTAAGTATGAAAATAATCGTCCAAAAATTTGGAGGAACTTCCGTTCGTAACGAAGAAGGAAGAGCGAGAGCAATCTATCATTTAAATAATGCATTAAGTGAGGGTTACAAAGTAGTCGTTGTTGTATCGGCAATGGGACGAAAAGGTGAGCCGTATGCAACGGATACATTGCTTTCACTTGTTGATGGAAATAAAGCGTCTCTTAATAAACGTGAGCTTGATATGCTTATGGCATGCGGAGAATTAATTTCATCGGTAGTGTTTACGAATTTATTAAACGAAAATGGTATTAAAGCTACAGCGTTAAACGGTGCACAGGCCGGGTTTGTGACGAATGATGATTTTACCAATGCTAAGATACTAGAAATGAAATGCGACCGTTTGTTAAAAGAATTAGAAGAATACGATGTAGTTGTTGTAACAGGCTTTCAAGGGGCAACTACTGAAGGTGATACAACAACGCTTGGACGCGGAGGCAGCGATACATCTGCTTCAGCTTTAGGTGCAGCCCTTATGGCTGATTACATTGACATTTTCACAGATGTAGAAGGTGTGATGACAGCGGACCCGCGTATTGTAGAAGATGCAAGACCGCTATCCGTTGTCACATATAACGAAATATGCAACATGGCTTATCAAGGTGCAAAAGTAGTTCACCCACGTGCCGTAGAGATTGCCATGCAAGCCAAAGTGCCGATGCGCGTCCGTTCCACGTATGCTGATTCAACAGGTACGCTCGTTACATCTCAAGGTGAAGCACAGCAGCGTGGCAGCGATGTGCAAGAACGCCTTGTAACAGGCATCGCGCACGTCTCCAACGTCACTCAAATTAAAGTTTTTAGTAAAGAAGGCCATTATGATACGCAAGCAGAAGTATTCAAAGCAATGGCACAAGAAAAAATCAGCGTAGATTTTATCAATATTTCACCGAAGGGTGTTGTATATACGGTAACAGATGAAGCAACTGACAAAGCGATTGATGTGCTTCATGCGCTAGGTTATGAGCCGGCTGTTATTCGCAACTGTGCCAAAGTGTCAACGGTTGGAGCAGGAATTGCAGGGGTGCCTGGTGTTACCTCTAAAATTGTTACAGCCCTTTCTGGCGAAGGTATTCAGATTTTACAATCTGCTGACAGCCATACGACGATTTGGGTGCTTGTAAAAGAAGAGGATTTAAAGAAAGCCGTTAATGCTCTTCATGGTGCCTTTGACTTGTCAAAAGCACCGCAAAAGAGATAAACTACATGTTCCGTTAGCTATAAGCTAACGGTTCATTACATGAATAGGGATAATGCAATTTCAAGGAGTGAAAACATGATTGATTTTGGGAAAGTCGCAACAGCGATGGTAACGCCTTTTGATCATAAAGGAAATATTGATTTTGAAAAAACAACGCAGCTTATTAACTATTTAATCAGCAACGGTTCGGATGCGTTGGTTATTGCAGGAACAACGGGTGAATCTCCTACGCTTTCAACAGAAGAAAAGCTGGCGCTGTTCCGCCACTCAGTAAAGGTAGTAGATGGCCGTGTACCTGTTGTGGCTGGTACAGGAAGCAACAATACGTATGCATCAATTGAATTAACGAAAAAGGCAGAAGAAATCGGCGTAGATGCGATTATGATTGTAGCACCTTATTACAACAAGCCGAATCAGGAAGGCTTATATCAGCATTTTAAAACAATTGCTGAAAGTACAGAGCTGCCTGTCATGTTATACAATATTCCAGGGCGATCCGTGATCAATATGTCTGTTGATACAATTGTACGCCTAGCTGAACTGCCAAATGTTGTAGCGTTAAAAGATGCAAGCGGAGATCTTGACGCAATGACAGCTATTATCGCACAAACAAGCGATGATTTTGCTTTATACAGCGGTGATGATGGTTTAACACTACCGGTACTAGCAGTTGGAGGAACTGGTATTATTTCTGTTGCCTCTCACATTATTGGGAATGAAATGCAAGAGATGGTTAAGCTGTATGAGTCAGGAAATCCGAAGGAAGCAGCAAAAATTCATCAGCGTATTGTACCTGTTATGAAATCTCTTTTTGCGGCTCCAAGTCCAACGCCTGTTAAAACGGCTTTACAGCTAAAAGGGTTAGACGTAGGATCGGTACGATTACCTTTAGTTCCGTTAACGGAAGAAGAACGTCAAACGTTAGTCAGCACATTAAATACGCTATAAGCTATAAGTATGTTTTTTAAACGTCTCTTCATTGACCGTATATACGAGTCGATGAAGAGACGTTTTTTTCTTATAAGATAATAGAAGAGCAGATGACGGAAATAGACGAATGAAATTTCTTGTATTCCAATTCTTACTTCAGTTATAATGTAAGCAAATGAAATTGTACGGGTGAAAGTAAGTAGGAGGAGCTTATGGTACTAGAAAAGACAGAAAATATTAAAATTTCAGCCTTGGGTGGAGTCGGAGAACTTGGAAAAAACATGTATGTGGTGGAAATCAATGAAAACATATATGTGTTAGATGCAGGATCAAAGTTTCCGGGAGGGGAAATGTTAGGAATTGATATTGTCATTCCGGACATTACATATTTAGTAGAAAATCAGCAGAACGTAAAAGGCATATTTGTTACTCATGGACACGAAGAACAAATTGGCGCTATTCCCTTTATACTTCAAAAATTGGATGTGCCTGTATATGGTACAGAATTAACGCTAGCACTTATCAAAGAAAAGTTAAAAGAATATGGAATTAAAAAATATGAAGCTTTACATCCTATCACTTCGTCAACGGTTTTATCGTTTGAAGGAGTAGATATTTCATTTTTCAGAACGCAGCACAGCATCCAAGATTCAGTCGGTATTTGTTTACAAACAAATCAAGGTGCGATTGTATATACAGGTGATTTTAAATTTGATCAAAATTCAGTCAGCATTCAAAGCGCTGATATTGGAAAAATGGCTGCCATTGGGGAACAAGGCGTCCTGTGTTTGCTTTCAGACAGTACAAATGCGGATAAGCCGGGCTATACAGTTTCCGAAGCCGTCATTGGACAAAATATTACCGACGCTTTTTATAAAAGCAAAGGTCGAATCATTGTTGCTGCATACAGTTCCAATCTGCACCGTATTCAGCAAATCATTCATGCCGCATATCAGCACGGCCGTAACCTGATCGTTATGGAAAAAAATATGCTGAAAATCATTGATATTGCAGCAAAACTTGGACATTTGCAGCTGCCTGAGGATTTAATTGTTCCTGTGCAAAAGCTAAAAGATCTTCCAGAACATGAAACGGTTATTTTAACAACAGGTCATCACGGAGAGCCGATTTTAGGTCTTACTCGAATGGCTAAACAGTCCCATAAATTTATTCAAATCAAACAAGATGACACGGTCCTGCTGGCTGCTACACCTGTGGCGGGGCACGAAACGACCTTTTCAAAAACAATTGACGTCATCTTTCGTTTAGGAGCAAGCGTAGTGTTTGCTCAGAAGAAAGTGCAGGCTTCCGGACACGGCAGTCAAGAAGAATTAAAATTTATGATTAACTTAACAAAGCCGAAATATGTCATGCCTGTGAATGGAGAGTATCGAAAACAAAAAGCTTATGCAAAGCTGGCCGGTCAATTAGGAATATCAGAAGATCATATTTGTTTGCTTGAAAAAGGTGAGCGAATTGAGTTTAAAGATGCTCGCATGTACCCTAGCGGTTCTATTCAAGCAGGAAATACGCTCATTGATGGACTAGGCGTCGGTGATATTGGAAATATCGTTCTAAGAGACCGCAGGCTGCTGTCACAGGACGGAATCTTAACGGTAGTAGTTACGATTAATAAACGCCAAAAAACGGTAGTAGCGGGGCCAGAAATCATCTCGCGCGGATTCGTCTATGTAAGAGAATCAGAAAAGCTTTTAGAAGAAGCAACGAAGATTGTTCAGCAAATT
>NZ_JBHZOT010000006.1:0-370342 GCF_042787735.1 Priestia sp. YIM B13490
CATGTATTAGGCACGCCGCCAGCGTTCATCCTGAGCCAGGATCAAACTCTCCGAAGAAATGTTTGACTTGCTCAATTTAAAAAATAAAAATTAACGTTGACGTTTACTATTTCGTTCAGTTTTCAAAGAACTCTTGTCTTAAAGCGACTCCTATATAATAACACTTTATAAGAATCGTTGTCAACACTTTTATATAACTTTTTTAAAACTACTAAAAAACTCATATATGTTTTGCTGACTTTTTATATATTACCAAAATCAAAAGCCTATGGCAAGGTTTTTTACATAAAAAAAGCCCCTGCTTTTTCAGGGGCTTTTTTTATTCTTCTGTTTCTTCAGCTTCAATTATTATATCTGTCTCTTCATGTTCATCTAATTCGTCTAAAACTTCGTCTTCATCTTCTGAAGTTTGTACTTTTGCAACCGTTGAAACAAACTCTTCGTCTCCTAAACGGATGACTTTGACACCTTGTGTGTTACGGCCCATTTGTGAAATATCTGAAACAGAAACACGGATAAGAACGCCGCTTACTGTGATAAGCATAATATCTTCTTCTTGAGATACGCATTTCAGTGCGACAACATCACCATTTTTATCAGTGATATTACATGTTCTTAAACCTTTACCGCCTCTTGTTTGTACACGATATTCTTCAATCGGCGTACGTTTTCCGTAACCATTTTTCGTAATGATCAAGACATCTGATTGTTCTTCGAGAATCTCCATACCGATTACTTCATCTTCTGAATCGAGAGTGATCCCTTTAACTCCAGTGGCTGTACGTCCCATTGAACGAACATCATTTTCATTAAAACGAATTAACATACCCTTCTTCGTTCCAATAACCATATCGCGCTTACCATCTGTCAATTTAACAGAAATCAATTCATCTTCTTCTCTTAAATTCAAGGCGATAAGTCCGCTATTTCGAATGTTCTCAAAAGAAGATAAAGGTGTACGCTTAGAAATTCCTTGTTTTGTAGTAAAGAATAGATACCAATCGTCTACAAATTCATCGACGCGAATGATGGCATTTACCCACTCACCCTTGTCTACTTCTAACAAGTTAATAATAGGTATCCCTTTAGCCGTTCTTCCGTACTCTGGAATTTCGTATCCTTTCGTACGGTAAACTTTTCCCTTATTTGTAAAGAAGAGAATCGTATCATGGGTAGAAGTTGTTAGAAGATGTTCAACAAAATCATCTTCGTTTGTATTCATTCCTTGAATACCTCTTCCGCCTCTTCGCTGACTCTTATACGTAGAAACAGGCAAGCGTTTAATATAGCCGTTGTGCGTTAAGCTAATAACAATATCTTGGCGAGGAATCAGATCCTCGTCTTCGATAATTTCAGCTCCTCCGCTTACGATTTCTGTTCGACGGCCGTCATTGAATCTTTCTTTTACTTCTATTAGTTCTTCTCTAATAATTTCTAATACTTTTTCTTCATCTGCTAAAATAGCTTTTAATTCAGCAATTAGCGCTAATAAAGATTGATATTCTGCTTCAATCTTCTCTCGCTCTAATCCTGTTAAACGCTGTAGGCGCATATCCAAAATAGCTTGCGCTTGTTTTTCAGATAACGAAAACTGCGTCATTAATCCTTCACGTGCAATATCTGTTGTTTGAGAACCTCTAATTAAAGCAATAACAGCATCTAAATTATCAAGAGCAATCTTTAAACCTTCTAAAATATGCGCACGTGCTTCTGCTTTTCGAAGTTCAAATTCAGTACGACGGCGAATAACCACTACCTGATGGTCTAAGTAGTACTGTAGACATTGCTTCAAGTTCAATACTTTTGGCTGTCCATCTACTAATGCAAGGGTATTAATACCAAAACTTGTTTGAAGAGATGTCTGCTTATATAAGTTGTTTAATAAAACATTCGCATTTGCATCACGTCTTACTTCAATAACAATACGCATACCCGAACGGTCAGACTCATCTCGTAAATCCGTAATTCCATCAATCTTTTTATCACGGGCTAGCTCGGCAATTTTTTCAATTAGCTTTGCTTTATTTACTTGGTATGGAAGTTCATGAACAAGAATAGTTTGTTTACCATTGCTTTGTTCTTCAATTTCTACTTTTGCGCGAACAATAATAGAACCTTTTCCAGTTTCATAAGCTTTACGAATTCCGCTGCGCCCAAGAATTTGTCCTGCAGTTGGGAAATCCGGGCCTGGAATAATCTCCATTAACTCTGCAATTGTGATATCAGGGTCTTGACTTACAGCTAAAACGCCGTCAATGACTTCCCCTAACTGATGCGGAGGAATATTTGTCGCCATACCTACCGCAATTCCGGCTGAACCGTTTACAAGTAAATTTGGAAATCTAGCAGGTAATACAATTGGTTCACGTTCAGAACCGTCATAGTTATCTTGGTAATCAATTGTATCTTTATTGATGTCACGTAACAGTTCCATCGAAACTTTTGACATTCTTGCTTCTGTATAACGCATAGCTGCTGCTGCATCTCCATCAACAGATCCAAAGTTTCCATGACCGTCAATTAGCATATAACGATAGCTAAAATCTTGTGCCATACGAACCATTGTTTCATATACAGCTGAGTCACCGTGTGGGTGATACTTACCAATTACTTCTCCTACGATACGAGCTGATTTTTTATATGGCTTATCCGATCCCATACCTAAATCATTCATTGCATATAAAATACGACGGTGCACAGGCTTAAGTCCGTCTCTTACATCTGGTAAAGCACGCGATACAATTACGCTCATTGCATAATCTAAAAAGGATGCGCGCATTTCTTGACTAATATTTACTTCTCTTATTTGAGAGTTTGGTTTATCTGACATCGATAAGAACCTCCTTCGCGAAGTTCAGTATAGTAATTCATATATATGTAAACGCAGGATAGACCCTATCTCTATCCTGACGTTTATATACCCTTTATAAAAAATATAAAGGGTATTACCGTTCATTTAAATATCAAGATTTTTTACGTACTGAGCATTTTCTTCAATGAAATTACGGCGTGGTTCTACTTTGTCGCCCATTAAAATTTCAAATGTCTCATCAGCTTCAATTGCATCTTGCAAGTTCACCTGAAGAAGGGTACGGAACTCTGGATCCATTGTTGTTTCCCATAATTGTTCAGGATTCATCTCTCCTAAACCTTTGTAACGCTGAAGGTTTGGTTTTGCGCCTTCAGGGAAAGAAGCTAATACCTCTTCTAATTGACGATCGTTGTACGCGTACTCCACTTTTTTACCCTGTGTAACTTTGTAAAGAGGCGGCTGGGCAATGTAAACATATCCGTGCTCAATAATCTGTCTCATATAGCGATAGAAGAACGTTAGAAGAAGCGTACGAATATGCGCACCGTCTACGTCTGCATCTGTCATAATCACAATTTTATGGTAGCGGGCTTTCGAAATATCAAAATCGTCACCAATACCCGTTCCTAGAGCGGTAATGATTGTACGAATTTCGTTATTAGATAAAATTTTATCTAAACGCGCTTTCTCTACGTTGATAATTTTACCACGTAAAGGCAAAATAGCTTGGAAATGACGGCTTCTTCCCTGCTTAGCTGAACCTCCTGCAGAGTCACCCTCTACTACATAAAGTTCGCTAATAGAAGGATCTTTTGATGAACAATCTGCTAATTTACCCGGTAAGTTTGAAATTTCAAGCGCGCTTTTACGGCGTGTAAGCTCACGAGCTTTTTTAGCCGCCATTCTTGCTCTTGCAGCCATTAAACCTTTTTCAATTACCTTTTTCGCCACAATAGGGTTCTCTAGCAAGTAAGTTTCTAAGTGTTCTGCAAACACAGAGTCAGTAATTGTTCTTGCTTCACTATTTCCCAGCTTTGTTTTTGTTTGTCCTTCGAACTGCGGATCTGGGTGCTTAATAGAGATGATAGCTGTAATTCCTTCACGAACATCTTCACCCGTTAGATTGGCGTCACTGTCTTTAAATACGCTGTTTTTACGTGCATAGTCGTTAATTACACGCGTTAACGCTGTTTTAAATCCTGCTTCGTGCGTTCCACCTTCATATGTGTGAATGTTGTTTGCAAAAGAATATAAATTACTTGTATAGCTATCGTTATATTGAATAGCAATTTCTACAGAAATGTTGTCTCGATTACCTTCAATATAGATGGGCTCTTCGTGAATCACTTCTTTCGAACGGTTTAAGTGTTCAACGTAAGACTTAATTCCGCCTTCATAGTGATATTCACGTCTTTTATCTTCTTCACGTTTGTCTTCAATCGTAATTTTAATGCCGCGATTTAAGAAAGCTAACTCACGCAGACGATTAGCTAACGTGTCAAAATCGTATTCAAGCGTTTCTGTAAAAATTTCACTGTCTGGACGGAATTGAATAACAGTACCTGTTTTATCTGTTTCTCCAACTACTTTTAAGTCAGCAGCCGGTACACCTCGTTCATATTTTTGATAATGAACTTTACCGTCACGATGTACGTGCACTTCCAAAGAGGTAGAAAGTGCGTTAACAACTGAGGCACCTACACCGTGTAATCCACCAGATACTTTATAGCCGCCGCCGCCAAATTTACCTCCGGCATGAAGAACCGTTAAGATAACTTCAACGGCAGGTCTGCCCATTTTTTCTTGAATACCAACCGGAATTCCACGACCGTTATCTTTGACTGTAATACTATTATCCTTTTCGATAATAACATTAATTTCATCGCAATAGCCGGCCAGCGCTTCATCAATACTATTATCTACAATTTCCCATACAAGATGATGTAAACCCTTTGCGCTCGTCGATCCAATATACATCCCCGGACGTTTACGAACAGCTTCTAATCCTTCTAATACTTGTATCTGATCAGCTTCATATGCTTGTACTTCTTTTTGTTCCATCGTCAAATGTATCACCTACACTTTTTTTTAACAGCAAACTGCTGTATTTATCATTTTGTATTATGTTTTTCGAATATTATGTGGAAATAATACGGAGCCTTTAATGTATTTGCAATTTGTTTACTTATGCACAAAATTTTCATAATCGAGGGTACGAGTTGAAATATATAGACTTAAAACTATAATGATATCATATTTCAGTTAGATTGCCTTGCGAAAAGTTTTTAGACAGATCAATTGCTATTTGACCTTTTGAATTTGGCCAGCTTCTACGTGATATGTAGCGGCTTTTTCTAAGGTCTCGTGATGAATTCCTTCAATGCTCGTTGTCGTTACAAACGTCTGAACTTTTCCTTGAATGGTATTTAGCAAGTGTGATTGACGAAAATCATCTAATTCAGACAATACGTCGTCTAAAAGCAAGATTGGATATTCACCTACTTCTTGATGAATTAACTCAATTTCAGCAAGCTTTAACGATAAAGCAGTCGTCCGCTGTTGCCCTTGTGAACCAAATGTTTGAACGTCTTTCTCATTAACGTAGAAAAGAAGATCATCACGGTGTGGTCCTGCTAAGGTGACACCTCTATCAATTTCTCTACTTTTTATTTTATCAAACTTTTGATGATATGCTTCTAACATTTTCGACAAATCTGCATCTTCTGATACATCAATTGAATTCTTATACTCAATTTTTAATGTTTCTAAGTCTCGACTGATCCCTTTATGAATAGGCTCTGCCCACTGTTGGAGTAACCGTAAAAACTCAAAACGTTTTTTTAAGATTTTCGCCGCCATTTCACTTAACTGTAACGTAAGTACGTCTAAAAGTGAAAGATCCGTTTGTTTTTTTGTCTGCAGCTGCTTCAAATATTGATTTCTTTGCTGCAAAATCTTTTGATACCTGCTTAAATCATGCATGTAAACAGGCGAAACTTGACCAATCTCCATATCGATAAATTTGCGCCTTACTTGCGGACTCCCTTTAACTAAGTTCAAATCCTCCGGAGCAAACATGACAGTGTTAATTGACCCTATATATTGACTGAGTTTTTTCTGCTCAATGTGATTATATTTTGCTTTTTTCCCTTTTGTTGAGATGACTAAATCCAGTGTAACAGGCCCTCTATGCTTTTCTACAATGCCAGATAGCTTTGCATACTCACAGTCCCATTTAATTAATTCTTTATCGTTGGATGTACGATGAGATTTAGCCATAGATAATACGAAGATCGATTCCATCACGTTTGTTTTACCCTGTGCGTTTTCACCCAAAATGACGTTTACTTTATTTTCAAAAGGAATCGTTGTCTTCGTATAGTTTCGGTAATTTGTTAAAGTAATTTCTTTAATATACAAACGTTTCACCAACTTTAAGTAATGACAACAAATGATCCTGCAGCCGGTATATCCACTTCGTCATTTGCATATAATTTACGTCCGCGGCGCTCTTCTAGCTCCCCGTTTACATATACTTCGTGCTCACTTAAAAACCATTTTACCATTCCACCTGTTTGAATGACGTCTGCTAGTTTTAAAAACTGGCCAAGCGTAATGTATTCAGTTGAAATTTTAACTTCTGTTTTCATGCGACTCTCTCACTTTCTAATGATGTACCTCTATTTTACTAAATAATTCTCCTTGAGAAAAGAAAGCTACTAGTACGGCATGCTAGTAGCTTTCTGAGATTTAATATGTTCGCACTGGTAAAATCAGCTGCAGCATTGAATCATCCTCTAATGTTCGAATGACAAATGGACGCATCGCACCAGTGAAGTTAATTTTGATATCTGTTCCTTCGAGCGCTTTTAATGCGTCTAACATATATTTTGCGCTAAAAGAAATTTTTAATTCTTCTCCTGAGATAGACTGACTTTGTACCTCTTCAATTACTTTTCCGATTTCAGGAGAGTTAGAAGAAATTTCAACAATTCCCTCATCCAGCGTAGATAGTTTTACTACGTTGTTTCTTCCTTCACGAGCTAATAAAGAAGCGCGGTCAATCGATTGCAAGAATTCTTTTACGTTCAATATAACATCCGTTTTACTATCAGCTGGGATTAATCTTGAAGTATCAGGATAATTTCCGTCCAACAATCTTGAGAAAAATAGTAAATGTTTTGTTTTAAATAATACTTGATTTTCCGTGATAACAATGTCTACTAATTCATGAGAATCATCAAGGATCTTACTGAATTCACTTAAACTTTTACCTGGAATAACCACATTATACGTTGCTTCATTTCCAGTTTCAATGGTCGCTTTTCGCAAAGCTAGGCGGTGGCTGTCAGTGGCAATGCACGTTAATTCTTTGCCATCGACTTTCCAGTTTACACCTGTCAAGATAGGTCGTGTTTCTGAGGTGGACACCGCAAAGACAGTTTGTCGAATCATGTTTTTTAATAAGTCTGTCGGTAATCTAAACATATTGTTTTCTTCGATCTGTGGCAAATGAGGATACTCTTCTGCATCTAAACCGTTTAAGTTAAATTCAGCTTTTCCTGAACGAATGATTGTTAAGAAGTGACTTTGGACGTCTAATTCTACAATGTCTTTAGGAAGCTTTTTGACGATTTCACTAAAGAAACGAGCTGGGAGAACAACGCTGCCTGGTTTTTGGATATCAACAATCTCTTTTCCTTCTTCTTCGTTTGGAATAAACGATTCAATCGAGATATCAGAATCACTTCCTGTTAAGGTAACACCTTCTTCAGTCGCTACAATTTTAATCCCCGTTAAAATTGGAATGGTTGTTCTAGAAGATACAGCTTTCATAACGTCTTGAACGCTTTGAACTAGATAGTCTTTCTGTATGATAAATTTCATAATAATTAATCCTCCTTAAAAGTAGGTTTAAAAGCTTATTATTTATTATATTTTAAGATAGTAGTAGTAATAGGGGCTGTGGAAATGTGGATAACCCCTAAAAACGTGAGAACACAGCCTATCCACATGTGGACAGACTGTGTACAATCCTAACTCACTTATACACAAAATACAAGTAAAAAAAGCCTATATTTTTAGTGATTCACTTATTTCTTTAATTTGTTTTTGTAGGTCAGTATCTGTTTGAACAAGTTTTGAAATTTTTTCATGAGCATGGATGACAGTAGTATGGTCTCGCCCGCCAAACTCTTCTCCAATTTTAGGCAGCGAAAAATCTGTTAGTTCGCGAGAAAGGTACATGGCAATTTGTCTAGGAAACGCTACTGACTTTGTACGTTTCTTCGCTTTAAAATCATCTAATTTTATATTAAATTCTTGTCCAACAATCTGTTGGATGTCTTGAATCGTAATAACCCTAGGTTTTGAACTAGGAATGATATCTTTTAATGCTTCTGCTGCTAAATCAGCGTTTATATCTTTATTAATTAGTGAAGAATAAGCTACTACACGAATAAGTGCGCCTTCTAATTCTCTGATATTTGAATCAATCTGATTGGCGATATAAAGCATAACTTCATTTGGAATAACTAAGCCGTCCGCTTTTGCTTTTTTACGCAAAATAGCAATTCGTGTTTCCAAATCTGGTGGTGTGATATCTGTAATAAGGCCCCATTCAAAGCGAGAGCGAAGTCGATCTTCAAGTGTAGGAATTTCTTTCGGCGGTCGATCACTTGAGATGACAATCTGCTTGCTTTCTTCGTGAAGCGTATTAAACGTATGGAAAAATTCTTCTTGTGTCTGCTCTTTACCTGCTAAGAATTGAATATCATCAATCAGTAAAACATCTACATTACGGTATTTGTTGCGGAATTCTACTGCTTTATTGTCACGAATAGAGTTAATAAACTCATTTGTGAATTTTTCAGATGATAAGTACACGACTTTCGCGGCAGGATTATGATCTAACACATAGTGGCCTATGGCGTGCATTAAGTGTGTTTTACCTAATCCTACTCCCCCGTAAATAAAAAGCGGATTATACGCTTTAGCCGGCGCTTCTGCTACTGCTAAAGAAGCTGCATGCGCAAACCGATTTCCAGATCCGATAACAAATGTATCAAAGGTATACTTCGAATTTAGCATGCTTTGAGGAAATTCTGCTCCTTCGTCTTTATTGACTTTCTTTTTAGGAGTTTGAATATCGAATTCTTCCTCGGCCTGGTTAGGAGGAATAATAAATTTTACATCTAACTCTTCCCCCGTAAGATCATAAAGCGTTTCAGCAATTAAATTAGAATACCTAGATTCTAACCAGTCCCGTGCAAAATCATTAGGCGCAGTAATAATGAGCGTGTCTCCTTGTAAAGCATGAGCTTTTGTCGATTTGAGCCACGTTTCAAAACTAGGTTTGCTTAATTTTTTTTCAATTTGATCTAAAGCTCTATTCCATAAATCATGAATGTTTTCCAACGAGCAATCCCTCCTTTTTCTAGCTTTTATGCGCTTTGTACAACTCTTGTACAACCTGTACAAAACCTTATGCATAAAAAATTTATATTTATACAATTGCTATTATGTGGGTAAATATATATTATAGAAGAAAGCCGACTATTCGACAGATTCCACATGGTGTGGATAACTTTATACAGTGATAGTGGAAATGATGTCCACAAGTTGTCCACAGTTTGTGGATAAAAACCAACTGTGGAAAAGTAATTAAGAGTGAAAACAAAAATATAATATCAAAGAATTCGGCATGATGCAATGAATTTTCGAAACTTATCCACAATCACTACACCTTGTGGAGAAAAGTTTTCCACAACACAAGATAGTGTGCATGAGTTGTCGATAAGAAATGGAAAAGTAGAAAAATGTCGAAAAAACTTATCCACAAAGGTTTAAGAGAAGAATTTGAATAAAAAAGAGGCTTTTTATAACATTTATTGTTGTAGTTTTGTTCAGTAACGATGCGATCACAGCTGGTAGAGAAAGAAAAAGAGATGAAAAGGAAAAATTTTTTCTTTAATAAATCAATGAATTTTATTGATTAGGTATAGACAATTGGGTTATAAAGATATTAGAATGAAGAAGATTGAGTAAAACAGATAATGAAACCAAGAGATTGAAAATTTTATTTTTTAAATAACATTGACATCTTCTTAGTCTTTTCATTATAATTGCAAGGACTGTCTTTTTCAGTTATTCCTCGAGGAGGTGTTTATAGATGAAAAGAACTTACCAACCAAACAAACGTAAGCACAGTAAAGTACACGGTTTCCGCGCTCGTATGAGCTCAGCGAATGGACGTAAAGTTTTAGCTCGTCGTCGTCGTAAAGGAAGAAAAGTATTATCAGCATAATAGACCACTGACGCCAGTGGTCTTTTTTCGCTTTATAAGACTAAAATCACCTCTGTTCCTGTAGGGACTACATAAAAGCATGACCTGAAAAAGGGCAGGAGTTGTTAAAAATGAAAAAAAGATATCGTATAAAAAAGAATGATGAATTTCAAACAGTTTTTAAAAAGGGCAAGTCCGTAGCGAATCGCCAATTTGTCTTGTATGTTCTAGACAAACCGGATCAAGAACATTTCCGCGTAGGATTCTCCGTGGGCAAAAAGATTGGAAATGCCGTGACTCGTAATCGAGTTAAGCGCCTTGCTAAACAAATTATGTTTGAATTCACACCGTATTTGAAGCAAGACAAAGATTATATTGTAATTGCAAGGCAGCCTGCTGCAACAATGAGCTATGAAGAAATTAAAAGCAGCTTGCAGCATGTCTTTAAGCGTGGCAAATTACTTACACATAGACAAAACGATTAATAAACAATAGAAGAAAAGCCTTTAATAGCTGTTGTTTTTCTACTGCATCCTTATATAATGGATTTTGACGCACTTTCAGAATTGAAAGGTGAACATGTAGAAGGAGGAAAAACAGGTGAAGAAGAAGTTGTTTTTAGGGATAACGCTTATCTTTCTATTAACTGTTTTAGCGGGTTGTACGGAAATTAACCAACCTATTACAGATGATAGTAAAGGTTTTTGGAATGAGTATGTTGTGTATCCGCTGTCATTAGTCATTACGTATCTGGCGGAGGTATTTAAAAGCTATGGAGTTGCGATCATCGTTGTCACAATCCTGATTCGCTTACTTATTCTACCGCTTATGATTAAACAGATGAGAAACACGAAAGCAATGCAGACACTTCAGCCCGAAATGCAGAAGTTAAAGGAGAAGTACAGTTCAAAAGATGCCCAGACGCAGCAGCAATTGCAGAAAGAAACGATGGCATTATTCCAAACTTACGGAGTAAATCCTTTAGCTGGGTGCTTCCCAATTCTAATTCAAATGCCCATTCTTATTGGGATTTTCCACGCGATTACACGAACGTCAGAAATCGCAAACAACAGCTTTTTATGGTTTGATTTAGGTACGCGTGACCCGCTATTTATCTTACCAATTGTCGCAGGAATCACAACGTTTATTCAGCAAAAGATGATGATGGCCGGAAATGCAAATCAAAATCCTCAAATGGCTATGATGCTTTGGGTTATGCCGATTATGATTGTGGTTTTTGCAATCAATTTTCCAGCCGCCTTATCTCTTTATTGGGTAGTGGGAAATCTATTTATGATTATTCAAACCTACTTCATTAAAGGGCCAGACTTAAAACAAGCGAATATTGAAGGGGTTAAAAAATGAACGAAATCACAATTACGGCCCAGACGATTGAAGCTGCTGTTCAAGAAGCATTAGATGCTTTAGAAGTAGAGCGAAATCAAGCAAATGTAGAAATAATTGAACCAGGCAAAAAAGGATTTTTAGGAATCTTTAAGGGAAAACCTGCAGTTGTAAAAGTTACAAAAATAGTTGACCCTGTAGAGGAAGCGGTTCATTTTATTACAAATGTTAGCCGTAAAATGGGGATTTCGATTCATACGAACGTCAAAAAAACCTCGAGAAACTGCATAATTGAGATTAGTAGTGATTCTGCGGGAATGTTGATTGGAAAACATGGACAAACCCTTAATGCGCTCCAGCTTCTCACACAACTGGTAGCTAATCGATACAGTCAGCAATTTTTAAATGTTGTATTAAACCCAGAAGGCTACCGAGAAAAACGAAAAGAAATGGTCGAAAAACTGGCATTAAAAATAGCAAATCAGGCGATTAAAACGAATCGATCTGTTCAACTAGAACCAATGCCTTCGCATGAAAGAAAAATGATTCACCAAGTGTTAGCTAAAAATTCTTTAGTTGAGACACACTCTGTCGGAAAAGAACCAAAAAGAAGTATTTTGGTTCAGCCCGTCGGAAAAAAGCACTAGCAAAATGCGCTAGTGCTTTTTTATGTTTACTTTTATCAAGCTAGCGTTCAAAAAATCAAGTTACATACGTTGTTATTCACATGTGGATAAGTTAAAATAGTACATACTGCCTGTTTTTCTTACTGTGTATAACAGAAGAACGTTAGAGATGTTCCAAATCGGTGAATTGTGGTATTCTATTTATTTGGTTCATACAAATTACGGGCCTTAAAATAGATGTTTTTGTTCGTGGAAAATTGTTAACGATGATAGTATATAACATCGTTTAAAATAAAAGGTTTATAAAATGAAATGAGGTGAAGTTGGTGCTAGATTTTGATACAATTGCGGCCATTTCTACACCAATGGGAGAAGGAGCTATTGCCATCGTCCGCCTGAGTGGTGAAGAAGCCATTACGATTGCAGATCGTATCTTTAAAAGCGTTTCGAACAAACGATTAACAGACGTAGCTTCTCATACTATTCACTACGGTCATATCGTAGATCCCAAGACAGAGCAAGTCGTCGAAGAAGTGATGCTTTCCATTATGAAAGGTCCCAAGACATTTACTAGAGAAGACATTATTGAAATTAACTGTCACGGAGGAATTGTATCCGTTAATCGTGTGCTGCAGTTAGTTATTGCAAATGGTGCCCGTTTAGCTGAGCCGGGTGAGTTTACAAAACGAGCGTTTTTAAATGGTCGAGTAGACTTGTCACAAGCAGAAGCTGTCATGGATTTAATTCGTGCCAAAACAGATAAAGCGATGAATATGGCGATTGGCCAAATGGAAGGGCGTTTGTCCAAGCTAGTACGTCATTTACGGCAGGAAATTCTCGAAACACTTGCCCATGTAGAAGTAAACATTGACTACCCAGAATATGACGATGTAGAGGAAATGACTCACCAAGTATTGATCGAAAAAGCTTCAAATGTACGCCAAGAAATTGATAAGCTTCTTCAAACCTCTCATCAAGGAAAAATTTTAAGAGAAGGATTGGCTACGGTTATTATTGGACGTCCTAATGTAGGGAAATCTTCTCTTTTAAATAGTTTAGTGCAAGATGCAAAGGCCATTGTCACAGACATTCCTGGAACGACGCGAGATGTAATCGAAGAGTACGTCAATGTGCGAGGAGTTCCTCTGCGATTAGTTGATACAGCTGGAATTCGTGAAACAGAAGATATTGTAGAACGAATTGGTGTGGAACGCTCCCGTCAGTACTTGAAAGAAGCAGATTTAATTTTGCTTGTGTTGAATTTTAATGAAGAACTAACGGACGAAGATAAAAAGCTATTTGAAGCTGTAAAAGGCATGGACGTTATCGTGATTGTGAATAAAACAGATCTTGAGCAAAAAATTAATCTAGAGGAAGTGCAGAAATTTGCTGGTGATCATCCAGTAGTTACGACTTCGCTTCTTCAAGAACAAGGAGTAGATCAGCTTGAAGAAGCAATCGCAGCTCTTTTCTTTGGAGGAACAATTGAATCTCAAGATTTAACATATTTATCTAATACGAGACATATTGCGCTTTTAACGCAAGCAAGAGGAGCTATCGATGAGGCCATCACAGGCATTGAAAGTGGTGTTCCAATCGATATCGTCCAAATTGATTTAACAAGAACGTGGGAACTATTAGGTGAAATTATTGGTGATGCTGTTCACGAAAGCTTAATTGATCAGTTATTCTCTCAATTCTGTTTAGGAAAATAGATTATTAAAGGAGGCTACTATTATGCAATATGAAGGTGGACAATATGATGTTATTGTCATTGGAGCAGGTCATGCAGGTTGTGAAGCGGCACTTGCTTCTGCGCGTATGGGTGCTAAAACGTTAACGTTGACCATCAACTTAGACATGGTGGCGTTTATGCCCTGCAACCCTTCTGTAGGGGGTCCTGCAAAAGGTATTGTCGTACGTGAAATTGATGCTCTTGGCGGAGAAATGGGTAGAAATATCGATAAAACTCATATTCAAATGAGAATGTTAAACACAGGAAAAGGTCCAGCTGTTCGAGCACTTAGAGCTCAAGCGGATAAATTTGCTTATCAGCATGAAATGAAAAAAACGTTAGAAAATGAAGAAAATCTAACGCTTATGCAAGGTATGGTAGAACAATTAATCGTAGAAGACGGTGTATGTACGGGCGTTGTCACTCAAACGGGAGCTGTGTATAAAGCTAAAACAGTTGTTATTACGACAGGGACATTCTTACGCGGGGAAATTATTTTAGGTGAACTAAAATATTCAAGCGGTCCTAATAATCAACAACCGGCTATTAAGCTTTCTGAACACTTAGAGGAGTTAGGACTGGACATGGTCCGTTTTAAAACAGGAACTCCACCTCGTGTTAATAGCTCAACTATTGATTACAGCAAAACAGAGATTCAGCCTGGGGATGATGTGCCTCGTGCTTTCTCATACGAAACAACACAGTACATTACAGATCAACTGCCTTGCTGGTTAACATATACAAGTGAACAAACTCATCAAATTATTGATGACAACCTTCACTTATCTCCTATGTATTCTGGGATGATCAAAGGTACTGGACCACGCTACTGTCCATCTATTGAAGATAAGGTTGTGCGCTTTAATGATAAACCGCGCCACCAAATTTTCTTAGAGCCAGAAGGACGAAATACGCAAGAAGTATATGTTCAAGGACTATCAACAAGTCTTCCTGAGCACGTACAGCGTCAAATGCTTGCGACAATTCCGGGTCTTGAAAAAGTCCAAATGATGCGTGCGGGCTATGCTATTGAATATGATGCAATTGTTCCGACTCAGTTATGGCCAACGCTTGAAACGAAGAAAATTAAAAATCTTTATACGGCTGGACAAATTAACGGAACATCTGGTTATGAAGAAGCTGCAGGCCAAGGTCTTCTTGCTGGAATTAACGCGGGAAGAAGAGCCCTGGAACAAGAAGAAGTCATCTTAGGACGTTCTGATGCTTACATCGGTGTATTGGTGGATGATTTAGTAACAAAAGGAACAAATGAACCGTATCGTCTGTTAACGTCTCGTGCAGAATATCGTTTATTGCTTCGTCATGATAACGCTGATTTACGCCTTACTGAAATTGGTCGTGAACTAGGATTAATCAGCGATGAGCGCTATGCTAAATTTGAACAGAAGAAAGCGGAAATCGAGCAAGAGAAGAAACGTCTTTTCTCCTTTATTATTAAGCCGAACGAAGCTGTTCAACAACTGATTAAAGAAGCTGGCGGCAGCGAATTAAAAGATGGCATTCGTGCGACAGATTTACTTCGCCGTCCTGAAATGACATATACTCATATTCATCAATTAGCACCAGCTGATGAGACGGTAGATCCTGAAGTAGCTGAACAAGTAGAAATTCAGGTGAAATACGAAGGATATATTCAGAAATCACTTCAGCAAGTTGAACGCTTGAAGAAGTTAGAAAACAAAAAGATTCCTGATTATATTGATTATGATGCAATTAACGGTTTAGCTACAGAAGCACGTCAAAAATTAAACCAAGTGCGGCCACTAACGGTAGCGCAAGCTTCACGTATTTCTGGAGTCAACCCAGCTGATATTTCAATCTTGCTTGTTTATATTGAACAAGGGCGCATCGCTAAAGTATCAAATGATTAAAACTCTTAGGCGCGAAGAAAGGGAAACTCAATGAATATTCAACAGTTTCAACAGCTATTAGAAGAAAAGGGAATTTCTCTTTCTTCTAAACAGCTGAATCAATTTGAAAAGTATTATCAAGTTTTAGTGGAATGGAACGAAAAAATGAATTTAACTGCTATCACTGATCACGGTGAAGTGTATGAAAAGCATTTTTACGATTCTATTTCAGCTGCTTTTTTTCAAGACTTTACAGAAATTGAATCCATGTGTGATGTAGGTGCAGGAGCAGGATTTCCAAGTATTCCGATCAAAATTTGCTTTCCGCATTTGCATGTAACAATCGTTGATTCGTTACAAAAGCGTATTACGTTTTTAACGCATCTTGTAAATGAGCTTGAACTAGACAATGTCACACTATGTCATGATCGAGCTGAAACATTTGGTAAAAAAGAAACGATTCGCGAGTCATTCGATCTTGTAACGGCAAGAGCCGTCGCACGTATCTCGGTTCTTAATGAATTTTGCTTACCGCTTGTTAAAGAACAAGGACGCTTTTTAGCAATGAAAGGTGCTTCTGCCCCAGAGGAATTGAAAAATGGAGAAAAATCATTCCAAGTATTAGGCGGAAAAGTGAAGTCGATTGAACATTTCCAATTGCCTTTGGAGCAAAGTGAACGTTACATTATTTTAATAGACAAAATCAAGAAAACGCCTAAAAAATATCCTAGAAAACCTGGTACCCCAGTTAAGCTTCCACTAGAGTAGGCATTAAATAGATAGAGAAGAGAATGTTTCATATGAAACATTTTCTTCTCTATATTTTCTGTTTAGAAAGCAGGATATGGTTAAAAAACATCGAATTAGTTTAAGGCGGGATTTTCCTGAAGGTGGTGTGGGACTATGAAATCTGCTTTTTCACGTTTTTTTAATTTAAAGGAAAAAGATGAGGATATTCATGTAGAGATTGAAACTGTCCAAGATGAAAATGTCGAAAAAGTTTTAAGAGATGAAGTAAAACAAATTAGGGTTTCAAGTATTATTCCAAATCGTTACCAGCCGCGTACTGTGTTTAATGAAGCAAAAATTGAAGAGCTAGCTCTGACTATTCATACACACGGTATCATTCAACCTATTGTGGTTCGACCGACTGAGGGCGAAGAATACGAATTAATTGCTGGAGAACGCCGTTGGAGAGCTGTACAAAGCTTAGGATGGGATACGGTTCCTGCAATTGTGAAACATTTTAACGATACAGAAACGGCCTCTGTGGCTTTAATAGAAAACTTACAACGTGAAGAGCTAACGGCTGTCGAAGAAGCACTAGCCTACGCAAAGTTAATTGAGTTACATAATCTTACCCAAGAGGCATTAGCTCAACGTTTAGGAAAAGGCCAATCCACAATTGCAAACAAGCTTCGTTTGTTAAAGCTTCCTGTTGAAATACAAGAAGCAATCAAACAAAAATTGATTACAGAGCGACATGCAAGAGCGCTCATTCCCCTCAAAAATCAAGAAAAACAACTTCAAGTATTAGCTGAAATTATTGAAAAACAATTAAATGTAAAACAAACGGAAGATCGAGTAGTTAAATTGTTAGAAACGCAGGTTAAAAAGCCAAAAGCAAAAAGAAAAGCGTTTAGTAAAGATACGCGCATCGCAATGAATACAATTCGTCAATCCTTGACAATGGTTAGTGACAGCGGTATTTCATTAAACACGGAAGAAGAAGAGTTTGATGAGTATTTTCAGTTTACTATTAAGATTCCGAAAAAATAAAGAAATAGCCCTCATCTTTTTTTGATGAGGCTTTTTTATCAAAGTTTTTCGTCAGAAAATTCAATGAGCAATTAAACTGTCTGGACAAATGGGATGGAAATGAAAGTAGGTGACAACATGGGGAAAATTGTGGCAGTTGCGAATCAAAAAGGCGGAGTTGGAAAAACAACAACCGCTGTTAATTTAGGAGCTTGTTTAGCTGAACAAGGAAAAAAGGTTCTACTTGTAGACGGAGATCCCCAGGGTAACGCTACGAGTGGAGTTGGCATAGATAAAGCAGATGTAGATGAATGTATTTATAATGTAATCGTGGAAGATATGGAAGCTAAGAACGTTGTTCGTTCAACAGCCGTCGGAAATTTATCAATCATTCCCGCGACCATTCAATTAGCTGGTGCAGAAATTGAATTAGTGTCCACCATTTCACGTGAAGTTCGACTTAAGAGAGCTTTAGAAACGGTGAAAGATCACTTTGATTATGTTATTATTGATTGTCCCCCTTCTCTTGGTTTACTGACATTAAATGCGTTAACGGCAGCTGATTCTGTTTTAATACCTGTACAGTGTGAATATTATGCGCTTGAAGGGTTAAGTCAACTGCTAAATACCGTTAGATTAGTCCAAAAACATTTGAATAATCAACTGCGTATCGAAGGTGTGTTACTGACTATGCTTGATGCACGCACAAATTTAGGACTTCAGGTAACAGCAGAAGTGAAGAAGTACTTTCAGGATCGCGTTTATCAAACGATTATTCCTCGAAATGTTCGTTTGAGCGAAGCACCTAGTCATGGTGAACCAATTATCTTATATGATGCAAGATCTAGAGGGGCCGCAGTTTATACGGAACTTGCAAAGGAAGTGATTTATAATGGCGAAAGGATTAGGGAAAGGAATTAATGCCTTATTTTCAGGCTTAGATGCACAGGCTGATGATTCAATTCAGGAAGTTGCTATTCACGAACTCAGACCCAACCCCTATCAACCACGTAAAACGTTTAATAAAGAAGCAATTAATGAGTTAAAGCAATCCATTTTACATCATGGCATCTTACAGCCTATTGTAGCTCGCAAAAGCATTAAAGGCTATGAAATCTTAGCGGGTGAAAGACGATTTAGAGCTGCTAAAGAAGCCGACCTTGCTACTGTTCCTGTCATTATAAAAGACTTTTCAGAAAAGCAAATGATGGAACTAGCTTTGTTAGAAAATTTACAGCGTGAAGATTTGACGCCAATTGAAGAAGCAACCGCTTATCAATTGCTTATGGATAAGCTCGATATGACACAGGAGCAACTTGCTACACGACTGGGAAAAAGCCGACCTCATATTGCTAACTATGTTCGCCTCTTGCAGTTGCCTGAGGAAATTCAAACCCTCATTTCTACTAATGAATTGTCTATGGGCCACGGCCGTACGCTAGTCGGTTTGAAAAATAAAGCTCTTCTACCTAAAGTCGTTGAAAAAATACGCAAGGAACAATTGAATGTTAGACAGCTAGAGGCTTATATTGCCCACTTAAATAAAGCCGTTCCACGTGAAACATCAAAAACTAAAAAAGATAAAGATTTATTTATAAAACAAAGTGAAACACAGCTTCGTGAGCGTTTTGGTACCTCTGTTCATATTACACAAAGCAAGAAAAAAGGAAAAATTGAAATCGAATTTTTCTCTAAAGAAGATTTAAACCGTCTTCTTGAATTATTTAACGATCTTTCTCAGACTAACAAATCTTCTGTATAAAAAAGGTTGTCCTAGTTTTAGGACAACCTTTTTTATTGTTTATAATGTCTTACAGGTTGGTAAACCGAAGAATTATTAAACTCTTTCTCTCGTTCGTTGTGCGCAGTCTCAATACTTTTCGCGATTAAATCGGCAATGCACATAACGAGGTGAAGCCTCGTATTTTGCAAGACGAAAAACTCCATAAATCCGCTCACGTTGACAACCCCTGTTATATGAATATCCCCGACTGGCGGCAATTCTTTATTAACTCCTGCTCCTGGTTTAACGGGTCCTATTCCAAGTGATGCAGAGCCTACGCTTTTCATACGACCTAAACAAGCATCAATTCCAATAATAAAAGGATTCGGGAAAAGTTTTTGAATATGTTTTAACGTTTCTTTCAAATTAACAGCATGAACAGGCTCTTCTAACGTTCCAAAAATGTGAAAAGACGAAACCTTCTTTTCATTCAATTTCGTTCCGACTAATGGACCCAATGAGTCCCCAGTTGAACGGTCCGTTCCAATACATACAAAAACAATTGGTCTGTCTTTCTGTGCTGGAAGTAAAGATAGTAACTGTGTACTCAGCTTCTTTGTAGCAGATTCTTCATCATGAAATACACGGGTTGAATGTTGTGTCTTCTCAAAGAAGGGAGATTTTAAATTCATAGGGTCCACTCCTTATACATAATAGTAACAGTATACGAAGATTTTGAAGATTCTATACATATATTTCATGGATTGGGGGAAAATCGATGTGGAGAGCAGGATGTAAATGGATATTCTTAATTATGGGAACCATGATAGGCGCTGGGTATGCTTCAGGGAGAGAGCTATGGCAGTTTTTTGGCGAAGAAAGCGGACTTGCTATTTTTCTATTTTCTATTATTTTTGCGATTTCTTGCAATGTGATTATGCAAATCAGCTATCGCTACCGAACCAATCAATTTTATCCAGTACTAATTGAATTAATAGGAAAGAGATGGGCTGCAGCCTACGATGTTTTAATCGTTTTTTATTTGTTTACGACGACGGTGATTATGATCGCGGGCGGCGGGGCGACATTGGAAATGTGGCATGTTCCTTACTGGTGGGGAATTGGCGCTCTTAGTGCGTTTATCGTCTTTGTTTTTTCAAGAGGATTAAATGGGCTTCTTTCTATCAATTCTTTCGTTATGCCAATTTTAATGATTGGACTAGCTGGCGTACTTCTTACATTTGTTTTACGTCATCCTGGAGTAACTGATTGGCATCTTCAGCATAATTGGCCTGCTGCTTTTACCTTTACGGCTTTAAATATTCTTCCTCTTGTCGCGGTATTATCTACAATTGGAAAGGAAATTAAAAGCAAAAAAGAGATTTATATTGCAAGTGTTGGCAGTGGTTTTTTATTAGGGGGGCTCTCCTTTATTTATAATGAATCGCTTATTCAAGTTTCAGGCCTTCTTTCTTCTTATGAAATTCCATTATTCGCTATTCTGAAAGACTTTCCTTATACGATGCTGTTTTTGATGAGCATTGTTTTGCTCATTGCAATTTATACAACAGCCGTATCGGGAATCTTAGGACTGACCGCGCGTTTTCATACTGAAAGAGTGCAATCTCTTTGGAAATTGGCAGCCTGCTGGCTACTTTTAATGATTCCCTTTACAAAGTTAGGCTTTTCTACTTTGATTGCCGTTTTGTATCCAATGTATGGAATCGTCAATTTATTTTTAGTAACAGCTGTTCTATTGTATCCATTTCGAAATCGCTACAAAAGTTCGTAGAAACTTGCTACAATAGATTAAAACTTTCTCGTATGTAGAGTATGTTACGATAGGAGCTACATGTAGTATGAATTCGTTGACGTCAGTTTTTAAGAACGTATTTGAGCCATTTTTTCAAGAAGAAACGTGGGCACATATTGGAGAAGGCTTCATAAAAATTCTGTTGATTCTGCTTATTTCCATGTTTTTAATTCGAATTGGAAAGCAAGCGTTAAATAAATTTGTAGAGGTTCGCACAAATAGCCCTCTGCGTATTTCTGAGCGACGAGAAGCTACGATGGTCCGTTTGCTTCAGAATGTTTTTTCTTATGCTATTTATTTCGTTGCGGGAGTTATGATTTTAGAAACATTATCGGTAGATGTTCGAGGATTGCTAGCGGGGGCTGGAATCGTAGGGCTCGCGGTAGGGTTTGGTGCTCAAAACTTAGTGAAAGACATCATTACGGGATTTTTTATTATCTTTGAAGATCAGTTCTCCGTTGGGGATTATGTTCGAGTAGGAACATTTGAGGGAACTGTAGAAGAAATCGGTCTGCGAACAACAAAGATTAAGAGTTGGACAGGCGAGATTAATATCTTGCCCAATGGCAGTATTGTGGAGGTCACTAATTTTTCGTTACATAACAGCGTAGCTTTTGTTGATGTAAGCATTTCTTATGAAGAAAACATACAAAAAGCAGAAAAAGTGATTTTAGAGCTGCTAGAAGAATTACCAAGCCGCTATGAAGATATGGTTAAAACGCCTGAATTGCTGGGGGTTCAAAATATCCATGCAACTGAAGTCACAATGAGGATTACAAGCGAAGTAAAACCAATGAGACATTTCCATATTTCTCGTATGATTCGTAAAGAAGTGCGTACAAGGCTAAATGAACATGGCATTGAAGTTCCATTTCCTCGTATGGTTATGTATAATCGTACAGAAGAAGCACAGCATTCGTCGACGTTGAAAGGGAAATAAGGAGGAGAGAGTTGATGACGGAAAAAGAATTTGGTTTAAATGACGTTGTGGAAATGAAAAAACCTCATCCTTGCGGTACAAATGAATGGAAAATCATTCGAATGGGAATGGATATCCGCATTAAATGTGAAGGCTGCGGCCATAGCGTAATGATTCCAAGACGTGATTTTGCACGTAAAATGAAAAAAATTCTTGTAAAGCATGAGGAATAACCTCATGCATTTTCTATGTTTATGCCTTATACTGTAAGGTGGGACAAAATGAAGCATCTTAAAGCGGTGTTACTAAAGGTTCTTTATTAAACTTGTATTTCAAAAGTTGACTCACTATAATTGTGACAGGTTAACTTGTTTCGGATATATAAAGAGGAGTGAATAAATATATGGCTTTAACAGCTGGAATTGTTGGTCTTCCGAACGTTGGGAAATCAACATTATTTAATGCAATTACACAAGCGGGCGCAGAATCTGCGAACTATCCTTTCTGTACGATTGATCCTAACGTAGGTATTGTAGAAGTACCTGATCATCGTCTTCAAAAACTTACAGAGCTTGTAAAACCTAAAAAAACAATTCCAACAGCATTTGAATTCACAGATATCGCTGGAATCGTAAAGGGTGCTAGTAAAGGTGAAGGACTGGGAAATAAATTCTTATCTCATATTCGAGAAGTAGATGCGATTTGTCACGTTGTGCGTTGTTTTGAAGATGAAAACATCACGCACGTTTCAGGAAAAGTAGATCCTATTTCAGATATTGAAACAATTAATTTAGAGTTGATTTTAGCAGATTTAGAAACGGTAGAGAAGCGTATTGGCCGTGTTCAAAAGATGGCTAAACAAAAAGATAAAGAAGCAATGTATGAATACGAAATTTTAGAGAAACTAAAGAATGCATTTGAAAGTGATCAGCCAGCTCGTGCTGTATCATTTACAGAAGAGCAAATGAAACTAGTAAAACAATTTCATTTGCTAACGATCAAACCTATTCTTTATGTAGCAAACGTTTCTGAAGATGAAGTAGCGGATGCATCTGCTAACGAATATGTAGCAAAAGTGCGCGAGTATGCGGCAAGTGAAGGTGCAGAAGTGATTGTTGTTTGTGCACGCATTGAATCTGAAATTGCTGAGCTTGAAGGAGAAGAAAAAGCAATGTTCCTTGAAGAACTAGGCATCGAACAGTCAGGTCTAGATCAGCTTGTACGTGCAGCGTACGACTTACTTGGATTAGCTACGTACTTTACAGCTGGTGAGCAAGAAGTACGCGCATGGACGTTTACACAAGGTATGAAAGCTCCTGAGTGTGCAGGTATTATTCATACAGATTTTGAACGCGGATTTATTCGCGCAGAAACGGTGTCATATGAGGATTTATTAGCTGCCAAAACAATGGGAGCAGCTCGTGAAGCTGGAAAAGTACGTTTAGAAGGAAAAGAATACATCGTAAAAGACGGAGACGTTATGCATTTCCGCTTTAACGTATAAGATTAAAAGCCGAAAGGAGATATCTTCTTTCGGCTTTTGTCGTTGGCTAAAATATTAGCATATATTTACGAAACAGCCCGCAATGCGTATTGCTTTGCCTATGGTAGTATGCTATAATTTTAATTCGTGAGTAATATTTTATTGCTCCTTGCCCATTTCGGGCCGTTAGACCAAAAGGAGGTGACAGTGATGAGAAAGTATGAAGTAATGTACATCATCCGTCCAAGCATTGATGACGAAGCAAAGAAAGCATTAGTTGAGCGCTTTAACGGCGTATTAACTGATAATGGTGCTGAAATCGCAAATGTTAAAGAATGGGGTAAACGTCGTTTAGCATACGAAATCAATGATTTCCGTGACGGTTACTACATGATTCTTGACGTGGCGGCTACTTCAGAAGCAGTTTCTGAATTTGATCGTCTTGCGAAAATCAACGAAGACATTATCCGTCATATCGTTGTTAAACAAGAAGCATAATTAAACGTTTAAATAAATTGGGTTTTATTTCCTTAAGGAGTGGTTCTGATGATGAATCGCGTAATTCTCGTAGGACGCTTAACCAAAGATCCTGAATTACGTTATACCCCGAGTGGAGCAGCGGTTGCAACATTCACTTTAGCGGTAAACCGCACATTTACAAATCAGCAAGGTGAACGTGAAGCTGACTTCATCAACTGTGTTGTATGGCGTCGTCAGGCTGAAAATGCAGCCAATTTCCTTAAAAAAGGAAGTTTAGCTGGTGTTGATGGTCGACTACAATCTCGCAGTTACGAAGGACAAGACGGTCGTCGCGTATACGTAACGGAAGTTGTAGCGGAAAGTGTGCAATTTTTAGAGCCGAAAAGTGGCGGTGGGGATACGCAACGCAGTAACTTTGCTAACACTGGAGGATCTGGACAAGGCTCTCCATTTGGAGATAATCAGAACCGTAACTCAGGTAATCAAGGTTATACTCGCGTTGATGATGATCCATTTGCAAATAATGGCGAGACAATTGACATTTCAGATGACGATTTACCGTTTTAATTCGCAGTAGATTATCCGGAGTATAAAATTTTATAGAAACTTTTAAGCGGAAGGAGGCGTATCAAAATGGCAGGTGGACGTAAAGGTGGACGCAACAGACGTCGTAAAGTTTGTTTCTTCACAGCAAACGGCATCACTCACATCGATTACAAAGATGTAGATATGCTTAAAAAATTCGTTTCAGAGCGTGGTAAAATTTTACCTCGTCGTGTAACTGGAACAAGCGCTAAATACCAACGTAAATTAACGATCGCTATCAAACGCGCTCGTCAAATGGCATTATTACCATATGTTTCTGGTGAATAATGAACGGTATAAAAAGAGGCAGTAAGGATTCCCTTACTGCCTCTTTTTACATTACATAGGTGCTCTTTTGTCAAATAGTTGCTTCTTATGAATTGAATCGATAAAATAAATAATAGTCTATATCAACGAGGTGAAGTTGTGAAAGGAATTCGATATATTACAGAAGGAGCAGCTCTTTTAGCGCTGTTTGTGGCGCTGTTGCTTTTTTCACTATACATACCTGTTGTGGGAACCATTTTTCAACTAGCGCTAGCTGTTCCATTTATTGTGTATACCGTTCGTCATGGGTGGAAAAAGGCAATATTATTTTTAGTAGTAGGGTTGTTATTGACTTTGTTATTTGGAAATGTGTTGACTCTTCCTTTTACATTTGTATTTGGTATTGGTGGATTAGCAATAGGAATGCTTTACCGACAAAAACAAAAAAGGTATACCATTTTACTAGGCGGCACGGTTGCGTTTAGTTTAGGTTTACTTTTATTGTTCGTAGGAGCAAACATCGTTTTTAATGTTAATCTAATGGAGCAAATAAATAATGCTTTAGATCAATCGATTAATCAAAGTATTGAAATGATGAAAAGTTTAGGACAAGACGTTAAGGAATCTCAAATTGACCAAATGAGAGATGCATTTGATATGTTTAAAAATCTGTTGCCTCTATTAATTGTTATGGGTGGAGTTATTCTGGCCTTTTTCTCTCAGCTTATTGCTACGCCTATTCTTAAAAGAACAGGTTATGAGGTGCAAGCATTCCCGCCTTTTCGTGAATTTAAACTTCCTAAAAGTATTCTATGGTATTATTTGATTGCATTAATTTTATCCTTCCCATCTTTTAATATTGAACAAGGTACATTTATGTACGTAGCTATTATCAACATCGTGATGGGACTGCAAATGCTAGTCGTGTTACAAGGGATCTCTTTTATTTTCTATTTCTCACATCAAAAAGGGTATGCCAAAGCAATTCCAATTGTTGTAACAATTTTAGCATTAATTATTCCAATTATCCTTCAAATTGTGCGCATCTTAGGTATAATTGATTTAGGGTTTAATTTAAGAAAACAATTAGACACAAAAAAGTAGATATTGTGGAACTTAAAAAAGTAGGAGCTGAAATGGATGCCTGTCTTTACAAAAAAGAACGTCATTCGCTATCCATTTTACTCATTGTATAGTATAGCTCTGATTTTAGTAGGTATCGTGACCTATCATAATTGGATCATAGGAATGATAGGCTTTATATTACTATTAGCCTGTCTTTTTCTATACATGAGAATGGAGCGAATGCTGTCCGATGAGTTTGAAACCTATATTTCAATGCTGTCTCATCGGCTGAAAAAAGTAGGCGAAGAGGCATTAATGGAAATGCCGATTGGGATTATGCTGTTTAATGATGAATATCAAATTGAATGGACGAATCCTTTTCTAGCATCTTGTCTCGGTGAAGACACACTAGTGGGAAGATCATTATACGATGTAGCCGAAAGTATTATTCCACTGATCAAACAAGAAGTGGAAACAGAAGTTGTCACGTTGCATGATCGGAAATTTAAAGTGGTGATTAAACGAGACGAGCGCTTACTGTACTTCTTTGATATTACAGAGCAAATAGAAATCGAAAAATTGTATGAAGAAGAACGAACAAGTTTAGGTATTATCTTTTTAGATAATTATGATGAACTAACGCAAGGAATGGATGATCAAGTTAAAAGTAACTTGAATAGTCAAGTAACCTCTATGTTAAATAGTTGGGCTCAAGAATACGGTATTTTTATTAAACGTACGTCTTCCGAGAAATTTATTGCGATTATGAATGAACAAATCTTAATTCATTTAGAGCGAAGTAAATTTTCTATCTTAGACCAAGTTCGTGAAGAGACGTCTAAACAAAATATACCGCTTACATTGAGCATTGGTATCGGAGCTGGTTCTGCTGATTTACCTGAGCTGGGTGCTTTAGCTCAATCTAGTTTGGATTTGGCCTTAGGTCGAGGTGGAGATCAAGTAGCGATTAAACAGCCGAATGGAAAAGTAAAATTCTTTGGGGGCAAGACAAACCCAATGGAAAAACGGACGCGCGTGCGTGCAAGGGTTATTTCTCACGCGTTAAAAGAGCTCATTACAGAGAGTGGAAAAGTGATTATCATGGGTCATAAGTATCCGGATATGGATGCTGTAGGAGCTGCTATTGGGATATTAAAAGTAGCGCAAGTCAATCAGAAAGACGGTTTTATCGTATTAGATCCTGATCATATTGATACAGGTGTTCAGCGAATGCTAGAAGAGATTAAAAAGAAAGAAGGCCTGTGGGAACGATTTATTACGCCTGAAGAAGCCTTAAATCTTGTGAGTGATGATACTCTTTTAGTAGTAGTAGATACGCATAAGCCGTCGCTCGTTATTGAAGAAAGGTTATTAAATCGTATTGAAAATGTCGTGGTCATTGATCATCATAGACGAGGAGAAGACTTTATCGAAGATCCTCTTCTTGTCTATATGGAGCCATATGCTTCCTCGACAGCAGAACTCGTTACTGAGCTTCTTGAATACCAGCCAAAACGATTTAAAATTGATATGCTAGAAGCAACAGCACTTTTAGCCGGTATTATTGTCGATACAAAAAGCTTTACATTACGCACGGGATCTCGTACGTTTGATGCAGCGTCCTTTTTACGTTCTCAAGGCGCAGATACGGTTCTTGTTCAAAAGTTTTTAAAAGAAGATATCACGCAATATGTACAGCGAGCACGCTTTATTGAACATGCAGAGATTTATACAGCAGGTATTGCCATTTCACGAGCTGAACCAAACAAAATGTATGATCAAGTGTTAATTGCGCAAGCTGCAGATACGCTGCTTTCAATCAGCGGAGTGGTTGCTTCGTTTGTTATTTCTAAGCGACGGGATAATCTAATTGGCATTAGTGCGAGATCGCTTGGAGATATCAATGTACAAGTTATTATGGAAAGTCTCCAAGGCGGAGGCCATTTAACGAATGCTGCTACTCAGCTTCAAGACATTAGTTTGGATGAAGCTGAAGAACGGCTTAAACAAGCAATTGATGAGTACTTAGATGGAGGTAAAAAATCATGAAAGTAATTTTCTTAAAAGATGTAAAAGGAAAAGGCAAAAAAGGTGAAGTGAAAAATGTTTCAGACGGTTATGCACATAACTTCTTATTAAAAAATGGTTATGCTGTTGAAGCTACAGGCGGTAATGTGAAAGTATTAGAAGCACAAAAAAATAGAGAGCAAAAAGATGCAGCTGCAGAACTTCAAGCAAACAAAGAGTTAAAAGCAACTCTTGAAGAACTAACAGTTGAATTAACAGCAAAATCTGGTGAAGGTGGCCGTTTATTCGGTTCTATCACAAGCAAACAAATTGCTGAAGAATTAAAGAAAAAGCACAAAATTAAAGTAGATAAGCGTAAAATTGAATTAAATGATGCAATTCGCGCATTAGGCTACACAAATGTACCGGTTAAATTACATCCGGAAGTAACGGCTACAGTAAAGGTACACGTGACTGAACAAAAATAAACGTAAGATTGAGAAATAAGTAAATAATATAAAGGGTTGGCGCGGACTTGTATTTGTTCGCGCCAACATTTATGATGAAAGAAAATACTGAAAGAATATAAGAGGGGCATAGAAATATGAGTGATCTTTTTGCTGATCGTCTTCCGCCTCAGAATATTGAAGCAGAGCAAGCGCTATTAGGGGCCATTTTCTTAGAGCCTTCTTCTTTAACCTTAGCATCTGAACTGCTAATACCTGAAGATTTTTACCGGGCATCGCACCAGAAAATCTTTACATGTATGCTGAAACTTTCTGACCAAGGTGAACCGGTTGATTTGGTAACGGTAACGTCTGAATTAGCTGACCAAAAAATCCTAGAAGAAGTTGGCGGCGTATCGTATTTAAGTGATTTAGCTAACTCTGTTCCAACGGCTGCAAACGTAGAGTATTACGGTAAAATCGTAGAAGAAAAGTCGATTTTACGCCGTTTAATTCGTACTGCAACGCATATTGCTTCAGAAGGATATGCAAGGGAAGACGAAGTGGAAGTTTTATTAAATGAAGCGGAAAAAAACATTTTAGAAGTAGCACAGCGTAAAAACAGCGGTGTGTTTCAAAATATCAAAGATGTACTTGTACAAACGTACGATGATATCGAAGTTCTTCACAATCGAAAAGGTGACATTACAGGTATCCCAACCGGGTTTAGTGATTTAGATAGAATGACAGCAGGGTTCCAGCGAAATGATTTAATCATTGTAGCGGCCCGACCATCGGTAGGTAAAACGGCTTTTGCCTTAAATATTGCGCAAAACGTTGCAACGAAAACGGATGAGAACGTAGCCATCTTCAGTTTAGAGATGGGTGCTCAGCAGCTTGTTATGAG
Source organism: Priestia sp. YIM B13490 (assembly GCF_042787735.1). Taxonomy (NCBI): domain Bacteria; kingdom Bacillati; phylum Bacillota; class Bacilli; order Caryophanales; family Bacillaceae; genus Priestia; species Priestia sp. YIM B13490. Next base: position 29,127 of record NZ_JBHZOT010000006.1, read on the forward strand.
GATGCTGTGTGCCGAAGGAAATATTGATGCACAAAGGCTGCGTACAGGTTCGCTTACAGCTGATGACTGGGGAAAGCTCACGATGGCAATGGGATCTTTGTCCAATGCAGGGATTTATATTGATGATACACCGGGTATTCGTGTAGGTGAAATCCGTTCTAAGTGCCGTCGCTTGAAACAAGAAGGCGGGCTTGGGATGATTTTAATTGACTACTTACAGCTCATTCAAGGAAATGGACGAAGCGGAGAAAACCGACAGCAGGAAGTATCTGAAATTTCGCGTGCGTTAAAATCTTTAGCTCGTGAATTAGAAGTTCCTGTTATCGCCTTATCACAGCTTTCCCGTGGAGTAGAGCAAAGACAAGATAAGCGGCCAATGATGTCTGATATCCGTGAATCCGGAAGTATTGAGCAGGATGCCGATATCGTAGCTTTCTTATATCGTGAAGACTATTATGAAAAAGATACAGAAAATCAAAATATTATCGAGATTATTATAGCCAAGCAGCGTAACGGTCCAGTTGGAACCGTACAGCTTGCCTTTGTAAAAGAGTACAATAAATTCGTTAATCTCGAGCGGCGCTTTGATGACGCAGGAGTGCCGCCTGGTGCATAAAACCTCTCAATATGAGAGGTTTTATTTTATTGTTATCGCATTCGTTCCGCAAAATACGATATATTTGTAATAACTTTTGTTAAATCGTTCGGATTTAATTGACTTTAGTGTGATAAATTGATACACTTATCCATGGTTAAATTATGTCGTAGTGAGCTGTTGCTTACTAAGCGGAGGTGCTTAAGATATGTCTTCAGTCGTTGTAGTAGGAACACAATGGGGAGATGAAGGAAAAGGGAAGATTACAGACTTCCTATCAGAAAATGCAGAAGTGATTGCACGTTACCAAGGTGGGAACAATGCAGGTCACACAATTAAGTTTAATGGTGAAACTTATAAGTTACATTTAATTCCTTCAGGTATTTTTTATAATGACAAAACGTGTGTAATTGGAAACGGTATGGTTGTCGATCCAAAAGCGCTTGTTCAAGAATTAAAATACTTACATGATCGCGGTGTAACAACAGAAAACTTACGTATTAGTAACCGAGCTCATGTGATTCTTCCATATCATTTAAAATTAGATGAAGTTGAAGAAGAACGTAAAGGTGAAAATAAGATTGGTACAACGAAAAAAGGTATTGGACCAGCTTATATGGATAAAGCAGCACGTGTTGGTATTCGAATTGCCGATTTACTAGACCGTGAAGTATTTGAAGCAAAATTAACACAAAACTTAGCTGAAAAGAACCGCCTTCTTGAAAAAATGTATGAAGTAGAAGGCTTTACATTAGAAGAAATTTTAGATGAGTACTATGAGTATGGTCAACAAGTTGCAAAATATGTTGTTGATACATCAGTAGTATTAAATGATGCGTTAGACGAAGGACGTCGTGTACTATTTGAAGGCGCACAAGGTGTTATGTTAGATATCGACCAAGGAACATATCCATTTGTTACATCTTCAAACCCAGTAGCGGGTGGAGTAACAATTGGTTCTGGTGTAGGTCCATCTAAAATCAAACACGTTGTAGGTGTATCAAAAGCGTATACAACTCGTGTTGGTGACGGTCCTTTCCCAACTGAATTAACAAACGAAATCGGTGATCAAATCCGTGAAGTAGGACGTGAATATGGTACAACAACTGGTCGTCCTCGCCGTGTAGGTTGGTTCGACAGTGTAGTTGTACGTCATGCTCGTCGCGTTAGCGGAATCACAGATTTATCTTTAAACTCAATTGATGTATTAACGGGAATTGAGACATTAAAGATTTGCGTAGCTTACCGTTATAAAGGGGAAGTTATGGAAGAATTCCCTGCTAGCTTAAAAACACTTGCAGAATGCGAACCTGTATATGAAGAGCTTCCAGGTTGGACAGAAGATATTACGGGTGTGAAAACATTAGATGAGTTACCTGATAACGCTCGCCACTACTTAGAGCGCGTGTCTCAATTAACAGGTATTCCTTTATCTATTTTCTCTGTAGGTCCAGATCGTACACAAACAAATGTATTACGTGGTGTATATAGCTAAATAAAAAAGGTTAGCTCCTCGTGAGCTAACCTTTTTTATTTATAATTGGTGCTTTGTTAACAAGATTTTTTAAAAAAGCTCAATAATAAAAAGAAAGTTTTAAAAAAACTATTGCATTCATATGAAATATCATGTTATTATAATAAGCGTCGCTAAGAGATATAACATGAGCCATTAGCTCAGTTGGTAGAGCATCTGACTTTTAATCAGAGGGTCGAAGGTTCGAGTCCTTCATGGCTCACTTTTGTTACAACGTGGCCCGTTGGTCAAGCGGTTAAGACACCGCCCTTTCACGGCGGTAACACGGGTTCGAATCCCGTACGGGTCATTTTAATATTTTTAATACATAGCATATAGACTGAGGTCCCGTGGTGTAGCGGTTAACATGCCTGCCTGTCACGCAGGAGATCGCGGGTTCGATTCCCGTCGGGACCGCCATTTTGGCTCGGTAGCTCAGTTGGTAGAGCAAAGGACTGAAAATCCTTGTGTCGGCGGTTCGATTCCGTCCCGAGCCATCAAAAAGCATGACTTTATTTAAAGTCATGCTTTTTTCTTTTATTTACATTTAAAAGAAAACGTTATTTGCTTTGTATCTCTTTTGTGGTAATATATTACTTTTGTATTTAGAGATGGTTGAAAATCATATATCTTCATGTATAGTAGAGGATGAACTTGTGACGTTTCAAGGGTTATCAAGTATAATAAAACTACGGTATTCAAACAGTATGAATACTATCTTTTATATTTTGCTTCAACTAATAAAGGAGAACGATGATCATGGATAAACGTATTTTAGTCGTAGATGACGAAAAGCCGATTGCAGATATTTTAAAGTTTAATTTGCAAAAAGAAGGTTACGAAGTATTTTGTGCTTATGATGGCGTAGAAGCACTTGAAAAAGTGGAAGAAGTACAGCCTGAAATGATTTTATTAGATATTATGCTTCCTCAGAAAGATGGAATGGAAGTTTGCCGAGAAGTGCGCAAAAAATATGATATGCCAATTATCATGTTAACAGCAAAAGACTCTGAAATTGACAAAGTTTTAGGTCTAGAATTAGGTGCAGATGATTATGTAACTAAGCCGTTTAGTACGCGTGAATTATTAGCACGTGTAAAAGCTAATTTACGTAGACATCAGCAGGTAGCTGTTCCAACGGAAGAAAGCGAAACGAATGAAATTACGATTGGAGCACTTGTTATTCACCCAGATGCTTATATCGTGTCTAAGCGCGGAGAAACGATTGAACTGACTCACCGTGAATTTGAGCTGCTGCATTATTTAGCGAAGCACATTGGACAAGTCATGACGCGTGAACACTTGCTTCAAACTGTATGGGGTTATGACTATTTTGGTGATGTGCGTACGGTAGATGTAACAGTTCGAAGATTACGTGAAAAAATTGAAGATAATCCAAGCCATCCAATGTGGATTGTAACAAGACGTGGAGTAGGCTATTATTTACGCAGCCCAGAGCAGGAGTAATTTTAGATGAAGAAAGTAAGGCTCCTGCAATCTATTCATTTAAAGTTTGTATTGATTTATGTGCTGCTCATTTTAATTGCGATGCAAATTATTGGGGTCTATTTTGCACGACAATTAGAAAAAGAATTAGTTAACAACTTTCGAACGTCTCTTCAAGAGCGGACAGACTTGCTGACGTATAATATTGGACAAGAAATGGTGAAAAATCGTGATGATGATTCACCCACTCTTGAGGAAGACTTAAAGACTATTTTACGAGATTTTGCTTCAAGACCCAATTTAGCTTCAAATGATATGAATGACATCTCTGAAGTAAGAGTCATTGACCAAAATAGAAGAATCATTGCTACATCGAACTCAAATCCTCAACAGATCATAGGTAAAAAGACTAATGATTTAGCGATTACAAATGCGTTGTTAGCAGGAACAAACTCTGATAATGTATTTGTTGATCAAAGCGGACAGCGAATCAGAGTTATGATACAGCCTATTCGTTTACAGGATAAAGTAGGTGCCAGTCAATCAAATTCAACTAATAAAAATGGAAAAGTTCAGTCTAGCGAAGAAATCTTAGGTGCTATTTACTTAACAGCTTCCATGGAGCCTGTTTACGATCAAATGAGTAATATCAATCAGATCTTTAAAGCAGGTACGGTGATTGCTCTTTTTATTACAGCTATTTTAGGCGTGTTTTTAGCTCAGACGATTACTCGTCCAATGTCTGAAATGAGAAAACAAGCACTTGAGATGGCCAAAGGAAATTTTACTAGAAAAGCTAAGGTATACGGGTATGATGAAATTGGTCAGCTAGCTCTCACATTCAACAACTTAACAAGAAAGCTTCAAGAAGCACAGGCAACTACAGAAGGGGAGCGCCGTAAGCTTAGTTCGGTATTAGCTCATATGACGGACGGCGTTATTGCCACGGATCGAAAGGGAAGAGTAATTTTAATTAATGATCCAGCTGCCGCTATGCTAAATGTTTCACGTGAAACGGTTTTGTCTGATCCAGTTGTTTCCCTACTAGATCTTGAAGAAACGCATACGTTTGAAAGCTTGCTCGCTAATCAAGAGTCATTAATTTTGGACTTTAGTACAAAATCGGATCCCTTTATTTTAAGAGCTACCATTTCCGCTATTCAAAAAGAGACCGGTTTTATTAACGGGATTATCATTGTCTTGCATGATATTACAGAGCAGGAGAAAATTGATCAAGATCGCCGAGAATTCGTAGCGAATGTTTCACATGAATTGCGTACGCCGTTAACAACGATGCGCAGTTATTTAGATGCGCTTGCAGAAGGAGCATGGCAAGATAAGGACTTAGCTCCAACATTTTTAAATGTAACGCAAACGGAAACAGAACGAATGATTCGTCTCGTTAACGACTTGCTTCAATTATCTAAGCTAGATAGCCAAGACTACCGATTTAGTCGTGACCCAATCAATTTTGTGAAGTTCTATCATTACATCATTGATCGCTTTGAAATGACAATTGAACAAGGCATTTCGTTCGTGCGCGACTTGCCAAATGAAGCAATCTATGTCGCTATCGATCAAGATAAAATTACACAAGTATTAGATAACATTATTTCCAATGCAATAAAATATTCACCTGAAGGCGGAACCATTACATTTTCAATTGCTCAGCATACGCATGAAATTGTTGTGAGCATTAAAGACCAAGGTATGGGAATTCCAAAATCAAATTTAGCTAAAATTTTCGAACGTTTCTATCGTGTAGATAAAGCACGAACGCGTAAATTAGGCGGAACAGGATTAGGGCTTGCTATTGCCAAGGAAATTATTGAAGCACATGATGGACGTATTTGGGCAGATAGTCAGGAAGGAAAAGGAACAACGATTTACTTTACTCTTCCGATTGAAAGTGAGAATGATGACGAATGGGAATGAGATATGAACATATCAAAACGGCCATCTTAGTTGTTCTCGTCGCTTCCAGTTTAATTATGACGTATCATATATGGACGTATCAGCCTTCTTATAAGGTCATTTCAAAAAATCAACATTTGCAGGAAGTTGAAGTGAGTTCAAAAAGTAAAATAGAAGATCATATTCTTCCAACAGAAGTTCTCTATCATCGAAACGATAATCACTACATGTCTCACGACGAAGATGATGTAAACAAATGGGTAAATGAAATGAAAAAGTGGAAATTTTCGAACGTGACGGACGTTTCGGATGCTATTTCTCCTGATGGATTTTTAAATTATGTCCATGGCAGTAATTCTATTGAAGTGCTGTATCCAGACGCGCTGCCTTTGAAAACATTTCAACAGCTTTTTTCATTTTCTCAAACGTCTTTGCCTAATCAAACATTTGACCGTGTACTCATTAAAATTAAGCGTACACCTTCATTTTTCGTGAGCGTGTATCTTGTGAATTATGAGCAAAAAAAGATTTATTCGGTTACAGTCAAGAATTTGGCCAAAGATGATATCAAAGAATTAGAAGATAAGATGAAACGTACGTATGCCCCGAGCTTTGTATATAAAGAAAACAAAAATCGGTATATCTTCCTTCCAGAAAACAATATCACGATGAATAGTGAAGTCTACTATACGAGCATGAGGCATTTAGATATTGAAAAATATAAGGAAGCGCTTTTTAACAACCCAGACTATGCACGGAAAGAAACGTCTACAAACCGAGATGTCTACACCGAAGGTACAAAAGTGATTAATGTTAATACGAAGACAGATGTGATGGAATATGTGAATCTTGTAAATTCCACGACCGAAGTAATGGAAGATTATAATTTAATAAACCGCAGCTTTAGCTTCGTTAATGACCACGGCGGCTGGACGGAATCTAATTACAGGTTCAACAGCTGGAATCGTATTACAAAAGAAATTAGCTATCGTTATTATAAAGATAACTATCCAGTGTACAGCAATCAGGGAATGACTGAAATATATCAAAGATGGGGAAATGCGGAGATTTTAAATTACCGTCGTCCTCTTTATCGTTTTGTGAGAGTACAGGATTCGAGTGTAGAAAAGCTGCAGTCATCTCAAAAGGTGATTCAATTAATTGAAAAACACCAAAACTTTGACCCGAATCTGTTAAAAGATATTTCAATAGGCTATCAGCTAGAAGAAGTCTCCCAGCAGCCAAAAACCGGTGAAAAGACGGTTGAGTTTAATTCTAACTCTGTCAAACTCGTTCCTTCTTGGTTCTATTATTATAATAGTAAGTGGTATCGAATTGCACCGCCGACCGAAGGAGGCGATAACGATGGATTGGAATAGAACAAAAACCATCTTTATTTTCACTTTCTTGATCCTTAATATTTACTTAGGCTATCAGATTTTTAAAACTCATCAAGAAGATCAGTACTCTCTATTTGTGGAGTCGAGCGTTGAAGAACAATTAACGAGTGAAGGCATTGAATATAAACATTTACCTGTAGATGTGAAGGAAGCTTCGTCGTTAAATGCTAAAAGCAAACTGTTTAAAGATGAAGATTTAAAAAAGCTTAAAGAACAAAAAGCAGCGCTGCTTGAGGAAAAAACAATTCGAAGTGTACTAGACAAACCTTTTTCAGTACCTGAAAAAAGTCCCGAAGCAAAGCTAAGTCAATTTCTAAAACGGTATGTGCTCTCGGGTAAGGATTATGAGCTATGGAATGTTAACAAAGAGAAAAAAACAGTTACATTCTTTCAACAATATAAGAAGCATAAAATCTTTGATAATGAAAATGGCATGATTATTGCTCATTTAAATGATAAAGGTGAAATTATTTCGTATGAACAAACAATGCTAGGTTCTGTGAAAACGTTAGATGATGAGCAGGATGTTTTAACGCCTTTAAAAGCATTAGAAAATTTGTTTTTGAAGGGTGAATTGAAAAAGAAAGATTCTGTAACAAAAGTAGAGTTTGGGTACTATACGTTTGATCTGCCACTACTAAATTCTCAAGTTTTAGCACCAACTTGGCACATTGTTGTAAATGGAGATACGAGTTATTTTGTAAATGCCTTTGAAGGGCAGATTATTAAAAAAGGAAATAAATAAGTATTTGGAGTGAGATAAATGAGCCTGCATTTCAGCGTGCTAGCGAGTGGGAGCACAGGAAATGCGATTTTAGTAAGTGATGGAGAACATTCCTTACTAGTTGATGCAGGGCTGAGCGGAAAACAAATGGAAGCTCTATTTCAACAAGTAAATCGCAATATCCCGGATTTATCAGGAATTTTAGTGACTCATGAACATAGTGACCATATTAAAGGACTAGGTGTTCTGGCACGTAAATATAAGCTCCCTATTTTCGCAAATGAAAAAACGTGGAACGCAATGGATGGCTTGATTGGCAACATTGATACAGAACAGAAGTTTCACTTTGAAATTGGCCAAACGAAATCGTTTGGTCAATTGGAAGTGGAGTCTTTTGGCGTTTCGCATGATGCTGCAGAGCCTATGTTTTATGTCTTTCATCAAGGATCTAAAAAATTAACCCTTATTACGGATACCGGCTATGTAAGTGACCGCATGAAAGGTACGATTAAAAATAGCGATATGTACGTATTTGAAAGCAATCATGACGTTGAAATGCTGAGAATGGGGCGATACCCTTGGAGCATTAAAAGACGAATTCTAAGCGACGTGGGACATGTATCAAATGAAGACGCGGCTCTTGCAATGGCAGATGTGATTGGAGATCAAACCAAACGCATTTACTTAGCGCATTTGAGTCAAGACAATAACATGAAGGAAATTGCCCGCATGTCGGTTGCACAAGTGTTACAACAGAAAGACATCAATGTAGAGGACAATATTCTCCTATGTGATACTGATCCAAAAAGACCAACTGATATTGTTTATGTATAGTCTCTAGAAAGGAAGCGAAAAATAACTTCATTTAGTACGTGAATGCAGACATTCACGATGATAAATGAAGGGTTCGGTGATAGTGTGGAACATTATGATGAAGGCCAAGAGCCAAATAGTCGGCCGCCTAAACGCCGCAGAGGATATTTCGCTTCTGCTCTGATTGGAGCAATTATAGGTGCACTTATTGTACTGCTTCTTATGCCAGCCTTGGTGAGGAACGGGATTTTACCAGATGGGTGGATGACGGATGAAAATAGAGATGAACAAACAGGGTCTACCATTCAAAAGTCAGTATCTCTTGACGTCACTACGGCCGTCACAAAAGCTGTTTCTGAAGTCAATGCAGCAGTTGTAGGAGTTGTAAACATTCAGAACTCTGAAAGCTTTTGGAATGATGAACGAACTGATGCCGGGACGGGCTCAGGTGTTATTTACAAAAAACAAGGCAACAAAGCTTATATTGTGACAAACTATCATGTCATTAAAGGCGCTAACGAAATTGAAGTGAGCTTCAGTAACGGTACAAGGGTATCGGCTAAAATTCTTGGCAGCGATGATTTAATGGACTTAGCAGTTCTTGAAATTGACGCAGGCCACGTGACAAAAGTGGCTACCTTCGGAAATTCTGATAAGCTTAAAGCTGGTGAACCAGTGATTGCTATCGGAAACCCGCTAGGCCTTCAATTTTCTGGCTCCGTTACACAAGGAGTTGTCTCAGGGGTTAACCGTGTCATTCCTCAAGATTTGAATGGCGATGGAAATCCTGATTGGCAATCAGAAGTTATTCAAACAGATGCCGCCATTAACCCTGGTAATAGCGGGGGTGCTCTTGTTAATATTGATGGTGAATTAATCGGTATTAATTCCATGAAAATTGCTCAAGAAGCAGTAGAAGGCATTGGTCTTGCGATTCCAATCAACATGGCTAGGCCCATTATTAATGACTTAGAACGATATGGTGAAGTCAGACGTCCGTATCTTGGAGTTAGTACACTATCATTAAGTGAGGTATCAGGGTATCATTTAAAAGAAACCCTTAAGTTACCGCATGATGTAGTAAACGGAGTCGCTGTTCTAAAAGTTGAGCCAGGTTCGCCAGCCGCTAAAGCCGGATTAAAGGAATATGATGTGATTGTTGAGTTAGATCACAGCAAAGTAAGGGACATTGCGACACTTCGCAAACACCTCTACATTGAAAAAGAAATTGGCGATAAAATGAACGTAACGTTCTATCGCGATGGCAAAAAGAAATCCACAGAAGTAAAATTAACGCGTCAAATGAAGTAAAATAAAGTTATCCACAGGGGATAAACTCCTGTGGTTTTTTAATGAAAAGAATAGAGAAAGGAAGATAAATACATGAAGATATATTGCTGTTTAGAACATACAGAACTAGCGCTGGATGTAATGGTAGATGAGATTGAGCTAGCGCCGGTTTTTGAAAAAATAGAAAATTCCACTGACAAAAAAAGCTGTGAATATTGTGAAAATGAAGCTGTATATGTAGTAGGGAACTAATATTCTTATACAAAATGTGGATATAACATGTGGATATGTGGATAATATCTGTGGATAAGAGATAAAGGAGAGGAGAATAGCCTGTGAATATCTCTATTATAACCATTGGAAAGCTAAAAGAAAAATACTTAAAACAAGGTATTCAAGAATATTTAAAGCGTTTATCAAGCTATGCAAAAGTGGAAATTATTGAGCTTGCAGATGAAAAAGCGCCAGAAAACTTAAGTGAATCTGAAATGGAACAGGTAAAACAAAAAGAAGGAGAGCGCATCTTAGCGAAAATCTCAGACGATACTTATGTGATCGCATTAGCTATTAACGGAAAACAAAAGTCTTCCGAGGAACTCGCAAAAGAAATTGATTCATTAGCTACCTACGGAAAAAGCAAAGTAGCGTTTGTCATTGGCGGGTCGCTTGGTTTAAGCAGCGAAGTAATGAAACGCTCAAACGCAGCCCTTTCTTTTTCAAAGATGACGTTTCCTCATCAGCTTATGCGCCTAGTATTAGTAGAACAGATTTACCGAGCTTTTCGTATTATTCGAAATGAACCTTATCATAAATAGATCGTGTGGATATTTTTTCATTAAAAGCTGAGGCAGAAGGAAATGTAAAACCTTCTGCCTCAGCTTTTATCATATGTGGATAAATAGCATACGTCTATAAAAAAGAACAAGAGGTTCTTCTCTCCGATAAAATGTTAGAACAATTGAGTTTAAACAAACGAGATCTTATTTAAGAAACAGAAAAACCTTCGTCTTCTTTCACTCCAGCTCTGTCTTTAAACTCATCAAGCAACGCACGCACTTCGTCAGTTGTTTCCGTGCTCATGAGTAGATTTCTTAATTCACTTGCACCGCGGAATCCGCGAACGTAAATTTTGAAAAAGCGTCGAAGCGGTTTGAAAGGGCGCGGCTCTAATTCTTCAGAATACTTATCATGAAGATCTAGCTGCAGGCGAAGAAGTTCTAATAGCTCTTCGCTTGTGTGCTCTTTCTTTTCTTTTTCAAACGCAAACGGATTATGGAAAATTCCGCGTCCAATCATGATTCCATCAATGCCGTACTTCTCCGCAAGTTCAAGACCTTTCTGGCGGTCAGGAATATCACCGTTAATTGTTAGTAGCGTATGAGGCGCAATTTCGTCACGAAGCTTCTTGATCTCCGGAATTAACTCCCAGTGCGCGTCAACATCGCTCATTTCTTTTTTTGTACGAAGGTGAATAGAAAGGTTCACGATATCCTGTTCTAAAATGTGCTTCAGCCAGTCGTACCACTCATCAACTTGCGTATAGCCAAGACGAGTCTTTACGCTTACTGGAAGCCCTCCAGCTTTGGCTGCCTGGATAATCTCAGCCGCAGTATCTGGACGGCGAATCAGACCAGAACCTTTTCCGTTTCCTGCAACATTCTGCACAGGACAGCCCATATTAATATCAATGCCGCGAAAGCCCATTTCGGCCATGCCAATACTCATTTGACGGAAGTATTCAGGCTTGTCTCCCCAAATGTGCGCAACGATTGGCTGTTCATCATCTGTAAACGTCAAACGTCCTTTTACGCTATCTTTCCCTTTCGGATGGCAGTAGCTTTCCGTATTCGTAAACTCTGTAAAAAATACGTCAGGTCGTGCTGCTTCGGTCACAACATGGCGAAAAACGACATCCGTCACAGCTTCCATCGGTGCCAAAATAAAAAACGGACGCGGCAACTCATGCCAAAAATTATCTTTCATCTTATATCTAAACCCTTTCTTTTAGGGGAAACATATTCCCAAAATTAAAAAGTGTAATTTCTTTTATAAGGTTGAATGCTAGTATAAACTTCAACCAATATATACTTTAATGGTATGGGAGGAAAAGTGCAAGGGAACGAGTGGTTTTGTTTTGCTGGAAATACTTATTGAAACAACTTTTATATCTAGTATTAGTGGGGTGTAAGCAATTAAAAGCAAGCTTGAAGGCATGTACCGGATACTCGCGAATAAATATCCTAAAGCATTTGGTTTGTGTGTAGGCACTTTCTCCAAGGATATTATAAAGTATTCACCATAATTATGATTACGATAAACGATTTTATAAATAACTTCGACTATATAAAAAACCACGTCTGTCACTGCACAACAGACGTGGCTTCATTACATATTAATGCTTTTTGTAAGGAGCGCCGTCCTTAGAAGGCAGTCCAGAAATGTATCCGACACCGCCAGTTTCTTGAATGCCGATGCTTTCTTTCATTGCATTAGCTAGCTCTTCTTTATCAACAGCGGTAATACTTTTGTCGCTGATGTCCTCGCCCGGGTGCTGATAGTTGCTTAGTACGTAGCGAGAGTTTTGAATGTTTTCTACTGCACGAAGTCCTGTTGCTTCTGCTCCCACTGGAACTGAAAGGATGCGTGATAGTTTTTTAGTTTTTACATTATAAGCCCATACGAAGTTGTTTGTATGCAGTGAGCTGTCTTCTCCGATAAACAGTGTATTTAAGTTATTTGAATACGTAAGGTTGTCAGGGTTGGCAATTTTATTTGGGTCCGCTGTATTACCGTATGCATCTGCTTTTTCTAGGTCTTGTCCAATCAGTAGCCCTTCCATGCTTGCAGGAACGTAGCGACTGTTAATCTTGCCGTTTGCTAGGTCTTTTTGATGCGATCCTAAGTTCAGCTGGTAGGTCACACCAGACTCTAATTTTGGAAGCTGGATATCATCTTGTACAGCGCCAGATTCTTTTAGCATGGCACTATTTTGGTAAGAAATAGCCATATACGCTTTTTTGTCTTTTTTGTTAACCGTTAGTCCTTCCATCTTGTTGAATTCAGATGTTGCACCTAAAATTGCACCGTATCGGCGTGATTCTAAAAAGGCAGCTGCTTTTTCCATATCAGGCTTTACTTTTAGGTATTCAACTTTTTTACTTGCAGCGGTTTTCACAGCTTTAAATCCTTTTTTAGGCTGGTCAGCTGTTTCAAAAATATCACTAAATTTTGTGCCTTTGTCGATTATTGTTTTCACTTCATTGTCTGTTGCATGGCCAAGCTTAATCCATTGAAGGTCGCCTTTACCTCCATTTTCTGTGCTCGTTTGTTTAAACTTTGCCGCATAAAGAGTTCCTGCTGAGAAGTCTTTTTCCTTATCTGCTACATACATAAACATCATGGTATTAGACCCATCGTCTCCAAAAAGAGCGGTTTTGTTATCTGGAAGTACCTGCATCATTTCGTGTGAAAAACGGCCTGTGCTGTAATGTTTTACGACGGATGCATGGCCGCTTTCATCCACTGAAATTTCTGGAATCCAGCCGTAGTAGTAAGGGTTTGCTTTTGACGTGTCGCCGAAATAAAGCTTAGCGAAGTTCGTGACGTCTTTATAAGAGCTGGATGAAGGATCTTCAAAAGCACGTGCATCGGGCTCATATTCTTCTGAACCAAGGTGAGTACCCCAATCCGTTGTAGAGCCATTACACGGCGTCCACAAACCATTTACATTGGAAAAATCAATTTTTTTAGCATGGTTGACCGTTAATTTTCCTGTTTTATCATCTCGGTCAACTTGTGTAAGCGTCATTGAAGCGGGAAGACCGGAAATCTCTTTTCCAGCATTATTAACAGATTCATATTCATAATGTGAAATAATATAAGACTTACCGTTGATGGTGATAAAGCTGTTTGAATCCGGTGCGTCTGATACGTACGGTGATGGCTTATCGGGAACGCTTCGGTCAATAATCGGATCCCCGTTTGCATCGATCGGTGTACCTGCGGCGATTAATTCCCCTTTATTATCGACAATTTTATCTTTTGAAAGAAAGAGCTGGTTATAGTTAAGCGGCGTTTCTTCAACGCTTCCATCTTTATACGTTACTTTTACAGATGCCTCTGTATACGTTTTAATCATATTTTCAATCGTAGTAGGTGCTTTCATTGGCTGAAACTCGACGCTTTTGATTTGTTTAGGATGTTGAACTGGGTGATGCTCTGCTGCAAAAGCAGAAGCGGCACTAGAAGCTAAAAGGGTGAGAGATAGTCCAAGAGATACTCGTTTTTTCATGGTTGATAACCTCCAAATTGTATTCATACACTTATTAAATCATTTGATTGTTGAGGAAATATAAAGAGAAGCGCTGGATTTGTTGAGCTGTTGTTAAGAACGTTGAACATTTATATGACAAGTTTAACTAGAAGTTATTCAGCTATCTTTCAGAATTTGTTCAGATAGCATTCAGCCGGACTTCACAGTGCATTCATGTGCCGCTCTTACAATAAAGACATAGCTAAAGGCGACAAGAAGCGCTTTGGCTCGTACAGCAAAATTGAAAGGTATTTTAGCAGAAAAAAACGTCACTCAGTTCGATGCTTATACGGGGCAAGAGTGCTCATAATTTTTTATCTTAAAACATAAAACATACATTTCATTTTTTATTCATATCAAGCAGAGGGTGTTTCAAGGCATCCTCTGCTTTTCTATTTATAACTAGAAACGGGGCTGTTTATCTATGTTAAGATAAATGTAGATTATTGTTGTAAAATGGATAGAACTAGAATGAAATAAATTAAATAGATAGGGTGTACACATGAGAAAAGAAGTACAAGTTATAGCCAAAGAAGCTTTTATTAAAAAAGTGAACAAGGGTTATCCACTCATTGAAAAAGATGCGCTTGTTGATGGTCATAAACTGCAAGAAGAAGGGGTTATTATTAACTTAGTCACTCCCAAGAATCAATTTTTAGCCAAAGGCTATTATGGAAAACAAAACAAAGGCTACGGATGGATTCTTACGAAGAAGAAAAATGAGCAAATTGACGCGGCGTTTTTTGCTAGAAAAATTCAGCAAGCTATTTCGTCTCGTCATGACCTTTATGCGTCTGAAGACACAACTGCTTTTCGCGTATTTAATAGTGAAGGTGACGGAATCGGTGGCTTGATTATTGATTATTATGACGGATATTACGTCATGAGTTGGTATAGTGAAGGAATTTATCAATTTAAAGAATACGTCATTGAAGCCTTAAAGTCTGCGCCTAACTTTAAAGGGCTGTACCAGAAAAAACGTTTTAACGTAAAGGGGCAGTATATTGAAGAAGCTGATTTTGTAGCAGGGGATAAAGGCGAATTTCCTTTAATTGTAAAAGAAAATGGTATTCGTTTTGCCGTTTACTTAAATGACGGAGCGATGGTGGGAGTCTTTTTAGATCAGCGAGACGTCCGTAAAACGATTCGAGATAACTATGCAAAAGGAAAGACCGTGCTAAATATGTTTTCGTATACAGGCGCATTTTCAGTGGCGGCCGCTCTTGGAGGAGCTGCGAAAACAACAAGTGTCGATTTAGCCAATCGCAGCTTGGCTAAAACAATTGAGCAATTTAGTGTAAATGGAATTGATCACGAAGCACAGGACATTATCGTAGAAGATGTTTTCAAGTATTTTAAATATGCGGTCAAGAAGAACATGACCTTCGATCTTGTGGTGCTAGATCCGCCGAGCTTTGCCAAGTCGAAAAAGCATACGTTCAGCGCGGCAAAAGACTACAAAGATTTATTAAAAGAAGCCATTGCTCTTACAAAGCCAAATGGTGTCATTGTAGCATCTACGAACGCAAGCAATTTTGATATGAAAAAATTCCATTCGTTTATTGAAAAAGCTTTTAATGAAAAAGGGGAACAGTACAAAATGATGGAGCAGTTCGCTCTTCCAGCTGATTTTAAAACAATAAAAGAATTTAAGTCAGGTAATTATTTAAAAGTCGTGTTTATTCAAAAAGTAAATCGCTAAATGCAAGGCTGCATGATGAATTCATGCAGTTTATTTATTTTCAAAAAAATAACGCTTACAAGCTATTTTGAAGGGAATAAAATGAAGGTAAGAGATAAATATTGTCAATATATATGATAAAATAATAAAGGAATTATGCTCAACACTTCACAATTTTACAATATCATCCTTACGAAACGTATTTTTACAATTATTTTATTTTAAATGGGATAAGTATTGAGTACGAAGTGGAAAGAGCATACTATTACTATTATTTAAAAACATGAAAGGAGAAAGATTATGGCTGAAACAACAAAAAAGCCTGCCGGCGAAGTGAAATTTATTCCTTTATTAATTTGTCTGGCAATCGGACTTATTTTATGGTTTATTACACCTCCGTCCGGACTTGATTTGAAGGCTTGGCACTTATTCGCTATTTTTGTGGCTACTATCGTAGGGCTTATCATTAAACCATTGCCATTGGGCAGTGTAGCTATTTTATCTTTAACCATTATTGTATTAACTAATACATTAACGCTTGAACAATCGCTCAGCGGTTTTCAAAATACGACGATTTGGTTAATCGTTATTGCATTCTTTATTTCTAGAGGTTTTATTAAGACTGGTCTAGGAACAAGGGTTGCCTATATCTTCGTTCGTTTGTTCGGTAAAAAGACGTTGGGACTATCGTATTCTCTTATCGTAAGTGACTTACTTTTATCACCTGCAATGCCGTCTAATACAGCACGAGCTGGAGGAATTATTCTTCCAATCATTCGTTCTTTATCCGAAACATACGGATCGAGAACTGGCGACGGTACGGAGCGCAGAGTCGGTGCTTTCTTAACAAAAGTATCGTTTCAAGGAGATATGATCACATCCGCTATGTTCGTAACAGCAATGGCGGCCAATCCTCTTGCGGTTAAAATGACGGAACAAATTACAGGCAAGACTATTTCATGGGTTGGCTGGGCAGCGGCTGCAATCGTACCTGGAATTATTAGTTTAATCGTTATTCCGCTCGTTATTTATAAGCTGTATCCGCCAGAATTAAAAGAAACGCCGGAAGCATCTGAAATTGCAGCAAAAAAACTAAATGAAATGGGTCCGCTAAAGAAAGAAGAATGGTACATGATTGGCGTATTTTTACTTCTTCTTGTGTTGTGGATTTTTGGCGCTAATTTAAATATTAATGCAACAACAACTGCTTTTATTGGTCTATGTGCGCTGCTTTTAACGCAAGTGTTAAGCTGGTCGGACATCAAAAAAGAACAGGGAGCATGGGATACATTAGTCTGGTTTGCTGTTTTGGTTATGATGGCAACTTTCTTAAATGATCTAGGCATGATTCCTTGGTTCAGTGATCTGATGAAAGGCACTGTTAGCCATATGTCTTGGATGACGGCGTTGATTGTATTAGCTATTGCATATTTTTATTCTCACTACTTTTTTGCGAGTAACACGGCTCACGTCAGCGCTATGTACGCAGCATTTTTATCTGTCATCGTGGCCGCTGGTGCGCCTCCGTTACTGTCAGCATTAATTTTAGCGTTCTTTAGCAATTTATTTGGCTGTTTAACTCACTACGGAAGTGGACCGGCACCGGTGTTCTTCGGTAGTGGATATGTAACGCAGCAAAAATGGTGGTCGCTCGGCTTTTTAATTTCAATTATTCATATTATCATTTGGATTGGAATTGGCGGCTTGTGGTGGAAACTGCTAGGTCTATGGTAAAAAAACAGTGGCGCAGGCCACTGTTTTTTTTATGCTTCAGCCCAAACGGATACAGAGCCGCCATTTACAGGGAATTGTCCGTAGCCATCTTCTTCAATCACAACTTGGTCCTCTCGGTTGTTTGTGAAGTCAATCCACGTTTGTCCACTTCGGTGTTCGCCGACGAACATTCTCTTTTCGCCATCTTCACCGTTTGACATCACCACAGCGCATCCAGACTTCTCAAATTCCTCTACACCATGCCTTACCCATCCAATAGTATTCGGGTGATCAAAATAATCGTCTTGCTGGCCGTATGCTTTGTCATAGCGTACATGCAAGAGAGCGGAAATATCTTTTTCTTTTCCTTCAATTGGGTGCTCTCCGCCTATCCCAAAATAGTCTCCGTAAAACACACAAGGATAACCGTCTTCACGAAGTAAAATTAGAGCGTAAGCACTCTGTTTGAACCAATCTTCTACCCAAGATTCTAAAGATTCATTTGGCTGAGAGTCATGGTTATCTACAAATGTGACAACATTCAAAGGGTGAGTCTTGACTAATGTATCATCAAAAATCGTGGTTAAATCAAAATCTCTTCCTTGCTGAGAGGCTTCATGCAGTTTATAGTGCAGCGATACGTCAAACAAATCGATTTGATAATCAATCACGTCTAGGAATTCCTGACAGGCTGTTAACTCTGGATTCCAAAACTCTCCCACAAAATAAAAGGGCTTTTCTTGAGAAGAGGACAATTCGTGGGCAAACTCTTTAATAAAATCGTGGTTAATATGTTTAATGGCGTCTAATCGATAACCGTCGCACTGCAGAGTGTCTGCTAACCATTTTCCCCATTTGATCATTTCTTCTCGAACTTCAGGATGATCGTAATCAATATTCGCAAACATTAAATAATCGTAGTTGCCAAACTCTTGATCCACATTTTCGTTCCAGCTTTTGTTTTCTCCGGCAATACGAAAAACGCCTTCTTTTCCATTTTTATCATCGTAATCAGTGCCGTTAAAATGATTAAAGTTCCATTTGAAAGAAGAATATTGATCGCCGCGCCCTTCAAATGTAAACTTTGTCCACCCTTCAATTTCAAAAGGTTCAGAAATTTCTTCTGTTCGGTTCATGGGGTCCACTTCAATGACGTGGAACGTTTCTTTTTCATCTGCTGCAGCTTTATGGTTCATTACAATATCCACATAGACATTAATTCCATGATTATGACAGGCATCAATCGCTTCATGCAGCTCTTGCTTGGTTCCATACTTTGTACGAACGGTTCCTTTTTGATCAAATTCGCCAAGATCGTATAAGTCATAAACGCCGTAGCCATTATCCTCTGATGAAACACCTTTTGTAACCGGGGGAATCCACACGGAATCAATTCCTTGTTCTTTTAGTTGAGGAGCGAGCTCTTTAAGGCGTTGCCAATGCTCGCCATCAGCTGGCACATGCCATTCGAAAAATTGCATAATTGTATGATTCCGTTCCAAGTTAAATCATCCTCCTTTTAAATAAAAAGATATAATCGCTCACGGATAGTTCTTTAGAATCAAATGAGGAATTGATTATATTTTTTCTTTTAACGTTCCTGTTATCCCTATTCTTTAAACCTTTTTCAACATATGAAGCTTAAGAAAATCTTAAGATTTCCCCTTCCTTTTTCTTAAGAAATGCAGTTTACAATAAAATCCATAGACGAAATGACCCATGATATACTTTTGAAAGGAGTGTGAGAAATCAATGAACGAATATGTGGTTTTAGTCGTAGACGATGAGCAAGAAATCCGTAATGGCATTGCTATTTATTTGAAAAATGAAGGCATTAAAGTCTTTACGGCCAAAGATGGAATCGAAGCCATAGAGATACTAAATAAAGAAAAAGTTCACTTAATTATTCTTGATATTATGATGCCAAGGCAAGACGGCATTTCAACGACGTTTAAAATCCGAGAACAAAAAAATATCCCGATTATTATGCTGAGCGCTAAAAGCGAAGATGCAGATAAAGTGCTCGGTCTGCAGGTAGGAGCAGATGATTATGTGACAAAACCTTTTAATCCATTAGAACTGATAGCTAGAGTTAAATCACAGTTAAGAAGATATGTAACATTAGGTACATATGAGGAAACAAAGACGATTGATATCCGAGGTCTCGTACTTGATATTGAGGCTAAGTCCGTCACTCTTGACGGGGTGTTCATTAAGCTGACTCCCATTGAGTATAAAATTGTAGAGTTATTAATGAAAAATGCAGGGAGAGTTTTTTCTATACATGATATTTATGAACGCGTATGGAATGAACCAGGCTACAACGCAGAAAATACAGTAGCGGTACACATTAGAAAAATAAGAGAAAAAATTGAGATTGAACCAAAAAATCCGAGGTATGTAAAGGTTGTGTGGGGACTTGGATACAAAATGGAAAAGTAGCGTCATTTCAGCTATAGGGATTATCTTGTTTTTATTTGGTTTAGGAGCAACTATTTCTTCAATTAGTAACGTGCATAATCTATTAAAAACAAACTATTTACAAAAAAGCAGCTATGTAAAATCAGAAGACTTCAAAAAGCAAATAAGTCGTTTTACAAATGATCTCTACCTTTTAGAATTGACACAAAAAGATAAGAATACCGTTAATGCAAATAAGATAACAGGAGAAGAGATTGAGTCGTATCGATATACGGAAGGAACATTAACAGAACAAATAAAAAACGTGCACGATAAATATGAAGAAAAAATAGAAGACGCTAAGCAGGCAAAGAGCAAAAACGTTGAAGATGCCTATATAGAGCAGCAGGATCTAGAAGTTAAAAACATTCAAAAAAAGTTTCAAGATGATCAATTCGTTCGAGAAGAAATAGCGAAAAACAAAAAACTCGAAATGAAGAAACTATATGATGAAGCTTTTGATCGACAAGAAACATTATCTCAATATAAAAAAGACATCGTGTATTATTTAAAAGATAGGAACACAAACAAAATATACACGAACATCCAAAACGCAGGCAAAGAAGATGTTAATCAATTAGTAAAAAAGAAAAATATATTGTATAAACATACTTATTCAGCTCAATCACCGCTTGTGTTCCAAGCAGATGAATATAAAAATTCATCGTTAAGCAGTGAGGTAGACTCAGAGATCCCAACCTGGTATTTAAAGCAGAAGTTTACGGGTATAATTGCTGTTCCTGAAAAAGAAACCTTCATTAGTCCTTTATTTGATGAATATAACTATTATCATCATCAAAATGTAGCGTTTCTCGTGTATGCATTTTCAGGGATACTAGCTCTGTTAATAGGTTACTTTATTTATAAAAAAACAATAACTGGACATTTAAAAGAAATAACAAGACAAACTGCAGTACAGAGGGTTTATAAAAAAATACCTTTAGATATTTGTATAATTGTTTTTCTTTTATACTCATTTTTTACTTTAAGTCTAATTCTGAACGGCTATCCTGCTTCTGTATTAGAATCATATAAGCATGTTGCTACGTTCTTCTTTTATATGATAGCAATATCTATAGCTATTTCTCTATGGGCACTTCAAGTATTTCTACTGTTTCAGCGTATACGTACAATAGATGATATAAAAGAAGAATATAAAAGAACGTGTGTTTATCAAGTAATTTATTTTCTTCAATCTATTTTTATTATCAGACACATTGGCATGCATATAATGGTTGTAGTGCTGCTTTTAGTGTTTGCCGTGTTTGCTGTTGCAGCTCTATTGACTAGTGGATCTATGTTTGCAGAACAAGTATCCATACTGTACTTAGCTATAGGCAGTGTTGTAGGAGTGGTTACTTTGATACTGCTTATGCTACGAGTTAATTATTTAAATAAAATTATTATCTCAATTGATCAAATTGCCACAGCCGAGTGGAAAGAGCCGTTACCTATCAAAGGAAAATCAGCTTTGACTCAAGCAGCGCTAAACATAAATCATATCCAGCAGCAGATTCAAACATCTCAGCATGTTCAAGTTAAAAGTGAACGCTTGAAAACAGAGTTAATTACCAACGTCAGTCACGATTTAAGAACACCATTGACTTCTATTATGACATATACAGCGTTGCTAAAGTCACAAGATCTTACTTCGGACGAACAACATGCTTACGTTGAAATTATTGACCGTAAATCAAAACGTTTACAGACACTTATTGATGATTTATTTGAAGTGTCAAAAATGGCAAGTGGAAATGTAGAATTGCATAAAGACAAAATTGATATTAACCAGCTTCTTCATCAGGCTTTAGCTGAATATAATGAAGCAATTGAAGATTCAACTCTGCAATTTCGTATTCAATCTCTCGAAAAGCCGATATTTGCTACTGTAGATGGTCAAAAATTATGGAGAGTATTTGACAATTTGATAGAGAATATATTGAAATATTCACTTGAACAAACGCGTGTCTATATTTCTGTTCAAGAAATAAACGAACAAGTGAAACTAACCTTTAAAAATGTAAGTAAATATGAACTAAATGAGCAGGCAGATGAGCTGTTTGAACGATTTAAAAGAGGGGACACTTCAAGACAAACCGATGGCTCCGGACTTGGGTTAGCTATTGCTAAGTCAATTATTGATTTGCACGGAGGAGAACTGAATATTAAAATTGACGGAGATTTATTTAAAGTAACGATTACTCTTTAATGTCAGTGAATATAAACAGCATATCTAGTGAAAAAGAGAAGCAACCTCACTATGCTGGTTGCTTCTCTTTTTTTAGCGTTCGTAATTTTATTCCGCAACCGCAAAGCGTACTGTGTTTTAGTACTTTTATTTCTCTATCACACTGATTACATCTTATTTCTTGTCCAATCATTTCTTCATCCCTTCCTCTTTTTACAAGAATTTAAATAAGTATCCATAAAATATGGATACTTATTTATTGATAAAATGTTAAACTAATTGAGAATAAATGATAATCTAAAATGAGAAAAATACTCTTATTTTTTCATTTAGAAAACGGATAAATTTATTTTACTTGCTGCGGAACAGATAATCCTAAACCGTCTGCAATGCGTGTTCCATACTCTGGATCCGCTTTGTAGAAGTGTTGAATTTGACGCAGTTTAATCTCTTCTTTTTCTACAGGTTTCATAGCTTCAACGATGTTTGCAACTAGTCGTGTACGCTCGTCTTTGCTTAGAAGGCGGTATAAGTCACCTGCTTGCGTGTAATGGTCGTTATGATCATATGCAACACTATCGGCAACGCCTGAAACAGGGTATGCTGCTTGTTTGTTTTCCTGTGATTCTGTCGGGCCGCCAAAGCTGTTTGGCTCATAATAAACAGAACGGCCGCCGTTATCGTCAAAGCGCATTTGGCCGTCACGCTGATAGTTATTTACTTCGCTGCGCGGACGGTTAATCGGTAGCGCTTGATGGTTAGCACCCACGCGGTAGCGATGTGCATCGCTGTATGCGAATAGTCGACCTTGCAGCATTTTATCAGGTGATACGTCAATTCCCGGCACAAGCGTTCCAGGTGAGAATGTAGCTTGCTCCACTTCGGCAAAATAATTTTCTGGATTGCGGTCTAAGACCATGCGACCTACTTCAATTAACGGGTAGTCTTTTTGTGACCAAACCTTTGTTACGTCAAACGGATCAAAGCGATACGTATCAGCATCTTCTAATGGCATAATCTGAACGTACAGCTTCCATGAAGGAAAATCGCCTTTTTCAATGGCATTAAATAAATCTTCAGTATGATAATCTGGATTTTCACCAGCTAGCTTTGCAGCTACGTCTGGAGACAGATTTTTTACGCCTTGCTCTGTTTTGAAGTGATATTTTACCCAAACGCCATCTCCTTCGGCATTAACCCATTTAAATGTGTGGCTGCCAAATCCATGCATATGGCGTAAAGTTGCGGGGATACCGCGGTCAGACATTAAAATAGAAACTTGATGCAAAGATTCAGGAGATAAAGACCAGAAATCCCAAACGGCCGTCGGGTTTTTTAAATGTGTGCGTGGATCGCGTTTTTGTGTATGAATAAAGTCAGGGAATTTAATCGCATCTCGGATGAAAAATACAGGTGTATTATTTCCGACTAAGTCGTAGTTTCCTTCTTCTGTATAAAATTTAACAGCAAATCCGCGAGGGTCGCGAACGGTATCTGCTGAGCCGTTTTCACCAGCTACTGTTGAAAAGCGAGCAAATAGAGGTGTTCGTTTTCCTACTTCAGAAAGGAAAGCTGCTTTTGTATAGGCTGAAACATCATTTGTCACTTCAAAATAGCCGTGGGCACCGGCGCCTTTTGCGTGTACGACGCGTTCAGGAACTCGCTCTCGGTTAAAATGGGCTAATTTCTCTAAAAGGTGAACATCTTGAATTAAAGTAGGTCCGCGTGAACCAGCGGTCATTGAATTTTGATTATCTCCAACCGGAGCTCCCCAACTAGTCGTTAGGTTATTCTTGTTTGTTGTCATCTTAGAACCACCTCTTATTTGAATTTTATTATGTTAGAAATAATAATAACATTTTTAAATAAAAAATCAATACTAAATTATAATTATTATAATTTAAATTGTTAATTTTGAGATGTAGTCAGTGGGGGATACGCATGTGGAATGTACGAACTATTTTAAAAATTTTCTGTATAGTATATTTAGTTTAATAATAAAAATGCCTGGTGTGCAATTATTTTGACCGGCTATTACCATATCAAAAACACGCTTGCTTATATAAGCAAGCGTGTTCGTTTTATATATTTTGTGATAAGTTTGCTTTCGCTGCCAGTTCAGCCTGAGGCGTGCGCCAAAGCTGCGTCCATTTTTGAATCGCAGCAATCATAATAATGAGACCGAGTATAAGCATGATGATTGAAAGAGTCGCATTTAATATGCTGTAACCTGCCGCAGCTTCATTTAAATAGACATTCTTAACCATCCAATAACCTGCGTAGTTAACCGTTACGTAAAGGTAGGCTAGTGGAATAAGGCAAGTAAGCATATAGGAGCGTTTATCTGCAATTCTAAGAATAACGGTTGCTCCAATAATTAAACCAATAGAGGCCATTAACTGATTCGATACGCCGAACAGCGCCCAAACTGAGCCAATATCTCCTGAGAACAATAAGTACCCCCACATAAAACAGGCTAGGGCGCTTGCAAAAATGGAACCGGGAAGCCAGTCTACTCGCTTCAATGGCTTATAAAATTCACCGAAAAAGTCTTGAATTAAATAGCGAGAAACGCGTGTACCCGCGTCGATAGCAGTTAAAATAAACACTGCTTCAAACATAATGACGAATTGGAAAAAGTAAGAAGACAGGTGGCTGAACCAAGGAATTTCTGTGAAGATATATGTCATTCCTACAGCCAGTGTAACAGCGCCGCCTGTACGGCCTTCTAAGTTTAGACCAATCTCTTGGCTAAGCTGAGGAAGAGCTGTCACGTTCATGCCGAGCGTTTTGAACACTTCAGGTGTAGAGTTGATTGCAAAATAGTCTCCAGGATGTAAAGCTGTTGCGGCAATTAATGCCATAATTCCTACCAAGCATTCGACTAACATCGCCCCGAAGCCTACAACTTTAATGTCACTCCAACGGTCGAGCATCTTAGGGGTTGTCCCTGAACCAACAAATGCATGGAAGCCGGAAATAGCACCGCAGGCGATCGTAATGGAAATGAACGGCCACACGGGTCCTGCTAGAATAGGGCCGCCTCCGTGAATAAATTCAGTAACTGCAGGAAATGGAATTGCTGGATTTACGAAAAACACGCCTACAATCAGCGCGATAAAGACACCAATTTTCATAAAGCTGCTTAAATAATCTCGAGGTGCTAAAAGCAGCCAAACGGGCAAGGCCGCTGCGAAAAATGCATAAACGGGAAGAATAATTGAAAGTGTTTTAATATCTAGCGTTAAAAAATCTCCTAAAGCTGTTCCTTGAATATAAGGACCGCTAAATACGGCGATTAAAATTAAAATGAAGCCGACGGTAGAAGCCGCTTTTAAATTACCGGTTTTTTTGTGGTAAATACCTACCCCCATTGCAATCGGAATCGTAATTCCAACAGCGAATGTACCCCAAGGGTTTTTCTCAAGTGCGTGTAGCACGACCATAGATAAACCGGCCATTGTGATGGTAATGATAAAAAGCATAGCTAAACCTGTACAAAAACCAGCGACAGGTCCTAGCTCTTTTTTAGCCACTTCGGAAAGCGACTGGCCTTTTTGGCGCATAGATGCAAATAACACAACCGCATCGTGAACGGCTCCTCCGATTACAGCTCCTATTAAAAGCCAGAGCAGTCCGGGCAAATAGCCAAACTGAGCTGCTAAAATAGGTCCAACAAGCGGACCAGCAGCTGCAATAGCTGCAAAGTGATGACCAAATGTTACCCATCGGTTGGTTGGCACATAATCTTTCCCATCTTCAAGTTCATGTGCTGGCGTTTTTTGCGAATCGTTTAGTTTCAAGACCTTAACAGCCATGAATGTTCCGTATAGCCGATACGCAATCATTAAAATACAGATAGATCCAATAACAATCGTAACCGCATTCATTACAAATCCCCCTATCCCTTAGTTGTCTGATGTTTGTACTACTACACAACGTTATGTAATTGTGTGTTCCCCTTACAACTTTCATTATAAAAGAAGAAAGCGCTTTTATCACCAGTTTTTCCCTTAATTATTTAAAAAATTAGAAAGTTCAAATTCCCTTTGAAAAACTATAAGACTTTTCGCATAATCTCTGCTATAATTTTTAAAAAAATTAGTACGCATTTAGGTGTTTTAGTTAGGGAGATGAAAAGAGTGAACCATCGTCAAGAGTTACAAAATAGCAAGCGTATCGTAGTCAAAGTAGGGACATCTACGTTGACCTATGATAATGGAGATATTAACTTAGCACGCATTGAAAAACTAGCGCGTGTTTTATCCGATTTAATGAATGCAGGAAAAGAAGTTGTGCTTGTTACATCAGGTGCCGTTCAAGTGGGAGTAAAAAAACTAAAGTTAAAGGAAAAGCCAACTTCTATTCGAGAAAAACAAGCAGCGGCCTCTGTCGGGCAATGTGAGCTTATGCATATCTATAGTAAATTCTTTGGTGAGTACAGCCACATCGTTGGTCAAGTACTGTTAACGAAGGATGTAATCGAAGATGAACATGTGCGCAATAACGTTGTGAATACGTTTGAAAAATTAATTGAAGACAAAGTAATTCCTATTGTGAATGAAAACGATACGGTTGCAATCGATGAAATTGAAAACATCGTGCGCTTCGGCGATAACGATAATTTATCTGCCATTGTTTCAGTTTTGATTCACGCAGATTTACTTGTTATTTTATCTGATATTGACGGTTTCTTTGATTCAGATCCCACAAAAAACCCTAACTCTAAATTAATGAAAGTAATAGATGGCATCACACCGGAGCTTGAGAATTTTGCTGGAGATAGTGGAACTGACGTTGGAACAGGCGGAATGGTCACAAAGCTTACCGCTGCTAAAACAGCTACAAGTGCAGGCGTAAGCTTAATCTTAGCAAATGGTAAAGAGCCAAATATTTTGCGAGATATTATTGAAGGCCAAGAAATTGGAACGTTATTCTTAAAACAAGCTGAAGGAGTAATGAAATGAGTGAATTGCAGCTTAAAGGAAAGCAGGCAAAAGATGCCTCTTATTTCTTAGGAAATGTAACGAGCGAACAAAAACAGCAGGCACTTTATAAAATGGCGGCTGCTTTATTGAATCAGCAAGAAGCGATTTTAAAAGCCAATGAATTAGACATAGAAAAAGCCGTTCAAAAAGGCACATCAAAAGCGATGTTGGATCGCCTATCTTTAAATAAAGAGCGGATTCACGGAATGGCAGACGGCCTGCGCCAAGTAGCTGCGCTTGCGGATCCAGTAGGAGAAGTGCTGTCTATGGCGAAGCGACCAAATGGCTTACAAATTGGGCAGCAGCGTGTACCTATTGGTGTCATAGGAATTATTTATGAAGCGCGTCCAAACGTTACGTGTGATGCAGCAGGCTTATGCTTAAAAGCAGGAAATGCAGTTATCTTGCGCGGAGGCAGCGAGGCGTTTTATTCGAATCAAGCGATTGTTTCTGTATTATCTCAAGCTGCGGCAAGTGCAGGGTTGCCTGAGCATAGCGTACAGCTTATTGAAGATACGTCGAGAGAAACAGCACTGGAGTTAATGAAATTAAATGAATATATCGATGTATTAATTCCTCGAGGCGGTGCTGGTTTAATTGAAGCAGTGGTAAAAAATGCAACGGTTCCCGTTATTGAGACAGGAACTGGGAACTGCCACATTTATGTCGATGAAGAATATGACGGTGACATGGCGGCCAATATTGTCATTAATGCAAAAACATCTCGTCCAGCGGTGTGTAACTCAGCCGAAAAGCTGATTATCCATAAACGAGCGGCTCATGAATTTTTGCCGATTATTGTTCAAGCGCTACGAGAGAAAGATGTAGAAGTACGCGGTGATGAACGTGCGGTAACAATCGTTCCAGATCTTGTTCCCGCAGGGGATGAGGATTGGAAAAAAGAATACTTGGATTTCATCATGGCGGTTAAAATCGTAGATGATATCGATGAAGCGATTTCTCATATTAATGTTCATAGTTCACATCACTCTGAAGCGATTGTAACAACAAATTATGCTCATGCTCAGCGTTTTTTACAGCGCGTTAATTCAGCCGCTGTTTATGTGAATGCTTCAACGAGGTTCACGGACGGAGAAGAGTTTGGTTTCGGGGCAGAAATCGGAATTAGTACACAAAAGCTTCATGCGCGTGGACCAATGGGATTAAAGGAATTAACAACGCTAAAATATATTATTTACGGAGATGGACAAATTCGATAAAAAAGAAGCCTGAGGCATATGCCCAGGCTTCTCTTATTTCCATATACGTTCAATTTCTTCAAGTGACTTTCCTTTTGTCTCCGGAACCCACTTCCATATAAACAAAAATGAAGCGAGACACATAAACATAAAGAATAAAAATGTAAAAGATCCTCCAGCTTTGTTCCAAAGGATAGGGAAAAACTGAGATACAAACCAATTAGCTATCCACAAGAAAAACGTAGAAATAGACATTGCATAGCCTCTCGCGTGATTAGGAAAAATTTCAGAAATCACAACCCATACAACCGGTCCCATAGAAATATTAAAAAGAAATAAATAAAAAACAATAAGTAAACTAGTAGTCAACCCTTCAGTACCTTGAGAATGAAACCCAAAGGAAACGAGAAGCTGCGTAACGGCCATACCAGCTGTGCCAATAAGCAATAAAGCTTTGCGGCCAATCCGGTCGATAAGCCACATGGAACAAAGAACGCCTAAAAAGGCAGCCACACCAATCATAGACGTAACAAGGAGCGATAAATCTCCTCTAGCTCCAGCTGCTTTAAAAACTTGCGGGGCGTAATAAATAATGGCATTAATTCCGACAAGCTGTTGAAAGGCTGCAAGTAGAATACCAATAAGCAGCGCTTTTCGAAGACAGGCCTCTTTAAAAAGCGAAAGAGAAGCTGGTTGATTTTCTTTTAACGATTGCTCAATATGATACAGCTCTTGGCGTGCAATGTGTGTACCATTGATTTTAATTAAAATGTCCATAGCTTCTAAAGTGCGGTTTGCTTTTACCAGCCACCTCGGACTTTCAGGAACAGGAGAAAGAATAAGAAGAAATAAAAGAGCTGGAATACCAGAAGCACCGATAATGTAGCGCCATCCTGTGGAATTCTGCCAAGCGTCTTCCCCAATAGATAAAATGTAGTCATTTACAAAATAGACAGAAACAATCCCAACGGCAACAGCAAATTGGTATAGAGAGCCTAAGCGGCCACGCATGTGCGGAGGGGCTATTTCAGAAATATAGGTAATAGAAAGAACAGAAGCCATACCAATGCCTAGTCCTCCAATAATTCGAGAAATAATCACAAAAGAGATGGATGAAGATAGCGCTTGCATAATTGCGGATACGACAAATAAAGAAGCTGCTAAAAGTAAGATGCTTTTTCTACCGAATCGATCACTCAGTTTTCCTGAAGCAAGTACCCCAATGGCACCACCGAGCAGCAGACTAGATACAACAAAACCTACCATCGTTGGACCAAGATTAAAATGTACTTTCATCAACCCAATAGCTCCTGAAATGACGGCTGTGTCATAGCCGTAAAGCAACCCTCCAAAAGCAGCTGCACATGAAATGAAAATCACGAAAAATAGATTTCTTTTTTGCTCCTTATACTCGTCAGAAGTTACTTTTACTATCCCCATATAAATTCCTCCTTTGAATCACCGTCACTATTTCAATTAAAAAAACGTTATACGTAAAACGTTTTCATAAAAGATGTTTTTATGTTAAACTAAAAATTGTAAATAATCAAACTATTTTTCACCTTTTATATGAATTATGTACGTTTTGTTATCAACCAATAGGGAAGAAAAAATAGGGGGAAGAGAAATATGGCGTTTATGCAATGTGATTTTTTTTCAGAAGTATTGCAAATAAGTACTTCAATGAACGTTTTGATACCGCAGCACACAAAATCTCAAATTGGTTTACAAACCAATACAAGAAGTGAGAAACACCCTACGCTCTATTTATTACACGGTCTTTCTGATGATCATACGATATGGATGAGAAGAACTTCGATTGAACGCTATGCATCAGAATTAGGACTTGCAGTTGTAATGCCAAATGTAGATCGCAGCTTTTATAGAGATATGGCTTATGGAAAGAAGTATTGGACGTTTGTAACAGAAGAACTTCCTCACTTGGCTAGATCATTCTTTCCGTTATCGGAAAAAAGAGAAGATAATTTTGTAGCTGGCCTTTCTATGGGAGGGTATGGCGCTTTAAAATGGGCGTTTCGCAAACCACATCAATTTTCTGCAGCTGCCAGTTTATCAGGAGTGATGGACGTTGAAGGGCTTGGAGGGCGAGGAGAAGTTCAGTTCTTAGATTATCCTTTGATTTTTGGCATGCCCCCTGTTATTAGACCTGAGGATGATCTTTTCTGGCTGCTTGAAAATCGCCGGCGCTATGGAGAAGTGACTCCGCGTATTTATCAATGCTGTGGAACGGAAGATTTTTTATATCAGGAAAATAAACGTTTTTCCGAGCGTTGTAAGCAAGAGCCTATTTGTTTTACATATGAAGAAGGAAAAGGAAGTCACGACTGGGCATATTGGGATCAAAAAATTCAAGATGTGTTAAAGTGGCTGTTTAGTGAAAAGTAGGGAAGGTAGTTTTCAGTGGTGCCGGCTTCTAGTAGTATAATAAAGAAAAATGTTTACTTGGTCGATAGACTAAAAGAAAATGGGAGTCGGTACGAATGGGGAGAAAAAAAGTCACGATTACAGAAGTAGCAAAAGAAGCGGGTGTTTCATTAGCTACGGTATCAAGAATCTTCAATAATAAAGAAGGTAAAATTAAAATTAGTGAAACAACTAAACAAAAAGTGCTAAAAGCAGCAGCTCATTTGGGGTATCAGACGAATCCATTTGCGGCAGCTCTTCGGGCCCAAAAAACAGGGATTATCGGGATATTAATTAGAGATTTAAAAGATCCGTTTCTAATTGAACTATTAAAAAAGGTACAGCAACAAGTCCAAAGTCGAGGGATGGACGTTCTTATTGGACACACGGATTACGAAGAAACAACGGCTGAGCGTCAATTAAATGCTATGATGAACCATTGGTTTGATGGGGTCATTTTATTAGACTATGTAGCTGCTCAGCATCCGTTTGTAGATGTATTAAAACAATATCAAACGCCTTACGTTTCTCTTACAGGAGACGCCTCTTCTGCACTTTGGCCGATTGTACATGTAGATGATGCGGTGGGAATGCAATTAGCTGTTGCTCACTTAACGGGCCTTGGTCATAAGAATATAGGGTTCGTTGGAAAAGCTGTAAGCGGAGTCGAGCACCGTCTGTCCCTTTTTTATCAGTATGTACCGTCAGCAAACGCAAAGTTTGTGAAAGAAGATATGAATAACTCAGATGAACTATATCAGTTTATAAATGAGCTAGCTCATCATCCAGAGCCTCCAACTGCGCTTATTTGTGCTACGGATTACATTGCTCTGAAAGTGATACACTGTGCGTGGCAAAACGGGCTTCACGTTCCAGCAGATTTATCTGTTATAGGGTTTGATGATATTACAGAAGCTAGTGAAGCGCATCCTCCACTAACAACTATCCGTCAACCGATGGAAAAAATGGCTGAAAAAGCAGTAAACCTCTTACTTCAACAAATTCAGGATCAGCAAGAAATAGATCAGATACAGTATAAAATGGCACCTTTATTAGTAGAGCGCGAGACCACAAAACGTATGAATTGATAAGGAATGTATATACTATTCCTGAAAGTGTGAGACAAAAAGTCCACACTTTTTTGCATTAACCATTGCGTCCACTTCCCTCTTTCTTATACACTGTATGCTGTGGGGGAAAAAAACCAAGCTTTAATATGTTTGGAGCGATTTGATGACACAACAAAAATTAGATAAATATGAAATTATGGACGTTAGCTTACTAGCAGGTAAAATTATGTTAGAAAGCGGAGCAGAAACGTATCGAGTAGAAGACACAATGATGCGGATTGCAGCGTCTTACGGTATAAAAAAATCCCACAGCTATGTGACGCCAACAGGGATTATGTTTTCACTTGAAACGAAAGAACCGACGAAAACGAAGTTAATTCGTATTTCCGAACGAACGACAGATTTAAAAAAAGTAACCATGGTAAATAGCGTCTCAAGAACAATCAGTCAAGGAAACATCTCCTTGGAGGAAGCGTATGAAATGCTACAAGAAATTGAAGCAACAAACGTAGCTTTTCCACTATGGGTTCAACTTGCAGCTGCATCCATTTCTAGCGGATGCTTTTTAATCATGTTTCAAGGTTTATGGACGGACTTTATTCCAGCTATGTTTTCAGGAGGTCTCGGATTTTTAACCGTGGTGTATTTCCACCGTCTTATTCCGATTCGCTTTTTTGCTGAGTTTACCGCTTCGTTAGTTATTGGACTTTTATCAGCTCTTTTAGTCGCTTCAGGACTAGGCACGCAAATCGATAAAATTATTATTGGATCCGTTATGCCACTCGTTCCTGGCTTATCCATTACCAATGCAGTGCGAGATTTAATGGCGGGACATTTACTGTCTGGATTATCAAAAGGAGCAGAAGCGTTTCTGACGGCATTCGCTATCGGTGCAGGTATTGCCATTGTATTTACACTTCTATAGAAGGGAGGCATCATATGCATATCGTAGAGCAGATAATTACAAGTTTTATTGCTTCAGCAGCATTTGGGATCATTTTTAATGTTCCACGTGAATCATTATTAAAAAGTGGCTTTGTCGGAATGATTGGCTGGCTCATTTACTATTTGCTAACGTTCTATGGCGTAGATGAAATTCCAAGCACAGTTGCATCGGCCTTCTTTATTGCTATTATTAGTCAAATTTACGCAAAAATTTATCGAACGCCGATCATTATTTTCACCGTAGCAGGTATTATTCCGCTGGTTCCGGGAGGAACAGCATACGATGCCATGCGTAACTTTGTAGAAAATAACTATAATGAAGCGATTAGTCTTGCAGCAAAAGCCTTTATGATTTCAGGTTCAATTGCCATTGGTATTGTGTTTTCTGAAGTCATCAATCAAATCATTCGTCAGTCTAAATTAAATGCCAAAGCAAAATATCGACCATAGAGAAGCAAGCTCAAATCAGAGCGTGCTTTTTTTATGAAAAAAATAAAGAGATCCTTCACTTTTTTGTCACAAGAAAGTCACGTTTTAGTCTAAAAACGTTCAAAAAATGTACGTGCACAGCTAAAAAAATAGACTATACTATGTAAATAGAAAGAGAGATATTACATATGTATGTGAAACATTGAGCATATCTCTCGAATTATTATGCTCAATGTTTCACAATGTAAGTAAAAGATGCTCAGAAATGAGCAAAGTATCTATGGAAATGATGAATGTTCTTATATATGAAAGGAGAAAGAAGATGGATACAGTTATACTATCACGTATTCAATTTGCATCAACGACGCTGTTTCATTTTATCTTTGTACCGCTATCTATCGGTCTTGTCTTTTTAGTAGCGATCATGGAAACGATGTACGTAGTAAAAAAAGATGAAAAGTATAAAAAGATGGCAAAGTTTTGGGGGCACTTATTCCTGATTAACTTTGCTGTCGGAGTCGTAACAGGTATTTTACAAGAATTTCAGTTTGGCATGAACTGGTCAGAGTACTCAAGGTTTGTAGGAGATGTATTCGGTGCGCCGCTTGCTATTGAAGCACTACTCGCGTTTTTTATGGAGTCCACTTTCCTTGGACTGTGGATTTTCGGGTGGGATCGTTTGCCTAAATGGCTGCACTGTCTATGTATTTGGCTTGTTAGTCTAGGTACTATTTTTTCGGCGTTCTTCATTTTAACGGCTAATTCTTTTATGCAGCATCCGGTTGGAATGGAGCTGAATAATGGCCGTTTAGAAATGAATGACTTCTTTAAATTGTTAACAAACGGTCAGCTGTGGGTTGAATTCCCTCATACCATTTTAGGTTCGTTTGCAACAGGCGCCTTTTTTATCACGGGTGTTAGTGCCATTATGCTCTTGAAGAAAAAACATTTGGCTTTTGCCAAAAAATCATTTCAAGTTGCCATTATTGTAGGGTTAGTTTCAGGTGTGGGAATTGCGTTATCTGGTCATGAACAGGCTGGATACTTAGTTAAAACACAGCCGATGAAAATGGCCGCAAGTGAAGGATTATGGGAAAACAGCGGAAGTCCAGGCGCTTGGACGGTGACAGCAAATATTCACCCCGATGAAAAGAAAAATACGGGGGAAATCAAAATACCTTATTTATTAAGCTTCTTATCATACGGGAAATTTTCAGGTTCCGTTCCTGGGATGAACGAGCTGCAGGAGCAGTACACGGCGAAATATGGAGCAGGAAATTATATTCCACCCGTTCGGACAACATTTTGGAGTTTCCGCATTATGGCTGGTCTAGGTGGCGTATTATGTGCATTAGGCATTTGGGGCACGTACTTGCTTTCTCGTAAAAAACTTCAAGAAAGCAAACTATTTTTGCGTATTATGACGATTGCCATTGCCTTTCCGTTCCTTGGAAGCTCAGCAGGTTGGATTATGACAGAGATTGGCCGTCAGCCTTGGGTTGTATTTGGCTATATGAAAACGGAAGATGCCGTGTCTCCTGGTGTAACAGCAGGTGAATTGCTGTTTTCTATTATCTCGTTTTCATTCTTTTATTTAATTTTAGCTGTGATTATGGTGTTCTTGTTCGTTAAAGAAATTAAAAAAGGTCCAGATCACGATCACGAAGCACATACAAAAGTAGTATCAACTGATCCGTTTACCAAGGAGGGATACAATGTTTTCTCTTAATGAATTCTGGTATTTACTAGTATCCATTCTGTTTGTTGGTTTTATCTTTTTAGAAGGCTTTGATTTTGGGATTGGAATGGTGTCTCGTTTTTTAGGAAGAAACGACTTAGAGCGACGAGCGTTTATTAATACAATCGGTCCTTTTTGGGATGCAAATGAAGTTTGGCTAATTTCAGCAATCGGTGCTATGTTTGCCGCTTTTCCAAACTGGTATGCAACGCTATTAAGCGGGTCATATGTTCTTTTTGTTCTTCTTTTGCTTTCGCTTATTGGCCGCGGTGTAGCATTTGAATTTCGAGGGAAAGTTGAAAAACAAGCGTGGAAAAATGCATGGGATTGGGTTATCTTCTTTGGAAGTCTTTTTCCACCGCTCATTTTTGGTATCTTATTTTCAGCTCTAATGAAAGGACTGCCTGTTGAGCGCAATATGCAAATGAACGCCGGCTTTTCGGATATTGTTAATCTATATACCATCACAGGCGGCGTTACGTTAACAATGCTTTGCTTATGGCACGGACTTATTTTTGCCACGATCCGTACGATGGACGATATTAGAGATCGTTCACGGAAGGTCGCTATGAAGCTTTTGCCTATAAATGCTTTATTACTTCTTATCTTTTCAGGCATGACGTTTTTTGAAACAGATTTATTCAGTAATCATAGCCGCTTGATGCTATATACATTTTTCATCGGTATTTTCGTGTATTTACTAGCAGGATTTTTCCTTACACGTAAAAAAGACGGATGGGCATTTGCTATGTCTGGCTTAATTTTAATTTTATCAATTTCCTCTATATTTGCAGGATTGTTTCCAACCGTTTTGGTTAGTTCAATCAATGAAAGCTATAGTTTAACGATTCATAATGCAGCATCAGGGAATTATTCCTTAAAAATTATGTCTTACGCTGCTATTGCATTACTGCCTTTTGTGTTAGGTTATCAAATTTGGAGCTACTACGTTTTCAGAAAACGTGTAGATCATAAGGAGCATATGGAGTATTAATGGGTAGAAATTTAATGGTTTACAACGGAATAAAAATGGTTCTTGCCATGTTAATAGGGCTTATTACTATTCAAAGTGTAGCCATTATTTTTCAAGCTAAGTGGCTCGCCGAAGTAATTACCGCTCTTTTTCATGGTGAAAGTTTAACCTCGCAGACAAAAGCAATCGGATTGTTTTTGTCTGCCTTTATGATTCGTCAGATCGTAGGTTTTATAGTAAAAAAAACAGCATATCAATTTGGAGTCAAAACGACTCAGGAACTTCGTTTGATAGTCATGCAAAGCATTTTTTCATTAGGACCGCGTTTTACCAAAGATGAAGGAACAGGAAACTTGGTGACGCTCATCACCACAGGCCTACAGAAGCTTCGTGCTTATCTCGAGCTGTTTTTGCCTAAACTGGCTGCCATTAGCGTAACACCTTGGCTGGTGCTTACTTTCGTTTGGTACCATGATCGGCTTTCAGGCATTATTTTACTTGTGACCATGCCAATTTTAATTTTATTTATGATTTTGCTTGGATTGGCTGCACAAAAAAAAATAGACAGCCAATGGGAGACATATCACGTGTTGTCCAACCACTTTGTAGATTCGCTTCGAGGGTTAGAAACTTTAACATTTCTCGGGAAAAGTAAGGAGCATGCTGAAACGATTGAAAGAGTCAGTGACCGTTATCGAAAAGCGACAATGGGAACGCTCCGAATTGCTTTTTTATCTACGTTTGCTTTAGATTTCTTTACGATGTTATCTGTAGCCATCGTGGCTGTTATGCTTGGTTTGCGGCTCGTAAACGGGTCTATGACATTAGAGCCTGCACTTATGATTTTATTGCTGGCGCCTGAATATTTCCTGCCGATACGAGAAATCGGAAATGATTACCATGCAACATTAGACGGAAAAGAATCCGGAGATGCATTACTTAAGATTGTGAAGCAGGCTGAAAAATCGCCGGCTAAAAAAGAAGATATTCCTAGTTGGACTGAAAATAGTGAACTTCAATTAAGGCATATCACTGTAAAATATGACGAAGAGCATCCACCTTCTCTTGAAGATGTGTCACTGCATGTTAAAGGAATGCAGAAAATTGGAATCATCGGAAAAAGCGGAGCTGGAAAATCGACGCTTATTGATATACTAAGCGGCTTTGTACAATCTACAGAAGGCTCTGCTGAAGTAAACGGCGTGCCAATTGATTTACGCTCAGATGCTTGGCAAAAGCAGATTACGTATATCCCTCAGCACCCATTTATTTTTAATGGAACAGTAAAAGAAAATATTGAATTTTATCAAGACAGAGGCGGCTCATATGATTATGAAGATGCTTTAACGAAAGCAGGACTTTTATCAACGGTTCAACAGATGCCTAAGAAGGAAAATGAAATGATAGGGGATGGGGGGCGACAGCTTAGCGGCGGCCAAGCTCAAAGGATTGCTCTAGCAAGAGCGTTTCTAAGCGACCGTCCTATTATTATGCTTGATGAACCAACGGCACAAGTCGATATTGAAACGGAATATGAAATAAAGCAAGATATTTTAACGATGTTCCAAGACAAGTTATTTATTTTAGCTACGCACCGTCTGCATTGGATGAAAGACATGGATCTCATTGTTGTAATAGAGGACGGAAAGGTTGCAGAAATCGGTAATCATCAAGAACTGATTCAAAAAAAAGGAGTTTACTATCAATTTTTACATGAAGAGGAGGAGATATGATGAAATATAAAAGTTGGATATGGCCCTACTTTAAAACATATAAATATCGTATCTTTTCTATCTTATTACTAAGCTTGTTAACGATTGGTTCTGCTTGCGCGCTAATGTTCACTTCAGGTTATTTGATTTCAGCTTCTTCCTTACGGCCAGAAACGATTTTATTGGTGTATGTTCCAATTGTACTTGTGCGTACATTTGGTTTAAGCCGAGCCGCTTTCCGTTATGCGGAGCGTCTTGTCAGTCACGATTTTATTCTTCGCATTTTAGCTAAAATGCGTACGCGTCTTTATCATTTGATTGAACCGTTAATTGCTACATCTCGCTATCAAACAGGAGATGTTTTAGGAGTTCTCGCGGAAGATATTGAAAGTTTACAAGACTTGTTCTTGCGTACCATTCTTCCAACAATTTCAGCTGTTATTTTATACGTTATTTCGATTGTAGCTTTAGGATTCTTTAGCCTAAAGTTTGCATGTTTGATTGCCATCTATTTATTTTTATTAGTAGTAGTAATGCCGCTTTTTTCCCTTTGGCATATGAAGGCAGCCAATCAGCGATATAAATCAAGCAAAGCACAGTTATATGCCAAGGTCACAGATGGCTTTTTAGGAGTTGCTGATTGGGTGTTAAGCGGTCAGCAGCAGTCATTTTTTCATTCGTATGACAAAACAGAAAATGAGTTAGACGGCATGGATCGTAAGCTTAAACTATGGACGTATTACCGAGAATTGTTTGGACAACTTATTGTAGCAGGTTTAATTGTCACAATGATTTGGTTTGGAGCTTCTCTTTTTGCAGATAAAGAGCTTGCAGGTGTGTTTATTGCTGCTTTTATTTTAGTAGTATTTCCTTTATCTGAAGCCCTGCTGCCAGTATCCAATGCAATAGAAAAGATTCCTCAGTTTGAAGAATCATTAAATAGAGTACAGGCAATGGAAAAGAACTGGGAAGATGTGAACGAAAAGAAAAAACATACTCTTTCTCTACCTTATGAAGGTTCATGGAATTCGGTTAGATTAAAAGTTGAGCATGTAAGCTTTCGCTATAGTAATGAGGAGGAGTCAGTCATTCATGATCTTTCATTTCAAGTCGAGCAAGGGAAAAAAATTGCGATTCTTGGCAAGAGTGGAGCTGGAAAATCGACTCTATTAAAGTTGCTGGAAGGCTCCTTAGTACCTACAGAAGGCACAGTTCAACTAAACGGTCAGTCTGTTGCTGAAGTTCGTGAAGATGTACCAAAACTCATCTCTGTATTAAATCAAAATCCTTATTTATTTAATACAAGCGTAGCCAACAATTTATTACTAGCTAATGAAAAAGCTACAAAAGAAGAAGTAATTGAGGCCATGAAGCAAGTGAATATGCACTCCCTTGTGGAAGGTTTGCACCAAGGATATCAAACGCCGATGCTCGAAACAGGTCAGCGCTTCTCGGGAGGAGAACGTCAGCGGATTGCGTTAGCACGCGTTCTGCTTCAGCATACGCCAATTGTTATGCTAGATGAGCCAACTGCAGGGTTGGATGCTATGACTGAAAAGCGTCTATTATCCACTATCTTTGAAACTCTTCAAGATAAAACCTTAATTTGGGTTACGCACAATTTAGTTGGGATGGAAAAAATGGATGAAATCTTATTTTTACAAGATGGTAAGATAGCCATTCGAGGAACACATGATGAATTACTTGCGACGAACAGTCACTATCAAAAGCTATATGAATTGGATCATCCGGCAAAAAGCCTTTAGCAGAAGCTAAAGGCTTTTTATTATTTGATCATAAAGTGAAATTCGACAAACACGAGTAAAATATGTGTCGAATGAAAGAAAACAGCTTGGATTCAAAGAAAGGAGTATGCGTTTAGCATTTTTGAAAAAGTGGTAAAACAAGGTAGTGTTTGTTTCTTCCTGTATAACATCGGTTTATTTTAGGGAAAATATATACACATTATGCGAACGAGAGAAGGAAGATACAATGGAACCTATGCTTATACATATCACGCTCGTAGTGGGACTAGGAGTTCTATCTCAGTGGCTGGCTTGGAGATTTAAGTTACCAGCAATTGTCGTGATGTCAATTATCGGACTGCTAACAGGCCCTATTTTAGGTTTAATTGACCCTAAAGCACAATTTGCTCAGCTTTTTGATCCTTTTGTATCGATTGCTGTAGCTGTTATTTTATTTGAAGGCAGCTTGAACTTAGACATGAGAGAGGTAAGGGGAATCGAAAAGCCCGTGTTTCGCATTGTGACGCTCGGAGCCATGCTAGCTTGGATTTTAGGCTCTTTAGCTGCTCATTATATAGCGGATTTATCATGGGCGGTGGCAATTGTTATCGGAGGGCTTTTTATTGTGACGGGTCCAACCGTGATTTTACCTCTTTTACGACAAGCTAAATTAAAACCAAAACCAGCAGCGATTTTAAAATGGGAAGGTATTATTGTTGATCCATTTGGTGCACTCCTGGCCGTTTTTTCGTTTGAAATTGTTCAATTTTTAGTGCTGAGAGAAGTCAGTGGAAAAACAATTCTCTTTTTCTTTGCAGCCTCTATTATTGCTGTTTTAATAGGATGGCTTCTTGGCCGCGGAATAGGATGGATGTTTCAAAAGGGGCATATTCCAGAGTATTTAAAATCTCCTGTCGTATTTATTGTTGTTATTGCCTGCTTTACGATAGCTGATGAAATTAAGCATGAAACAGGTCTTCTAGCAGTGACAGCGATGGGGATTACCCTTGCTAATATGCATATTTCATCTATTAGTGATATGCGACATTTTAAAGAGAACATTTCGGTTCTATTGACTTCTACTATTTTTATCATGTTAACGGCTGGACTGACGATGAAGACCATTACTGAAATTTTTCATTGGAATATTATTTTGTTTGTTTTACTTATGCTGTTTATTGTCAGACCTGTCTCCATCTTTTTATCAACGGTAGGGACAGATTTATCTATAAAAGAAAAAATACTGATTGGCTGGATTGCCCCGCGCGGCATTGTGGCGTTAACGGTCTCAAGTTACTTTGCGAAAGTACTAATCGATGAAGGGTTTAAAGATGCTTCCATCCTAACAACACTGACATTTGCTTTAGTATTTGCTACGGTTTGTGCACACGGTTTTTCCCTTTCCTGGCTAGCTAAGAAGCTTGATTTATCAATTGGAGAAGAACCTGGTATTTTGCTTGTAGGAAGCAATGATTTTACGGTTGCCTTTGCTTCCAAGTTAAAGCAACTGGGCTATCCAGTGTTAGTTGCTGATTCTTCGTGGGAGCGGTTAAGAGTTGCGCGCAGAGCGGAAGTAGATGTGTATCACGGAGAAGTTCTAGCTGAGCAAACGGAATATCATCTAGATTTAACTCCTTATGAATACGTGATTGCTGCAACTGAGTTAGATGCATATAATGCACTTGTTTGTACTGCTTTTCTTCAAGATATGGGACGGAACAATGTTTTTCAATTGAGTATTCGTGATCAAGAAGATTCAAGAGAAGATGTCGATGAAATTATGCACACGGTAAGAGGACGCATGCTCTTTAAGAAAGGAATTACGTGGGAGTTTCTACATCATAAAATGGAGCATGGACATACGATTTACAATACAAAAATTACGGATGAATATACGTATGAAACATATCTTGAGGAGAAAAGCGATGATTCTCTTTTACTAGCAGTGAGCAAGCAAGGAAAGGCATTGAGTTTTTTTGCTCATGATCAAGAAATAAACGTTAATGCGGGTGATACGGTGTTAAGCCTTCAGCCGTTAAAAAGATAAAAAAACAGGCCTTCAGTGGCCTGTTTTTTTATGCTTGTCTTTGTTTAAAATGAATGACGAACAGATAAGCAGCAGCTGCTGCAAAATAGATAGTAACAGCTGGTGCGGTGAAGACATGCCCAGCTACAAAAGCAATTCCAAGAGCTAATACAATTGCTGTACTATACATCATAAAGCTTTCATCAAGAAGCTGTGACGGGTTTTTAAATAATCGAACCAGTACGGTTAAACCAACTACTAGAAGTGGAAGAACCCATAGTAAAAATCCGATGATACCTAAAGAGAAAAACAGATCATAAAAATCCATTTCAATCATCTTTGGCGGAAGCTGTTTTGTATAGTCACCAGAAAAGCCCATACCTATCATTTTTCTTGCAATAGGTGCTTTTGCATACTCTTCCTTATGATGAGCTAAAAATTGCTCACGGCTGCTTAGAATCAGATTTTGAATATCTTTGTCATCTAAATTTGATTCCTTTTGCTTTTTCTTTTTAGCCGGCTTTTCTTTTTCTTTCTTTTCCGGCTTTTCTTGCTTTGTTTTCTCTTTTTTAGCCTCTAACATATCGATGTGCGTATATGTGTTTTTATAAGCTGGAGAAATCGGAGTGGTTGCTCCGGTTACAATTAAAAGCAGAATCGAGATTACTAAGTTGGCTTTAATTAAGCTGCGTTTATTCGTAAATAATTTTGCAAATAAGACAACTGTTGCTACAACTAAAGAAAGAATAACGGCACCTAAGCCTACTTTCGTTCCAAGCATGATGGACGAAACAGCTAACAATATAAAAGGAATCCAGTAATAAGCTTTTGAAAACGAACGTACTTTATCTAAAGCTAAAAGCAGTGTGAGAGGAAGCAAAATAGCAATGGTTGCCCCTAGCTCATTCGCTGCATAAAACCAGCCTTTGAATCCGATTTTATTATACTGATAACTCTCTAGTGCTGTACCTGTTAGCATTGTACCGA
The DNA here is from genome assembly GCF_042787735.1 of Priestia sp. YIM B13490. NCBI lineage: Bacteria > Bacillati > Bacillota > Bacilli > Caryophanales > Bacillaceae > Priestia > Priestia sp. YIM B13490. The sequence continues at coordinate 71,412 of NZ_JBHZOT010000006.1, forward strand.
TAAAAACAATACTGATGATGAGTGAAGCAGTCAATAAGTTTTTGCTCAATATTCTTTTTACATCCAAAGACGATCGATAATGTGAAAACATCACAATCATTCCAAGTAATGTAACGTTCATATAAACAACCTTATTGAAAAATTTAATTTCTTGCCCAATATAATAAGGATCTTTCCATTGATGATTTAAGTAGATATTGAGTCCAAGAAAGAGTGCAAAAACAATAAGGTAGATAATCGAATATCTAGCCCATTTTGATTGTTTAGCAAACACTAAAAGTAGGACACCTGCAAAAATCATATATAGAAAGCGAATAACAACCCCAATTGAGAGACCACTATCCATGTTCAAAACCATGTACGTCGTTAGCATATCAATAATTGGCTGAATTGAAATAAAACCAACGAACAGAAAAAATAACCAGTATGTGTTCTTCATATAGTACTCTCCTGTTTTACGTGAATTAACGTTTTCTTTTAACTAAAAGCATAACACCTTCTACTCTGCATAATAGCGTCGACATTAAGTATACTAAACCACCTGCAAGACAGACAATACCAAATCGTAAGATAACATGTAATGAATTCAAAAATGCGATGTCCTTCAAGAAGAACATGAGGATAGCAACAGGTACAGAAGCTAAAAGAATTTTTCCTGTTTCTTTCACTAGATATCCGTAATGGAAGTGATTGATTTGTTTTGCCAGCATAACGAATATGATGGCCGTATAGAAAAAGGCAACCACTGACATGGAAAGTGCTAATCCTTGGTATCCCATAAATTTAGTGAAAATCATGTTAAAGATGATGTTTAACACAATGGATAATAAGCCTGCTCTCATAATAAGATAACCTTTTTGAAGAGAATAAAATCCTTTTGCAAGAACAGCTTGCAGCGAATAGAAAAACACCGAACCTAGGTAATAATAAGATACATCGGTTGTTTTTAACGTTGAATTTGCGTCAAATGCACCGCGCTGATAAGCAATCATTACAATGTCTTTCATGTAAAAGATCATAATAACAATCGTCGGAATCAGCAGCATCAGCATAAACGTAATCCCTTTTTCAATTCCAGATTTAAAGCGTTCTTCATCTTTTTCAGAAATGGCTCTGGCAATCAGCGGATAAATAATGGTTGCGACCGTAACCCCGAATATTGCCTGGGGAATACTTACAAGTCTGAAGGCGTAATTTAAGTATGAAATAACACCTTCACCAAAGGAGCCAGCAAAGAAGAAGTTTACAGTTAAATTAATTTGACCGACCATAATGGTCACACCAACAGGGATGAATACTTTATAAAAAGCCACCACTTCATCACGGTCAATTTTTTGCTTCCATAACAGCAGATGCTGCGGTTTAAAATAGACAACTTTAATTAAGAAAGAAGCAATTGTTCCTATAAAATAGCCAAGAGCAATTGCATAGCCGCCCATAATTGAATGTAATAGGATTGTACTTAAAATCGTAAATAGTACAACAACCGTTTGAGAAAACACAGAGAAAGAATATTGACTTCGTGCATCAAATACACCTTCGTATACGGCATTCACTCCAACTAGTGAAAGAGATAAAAAGTACATAACGCCCGTATAAATTCCTAGTTCAATTGCTGCTTTGGAAAAATTAGAGTACGAAGCGGGAAAGTAAAAGAAAGCAGCAATTGATCCGAGAACCGAAATAATGAAACAAATAAGAAAGGTTGATTTAACAATATTAGTCAAATGAACCTTTCCTTTATTTTCTTTTTCATAACGTAAATAACTAGGAATAAACGCATCCTTCATCCCCGTTAGCATAAATAAAATAAAAGCGTTTGGAATGATCATTGCTGCGTTGTATGAATCGACAATATAACTTGTACCGAAATAGTTAGCAATAACCAAATCACGAATCATACTAGAAAATTTCAAAAATAATGTTGATATGAGCAGTAAAATGCTCGCGAATTTTAAGTTTTTCATGCGAAACTCCTACCTTTTCAAGTTATCTCATCAACTATTAGCAATAAAGAAGCATCCGACAATTAGAAGAATACAGCCGATAACTTGTTTTGTTGTAACTTTTTCTTTAATTAAAAAGTAACCGAATGTTAATGTCCAAATATACGTAATAGACGTGAGCGGAAATACAATAGAATAAGGTAACAGCGTTAAAACATACACATTAAGCAGAGCTGCCGCCCCGTAAAAAAGGCCGCCACCCACAAAGCAAATAAGCGCTAGCTTTATCTTTTTTTTATTTAAATACGTAGAAATATACTTGAAAAAGACAGCTCCAACTGAACCTAAAAGAGTCATAATAAGTAAAAGAGGGATACTATTCATCTTGGCCACCTACTAAAATTACACCTACGATAATAATAAGAGTACCGACCAGCTTCATAGGGCTAATGGTTTCATTTAATAGAAAGAAACCAAGAGCAATGCTGATTACGTATCCTAGGCTTAAAAATGGATGAAGCAAGGAAACTCTTTCAAATTTAAAAGCGGCAATCATAAAAACCGCTCCTAATCCATAAAGAAAAAAACCAATAATTAAATTTAAGTTAAATGAAGCTTCGGACAACTTCCAAAAAAGTTGTCCAACAGCTGTAAACAGGGAAGCCACGATAATGAGTGTGATTCCTAGCTTTTTGTTGTAATTGCTCTCCATCAGGAGGTCACATCCCTTTCTTTCTGATCAAATCGGATAAAAGGAAGACCAATAAAGAAGAAAGACACAAATACGCTTGCTAATAAATATCGAAAATCTTGAGCCGGCAATGCCGCAAGAACAGAAAGCGTGTTAAGAGCCCAAGGAATGACGATAATAAGTGACGTAATTCCTCTTCGAATCACTAGCATTAATGAAAATAATAAAATGACACAGTGATAAAAAGCTGGTTTCCATAAGAATGTAAAAACAGGGTGCTTAAAAATAGCTAAGTAAGCATTGGCAGTATGCGTAATAAACGGCTCGATTACTTTATTTTTAAGACCTAAATCATTGCCGTAATAAATGTTGGTTACATACGTATCTGTGTAGCCATCTTTAAAAGGATTGATTTGCCATACTAAAGCTGTTTGTTTGAGAAACCCTTCCGTTGCTAGATAAGGATTTTTGATGACAATGCTAGCATAATTCTTAAAGTAAAGACCTAGATCATTAAAAATAAACTCGCGGTCGTAGTATTTCCAAGTGAATTTAATAGGATCGCTTTTATATGGATTGTACTTTTCTTTCCACAATTCAATAGGAAGCACTTTATTAAAATATTCGCGCTCTTCTTTTGACATCTCCCCATCATTTGAAATGATGTTTGCAATTTGTTGAGTTGGGATAGACAAAGCTTCATTTGGATCCGAAGGCTGTACATCAAGCCACGTGAACACAGGGCCTGTAACAATCTTTTGTAAAATAAAGACAACTAAGAAAATCGTGACAAGAGGTTTCCAATTTTTTCTGAATAAGACGATCATTAAAAGGAAAGTCAAAACAAATACAGGAAAACCATTATGTCTAAAGAAAGCTACTCCAAATGCAGAAAGTAAAAGTAAGAAAAAGCCTGCTTTACTTTTAATCCAAGCACCTTTTGACAAATAGATTTTTGCGATATTCACCGTAAAAAACAGCAGAAAAGCACTGTATAAAATATCTTTCCAAATAATAATTGAAAAGATTAAAAAGCTTGGAATAATGACAATAATAGCTGTTAAAAGTCCAATCATAACAGGATGTGCTTTGCGTTTAATGAAAAAATCGAACGTATAGGCGTATATGCTTACTACAACAGCAATTTGCGTGAATGCTACAATTCCTGGGTTATCCCATATTTTTGTCAGCAGCATAATCAGCCACGTAATCATAATAGGGTGCCAATCGTTAAATTCTCCGTTATGTGCCTGTCTCCACTGTGCTAATGAATCGGGAGTCATGGCCGCTGGGAAAAAGGCGAACCAGTAATATAGACTAACAGCTAAAATAAGAATCGTAACAATTCCTAGGTAACGCTTTGGGTGTGCAAATGTATAGTGAAAATCGTTTATCTGTTTGATAGCGCTGAGTACAGCGGCCGTTAGCAGCATTGCCAATAAAGTACGGCTGACGGCATACAAAACGAGTAAGAAAATAGTTGAGCTCGTCATATGTAAGTTATCTAAAAGAGAAAACTGTACGATAAACGAAAAAACAATCAGCAATAGCCATTCTAGCGGTTTAAATGAAGCATAAGCTCTATTTTTATAAATAAAAATAGAGCTTATGATGGTAAATACAAGTGCAGCAAAAAGGGAAAGATAGTGAACACCGTCTGGATTACCAATACTTAAACCGATAAGAATAATTAAAGCTGTTACTGTAAGCAGCAAAATACTTTTTTTATTCTTCATCATTGTTATTCTCCTACTTGTTCAATCTGTTCAATTTTTTTATTTAGTTCTAATTCATATTGCTTGCGATTTAATGAAGCGATTGTATCTAGAATTAATCCACAGACGAAAGATAAAACACCTAACACCATCAATCCAGTTGCTAAGATAGATGAAGGTACTTTGGTAATAAAGCCTGTATCAAAAAATTCATAAAGTACTGGAGCACCAACAGCTAATCCTGCGACAATAAATAACACTGTCCAAATGGAGAAGAACTGAAGCGGCTTGTACTCTTTAAATAACGTAAAAATCATTCGTAACACTTTAAATCCATCAGAGAACGTATTAAGTTTCGATTCGCTGCCTTCAGGTCGATCGCGATAATCGATCGCGATTTCTTTTAGGCGGAAGCGTTTATCTAACGCGTGAAGACTCATTTCTGTTTCAATTTCAAATCCCGGGCTCATCACAGGTATTGATTTTACAAATAATTTATCGTACGCACGATAACCTGTCATGATATCTTTAATGTTGCTTTTGTACAGGCCGTTAATTAAAGAACGTACTAAGTTGTTTCCGAAATTATGGAAAGCACGTTTGTTTTCTTCGAGATACGTTCCGTTTGATAAACGATCTCCAATGACCATGTTAGCTTCTCGATTTCTAATAGGCTCAATTAATTGATGAACAAATTCTGCAGGATACGTATCATCCCCATCTACCATGACATAACAATCTGCATCAATTTCTTGAAACATCGAACGTACAACGTTTCCTTTTCCTTGCTTGAATTCTTTTTTGACGATTGCCCCGTGTTCAAGTGCAATTTCACTTGTGCGATCTTTTGAATTGTTATCGTACACATAAATATCTGCACTAGGCAGTTCGCGTTTGAAATCGTCAATTACTTTTCCAATTGTTACTTCCTCGTTATAACAAGGAATTAAAACTGCGACTTTCATTTTTCCACCTCATCAAAAAAAATTGTTGGGAGTTGTTCAGCAATTACATCTACTGTGTAGCGGTTTGCTGTTTGTAACGCCTGTTGAGACATTTGCTGTTTCACATCTTCAGGAAGATTAATAAAAGCCTGTAGTTGTGAAGCTAGTTCGTCTACATTTTTAGGTTCAAAGAATAGACCATTCTTTCCGTTTATAATGTAATCTTTTAGACCACCAATCTGACTCCCAATTACGGGTGCTCCGCAAGCCATAGCTTCGAGGCCGACTAAGCCCAAACTTTCTCCTTTTCTTACGGTCGGAAACACGAATGCTTCAATTGCATTATATACGTAAGCAAGAGAGGACTGAGGAAGGAGAGGGAAATGGATGACTTTTTCCTCTAGGCCCAGAGTCTTGATCATTTCTTTAAATGCAGCTTCATCTTTTCCGCTTCCAACGTATAGGTATTTGTAAGAAGTGGGCATTTGTTGTTCAGCTTTTGCAATTGCTTGCAGATAGTATTCCCATCCTTTACCCACATCGATGCGGCTTACACATCCAAGATAACGGATAGTAGGGTCCAAGTTTAGTTCTTGATAAGCTTTGCTTTTATCTGCATAAGGGTGAAACAGATCTTTATTCACTCCTCCGCTTGGAAAAATATAGATTGGGTTAGGAACCTTATATTTCTCTTCAACGAGCCCTTTATAATAAGGAGAAGGAGTAATAATTTTAGTAGAATGGTGCAATAAGTCATTTACTCTAGGCTGATACTTTTCCTGTGAAGGTACTTCAGGTACAACGTCTGAACCATGCACGTTTGTCACAATCTTCACATTCTTCTTTAGCTTTTTAAGAATCAGCAGCGGAAGAGCATTATGAGATGCATAATGTACGTAAAGGTAGTCGTAGTTTTTTGTCAAGCCCGTCAAGACGACATTAGCATAATGAGAAGCATAGCTAAAAAGCTTGCTTAATTTACTTGTCTTTTTTTGCATGACAATTTTATCAACTTGAATACCATGTTGAACTAAAATTTTTTCAGTGTTTTGAACAAATACACCATAGCTAGGGAATTGTTCCGAAGGATACATATTTGAAATCAACAAAATTTTCATGATTGTTTCACACCTATTTTTCTTTATTAGTTTATGATAATGACAACGGGTGTTCATTTAAATAGAGCTTACATGTATCATCTTACTATTAAGTTGAGCGATTTCATTGATAAACATGCAAAAATGGGTTGCATATCGCCAACATCACAATATTATAGCACACCTACTTTTTAAAATGCGAAAGTTTATCGGACACTTCCAAAACGATAGATAAAGCAGTAAAGAAGATGATTTTCACATCATCATAATCACACGAAAAAAAGCGAACGCTATTCGTTCGCTTTATGTCACTTATTTCACTTCAACGCTTACCCCAAAATGGTCAGAAACAACGGGATAATGTATGCCGTTAAACACCACAGTTGATGACTGAATATCCTGCGCATGACTCGATAGAATTAGATCAAGGCGCAGTGCCCGTTCATTATCATCCCATCCAGCAATGTTACCTTTAACTGTAATACCGCTGTCTTTTTTATTCGATAGAGTATACGTATCATAGAGGCCTTGGCTCAACAGGTAGTCGTAACCTTCATTTCGTCTATGAGCGTCATTATTAAAGTCTCCAAGTAGGAAAAATGGGTTATCTTTGTGTACATGAGCTAGCAGTGTATCAACTTGCTGCTTGAACGGCTCTTCCTCGTCATCCCACCAGCCAAGATGACAAGAATAAAACGTAAGAAGTTCTTTTTCATATTCGATTGTGGCTCCAACAATTCTTCTCGTTTTCCAATAGTCAATATTTGACGTTTGTGAAACAAAAAATGAATGCTCTTCAATAATCGGGTGTTTCGTTAAAATGGCAATTCCTTCTTCATACACTTCATAGCCTATATGAGATAAATCCCATACCAATTGATAGTCTTCACCTTGCTTACCCAGTTCTTTTGCTAAAAGCCAAGCGTAATTATCGCTGCGAATGTAGTCATATACATAAGGTGCGTCTACTTTTTGGCTTACTTCCTGTAAAGCAATGACATCATATTTTTCTTTTTTAATTACTTCAGCTAGACAAGATAACTTGTCTAGCTGATTTTCCTCTTGCCAAGAGTGGCAATTTAACGTTAATAGCTTCATTATGTTAAGCTCCTAACAAATCTTGAATGTCGGATTTCAAAACATCCGCTTTAGGTCCATAAATAGCTTGTACCCCTTTATCTTTCAAGATTAAACCAAGGGCTCCGTTTTGTTTCCACTCACTTTCTCCTGCAACGGCATGTATATCTTTTACCGTTACACGTAAGCGAGTCATACAAGCATCAACGTCTTCAATATTGTTTTCTCCGCCAAGCAGTCCAATAATGACTGGGGCAAGCGAATCATTTTTCACCTGCTTGCTGCTTGTTGCAGTTGTTTCTTCATCGATATAGTTTCCGTTACGTCCCGGCGTTGGGAAGTTAAAACGTTTGATTAAGAAGTTTGCCACTCCAAAATTTAAGCCAAAGAATACAAGGCAGGCGATGACAAAGTTCATTAAGTCAGCCCATAGTCCGGCTTTGATAATCATTGGTGTACGTGTTAATAGTTCAATTACGCCAAAGGAGTGTACGCGAACATGAACAATATCAACAATGGCAAAAGCCAGTCCAGTCATAATTGCATATACGACATATAAAAGAGGTGCTGCGAACATGAACATAAATTCGATTGGTTCTGTTACGCCTGTTAAGAAAACAGCTAGTCCAGCTGAAAAGAACATTGAACGATATTTTGAACGTTTGTCAGGATCTACGTTACGATACATTGCTAAAGCGATTCCAATTAATGACGCACAAGATAAAATCATCTGTCCTACTTTAAATCGTGCAGGTGTAACGTCATGTAAGAGCTGTTTGTAGCTGTCCATATCTCCTGCAGCGCGGAAATTATTTAAATCTGCAATCCAAGCAAGCCACAAAGGATCTTGACCGGCAACAGTGGAACCTGCTCCAGAACCTGTTAAAATTTTGTACGTTCCGCCTAGCTCCGTGTAGTTCATAGGAACTGTCAGCATATGATGAAGACCAAATGGAAGAAGTAGGCGCTCCAATGCTCCGAAAATAAATGGTGCTAGAATAGGAGCTGTGTCTCTAGATGTTGCAATCCACTGTCCGAAGCTGTTTAATGAACCTTGGATGAACGGCCATACAATGGATAAAAGCAGTGCCGTTACAACTGAACCACCGATGACCACAAATGGTACGAAGCGCTTGCCGTTAAAAAACGAAAGGGCTTCAGGCAATTTATCATAGTTGTAATATTTATTGAATAAATTCGCACCTAAAAACCCAGCGATAATTCCTACGAACACTCCCATGTTAAGAGCAGGAGATCCTAAAATAGATGTGAAGTAGTCTTTTACAACTAATTCTTGTCCAAACAGTGATTGAACCGTTGCTTTTGAATCTGAGAGCATTTCTGCTTTAACTCCGAAAATGGCTCCTGTAATTCGATTAATAAGAATGAATGCGATGAGTGCAGCAAATGCACCTCCAGCACGTTCTTTTGCCCAAGAGCCCCCGATGGCAACAGCGAACAAAATATGAAGATTTGTAATGATACCCCAGCCTATGTCTTCCATCACGCGTGCAATTGTTTGTACAGCAGTGATGTCTCCCCCAGTCATTGCAACTAGTTTTCCAAGTGAAATCATAATACCAGCTGCGGGCATAACCGCTACTACTACTAATAAAGCCTTACCAAATTTCTGCCAAAAATCAAATGAAAAGAACTTCTTCATAGTTTTTCCCCTTCCCCTATGTATGGGTTTTCATTTTATTTTTTGATAAACTATATTTCAAAGATAGTGCAACCGTTTGCATAACCTTATTGTAATAAAAGGGCTTTCATAATGCAAGACTGTAATTTCTCTTTTTTTGAAAAATTTATTCATGAATCATAAATGATGAAAAAAATTTTATGATAAAGTGAACAGTATTAACGGTATTTTAACACGATAGAATGTAATCAAAGCATTCAAGTAATGGCATAAAGACAAGTGCAGAGGAGGATAATATGAAAAAAGAAGGGCTACAAGCGATTATTTTTGATTTAGACGGTGTTATTGCAGATACGGTACATTTATATTATAGAGCAAATAAAAAAGTAGCAGATCAACTTAACGTTTCATTTTCTGAAGAACTGAATCAGCAGCTTCAGGGGATCAGCCGAGTGAAAACTGTAGAGCTCATTGCTGCACAAGGCAACGTACGTCTCACAGTGGAAAAAAAAGAACAGCTTGCTGATGAAAAGAATAAGCATTACCAAGCATTAATAAGGGAAATGACAAAGGATCATCTACTTCCAGGAATACAATTGTTGTTAGAAGATTGCAAAAAGCAAGGCATTAAAATGGGAATTGCTTCTTCTAGTTCAAATGCAAATACTGTAATAGATTCGCTAGGAATACGTTCTTTTTTTGATTGCATTGTGGATGTGAGAAAAATAAAGAAGGGAAAACCAGATCCAGAAATATTTTTGACAGCTGCCGATCAATTACAAGTAAAACCCTATGCATGTGTGGGCATAGAAGATGGAGAGGCCGGTATAAAAGCTATTAATCAAACAGATATGGTTTCTATCGGCGTTGGTAAGCATCTGAAGGAAGAGGATGTGAGTTTTCACGTATATTCAACAGCTGATTTGCATTTAAAGACGATCAAAGAGGTTTTCGAAAAAGCAAGAAAAGGAACAGATTATAACAGCGCGTATACAAAAAATTAGTAAATCTTTTACATGCAAGTAGCAAAGCGCAAAAAAACATATGCTAGAATAAAATAAGAGAGCAAAGATGCATAGGAAGGGGTACATCATGATTAAATGTATTGCGATCGATATGGATGGAACTTTAGTAAATAGTGAACAAGTTGTAAGTAAAGAAAATGCCCAAGCGATTAAGACAGCTCAAAAGGCAGGGGTGGAAGTTGTTGTTGCTACGGGACGTTCTTATGAAGAGGCCCGTTATGTTTTAGAAGAAGCAGGACTTCATACATATTTAATTTGTGCAAACGGAGCAGAGCTTCGGAATCCACAAGGAGAAAAACAATATTCAGTAGGCATGACGATGGAATCTATTCGCGAAGTAGAGGATATTTTTAAGAAGTTTCAGCTGTACTTTGAAGTCTATACAAGTGAAGGCACGTATTCAAATGACTATGAAAAAGCTTTGTCGGTATTAATGGATATTTATTTAAGCGCTAGCTTAAAAAATAATTATGAAAAATCGTTAGAAGCGGCAAAAGAGCGTTTCAATAGCGGCAGAGTAAAGCTTATTGAAGAGTATGAAGCGTTATTTCAAGATCCAAACAAGGACATTTATAAGCTGCTTGCTTTCTCTTTTGACAAAGAAAAGTTAGAACAGGCAAAAATAGAACTTGTGAAGTTAGATTCGATTGCAGTCAGTGCATCTGGTAAAGAAAATATTGAAATAAATGATGAAAATGCTCAAAAAGGAATTGCAGTTACATCATTTGTTCAAGAACGCCATATTTCTCTAGAAGAAACGATGGCCATTGGAGACAATTATAACGACGTATCGATGTTTCAGCGAGTTGGACGTGCTGTAGCGATGGGGAATGCCCCTCAAGAAATTAAAGAGTTTGCCCATATCGTAACAGGAACAAATGACGAGCACGGCGTAGCTCAAGCTATTTTAAATGCGCTTGAAACAGTTAAACAATAAGTAAACTAAAAAGCATGCCTTTAGGCATGCTTTTTAGTTTGTTACTTTCTCCTTGTTACGACGGTATGCACCGTGATTTGTCGGTCCAACATATTGATTTAAAGCAAATGAATGACGAATTGCTTCTGTAATAAATTCTTTTGCTGTATAAATAGCTTGTTTGACGTCACTGCCTTTTGCCAATTCAGCAGCAATCGCAGCTGAGTATGTGCATCCAGCACCGTGCGTGAATGTTGTTTCAATACGTTCAGACTCTAAGATCTCAAACGTTTTTCCATCATAAAGCAAATCAATTGCTTTTTCATGCGCCAATTTACTTCCGCCTTTAATCAATACATATTCGGCACCAAGGTCAAAAATCTTGACGGCTGCTTCTTTCATTTTATCGACCGTTTTGATAGGACCAAGTCCACTTAATTGACTAGCTTCAAATAAATTAGGGGTTACGACTGTTGCTTTTGGAACTAGTACATCACGCAAGCTGACAGTTGTTTCCGGGTGAAGCGCTTCGTCTTCTCCTTTACATACCATCACAGGATCTACTACGACATTTTTTAAACCATATTCTTCAATTGTTTTTGCGGCTAGTTCAATAATTTCCACTGAGCCAAGCATACCTGTTTTTAGAGCTTGTACGCCTACGCCTTTTACAATTGTTTTCAACTGCTGTTCAACAGTTGAAACTTCTTGCGGAAATACGTTATGAGACCAGCTGTTATCGGGATCCATTGTTACAATTGTTGTTAAAGCTGTCATTCCGTAAACACCCAGTTCTTGGAATGTTTTTAAATCCGCTTGAATGCCAGCTCCGCCGCTGCTGTCAGAACCCGCAATGGTTAATGCTTTATTCATTGTCATAAAAAATCCTCCCGTATTTTAAGTTCATAGAGAAAATAGAGTAAAACTTCCACCGGTCGGTTTTTAGCTGCCCAATGTGTTTTAGATAAATTTCTTCCATTCACTTTTCACTTTTTCTTTTATTTTATCGCTTTTAATGTAGATATTCAATTTCTAAAAACTGTATGAATCCTAAGTGTATACTTTTGTCTTAGCCTCTTTTACCTTATGGTACAAGCACTCTTTCTTTTCATGAATAAAATAAAGAGAAACTTAAGAAAGGGTGATTCACATAAAAAAACATTCTAATCATGACAGTTATAAAGACGATTCGTATGCTTTCAATAAATCACAACCTCGCAAAAAAAACCACAAAGATTATTATATGAATTCAAATTTAACAAATGATCACTTCAGAACTGTTAAGGCAGGCACTTTAAATGTTTGTATAATTGTATTACCAGGAGCTAAAGTTGATCGAAACTCCACAGATCATCAGTCTATAGTTCCCAATCGTGTAAAAAGAGACATAGCCGCTGCTAATAAAATATGGAAACAATATGAGAAAAACCGATTAATCCAAGGTGTTACATTTACTATTACACGTTCAGTTGTTTTTTTGGAAAACATCAGTGGCATTGTTAATAATGCGGAAAATTTTCCAATTGGAGGGGCTAGTCATCTTACAATGGTACAAGCAATGCTTAAAACTGGCCGAAAAGTTTGTCAAAATGCTGATGTGTATGTATTTTATATGAATGGAAATAGATTTGGGCCTGTTAATTTTGATTATTCATCTACTCTCGCTGTAACTTATAATTCTTTTCCGCTTATTATTATGACAAATGCAAGTACAGAGGAGTATCTTCTCGCACATGAATTAGGTCATTTTATGTTTATTACGAATCGTTTTAACGAGACGGATGATCCAGAACCTTTTCATGAACTAGATGGAAATCATAATAGAACGCCTAGTAACCTTATGTTTCCTACTCCTGAATTCTGGCCAATAGTACCGGAGATTACCAGTGAACAGATACACAAAGCTTTAAATAGTCGTGTTTTTTATAGCTAATTGTTGTTCATGTAAAATAAAAACGCCCTTAACAGCGGGTTAAGGACGTTTTTCACTATTTATTAGATAGAAGCTAATTCTTTTTCAAGAGCTACGTCTACTGATACATAATCATAACCTAAATCATGTGCAACTGCTTCGTACGTAATGGCTCCGTTTGCAACGTTCACTCCTAATTTTAACGCTTCGTTTTGAGCGATTGCTTTGTGAACACCTTTAGAAGCAATTTGAAGTGCGTAAGGTACGGTTACGTTTGTTAAAGCAATTGTTGATGTGCGAGGAACTGCTCCCGGCATGTTTGCAACTGCATAGTGTACAACCCCGTGCTTTTCATAAGTCGGCTGATCGTGTGTTGTAATGTGGTCGATTGTTTCAACAATACCGCCTTGGTCGATTGCTACGTCAACAATAACAGAACCTGGCTTCATTGTCTTCACCATTTCTTCCGTTACTAGTTTTGGAGCTTTTGCACCTGGGATTAATACTGCGCCAATCACTAAATCTGACTCTGCTACTGCATCTGCAATATTGTAAGGGTTTGACACTAGCGTATTGATTTGGTTGCCAAAGATATCGTCTAATTGACGTAGGCGTTCAGGACTTAAATCAATAATTGTTACATCAGCACCGAGACCGATTGCGATTTTTGCAGCATTTGTACCAACACCGCCGCCTCCGATAATCGTTACTTTTCCGCGGCTAACTCCAGGAACACCCGCTAATAAAATTCCTTTTCCACCGTTTGATTTTTGAAGGAATTGTGCACCGATTTGAGCAGCCATACGTCCTGCTACTTCACTCATAGGTGTTAATAGAGGCAATGTACGATTTACTGCTACTGTTTCATAAGCAATGGCTGTTACGCCGCTATCTTTTAATGCTTTTGCTAGTGCTGGTTCAGCTGCTAAGTGAAGGTATGTGAATAAGATAAGACCTGGTCTAAAATAGCCGTATTCACTTGCTAATGGTTCTTTTACTTTCATAACCATTTCAGCTTGTGCCCAAACGTCAGCTGCTGTCTCAACGATTTCAGCTCCAGCTTTTACATAATCTTCGTTTGTGAAGTTACTTCCAATACCCGCTTCATTTTCAATTAATACACGATGACCTGTACCAACAAATGATGCTACGCCTGCTGGTGTAATCGCTACTCGGTTTTCGTTGTTTTTGATTTCTTTTGGTACGCCAATAATCATGATTAATTTCCCCCTTGGTCGTTTGTGTACCTTTAGTATAAAGAAAGTTTTATGAAATTTCTTTGTCTAGAAAGAAGAATTGAAGAAGTGGTTTTTGTTTAAACACACAAATGTAAACGCTTACTTATCGGAATTTTTAATTTTTATGTAAGGTCATCTAACATCATAAGGAAATAAAAAGTAAAAAAAGAGCTATTTGTTTATTAGAAAATAAACGAATAGCTCAATGTTAAAAGAAGTTACATTATCTGTTATTTTTTATATTTCATTAACTTAATATCAATATAAAGAGTCATTTTTTGATTAACGTCCTTTAAGTTAATATCACCAATCTCTGAAATTCGCTTTAATCGATAGCTAAGTGTATTCATATGCACATTTAATTCTTTTGCTGCTTCGTTAATGTTATTATCATTATTTAAAAATACTTCGAGAGTCTCCACCAAGTTGCTATTATGACGAAGGTCGTAATCAGTTAGCTTCTTTAAAGAATGGTTTTCAAATTGATCTTGCACGCGCTTTTCTAAAATAACATCAAGAAATTGATAAATACCTAATTCCTGATAGTTAATAATCTCTTTCGTTTCTTCTGGAAACTTACTTTTCATATCTAATACGTTCAAGGCTTCTTTATAACTTTTTTCGATATGATCGTGCGATGAATAAATACTGCTGCAGCTGGCTTTAATTTGAGTAACATCAAAGCGTTCATACATGTTGCCTCTAAAATAGTCTACAAAATCTCGCTGTTCATCAAGAGGGTTTTCAACCGCATCCAAAGAAAGCAGTAAGATTAAGTCATTGCAATCAATCGTATAAAGAACGATTTTCAAGCGATGCATCGTTTTTAGCATATACGAGATTTGACGTTCAGCTTCAGGCGTAATATCTTCTTGGAAGCGGAAGATAGCAATGGAAAATGTTGATGGAGCTGTAATTTGAGCTTCATAAAACGCTTCTGAAATTTCTTGGCGAGACTTAATGTGACCAGTTAATAATTTCCAGAAAAATTCTTGTGAACGTTCCTCTCGTTTATACTTTCGAATTTGAAGCTGTAGCAATTTATTTTTTAATACATTCGCAGCTTTTTTTAATAGCTCTACTTCTTCGTCGCCTAAGGCTTTCTCAATTTCAACAGCCCAGATGAATCCTAGAACTTCTTCATTTTTCCAGATGGAAATAGCTATGCGATCTCCAAGCCCAATTTCATTTATATTTTTCACACGCACAGGTTCATTTGTCTCAAGCAGTTTAGGAATAATGCCTTCTTTCCATAAGTTGTTGATGACTTTTTCCGGAACTCTTCTTCCAATAATTGTGGCAATACGCGCCTGGTCCGTTCTTTCGTCATGGGTGCTATAAGCTAATAAGCGATGATTAGCATCTTCAATGGTAATAGGACAGTTCAATACTTCACTAATGCGATCAGCGAATTCTTCAAGCGTATCAAAATTTTCCTTGAACGGATCTTTGATTGGTTTCGTCATATATAAAATCCCTCTTCATAAAACAAAATAAGTACTAGTACAGCTTTTTAGCTACAATAAATATAGTAAAACGGTAACAACCGTGTTGATCATCAATTCATTGAAATGATTAACTGCTTAATATTTTAACAAAAGTAATTGTTTAAGAAAATGTTAAAATGCGTCTAAAGGTAGTTAAGAATGTACGGATGATTAGTAACTGCGTTCATTTCGCTTATTTTATCGAAATTTTCTTCAAAATAATCAATGTTCGGTGAGCATGATTCTTTTCAAATGTGTATAATAAAACGTATGATTATGGTTATATCAAACTTGAATCTGTAACTTTCTTTATGATATGTTCAGTTACGATTAGGTTGACCAATTCATATTACACATGAAGGGAAGAATTTAACATGGCAAAACAACAAATCGGTGTTATCGGTTTAGCGGTTATGGGGAAAAACTTGGCGCTAAACATTGAGAGCAGAGGCTATTCTGTTTCAGTTTATAACCGCTCTCCTGAAAAGACAGAAGAGTTCCTAAAAACAGAAGCAGAAGGTAAAAATTTTGCAGGTACATACAGTGTGGAAGAGTTTATTAATTCTCTTGAAAAACCGCGTAAAATTTTATTAATGGTTAAAGCTGGTGCTGCTACAGATGCAACAATTGATTCGTTAAAACCATACTTAGAAAAAGGCGACATTTTAATCGATGGCGGAAATACATTCTTCCAGGATACAATTCGTCGTAACAAAGAGCTAGAAGAATTAGGTATCCATTTCATCGGTACAGGCGTATCCGGCGGAGAAGAAGGCGCATTAAAAGGACCTTCAATCATGCCTGGCGGACAAAAAGAAGCATATGAACTTGTAAAACCAATCTTAACAGCTATTTCAGCGAAAGTTGAAGGCGATGATTGCTGCACATACATTGGACCAAATGGTGCAGGTCACTACGTGAAAATGGTTCATAACGGCATCGAGTATGGTGATATGCAGTTAATTTGTGAAGCATACTTCATTATGAAAAACGTATTAGGTTTAGAAACAGATGAACTACATGAAGTATTTGCTGAATGGAATAAAGGCGAGCTAGATAGCTACTTAATTGAAATCACAGCTGATATCTTTACGAAAAAAGATGAAGAAACAGGTAAAGCACTTGTAGACGTTATTTTAGACACTGCAGGTCAAAAGGGTACAGGTAAATGGACAAGCCAAAGTGCGCTTGACTTAGGTGTACCACTACCAATCATTACGGAATCTGTATTTGCGCGCTTTATTTCAGCTATGAAAGAAGAACGTGTAAAAGCAAGCAAAGTATTGAGCGGTCCAAATGCAGCTGCATTTGAAGGTGATAAAACCGAATTAGTAGAAGCAATCCGTAAAGCATTGTACATGAGTAAAATTTGTTCATATGCGCAAGGGTTTGCTCAAATGAAAGCAGCTTCTGAAGAATATGACTGGAATTTACAGTACGGTGATATTGCAATGATCTTCCGTGGTGGTTGTATCATCCGTGCACAATTCTTACAAAAAATTAAAGAAGCTTACGATCGCGATGCAGATCTAACAAACTTACTATTAGACCCATACTTCAAGGATATCGTAGAAGGCTATCAGTCGGCTCTTCGTGAAGTTATTTCAATTGCGGTTAAACAAGGTATTCCTGTACCAAGTTTCTCAAGTGCATTAGCTTACTATGACAGCTACCGTACAGAAACGTTACCAGCGAACCTTTTACAAGCGCAACGTGACTACTTCGGAGCTCACACATATCAACGTGTTGATAAAGAGGGCGTATTCCATACTGAGTGGTTAAAATAAAAAACAAGAAAAGCAGCTGTATACTACAGCTGCTTTTTTTATTTACTCTTTAGGTGAGAAGTTGTCTTCTCCGACTGGCCACCAGTGGAAACCGTCTTCAGCAAGCAATGCGTCTGATTCTTTTGGTCCCATTGAACCTGATTCGTAGTTCGGGAAGTTTTGTGCTTTTGTGCTTTCCCATGCTTCTGAAATGGTATCAACAAACTTCCAAGAAAGGGCTACTTCATCCCAGTGAGTAAAGTTCGTTGCATCTCCAAGCATGCAATCATAAATAAGGCGCTCATAAGCTTCCGGTGTATTCATTTTATCTCCACAGTTATTGCAATAGTTCAAGTTAATTGGTGTGGACGATGTTGCACCCGGCGTTTTACGCGCATTTAAGTGAAGCGTAATGCCTTCTTCCGGTTGGATATGAATGACAAGCAAGTTTGGATGAATTTCTTTATCTTTATTGAAGTACAGGTTCATTGGTAAGTCTTTGAACTGTACAACAATTGTCGTTGCTTTTTCTTTCATGCGTTTACCTGTACGGATATAAATTGGTACGCCAGCCCATCTGAAGTTATCGATCATAAGCTTACCAGAAACAAATGTAGCGGTGTTAGACTCAGGATCAACCGAGTTTCCTTCGCGGTAGCCGATCACTTCTTCTCCTTCAAGTACACCTTTGCCGTATTGGCCTCGTACAAAATAATCATCTACTTCATCTACTGATAAAGAGCGAAGAGCACGCAGTACTTTTACTTTTTCACTACGAATTTCTTCCGGTGTTAATTTAATTGGCGGTTCCATTGCAAGCAATGCTACCATTTGAAGCATATGATTTTGTACCATATCTCGAAGGGCACCTGAAGATTCATAGTAACGGCCACGATCTTCTACACCAAGCGTCTCGCTAGACGTAATTTGGATGTTTGAAATGTATTGGTTGTTCCACATCGGTTCAAATAGAGCATTTGCAAAACGGATAACTTCGATATTTTGCACCATTTCTTTACCGAGGTAGTGGTCGATACGATAAATTTGATCTTCCTTAAATGCATGGCGAATTTGTTCGTTTAGTTCTTTAGCGGAAGGATAATCATGACCAAACGGCTTTTCAATGACTAGGCGACTCCAACCGTCTGTTTGTGTTAAACCTTCATTTTTTAAATTCGAAGCAATTGTTCCGAAAAATTCAGGTGCCATTGCTAGATAGAAAATACGATTTCCAGGCACGTTGTATTGCTCATCAAGGCTTTCTGTTAGGCTTTTTAATTCTTGATAAGAAGCGACATCTGTTACGTCAAACGGTTGGTAATAAAAATGTGAAGCAAACTTTTCAATGTCAGCGTCACTGTTTTTGAAACTGCTCACTGATTTTTTTACATTTTCGCGTAATTCGTCATTAGTCCAAGGTCTTCTTGCGACACCAACAACAGCGAAATCTTCCGATAGTTTGTTCGCTTTATATAAGCGGAAAATAGAGGGGAATAACTTACGTTTTGCTAAATCACCTGTAGCGCCAAAAATTACGATAATGGATTTTGGTTGTACATTTGTCATTACTTCTAGGACCTCACTTTGTCGTAGTTACGTTCAATTTTTTTCCGCTTTAACAGACAACACTTAAATGAAATCTGGGGATTCATTGCCCGTTAAACTCGGCCTTTATAAACAAACGAATGATTGCTTGTTTACCTTTTCCTTTATGTATAGAACTACTAATAAATTGTAACGATTTTAAAGGGTTAACGCAAATAGATTAAAACAATTTGTAGTTATTATTCCATGTTTTTAACAAGTTTAAAAGTATTTTGTTTCGAATACGGAGAAAAAGCTACCGTTATTTTAACAGTAGCTTTTCTCATTTATTTATATTGATACAGGGAACCGATAGATTTTTTTGTTGAAAATGGCAAGTCAGGACTATCGGCGATGATAAAAATAGGACAGTGCATTAAAAGTGGATGTTTTTCGAAAAAAGAAGCATCAGCGTGATAGATGGACGATAGAATGACAGGGAGCTGTTCTAAAAAGTGAAGGTAGCGTGTAATGGTTTCATCTGTTGATGTATGCGAACCGATGTAATAATACACAGTAAGGGAATAAAAACCTTTATCAAAGACGAAGGATGCTAAATATTCGTTCCGCTCTTTTTGCATATGATCGTAGGCAAATTCAATGCCGATTTGAATGGAAGGAACAGAAGTGTGTTGACCTGGGAAAACGGTGTATTTTCTTGGTATCATCGGTTCAACGGGTGTAACACCCAGGCTGTAGGTTACATCTATTTGGTGGGGATTGCTAATGATCATATGGAATCCCTCCTTTAATATAAAAATACACTCTTTATAAGTGTATACAAAGTTTCATTGAACATGACAATATTAAAATATGCCCAGGCTCTTAGCATATTTAAAGCAGGCAATGTTTGAGCAGGGGGCAGAGTTTACGATAAAATAACAAAAAAGATTATTATGAGGTGATAAGCGATGAGTATTTTAAAAAATGACTGGGCTTCTTTATTAGAAGAAGAATTTCAAAAAGACTATTACATACAGCTTCGAGAATTTTTAGTGGATGAATATAATCACCACACCATTTACCCTGATAAATATGATATTTTTAATGCTTTACACTATACAGATTATAAAAATGTAAAAGTGGTCATATTGGGACAAGATCCTTATCATGGACCAAATCAAGCGCATGGACTGAGCTTCTCTGTTCAACCAGGAGTAAAAACACCGCCTTCTTTAGTGAATATTTACAAAGAGCTGAAAAATGAAATGGATTATCATATTCCGAATAACGGTTATTTAGTCAAATGGGCAGAACAAGGTGTTCTTTTGCTTAACACTGTCTTAACAGTTAGAAGAGGAGAAGCGAACTCTCACAAAGGAAAAGGGTGGGAACAGCTGACGGATCGTATTATTGAATTAGTGGCACAAAAAGAGGAGCCAGTCGTGTTTTTGCTGTGGGGCAAGCATGCACAAGCTAAAAAAGAGCTTATTCATCATTCGCACCATTTAATTTTGGAAAGCCCGCACCCTAGCCCATTTTCGGCTAATCGAGGCTTTTTTGGCAATAATCACTTTCAACGAGCAAATGAGTTTTTGCTCCAACAAGGACGTCAATCTATTGATTGGCAAATTGACGATGTGTAAAAGTGAGCATTTCATGAAGATTAGCTTCAGACATAGCCTCCTATTTCATCTTTTGATAAAATAGCTGTATAAAGTCATATTGAATGTAAGATGAGGTGTCTACATGGATATAAAAATGACGCAGCTCCTTGATAAAATTAGTGCAGAAGTACAAAAAGCAAAGCACCATTCGAATAGTGCGAACGTTCGAGATCAATTGGTTGCCATAAAAGCACTATGTGAGCTTGCATTAGATCAAAATGGAGAGGTTTCAGTATCGAAACCTGTTGTAATGTCTTCACCGGAAATGATGCAATCGCCTGAGATTATGCAGCAACAGATTATTCAGTCATCCAAACCTAATTTTGAAGGAACGAAATTGAAATCAGATGATGCAAACGGCGATAGTCTGTTTGATTTCTAAAGTGAGGAGAAAAACATGAAACTATTTTTAATAATCGGTGCAATCAATGCAATGTTAGCGGTTGCTCTTGGTGCTTTTGGAGCACACGGGTTAGAAGGGAAAATTTCAGAGAAGTATTTAGAGGTATGGAAAACGGGAGTGCAGTACCAAATGTTCCATGCAATGGGGCTGTTTGTCATTGCATTTCTATTAAGCAAATTTCCTCAATCTTCTTTGTTAACAGCTTCGGGCTGGATTATGTTCGCGGGGATTGTGCTGTTTTCGGGCAGTCTCTATATATTAAGTACGTCCGGTATTAAAGTTCTCGGCGCGATTACTCCGCTAGGTGGAGTTGCGTTTATTGTAGCTTGGATTTTAATTGTTGTTGCAGCTGTAAAATGGCTATAAAAAAACCCCTGAAAAGGGGTTTTTTTAACGCGGAGAATAATTGCTCAACTGCTGGCCTCCACCGCTAAACGGATAGTTATATTTGATTGGACCCTCAAAAGTGATGTAATCGAGATAAACCATAAGCAGTAAATAACGAGTGCCAGTTTGTGGATCACTTAAAATGATATGATCGCGTCCGGCTGCTTCAATTTCCCCTCTAAAGACTTTCGCGTTCCACTGCGTATTATTTTCAAACGTCATATATACAGTCGCTATTTTTCCTCGATTTAAACGTAAAATATTTTCAATATATGATTCTTCAATGGGCAGTTGATTTGGGTCTTGCGGGGCACCGCTGCCTCCAGAAGAGGTAGGGGGCGGACCTCCTTGGGTTTGCCCTTGAACCTGCTGGCCGCCTGGCTGGGGCTGCTGCGGCTGAGGCATATAATAAGGGTAGTTTGGACTCATATACGGGTTTTGCATATATTGCTGTTGCGGTTGATTAGACTTTGGTTTTTTCATAGGAACCTCCTTCAAACAAAAAGAAATTAGTAAACTCCTGGACAATCAGCTTGAGTTGGTGCAAAGAAACAGTGAGATTTAAATCGTCCTGTGTTATTTTGGTTATACCATTGAGCAGGACAGTCGCCGCTGGGCTTGAAAAACCACAGTGAGTTTTCTGCGGGGTTAAAACGTTCCCCTCTTAATACACGTCGTGCAAGTGTAATTTCAGACTGGCGGGCACGCTGATAAAAGTAGCCTTTTTGAGTTGCTTCAAATCCGCCTGGGTTTTGAAACACCATCTGACGAATGGTTCTTATATTTCTAAAATCTAAACAGGGAGCTTTAGCGCGGTTCACGCCTACATTTCCTACCAGTAACATCCCTTGTTTTCCTTCACTTTCAGCTTCAGCTCGAATGAGTCTGGCTAGGAGCTTAACATCTTCTTCGTTATGTGCAACGACTGCCATTATCCCACCTCGCTTACTTGTGACACTGTTGTATATATATGGTCCTGTAAGTGCGAATATGCCATGGCTAGAAAATAAAAAACCTGTTTCCAAGTGGAAACAGGTTTTTTAGATAAGGCTCATTGATATTTATTGCTCTAGGCGTTACAAAAGAGATGAGCGCTTTTGAGGCTTAGTTTAAACGTGTAAAAAACGTGCAATAGCTTCTTCTTTTAATAAATTTCCGACAAAGAAGCTGCCAAATTCTCCGTAGCGAGCACTTACTTCGTCAAAACGCATTTCGTATACTAATTTTTTAAATTGAAGTACGTCATCTGCAAAAAGAGTAACGCCCCATTCGTAATCATCAAAACCAACAGAACCCGTAATGATTTGCTTTACTTTTCCAGCGTATTGACGTCCAATCATTCCATGACTGCGCATTAAGCTGCGTCGCTCTTCCATGGGAAGCATGTACCAATTGTCATTTCCTTGACGACGTTTATCCATTGGATAAAAGCAAACATGACTAGCTTTTGGTAAAGTTGGATATAGTCTAGCTTGGATTTGAGGATTTTCATAAGGGTCCTCCCCAGCAGGTAAGTAGTTGCTCAATTCAACTACTGATACGTATGAATAAGTAGGAATGGTAAACTCAGCAAGCTTTGTTTTATTAAATTCTGTTTCAATTTTATTTAGTTCTTCCATAGTAGGACGAACAAGCATTAGCATAAAGTCTGCTTTTTGGCCGACAATGGTATATAAAGCATGACTGCCTTGCTTCTCAGCTTCAGTTCCTTTCCATTTCTCAATCAACCCTAAAAATTCATGGATAGCCGCTTGGCGATCGTCGCTTGATAACTGCTTCCAAGCGCTCCAATCGATTGAACGGAAATCATGAAGTGCATACCAACCGTCTAATGTTTGTGCTGCTTCTGCCATTTCGTTTCACTCCTATTGTCCGATTATGATAAATTCCAATTCTACTATATCATAGTTTGTCCGAAGAACTGGAATGAAAAACCTGTGATTTTGTGACTAAACTTTAAACAATTGTCGCAAAGTAAAAACAGGTTTCATTTTAGGTGTTAGTGGAAAATTAAGAATTAAAAGACTTTTTCGTAATCATGGATTCTTGAAGGACATGCCTTTGATTTTTAAAAAAAGTGGAGTATCCTATTATGAGAAAAGTTTTTTACATATCGAGGAGGATTTACTTTGAGTGATTTATTTACAGGTTTAAAACAAAAAGTATCAGCTAGCGATGTATCAATCGTATTCCCAGAGGGATTAGATGAGCGCGTATTAGGCGCTGTTTCTCGTTTAGCTGCCGACAATATCTTAAAGCCTATCGTTGTTGGAAACAAAGACGCTGTAGCATCAAAAGCAGCAGAACTAAACGTAAAATTAGACGGTGTTGAGGTTCTAGATCCTCAAAGCTACTCTGAATTTGATGAAATGGTAGCAGCGTTTGTTGAGCGTCGTAAAGGTAAGGCAACAGAAGAAGATGCTCGCAAAATTTTATTAGATGAAAACTATTTTGGCACAATGCTTGTTCATATGAACAAAGCGGACGGTCTTGTAAGCGGAGCTGCTCATTCTACAGCAGACACAGTACGTCCGGCTCTACAAATTATTAAAACAAGACAAGGTGTTAAGAAAACATCTGGCGTATTTATCATGGTTCGCGGTGATCAAAAATACGTATTTGCTGACTGTGCAATTAACATCTCACCTGACAGCCAAGATTTAGCTGAAATTGCTATCGAAAGTGCTCGTACAGCTGAAATGTTCGATATCGATCCTCGTGTTGCTATGCTAAGCTTCTCAACAAAAGGATCAGCAAAATCTCCGGAAACAGAAAAGGTAGCAAACGCAGTAGAAATTGCAAAAGAATTAGCACCAAGCGTAACATTAGACGGCGAATTCCAATTCGACGCAGCATTTGTTCCTTCTGTAGCTGAAAAGAAAGCACCAGGTTCAGTGATTAAAGGAGATGCAAATGTATTTGTATTCCCAAGCCTTGAAGCAGGTAACATTGGTTACAAAATTGCACAGCGCCTAGGAAACTTCGAAGCAGTAGGTCCAATCTTACAAGGTCTAAACAAACCGGTAAACGATCTATCTCGCGGTTGTAACGAAGAAGATGTGTACAAGCTTGCTTTAATCACAGCAGCTCAAGCACTGTAATAAAAAAAACTCCGTCCTTGGGCGGAGTTTTTTTTATTCGGCTAATGAACCTAATGCTTTTTCGTTGCGGTCATACATGCGCTGCAGCTGCGTCTCAAACAGCTCTTGTTCGGTAGCATTTAAAGGCATATTTATAAGAGAAGAGCTCATGCTATTCAGTGTTTGCAATAAAAGCAGCATGACATCAGATACAGTTAACTCAATCTGTAATAGTTCAGATAGAGAAGCCATTGTGTGAGGCTCGATATCTGGGTATGAAAATTTAGTTTCCGTGTTTTGGAGACCTTTTTTGTAAAACTCTTGAATAAGAGAAGCACGTTTAGAACCGCTTCCTTTAACGCATAAGTAAATTTGTACAGCTACTCCGCCGCGAACGCGTCGCTGTGAAATGCCCGCAAACTTTTGATTGCGAATGCTTAAATCAAAGCTGCCGGGACAATAAGAGCCTACGATTTCCTTCGCTTCAATTGCTGTCCCGTAAGATGCAAACATGACCTTAATCAAATCAAACATGGCTTCATATCCACGATCAATATCAATTCCTTTTTCTGCATCAGGAAAAATTAAAGAAATGTTTAGAACATCCTGATCAAGTACGACAGCGAGGCCGCCTGAATTGCGGACGATTGTTTTATATCCCTGTTCATGTAAATAAGCTGCACCTTCAGCTAAATGAGGTAGCTTTGTATCTTGGATGCCTAATACAATCGTATCGTGATGCACCCAAGAGCGCATGACAGCTGGAGATTCACCTCTTCCAACGGTTGTACAAAGCGTGTCATCGATGGCAAAAGAATGACGGGCATCAAAATGAGGACCTAGACTGGATTGATCAATAATACGCCAAGCGGGCTGTGCTAAAAGCTTTAAACTATTCTGCTGCATATCTCAAACCCCTTTATAAACAGTAAACGAACATATTATAGCATAAAGGCGTCGTGTCATTGGCTGTAAAATAGAAAAAGAAGAAAGAAGAGCCAAGTTTGACATCCCTCTTTCTTCGTTCATGTAGCTTATTCAGCCATTTTCTCAAGATTTCCGTTACGATCCATTTTAAATGTAGTAGAAGAACGTTCTTCTTCATCGAATAGAGCTAACTTTCGCGCACGGTTCATGATTTGCATTAATGTTTCATAGTCTTCTTGAATAGTAGTAGCATTTGCCTCGAGATGTTTGATTTGTTTTTCCAACTCTGTGTTTTTCTTAGCTAATTCTGTATTTTCTTGCATCAAGCGTTTGTTTTCGCTTTGCAATGCCTGTAAATTGCTCGCTTGATTTGGCATTGTTTGCAAAAAGCGAATAACGTCAGCCATTGAAAGCTCCTCACTGCTGCTTTTTTCTACTTGTGTTTCAGATAAGCTATATGTTGCTGTAGGTGCAGACATCATTTTTTCCACATGCTCTACAGATGCTGGTGGCGTATATAATAATTTCTTTTTGCCTTGCTCTTGTCCAAGTGCACGCATGCGCTGTTTTCGCTGTTTTTTGGCTAGCTGAAGTGCTTTTTCATACTGATGGCGTACCACAGCATTCCATCTGAATCCACATGCTGCTGAAGTGCGATTTAATTCATCTCCCACTTCTTCAAACGCATTCAGCTGCGTACTTCCTTCGCGGACATGGCGCAGTACTGTTTCAGCTAATAATAAGTCGTTTTCTTCTGTCCAAGCATCTTGTCTATCTTTCACTTTGTTCACTCCTCTATTTTCCATGACTCATAGTAATCATGTTTTGTAGTATCATCATGTACAAAAAATCCATACTTTATACCATTTCTTCTAGGAGTATGATAGATTTTGCTTCCTTCTTTAACTTGCATCGGACTTCAAATAGGGGTAAAATACCCCTTAGACAAAATGATGAACCAATTTTGAAAGGATTGTGTCAACATGGCAAATGAATTTAGAATTTGTGATGATTGTCAGGCAACAAACGTCAAAACGTTGTTACCTCGACTTAAAAAAATAGATGAACAAGCTGAAGTACAAATCGGCTGCCAGTCTTACTGTGGGCCCGGACGTAAAAAGTCATTTGCATTTGTAAACAACCGTCCTGTAGCAGCGCCAACAGAGGATGAATTAATCGAGAAGATTGAGAAAAAAGTAAAAAAATAGATAGTGAAACAATAAATAGCTGCTTTTCTGCTACTTATTTGTCGAACGAGCTTCTTACAAACAGAATCGCCTTGTTTGTTAGGTAAATCACCTTGGTTGCTTGACAAGGTGATTTTTTATTCTGAATAGGAAAATAGGAAGTGAGTGTCGAAAAATTATAGCAACAACAAAGTGAAGATAGAGAGGTATGTAAATGACATATCCTAATGAAAAACTCAGTGAAGAAAAAGTATTTAAAGATCCTGTTCACCGCTATATCCATGTAAGAGATCGTGTTATTTGGGAGCTAATCGGGACAGCCGAATTTCAAAGGCTGCGTCGCATTAGACAGCTAGGAACGACATACTTAACGTTTCATGGGGCTGAGCACAGCCGTTTTAGTCATTCCTTAGGTGTTTATGAAATTGTGCGCCGTATTATTGATGACGGTTTTCAAGGACGCCCTGAATGGAATGAAGATGAGCGTCTTCTTTGTCTTTGTGCTGCTTTACTGCACGATTTAGGTCACGGTCCGTTTTCCCATTCGTTTGAGAAGGTTTTCCACTTAGACCATGAAGAATTTACACAAGCTATTATCGTAGGTGACACAGAGGTAAATCGAGTGTTAACGAAAGTAGGAAAGGATTTTCCTAAAAAAGTGGCTGAAGTAATTGCGAAAACATATGAAAATAAGCTTGTCGTTAGTTTGATTTCCAGTCAAATTGATGCAGATCGCATGGATTATTTGCAGCGTGATGCGTATTACACAGGAGTAAGCTACGGTCACTTTGATATGGAACGAATTCTGCGCGTGATGCGTCCTAGGGAAGACCAAGCCGTGATTAAACACAGCGGTATGCATGCGGTTGAAGATTATATTATGAGCCGCTATCAAATGTACTGGCAAGTGTATTTTCATCCTGTTACGAGAAGTGCTGAAGTGATTTTGACAAAAATTTTACATCGTGCAAAAGAGCTCCATCATCATTACTATGAGTTCAAGCAGGAGCCAACTCATTTTTATTCGATTTTTGAAGAGGAAATATCGCTAAAAGAGTATTTGAAATTAGATGAATCTGTTATTTTATTTTATTTTCAAGCGTGGGAAGAAGAAGAGGATGAAATTTTATCTGATCTATGCCGAAGATTTATGAATCGTCAGCTTTTTAAATACATTGAGTTTAATCCGAATTCACAAATGAAGATGTGGATGGAGCTTACAACATTATTTAAAAAAGCGGGTATTAACCCAGATTATTATTTAGTCGTCGATTCTTCAAGCGACTTACCATACGATTTTTATCGACCGGGTGAAGAGGAAGAACGTTTGCCGATTCATCTGTTGATGCCAAATAATGAAGTGCGTGAATTATCACGTCAGTCGGAGATTGTTGAAGCAATTTCAGGGAAAAAGAGAACCGATCATAAATTATATTTTCCACAAGATCTCATTGATCAATTGTCGTCTAAGCGAAAAGTTAAAGATCAGATTATAAACTTACTAAAAGGAGATCAGAGTTAAATAGTATAGGAGTTGAAGGGGCTGTGTTAAACGATCACGCAAAGATTGTGAAAGTATTTTCCGCGGCGGGAGAAGTTGTTGGCAGAAAAAAGTTACAAAAGATGATATTTATCGGAAAAAAGCTGAAGTTTCCTTTTTATGAAAAGTATAATTTTCACTTTTTTGGACCTTATTCTGAAGAATTAACGCTTCGAATTGAAGAGCTATGTAACTTAGGATTTTTAAGTGAAATTAAAGAGAAAAAAGGCGGGTATATGCAGTATCGCTACGTATTAACAGAAGCGGGGGAAGGGTTTTTAAGCCACTATGACTTAGAACTTCCTCACTTGCAGGAATGTATGAAGGATATGAACGAACAAAGCTCTAAATTTTTGGAGCTTGTCTCTACGATTTTATATTTCGATAATTTACCGAAAGAAGAAGTAAAAGAAAAAGTGTTTACGCTAAAGCGTAAGCAAAACTATACAGAAGAAGACATTTCAGAAGCATACAAATATATTGAAAAACTTCAGGCAACGCTGTCTGTCCATTAAAAAAATGCCATAGGTTCACTCCTATGGCATTTTTTTTATGTAGAGGTTACTGATCGCTCATGCGCTTGCCCGCTACAGCGTAATGGTTTTTAGACATTTCTTCGATGATAATAGATACTTTTTCAGGTGCTGCACCTGTTGTTTCCACAACAGCATCCGTTACTTTTTCAACAAGAGCTCTTTTTTGATCATCTGTACGGCCCTCAAGCATTTTAACAGTTACAACTGGCATAATGTGTACACTCCTTTTTGATCATTATATGATTAGTGTACCCGTTTTCTGAATAAAATGACAGTATGAGATAGTGATGGAGGACATAATCTGTAGTATACTTTTATAATAACATCGATATAAAAAAACAGGTGTGCCTAAAGGAGGCCCATCGCTGGTCTTTGAGAACTTTTAGGGCATATTTGGAAAAAATTGTATCCTTTTTACCGCAAAAAAAGATTCATCTAGTAGATGTGATAGGTAGAAATTATTTTAAAATAAAGGAGATAAAGAGTGGAACATTTTTTAGCTTTTGCATTGCAAGACCTTCCTTACGTGGTAATGACTCTTATTGTTGCATTCACGCTGCATGAGTTTGCACATGCGTATGTAGCTTATTTATTTGGAGACCACACGGCTAAAAAGCAAGGAAGGCTAACGCTTTCTCCGCTGGCTCATTTAGATCCATTTGGAACGCTTTTGTTAATCATCGCAGGTTTTGGGTGGGCGAAGCCGGTTCCTGTTAATCGCTATTTCTTTAAAAAGCCTCGTTTAGCTGGTATTCTAGTATCGATAGCGGGACCGTTTAGTAACTTGGTGTTGGCATTTATCGGCTTGCTTATTTATTATTTGATGAATAACGCCGCAGTGGACAACGATGCGCTTTATCGTTTTGTTACATTATTTATTCAAATAAACCTAACGCTAGGTGTATTTAACTTGTTGCCTTTTCCGCCTTTAGACGGCTACCGCGTGATTGAAGACCTCGTTCCGCCGTCCACGCGAGCCAAGATGACGCAGTATGAGTCTTGGGGCATTTTTGTATTTTTAATTCTTGTGATTACACCTCTGGATCGAATTGTGATCTGGCCGCTTCTAAACGGAGCAGCAACGTTTGTTATGAATATCTTTCAGCAGATATTAGCACCACTGATTTAATGAATAGAGGAGGCTTACTATGACTCAGCCAAAAAAGAAAAGTATAGGATTTAATATCATAAAAGACGATTCAACCGACGGCCACGGCGGTTACGGTGTTGGAGCGTTAAGTTTAGAAAACATCTCACCCGTTTTTGTTTGTCCGAGCGACGAAGAAGTATTTGTAGATATCGGTGCGATGCATGCAAGAAGTGTAGTGGAAAAAGGAATTAAGTTCTTACCGAATAAAGACGAGGTGCCAAACGGCAAGTTATATTGGCTTGTGTGGGTAACGATTGATCGCAAGCAAGAAGGACCTTACTACGCAGGTATGACAGCATGCGAAATGACCGTTGATCGTGAAATTCGCCGCGGCTATAAGTCACTTCCTGAACACGTGAACAAAATGGATAAATCCTTAAAACGACGCATTATGGTAGAAGAAATGGATAACAAGTCTAAGGATTTGCTTCGTGAGTTTTTGAAGTCTCATAATGAAGAAGTTTGGACGTTATCTAATGATGACTTAAAAGAAGCGCTTCAAACATCGTAATGCCAAAAAAAGCTTAAGGCCTTGGCCTTAAGCTTTTTTTTAATCAAACCATTTGGGTAACCAGTGAAACTTTTTATCTTCTTTTTCACGCTCTTTTTTCTTCGTTTTTGCTGCATGATCGATGTGATCAGTACAATATGTTTTTGGCTGTGTTCCAGTTAAATAATAAGCTTTATATTGAACAGGGCATGATTTGGATGCTAACTTTCCATTTTGAGGATTAATGTTTACGCTCATTAATCCGTTTGGTGCTTTAAACTTTTCTTTTTTCTTCCCTTTTAATGCCTCTTCCATAAATAATGCCCACATTTTTTTGGCGTATCCTTTTTCAGCTACATCATCCATTGTTCTTCCTTGATCATATCCAACCCAAACGCCTGAAACGAGCTGCGGAGAGTAGCCAATCATCCAGCTGTCCGTAGAGGTTGTGCCGGATTTTCCCGCGTAAGGACGAGATACATATTTAGAAATAGGCTTTCCTGTGACGGTTGTATAGCCATTTAGCTTTTGATTAAACATGCCTGTCATTAAATGGGTAGTAAGAAAAGCATAGCGCTTATCAATGACTTGTTTCTGTTCGGAAGGAGCTTGATAAACAACTTCTCCGTCATGGGTTTCAATTCGTTTAATAAATGTTGGACGAATTTCTTTTCCGCCATTAGCAAAGATGCCGTACGCATTAACCATATCAATAACTTTCACAGGCGAAGTTCCAAGAGCTAAAGATGGAACTTTCTTTAAAGGTGATGATATTCCAAGTGTTTTAGCAGTTTCAATTAAGCGGTTTTCCCCAATGAACAAATGCGTTTTTACGGCATAAATATTATCTGAAAGTGCGATGGCTTGGGCCATTGTAATAGGAGCATCCGCATAATAATTGTGATAGTTGCTAGGCGTATATGTCGAAACGCCATCTTCCAATTTGAACGTCGTTTCTTCACTTTTCATTGGAGTAGATTCAGTAAAACCATCTTTTAACGCCGCATAGTATAAAAATGGCTTCATCGTTGAACCAGGCTGTCTTATTGCTTGAGTCGCGCGATTAAACGGGCTCTTTTCATAATCTCTTCCACCAATAAGAGCTTTCACTTGTCCATTTTTAGGATTCATCGCAACAAATGCACTTTGTACGTCTGAAGAGCTGCTGATAACATCCTTCATTTTTTCTTCGGCCGTTCGCTGCATCTTTTCATCCAGCGTTGTATAAACGCGAAGTCCATTTGTATAAATCATGGTTTCATCAATGCCTAAATCTTGCTTTAATTCTGCTAGCGCTGCATCCATAAAGTAAGAAGCATCTTCTTTATTAGGATCTTTTTCAGCAGGCTTTGCGAATGCTAGAGGTGTTACAAGCGCTTTTGTTGCTTGCTTAGCTGTAATAATTCCATCCTCTTTCATGAGAGATAAAATGATATTTTGTCGTTTTTTTGCATTTTCTTGATGAATAAGAGGAGAGTAGTAGCTAGGGCCTTTTGGAATACCTGCTAACATACTCGCTTCACTTAACGTCAAATTTTTGGCATGCTTATCAAAATACAACCTAGCTGCCGCTTCAATTCCATAAGCTCCATGGCCGTAGTAAATCGTATTCATGTAGCCTTCTAGAATTTCATCTTTGCTATAATTCATTTCTAACCGAATTGTATACAGAGCTTCTTGAAGCTTTCGAGTCCACGTTTTGTCGTGCTCTAGAAACAAGTTTCGTGCATACTGCTGAGTAATGGTACTCGCACCCTGTACTTTTCCCATAGCTTTTATATCAGCTACAATTGCTCCGGCGATTCGATGCATATCAAAGCCGTGATGCTCATAGAAGCGCTTATCTTCAACGGCTAAAGTCGCATCTTTTACGTAAGGTGAAATTTGATTAAGTGAAACCCAGTAGCGCTTTTGTCCATTGTGAACTTCATCAAGAACTTTACCGTTTGCTGAGTAGAAAACAGCTGTTTGAGAAACGTTTAGCGGAGGGGGGCCAGAGATTTTGGCGTAGAGAAAGATGCTTATGTAGGCAAACAACAATAAAGCCCCCGCTAATATACCAAGGACGAGAAGAATTCGGAAGATGCGTCTTGCCTTTTTTAAATGTTCGGTTAATACCGTTTCCATTTCTATTCACCACCAATATGTGTCACTATGCACCATGCATGTTGTTTTCAATACAACAAAATTCTATTAAAAGAGCGGTGCAAGTAGATTCTAAAGCTTGTATCTATCATCAGTATGAAATAGAAAAGGAGGTTTTAAACCTCCATTGCTAAAAATTTTACTTGCTTTTTTGCTGAATTCATCTATACTTTTTTCATGTTTGTATAAATTATGTTAGGGTAATCTATGCATAGGTTAATTCTCAAAATAGAAGGGAAGAGTTTGAAATGGAATTATGGTTCACAGAAAAGCAAACAAAGAACTTTGGTATTACAGCTAAAATTAATCGTACTTTACATACAGAGCAAACGGAGTTTCAAAAATTAGACATGGTTGAAACAGAAGAGTTTGGTAACATGCTCCTACTTGACGGTATGGTTATGACAACGGAAAAAGATGAGTTCGTTTATCATGAAATGGTTGCGCATGTACCGTTATTTACGCATCCAAATCCAGAAAACGTACTAGTTGTAGGTGGAGGAGACGGAGGCGTAATCCGTGAAATCTTAAAACACCCAAGCGTAAAAAAAGCGACGTTAGTTGATATCGATGGAAAAGTTATTGAGTACTCAAAAAAATTCTTACCTTCAATTGCGGGCAAACTAGAAGATCCTCGTGTTGATGTACAAGTAGATGACGGATTTATGCACATCGCTAAAAGCGAGAACGAATACGATGTCATTTTAGTGGATTCAACAGAGCCAGTAGGTCCAGCTGTGAATTTATTTACAAAAGGATTCTATGCAGGTATCTCAAAAGCACTTAAAGAAGATGGTATCTTTGTTGCTCAATCGGACAACCCTTGGTTTACGCCAGAACTTATCTCAAATGTTCAGCGTGACGTAAGAGAAATCTTCCCGATTACACGTCTATACGTAGCAAATATTCCGACGTACCCAAGCGGTTTATGGACATTTACAATGGGTTCAAAGAAACATGATCCATTAGAAGTAAGTGAAGATCGTTTCTTCGATATTGATACAAAGTATTACACAAAAGAATTGCACAAAGCCGCATTTGCTTTACCTAAATTTGTGCAAGATCTTATTAAATAAGTTATCACATACAAGTGAGGTGCCAGAGATTTAAGACTGGCATCTTTTCTATGAATAATGAAGGAGGAACAAAATATGCGTTTTGATGAAGCTTATTCAGGTAATGTATTTATCGGCAGTCACCCTGTTTTTGAAGAAAGTGAAGCGGTTCTTTATGGAATGCCAATGGACTGGACAGTTAGCTATCGTCCAGGTTCACGATTTGGCCCAACTCGTATTCGTGAAGTATCAATTGGATTAGAAGAATACAGCCCGTATTTAGATCGAGAGTTAGAGGAAGTAAAATATTTTGATGCAGGAGATATTCCACTTCCATTTGGGAATCCTCAGCGCAGCTTAAATATGATTGAAGAGTATATCGACCAGCTTTTAGCAGCAGACAAGTTCCCATTAGGTATGGGCGGAGAGCATTTGGTTTCTTGGCCTGTTATGAAAGCTATGTATAAAAAATACCCGGATTTGGCCATTATCCATATGGATGCTCATACAGACCTTCGTGAAGAGTATGAAGGAGAACCACTTTCTCATTCCACTCCGATTCGTAAAGTTGCAGAACTAATCGGACCGGAGAATGTTTATTCATTTGGTATTCGTTCAGGAATGAAAGAAGAATTTCAATGGGCAAAAGAAAACGGCATGCACATTTCAAAATTTGAAGTTCTAGAGCCGTTAAAAGAGATTCTACCAACACTTGCAGGTCGTCCTGTTTATGTAACAATTGATATCGATGTATTAGATCCAGCGCACGCTCCTGGTACAGGAACAGTAGATGCAGGCGGTATCACATCAAAAGAGCTTTTAGCTTCTATTCACGCAATTGCTAAATCAGATCTTCGCATTGTCGGAGGAGATTTAGTAGAAGTAGCTCCAATTTATGATCCGTCTGAACAAACCGCTAATACAGCAAGCAAGCTTATTCGCGAAATGATCTTAGGCTGGGTACAAAAGAAATAAATAAAGTAAAAGGCGGCCGCTGTGGCTGCCTTTTTTATTTGGAATATGTGAATGCGTCACGTACTGTAAAAAGGTGAATTCTCGGCGTATCTATCATATTTCCTTTGAAGTATTATTGAATTCTTTCTTTAGAATGTTTATACTATTTAAGTTATAACGTATTCATTTTAATAAGGAAGTGTCTTTTGTGAGTAACGCTTCAGAAGTCAAGAAACCCATTGAAGTTAAAATTGTGACGGATATCCGCGATGGTCACCGAAAAGAGACAACATCGGTAAATACAAAAGGTATGTATTATGAAAAAGGATCTAAAATTTATCTTACATACACAGAGCGCCAAGAGGAAATCGGAGATATTAGAACAATGGTGAAAATTAGCGAAGATGAAGTATCAATTAATCGAACCGGTGCTGTTCAAATGAAGCAATCGTTTCGTAAAAAGGTACAGATCGAAGGAACTTATATAAGCCCTTATGGACGTATGGATTTACTAACATTCGCTCATAACATTGAATATAAACAAATGACTCAAAAGGGTCGATTATTTTTAACGTATGATCTAGAAGTACAGGGTCAGCCTACCGGGAAATATGCGTTAACCATTACATTCAAGGAGGAGAAAAAATGAACATCGTCGAACAAGTGCAGCAAAAATTAAAAGCTGAAATTCAAGATGCTGTGGTCAAAGCAGGACTTGCTGAAAAAGCAGAACTTCCAGAAGTTCTATTAGAAACCCCAAAAGATAAAACACATGGTGATTATTCTACCAATATGGCTATGCAGCTAGCTCGTATTGCCAAAAAAGCACCGCGTGTTATCGCTGAAGAGCTTGTAGCAAACTTCGATAAATCAAAAGCATCTATCGAGAAAATTGACATTGCAGGCCCTGGATTCATCAACTTTTATATGAATAACTCTTATTTAACAGAGCTTATTCCAACGATTGTAAAAGCTGGTGAAGCGTATGGTCAAACAAACGTAGGGAACGGACAAAAAGTACAGGTTGAGTTTGTTTCAGCTAATCCGACAGGGGATTTACATTTAGGACATGCCCGAGGTGCAGCAGTTGGAGACTCATTATGTAATGTTCTTGAAAAAGCAGGTTACGATGTGTCACGTGAATACTATATCAATGATGCTGGTAACCAAATTAATAACCTGGCTTATTCAGTAGAAGCACGCTACATGCAGGCTCTTGGTTTAGAGAAAGAAATGCCTGCAGACGGCTATCATGGTGCTGACATTATAAACATCGGAAAAGAGCTAGCAAAAGAGCACGGAGACAAGTATGTAAATGCCTCTGAAGAAGAGCGTTTTGAATTCTTCCGTCAATACGGGTTAGATTACGAGTTAGCTAAATTAAAGCGTGATCTTGAACAGTTCCGTGTGAAATTTGACGTATGGTATTCTGAAACGTCTCTTTATAAAAATGATAAAATCTCAGTTGCACTTGAAACGCTGAAAAAACAAGGCCATGTATATGAAGAAGAAGGTGCTACGTGGTTCCGTTCTACGACATTTGGTGATGATAAAGACCGTGTGTTAATTAAAAATGATGGTTCATTTACGTACTTAACACCAGATATTGCGTATCACCAAGACAAAATTCAACGTGGATTTGATAAGCTAATTAACATTTGGGGAGCCGACCACCATGGATATATTCCTCGTATGAAAGCGGCGATTCAAGCGCTTGGTTATGAAAAAGATACGCTTGAAGTAGAAATCATTCAAATGGTTCAACTGTATCAAAATGGCGAAAAAATGAAGATGAGCAAACGTACAGGTAAAGCAGTAACAATGCGTGATCTAGTAGAAGAGGTAGGCCTTGATGCAACTCGCTACTTCTTTGCGATGAGAAGTGCGGATACACATTTAGACTTTGATTTAGATTTAGCTGTTTCTCAATCTAATGAAAATCCTGTATACTACGCGCAATATGCTCATGCCCGTATTTGCAGTATTCTTCGTCAAGGTGAAGAGATGGGGATTCAATCAACATCTGGCGCTGACCTTTCATTAATTAGTGCAGAAAAAGAAATGGAACTACTGAAGAAAATCGGAGAGTTCCCTCAGGCCGTAGCGGAAGCAGCAACAAAACGTATTCCGCACCGCATTACAAACTATGTATTTGATCTTGCTTCTACGTTCCATAGCTTCTATAATGCAGAAAAAGTATTAGACAGCGATAATGTAGAAACAAGTAAAGCGCGTATTGAACTAGTGAAAGCTGTTCAAGTAACGCTTCAAAACTCCTTAAAACTAATTGGTGTTTCAGCACCTGAAAAAATGTAACAAAAAAAAGAGCCTCTTGGCTCTTTTTTATTTAAAAAACAAGCGTGGCACCTCCTGTACGCTTTACTCCTCTCATTGATGCTAAATCTTCCACTAATTTTAGCAGCGCTTTATCTTTTAACTTTGCTTCTATCATTACGTCAAAATCTTGTCCAATATCTTTAGCCATTTGCAAAAAAGGTGCGATAAAATCAGTTGAGACATAATCAGAGTGACTTCTAAATTCTTTTTCAGATTTAGGAGAAGAGATATGTACTTTTGGTTTTAACCCGATATGTTTCCACGTGTCAAAGATACGAGGGAGCAATAATGCGAGAGGTTCTTCTCCTTCATTTGCTTTGTGGTGGTGATAATCAAAGAGGAGAGGGACTTTCTCTTTTTCGCATACAGCTAATGTTTCTTCAGTTGTGTATGTTTTATCATCATTTTCAAGAGTCATGCGCTTTTTAATGACAGGTGGCAGCGTTTGAATGTTTTCATGAAATCGACCGATCGCTTTTTCTTTATTGCCATAGGCTCCACCTACGTGAATATTAATAAGAGCTTGATCGGCCACTCCCATCGCTTCAAGCATTCTATAGTGATAATTCATATCTTTTACCGCATTTTCTGTAATATGTTTTTTGTCGCTTGTAAATAATGTGAACTGATTGGGGTGAAAACTCACGCGCAGCTGATGATTCCGAATCAATTCTCCTATCTCTGACCAATCGTCTTGGAACGCATCAATGTAATTCCAATCTACTTCAGGATGAGTAGCTAAAGGGACAAGAGAAGATGATAATCGATACAGCATAATTTCATGGGCAATATTAAAATGTAAAGCGCGCTTAGTATGATTTAAATTTTGTTTTGTGACGTAATGAAGCTTATCCAGCCTCTCATCTTTTTTCATTTTTTCCCATCTGGTAAACGTGAGGGTTTTCGCAGGTGAGCAGTCCCAAAGCGACAGGGCATGTGATACATAGCCAAATCTAATTTTCATTATAAATTTTCCTCTTTTCGTTCATTAAAGCAACGGAGAAATAAAGGTTGCAAATCCTTGCTTTAGTTTTTCACTCCATTTTCGGTTTTTGACATCTTCTAAAGACAAAATGGGGCATTCCCCCATACAAGCTTTAAAGCTGTTCTTTACCTCTTCAATGTATATGGCATCGTAGATTAAACAGTTGATTTCAGCGTTTAAGAACAAGCTTCTTTTATCAAAATTAGCCGTTCCTACATCGCAGATAACATTGTCTGCAATTAATACTTTTGCGTGGTAAAAACCGTAATAATATTGATAAATCATACAGCCTGCTTGAAGTAATGTAGGAAGATAGGCAAATGCAGCATGATGAACAAGCGGTTGATCTGCACGCATTGGAATCAAAATATGAACTTGTACTCCCCGTGCACGAGCTTGCAGTAAAGCATTCATCAAAGGTTCACTTGGAATAAAATAAGGAGTACCTATGTACAATTCCCTATTGGCTTGGTTGATAATCGATAAAAAGCTTTCTTCAAGTGAAAAACCTTCAGTTGACTGTAGCTGAATAACATAGTCTCCTTCAGAGGTTGGTGGAAAGTATCTTTCCACTTTACGCAGGTCTATGCCGGTAGCAGCATACCAGTCGTTTAACAGCTGCATTTGAAGATCTTGGATACCTTCACCTTCCATACGCAGGTGGTAATCTTTCCACACCCCAAGCTTGGCGTCGAGT
The DNA here is from genome assembly GCF_042787735.1 of Priestia sp. YIM B13490. Classification (NCBI taxonomy): domain Bacteria; kingdom Bacillati; phylum Bacillota; class Bacilli; order Caryophanales; family Bacillaceae; genus Priestia; species Priestia sp. YIM B13490. The sequence goes on from NZ_JBHZOT010000006.1 coordinate 109,932, forward strand.
CCTAAATATTCTCTTCCGATATTAAAGCCGCCAATGTAGCCAACTTTCCCATCAATAACGGCCATTTTACGGTGATTGCGTGCGTTGAGTGTATAAAACAAATAAGGCCACCGTAGCGTTCGACTGTAAGCAAAATGAACACCTTGTTTCTTTAAGAATGCAATTTTGTTTTTCTTGATTTTATAGCTTCCCACACGGTCTACCAATAACCGGACTTCAATATTTTGCTGTGCTTTTTGGACTAGTAAATCTAAAAAATCTTGACTAATTTCATCATTTTGTACGATGTAAAACGATAAATGGATAAACGAAGAGGCATTTTCTATTTCTTGAAATAAATCTTTATACAAGACATTCCCGTCTGCGAACAAAAAAAGAGAAGCACGGCGCTTTGGAAAAGTATTTTCAGCCTGAGAAAATACTTTCTTTCCAACGCCAAGGTCAATTGCAAGCCAAGCAATAAAAATAATAAAAAGTAAAATTACAACCATGCCGCTCATCATGTCACCTCTTTTCCCGATGTAAATACATTTTATGTTGTTCTTAGTGTCACCTTGTTTAAATAGAATATGAACAAAAGAACGAAAAGATATTGACTGAATGCTCATTCATTATATACAATGAAAACAGATATATTATCAGAAAATTTAGTCGTCAGGAGGAAAGAAAGGTAACAAACTATTCAAGGAGGGGACGAGATGACAGGGTTGCTGTGGGTGAATTTTCTCTTTTTTATTATTGTAACCGCTTACGCTGTTTCTTTGTTTGTATATTTAATTCGCACACGCATTGAGTATATTCAATTAGGGAAAAAAGTTGAATTTGATCAGCGGTTAAAAGAAAGACTGCAAAAAATTTGGGTGAACGTGTTTGGACAAAAGAAGCTGTTAAAAGATAAAAAAAGTGGAATTATGCACGTCATGTTTTTTTATGGGTTTATTTTAGTTCAGTTCGGCGCGTTAGACTTCATTATAAAAGGTTTGCTTCCAGGTAAACATTTGCCGCTTGGACCTTTATATCCCGGTTTTACATTTTTTCAAGAAATGGTGACGTTTTTGATTTTAGTAGCAGTTGTCTGGGCTTTTCACCGTCGCTACGTAGAAAAGCTTGTGCGTTTAAAAAGAGGGTTTAAATCTGGTTTAGTACTGATTTTTATTGGAGCACTTATGCTGTCAGTGCTTGTCGGAAACGGTATGTCAATCATCTGGCATAATCATGAACCGTCATGGACAGAACCGATTGCGTCATCGATTGCGATCTTGTTTAAGGGAATCAATGATATTGCCGCTATCTCCATTTTTTATGTTTCATGGTGGATCCACTTAGCCGTATTATTGACGTTTTTAGTATATGTTCCTCAATCAAAACATGCTCATTTACTGGCTGGACCGGCTAATGTATTTTTTAACCGTGTTTCTAAGCCAGGTAAGCTTGAAAAGATTGATTTTGAAGACGAGACCCAGGAGACGTTTGGGGTTGGAAAGATTGAAGAATTCACGCAGCATCAGCTTATTGATTTATATGCCTGTGTGGAATGCGGTCGATGTACAAATATGTGTCCGGCAACGGGTACAGGGAAAATTTTATCTCCAATGGATTTAATTTTAAAGATGCGCGATCACTTAACAGAAAAAGGAGCGGTTGTGACATCTAAGGCACCTTGGGTTCCTACGTATGCATTCTCCAAAACAAAAGGAAATCAGCTGGCGATGATGGCGGCCGGCCAAGGGGGAGCAGAGGCTGCAGCAACAGCGGAATATAATCCCGCTTTAATCGGAGATGTCATTACGGAAGAAGAAATTTGGGCATGTACAACGTGCCGAAACTGTGAAGATCAATGTCCCGTAATGAACGAACATGTAGATAAAATCATAGATTTACGACGTTTTTTAGTATTAACTGAAGGAAAGATGGACGCGGATGCTCAGCGTGCCATGACGAATATTGAACGTCAGGGAAACCCTTGGGGATTAAACCGAAAAGAGCGTGAAGAATGGCGACATGTAAGAGAAGATGTTCACATTCAGACTGTTAAAGAAGTAAGTAAAGCCGGTGAAACGTTTGAGTATTTGTTCTGGGTAGGTTCGATGGGATCTTATGATAACCGCAGCCAAAAAATCGCTCTATCGTTTGCAAAGCTTCTCAATGAAGCGGGTGTTTCATTTGCGATTTTAGGAAATAAAGAAAAAAATTCTGGTGATACGCCGCGCAGGTTGGGTAATGAATTTTTATTCCAAGAGTTAGCTTCTAAAAACATCGCTGAATTTGAAAAAAATGAAATCAAAAAAATTGTTACGATTGATCCACATGCTTACAATATCTTCAAAAATGAATATCCAGATTTCGGTTTTGAAGGAGAAGTGTATCATCACACAGAATTATTAGCTATGTTGGTGAAAGAAGGTAAGCTGTCACCAAAACATGCGGTTAATGAAAAAATTACCTTTCATGATTCCTGTTATTTAGGAAGATATAACGAAGTATACAGTCCACCAAGAGAAATTTTGAAAGCGATTCCAGGTGTTCGTTTGATTGAAATGGATCGCAACCGTGAAAATGGTATGTGCTGTGGAGCAGGAGGAGGATTAATGTGGACGGAAGAAACGACCGGCCAGCGCATTAATGTAGCACGCACGGAACAAGCCTTGGCCGTTAACCCAAGCATTATCAGTTCAGGTTGCCCATACTGCTTAACGATGCTAAGTGACGGAACAAAAGCAAAAGAAGTAGAAGAAAAGGTTCATACGTATGACGTAGCAGAACTGCTTGAAAAGTCAATTTATGGCGACGTGCAAGAACAGGTTTCATAAAGGAGAAGTAGAGATGGTCTTCATCTCTACTTTTTACAGAAAGGAAATTGAGCAAGCGTTCAATCGGCGAGGACAAAGAGGAAGAAAAAGGAGGAAACAATAGTGGGGAAAACAGTTATTGTGAGTGCAGTTCGAACACCTTTTGGAAAATTAGGTGGCATTGTAAGTGGACTAAAAGCGGCAGAACTAGGCGGGAAAGCGATTCAAGCAGCTTCAAAGGGACGTACAGAAATTGATTCCGTTATTATGGGGTGCGTGCTGCAGGGGGGCCAAGGACAGCTGCCTTCTAGGCAAGCCATGCACTATGCAGGTTTACCGTGGCAAGTAGAGACAGAAACCATTAATAAAGTTTGTGCATCGGGCATGCGTAGCATTACAACTGCTGATCAGCTGATTCGATTAGGAGAAGCAAAAACAATCATTGCAGGTGGAATGGAATCGATGAGTAACGCGCCGTATCTTCTTCCAAAAGCAAGGTGGGGGTTCCGTATGGGAGATAGCGTTGTGACGGATTTGATGGTTCATGACGGTTTGACATGCAGCTTTACAGGGGTTCAAATGGGTACGTATGGAAATGAAATCGCTTCTGAAATGAATATTTCCCGAGAAAAGCAGGATGAATGGGCCCTTCGCAGTCATCAATTGGCGGTAGAGTCAGAAGAGAAAGGGAGATGGACTGCAGAAAGAATTTCAGTTGATATTCCGTCTAAAAAAGGCACGATAACGGTTCAAAAAGATGAAGGACCAAGAAAAGATACGTCGTTAGAAAAACTCTCGTCTCTTCGGCCTGTATTTGGTCACAGCGGAACCATTACAGCAGGAAATGCACCTAGCGTGAATGACGGAGCAGCTGCGCTCATGCTAATGGATGAAGATGTGGCAAAAGCAAATGGCTATGAGCCGTTGGCTACGATTGTAAACCATACTTCTCTTGCGATGGAGCCAAGGGAATTTCCGAAAACGCCTGGGTTTGCTATTAACAAGCTATTGCAAAAAACAAATAAAACAGTAGACGATATTGCGCTGTTTGAAATCAATGAAGCTTTTTCAGCGGTAGCGTTGATGAGTATGGAAATTGCAGGGCTTCCGGCTGAAAAAGTAAATGTGAACGGCGGGGCTGTAGCACTTGGACATCCGATTGGAGCAAGCGGCGCCCGTATTGTTGTAACGCTCATTCATGAATTAAGACGACGAGGCGGCGGACTAGGCATTGCTTCTATTTGCAGCGGCGGCGGCCAAGGTGATGCCATCATGGTAGAAGTGTAAAAGGGGGATACCAACTTGAATATTGAAACAGTTATGGTTATTGGAGCAGGACAGATGGGAGCAGGAATTGCACAAGTATTTGCTGCGAGCGGATATCAAGTTTCTTTGTATGACGTTGATCAAAAAAATACACAAAAAGGAATAGAAGGTATTGATAAACGTCTGAAAAAGCAGGTGGGAAAAGGTTCTCTTTCAGCTAAGGAATATGAAGAAATTATGGAGCGCCTTCACCCGGCAAACGAAATAACAGCAGCACAAAAAGCAGATTTAATTGTCGAAGCGGTTGTGGAAAAGATGGAAGTCAAGCAAGCTATTTTTGCGGAGTTGGATTCGTTAGCCCCCAATCATACCGTTTTAGCAACCAACACGTCTTCGCTTCCTATTACTGAAATTGCAGCTGTGACCACTCGACCTGAAAAAGTAATTGGCATGCACTTTATGAATCCTGTTCCGGTGATGAAACTCGTTGAAATTATTAGAGGGCTGGCTACTACCGATGAAGTGTATCAAGCAGTCTATGAAACAACGAAAAAATTAAATAAAACCCCGGTGGAAGTTCATGATTTTCCAGGATTTGTTTCAAATCGAATTTTAATGCCAATGATTAACGAAGCTGTGTTTACGCTCTATGAAGGGGTAGCAAACGAAGAGGATATTGATCAAGTGATGAAACTAGGAATGAACCATCCAATGGGACCTTTGACATTAGCAGATTTCATCGGCCTCGATACATGTTTGTTTATTATGGAAACGCTTCATAAAGGATTTGGTGACGACAAATATCGTCCTTGTCCATTGCTTAGGAAATATGTAAAGGCAGGGTGGCTTGGTCGAAAAACAGGAAAAGGATTTTTTACGTACGAAACATAAAGGAGTGGCGAAATGATCTTTTTTACGTCTGAACAACACATGATTAAAAAGATGGTAGCTGATTTTAGTGAAAAAGAAGTCGCTGCGGCTGTGCCAAACATGGAAAAGGGTGAATTTCCTCGAGGTTTATTAAAGCAGATGGCTGATCTGGGCCTGATGGGCATTCCCGTTCCTCAAGTATACGGAGGGGGCGGACTGGACTTTGTGTCGTACATGATTGCCATCCACGAAATATCAAAAATAAGTCCAGCCCTCGGCGTCATTCTCTCTGTTCATACTTCTGTAGGTACAAATCCTATTGTCGTATTTGGGACGGAAGATCAAAAACAAAAATATGTAAAAAAACTGGCGACAGGTGAATATTTAGGTGCTTTTTGTTTAACAGAACCTAGTGCAGGGTCTGATGCTGCAAGCTTAAAAACAAAGGCAGAACGAAAAGGAGACCACTATCTTTTAAATGGCTCAAAGCTTTTCATTACAAACGGCGGCGAGGCGGATACGTATATTGTATTTGCTAAAACGAACCCCGAACGCGGGTCGAGAGGGATGAGCGCTTTTATCGTTGAAAAGACGATGGAAGGATTTTCAGTAGGAAAAGATGAACATAAGATGGGTCTTCACGGTTCTCGAACGGTTCAACTGCACTTTGAAAATGTGCAGGTGCCTGTAGAAAATCGTCTCGGAGAAGAAGGTGAAGGCTTTCGAATTGCGATGGCTAATTTAAATGCCGGAAGAATTGGTATTGCTGCTCAGGCGGTAGGAATTGCTGAAGGTGCGTTAACGGCAGCTAAAAACTATGCAAATGAACGATATCAATTCGGAAAACCGATTTTATCTCAGCAGGGTATTGCATTTAAGCTGGCTGATATGGAAACGGCTGTTGAATCAGCGAAGCTTTTAATGTATAGAGCGGCTTTTTTATATGATCAAAAACTTCCTTGTAAAAAAGAAGCCTCAATGGCGAAATTGTTTGCTTCCCAAACAGCGATGAATGTAGCAATCGATGCGATTCAAGTTTTGGGAGGCTATGGTTATATGAAAGATTATCCAGTAGAGAGGTATTTTCGCGATGCCAAAGTATGCGAAATCTACGAAGGTACAAGCGAAATTCAGCGCATCGTCATTAGCAATCAATTATAGGGGGAATAATCATGTTTTTTAAACTTTCAGAAGAACACGAAATGATTCGAAAAATGGTGCGGGACTTTGCCAAAAACGAAGTGGCTCCGACAGCTGCACAACGAGATGAAGAAGAACGTTTTGACAGAGGAATCTTTACGCAAATGGCTGATCTAGGATTAACAGGTATTCCATGGCCGGAGCAATACGGAGGAATTGGCAGTGACTATCTAGCTTATTGCATTGCTGTTGAAGAACTGTCTAGAGTATGTGCATCAACAGGCGTTACTTTGTCGGCTCATACTTCTCTTGCCGGCTGGCCAATCTATACATTCGGAACAGAAGAACAAAAACAAAAATACCTGAAACCTATGGCAACGGGTGAGAAAATAGGTGCTTATGGGTTAACCGAACCGAGTGCTGGATCAGACGCAGGAGGAATGAGAACGCTCGCTGTAAAAGACGGAGAAGATTATATTTTAAATGGTTCTAAAATCTTTATTACAAACGGCGGCGAAGCGGATATTTACGTCGTATTTGCTCGCATCGATCCCAATGAAAAACGCACGAGCGCTTTTATTATTGAAAAAGATATGCCGGGATTTTCAGTTGGTAAAAAAGAAAAGAAACTGGGCATTCGCTCTTCACCTACCACAGAAATTATTTTCGAAGACTGCCGTGTTCCAAAAGAAAATTTGCTGGGAAATGAAGGAGAAGGATTTAAAGTTGCGATGATGACACTAGATGGCGGCCGAAATGGCATTGCAGCGCAGGCTGTAGGAATTGCTCAAGGGGCGTTAGATGCGGCCGTAGCTTATGCCAAGGAACGTCAGCAATTTGGTAAGCCAATTATTTCTCAGCAAGGAATTGCGTTTAAGTTAGCCGACATGGCCACGAGTATAGAAGCTGCAAGACTGTTAACCTATCAAGCTGCTTGGTTGGAGTCCCAAGGGCTGCCATATGGCAAAGAATCAGCCATGTCAAAATTATATGCTGGGGATACAGCAATGAAAGTAACGACAGAAGCTGTTCAAGTATTTGGAGGATACGGTTATACAAAAGATTATCCAGTAGAACGTTTTATGAGAGATGCAAAAATCACGCAAATTTATGAAGGCACACAAGAGATTCAGCGTCTCGTCATTTCTAGGTATCTTGCTAAATAAAAAACTTGTTGTAGGAGAGGTGAAAAAATGAAAAAGAGAGAAGTTCTCACATCCATTAAAGATGAAAAGCTGATTGTAGAGCGTCGTAATCAAATGATTAAAGGGGCCGTCACGCTATTTAAGGAAAAAGGTTTTCACCGAACAACAACAAGGGAGATTGCCAAAGCCGCTGGGTTTAGCATTGGTACGCTTTACGAATATATTCAGTCTAAAGAAGATGTTTTATATCTTGTATGTGACAATATTTATGATGAAGTGAGAGAGCGATTAGAAGAGATGGTAGTGGATCGTTATACAATCTCTGAGCTTCAACAAGCGATTCAGCACTATTTTAAAGTTGTGGATGAGCTTCAAGATGAAGTATTAGTCATGTACCAAGAAGCGAAATCGCTGTCTAAAGATGCGCTTCCATATGTATTAAAAAAAGAGCTGGATATGGTTGAAATGTTTAAGGTTATTATCGAAGGCTGCGTAGAAAACAATCAATTTGCACTTACGGATAAAGAAATTTCGCTGTTTGCTCATCATTTATTTGTTCAAGGTCAGATGTGGGCATTTCGCAGATGGTGGCTACAAAAGCATTATTCATTAGAAGAATATACAAATATGCAGTTAGATTTTTTACTTAAAAATTTTTCATTTCAACAACTGTGTGAGGGGGAGACAGTTTGAATACAAGCAAAAGACCGCTTCGTTTTTTAACCGCTTCTAGCCTGTTTGACGGCCACGACGCGTCCATTAATATTATGAGACGAATTCTTCAAGCCAAGGGGGTAGAAGTCATTCACCTGGGGCATAACCGATCTGTTGAAGAAATTGTTAACGCTTCCATACAAGAGGATGTTCAGGGGATTGCCATTTCTTCTTATCAAGGCGGCCACGTAGAATATTTTAAGTATATGTATGATTTACTCCAAGAACAACAGGCTTCTCATATTAAAATTTATGGCGGAGGAGGAGGGGTCATTATTCCGAGTGAGATTCAAGAGCTTCATGATTACGGCATTTCTAAAATCTTTTCTCCGGAAGATGGACGAAAAATGGGGTTAGAAGGCATGATTCAATTCATGATCGATGATTGTTATTACACAAATCCCCCTGCACTGCCGAAGGATCGAACCTTAACGCCGGCTAATGACCGTTTAATTGCCCAGCTTATTACATGCGCTGAAAATGAAGCCTATGAATACACAAAAGAGCACGCAGCCGCTCTTGAAGAAATCCGAGAAAGTGTAATTGAAAGCGAGACGGATCAAAAAATACCGGTTATTGGAATCACAGGAACCGGAGGAGCGGGGAAAAGTTCGCTTACGGATGAATTAGTAAGAAGGTTTATTGAACATATTCCAGATATTCATGTAGCTGTTTTATCCGTCGATCCAACTAAACAAAAAACCGGAGGAGCGCTTCTTGGGGATCGAATTCGCATGAACATCGCAGCGTCTCCTCGTGTGTATATGAGAAGTTTGGCCACGCGCTCATCTGGACATGAGCTATCGGCGGCCATTCGAGATGGAATTGCCGTCGTGAAAAAAGCGGGTTTCGACATTATCATTGTCGAAACAAGCGGCATCGGGCAAGCTGATGCTCAAGTCAAAGATATTGCAAACGTCTCTCTTTATGTAATGACAAGCGAATTTGGCGCGCCGTCGCAGTTAGAAAAGATTGAAATGATTGATTACGCAGACTTTATTGTAATCAATAAATTTGAAAAAAAAGGTTCCGAAGACGCAAAAAAACAAGTGCAGCGTCAATATCAGCGTAATCATCAGCTGTTTGAAAATAATCTTTCTACCATGCCAATTTACGGAACAATTGCGAGTCAGTTCAACGACGGGGGAACAAATATTTTATTTGAAGATCTTGTAAATCATCTGCATCAAACATGCCGTACGTCTTGGCACGTAGAAAAATCATCAGAGCGCGTAAGTGAAAAGAAATATACCATCATTCCTAATGATCAACAGCAATATTTACAGGAGATTGTAAACAGCGTTCGCTCTTATCACCGCAATACGGATGTTCAAGTGCAAACAGCGCGTAAATTTTATCAGCTAGAGGGTGCTCTGGAAGAAGTGGAAACAGAAACAGCTAAGCAAGAGCTCACTCAGCTAAAGGAGAAATATCAAAAACAGCTAACGGCTGAATCAATTGAAAAGCTGGAAAATTGGCCGAAATTAAAAAGTCAGTACGGGCAAGAAGAACTTATTACAAAGATAAGAAATAAAGAAATTAAAACCTCTCTGCAAGTTGGTACCCTATCAGGACTGCGTATTCCGCGCGTGGCCCTTCCAAAAGTCGAAGAATACGGGGAAGTTCTTCGTTTTCTTTATAAAGAAAATGTGCCAGGTGCGTTTCCTTATACAGCAGGTGTTTTTCCGTTTAAACGAAAAGGAGAAGATCCTAAGCGCCAATTCGCAGGCGAAGGAACACCAGAACGAACGAATCGCCGCTTTCACTATTTGTCAAAAGATGATGAGGCCAAGCGTTTAAGTACAGCGTTTGATTCTGTAACGCTTTATGGAGAAAATCCGGATCCAAGGCCGGATATCTTCGGGAAAATTGGCGAAAGCGGCGTAAATGTCTGTACGCTTGATGATATGAAACTCTTGTATAAGGGATTTGATCTTTGCCATCCGTCGACTTCCGTTTCGATGACGATCAATGGGCCGGCTCCAATATTACTAGCTATGTTTATGAATACAGCTATCTGTCAGCAGGTGGAGAAGAAGGAAGAGGAGCTGAAGCGTCCTCTAACAGAAGAGGAATACGAGGACGTAAAATCGGGTACGTTGAAACAAGTGAGAGGAACCGTTCAAGCGGATATTTTAAAAGAAGATCAAGGGCAAAATACGTGTATTTTTTCCACGGAATTTGCATTAAAAATGATGGGAGATATTCAGCAGTACTTTATTGACGAGAAAGTGCGCAACTATTATTCTGTTTCTATTTCAGGCTATCATATAGCTGAAGCAGGGGCTAACCCGATTTCTCAGCTAGCTTTTACATTGGCCAACGGCTTTACGTACGTGGAATATTACTTGAGTCGAGGCATGCACATTGATGATTTTGCTCCTAATTTATCGTTTTTCTTTAGTAATGGACTTGACCCTGAATACACAGTTATTGGACGTGTAGCGAGAAGAATCTGGGCAATTGTGATGCGTGATAAATACGGCGCGAATGAACGCAGTCAAAAGCTTAAGTATCATATTCAAACATCCGGCCGATCGCTTCATGCACAGGAAATTAACTTTAATGATATACGTACGACGCTGCAAGCCTTAATGGCCCTTCATGACAACTGCAACTCTCTTCATACCAATGCGTATGATGAAGCAATTACAACGCCGACAGAGGAATCTGTACGAAGAGCGATGGCCATTCAATTAATCATTACAAAAGAGCATGGATTAACTAAAAATGAAAATCCACTACAGGGCTCTTTTATTATTGATGAACTAACAGACTTGGTAGAAGAAGCGGTATTGGCTGAGTTCCAACGCTTAAATGATCGAGGCGGCGTTTTAGGTGCGATGGAAATGCAGTATCAGCGAGGTAAGATTCAAGATGAATCGATGGAATATGAGATGCAAAAACATACGGGAGATTTACCTATTATAGGAGTAAATACGTATATTAATCCAAATGAAGAGGAAAATTCCTCAGTTGATGACATGCAGTTAGCCCGCGCATCAAAAGAAGAAAAAAATCATCAAATTAATCAGCTTCAGAAGTTTCAACAGCAGCATGAAGAAAAAAGAGAAGATGCGCTGAAAAGGTTAAAGAAAGCTGCAACAGAAGGAGAGAACATTTTCAAAGAGTTAATGGAGACCGTTAAAGTAGCTAGCTTAGGGGAAATTACGCGAGCTTTATATGAATGCGGTGGGCAATATCGCCGAAATATGTAATAATGTATCGTTAGTATATAGTGATATATTAAAAGCCGAGATGACCGTTTGTGGGTCATCTCGGCTTTTATAGACCTAACCCTAGCGGAGTCAGAATAACTGATGGTGAATTCCTTTTGATCAAAGGATGTTATTGGCGTATTAAATAGAATGTATTATAGTGATAAAATGTCTATTTTTTCGTTGTTTTATGCGAAATTCTCGAGAATTTTAGAAACGAGGCTAGCATAAATGTATTGAATTTGTTTATAATGAATGGTATGTATTTATTCGTTTCCATCATTTACACATATGATGAATTGATTTAATAGATTTTCAATATACATAGTCATAGAAAGGATGTGCCAGATTTGAGTTTAGCACAGTACTCAAAAACGGATCTAAAAGAAATGTCGATGATTGAGATTGCTTATGCACTTCTAGAAGAAAAAACAGATCGTCAAGCAATGTCATTCCAAGAAATTATTGCTGAAATTAAAGCAGCAGCTGAAATGTCAGATCAAGAATTAAAAACGAGATTAGCTCAGTTTTATACAGATATTAATATTGATGGTCGCTTTTTAACAGTAGGGGACAACCACTGGGGTCTTCGTGGATGGTATCCTTTTGACCAAGCTGAAGAAGAAGTTATTCCGGTTGCAAAACCTAAAAAGAAAAAAGCGAAAAAAGCTGTTGTTGAAGAAGTTGAAGATTTTGATGATTTAGAAGAAGATTTGGATTATGAAGATGTTGATGATCTAGACGAAGAAGAAGATTTTGAAGACATTGACGAGCTAGAAGAAGATGAAGAAGATCTTGCAGAAGACGATTTTGACGATTTAGAAGATGATCTAGACGATGATGAGGAAGACGAAGAAGAAGATTATGAGGACGAAAAAGAAAAATAATCCTTCTTGACTTTTTCAAGCGAAGTAGGTAGAATCTTTTTTGGGCTCTTTAAACAAGCATTTAAAAAGTTTTTATTTAAAATAGACTATTGCTCCCAATCCAGTTTTGGTATTGGGAGCAATTTTTTTATTTTATCTATCCATGTTTTACACCCCGATATGTTCTTATAAATCCTTGATAGAAACTTTCTTTTGGTTCTTGAACGTTTCACATTCATAAGGTTTCTTATAATTTCGCATGCACAATGAATGAATTGTGATTGTTTATGTGAAAACTTTTAATATTGTACAGTTCAAATTATTTAGAGGGGGAAGTATAGATGACAAAGTATATTTTCGTAACAGGCGGTGTTGTATCATCTCTAGGAAAAGGGATTACAGCAGCTTCTTTAGGCCGTTTATTAAAAAACCGTGGGTTGAACGTAACGATTCAAAAGTTTGATCCATACATTAATGTAGACCCAGGAACAATGAGTCCATACCAACACGGTGAGGTATTCGTAACGGATGACGGCGCGGAAACAGACTTAGACTTAGGTCACTATGAGCGTTTTATCGATATCAACTTAAATCGCTACAGCAACGTAACAACAGGTAAAGTATATTCAACAGTATTGAAAAAAGAGCGTCGCGGTGATTATTTAGGCGGAACAGTTCAGGTTATTCCGCACATCACAAATGAAATTAAAGAACGCGTTTTCCGTGCAGGTAAAGAAACAAACGCAGATGTTGTTATTACTGAAATCGGCGGAACGGTAGGAGATATTGAATCACTTCCTTTCCTAGAAGCTATTCGTCAAATCAAAAGTGATATTGGCCGTGACAATGTTATGTATATCCATTGTACACTTGTGCCATATTTAAAAGCTGCTGGTGAAATGAAAACAAAACCAACACAGCATAGTGTAAAAGAGTTACGTAGCTTAGGCATTCAGCCAAATGTTATCGTTGTTCGTACAGAAATGCCAATTTCTGAAGATATGAAAGACAAGCTAGCTTTATTCTGCGACATTGATCCAAAAGCGGTTATTGAGTGTGCAGACGCTGAAACATTATATGAAATTCCACTATCTTTACAAGAGCAGCACCTAGATCAAATCACATGCGATCACTTGAAATTAGATTGCAAAGAAGCAGAAATGACTGAGTGGAAAGCACTGGTTGAGAAAGTAAAAGGACTTTCAAATACGACAAAAATTGCATTGGTTGGTAAGTATGTAGAGCTTCAAGATGCTTATATTTCTGTCGTAGAAGCAATGAAACATGCTGGATATGCATTCGATGCAGATGTAAACATCAAGTGGGTAAATTCTGAATTTGTAACAAAAGAAAATGCTCAAGATTTACTTGGTGATGTAGATGGTATCTTAGTTCCAGGTGGATTTGGTGATCGTGGAATTGAAGGTAAAATTGTAGCAACACAATATGCACGTGAGCAAAAGGTTCCATTCTTAGGTATTTGCTTAGGTATGCAGCTGGCATCAGTTGAGTTTGCGCGTAATGTATTAGGCTTAGAAGGCGCACATTCAGCGGAAATTGCACCTGGAACAAATTATCCAATTATTGACTTGTTACCAGAACAAAAAGACGTAGAGGACCTAGGCGGTACATTGCGTTTAGGACTATACCCTTGTAAATTGTCTGAAGATACGCTTGCATATGAAGCATATCAAGATGAAGTGGTATATGAGCGTCATCGTCACCGTTATGAATTTAATAACGAATACCGTCAACAAATGGAAGAGAAAGGCTTTATCTTCTCTGGTACAAGCCCAGACGGCCGTTTAATTGAAATTGTAGAGCTAAAAGACCACCCATGGTTCTTGGCTTCACAATTCCACCCAGAGTTTACTTCTCGTCCAACAAGACCGCAACCATTGTTCAGAGAATTTATTCGTGCATCAATGGAGTCAGGCCAAAACAAATAAGTGAAATAAAAAACACGCTGTCTTTAGACAGCGTGTTTTTTATTCATATTCTTCTACGATTTCTTTTAATGTGAAAATTAAACCGTAGTACGCGTATAAAGCGACCATCATTGCTGGAAAACCAAATCTTGAGCCGTCTTCTCCAGGAATAAGCGGCTTTAACAATTTTGTATCAATATGAGCATCTGCGAGTGCTGTTAAAGAAGGTTCGGCTATCTCTTTAGGAACAGCAGCAATGCTAACAAATGGAATATCCCGTTTCTTTAAACGTTCAGCTATTTCCACTGCTTTATTATCTGTTGAAAATCGAGAGATAAGCAGTACGCGATCAACGCTAGTCAGCTGATCTAATTCATGTAAAGGCAAAGCTTTTGCCTGACTTAAAGGTTCTGCACTGCTTAGTGCTTCAAGCGTAATGGCGTGCATTTCTTCTACACCATAAATATAGATAAATCCTTCTCCGACAGAGGCCTGTGCTAAAATACGCGCGGCATCTTCAAATTGGAATTCTTCTTGTTCTTCAATTCGTTTAAAAAAACCTGAAAGTTGAGTTGTGAAAATTTTAAGCATAGAATCTCCCTTCGATTTAAGCGGCTAAAGCCGTCTATCTACACATTATAACGAAAAAAGCTATCTGTATTCTATCTTGAAATGAGCTACAATGAAAGTAAAGTGCAATGAAGTTGGATGGATGACAAAAAAAGCTATGTTTTGTAACAATTTCTCTAATAAGCAGGGATTTTTGTTTTAAAGGCGAAATACATATGTTAGTTTTGTCTGTAGAAGAGGAATATAAAAGGTGGGATTATATTGGCAGAGAAAATTTTAATTGTTGATGATCAGTATGGTATACGTATTTTATTAACGGAAGTGCTGCAAAAAGAAGGCTATACGACATTTCAAGCGGCGAACGGCTTCCAGGCGATTGATATTACAAAAGAGCAAGCACCGGATCTTGTCTTATTAGATATGAAAATTCCAGGAATGGATGGAATTGAAATTTTAAAAAAGTTAAAGCAGCACGATGAAACGATTAAAGTCATTATTATGACCGCTTATGGTGAATTGGATATGATTCAAGAAGCAAAAGATTTAGGAGCATTAACACACTTTGCAAAACCGTTTGATATTGATGAAATCCGAAAAGTTGTTAGGGAATATATACCAGTAAAGTCGAATTAAGGTTTTGGTAGGGTTTTCATCCTAACAAATTTTGAATATCAGCCTAAAAATGTTGCTGTTTTCATTGTTAGTTGGTATCCTAATTACTGTATTCATAATTCGACAATCTATTATGTAAAGATGCGCGTTGTTTCTACATGAAACACTCAATTCAAGAGCATACTATTTGAGTGTGCCTTTTGGTTAGCATCTAATCTAAGGTTGATTTTAAGGAGGATTTCAATATGCCTTTAGTATCAATGAAAGAAATGCTTATTACAGCAAAAGAACAAGGCTATGCAGTAGGTCAATTTAACTTAAATAACTTAGAGTTTACTCAAGCTATTCTTCAAGCAGCAAAAGAAGAAAACTCTCCAGTTATTCTTGGTGTATCTGAAGGTGCAGCACGCTACATGGGCGGTTTCAAAACTGTTGTAGCAATGGTTGAAGCTCTAATCGAAGATTACGACGTTCAAGTACCAGTTGCAATTCACTTAGACCACGGTTCAAGCTTTGAATCATGTGCAAAAGCAATCCATGCTGGATTCACTTCTGTAATGATCGATGCTTCTCACCACCCATTTGAAGAAAACATTGCAATTACTTCTAAAGTAGTTGAACTAGCTCACTTCCACGGAGTATCTGTAGAAGCAGAACTAGGAACTGTTGGTGGACAAGAAGACGACGTTATTGCTGAGGGCGTTATCTATGCAGATGCTAACGAGTGTGAAGAACTTGTTAACCGTACAGGTATCGATTGCTTAGCTCCAGCATTAGGATCAGTTCACGGACCATACAAAGGTGAACCAAACCTAGGTTTTGCTGAAATGAAAGAAATCGGAGATCGTACAGGCTTACCATTAGTTTTACATGGTGGAACTGGTATTCCAACAAAAGATATCCAAAAATCAGTTTCTTTAGGTACTGCTAAAATCAACGTAAACACTGAAAACCAAATTGCTTCAGCTAAAGCTGTTCGTGAAGTATTAGCTGCGCAACCTGAACAATATGATCCACGTAAATACTTAGGACCTGCTCGCGAAGCAATCAAAGAAACGGTTCAAGGTAAAATGCGTGAATTCGGTTCTTCTAACAAAGCATAATTTGAAATCTTCGGATTGCCTGTTTGCAGTTAGTTGAGTCTGAAAAATAAAACCGTCTTATTTTCATTGTAAGGCGGTTTTATTTTTACTATAATTTTCTTATCATTCTGAATACATAACACAGGGGGATGGCATTCATGAAGTTTTTTATTGATACAGCTAATTTAGACGAAATTAAGGAAGCGCATTCATTGGGTTTGTTAGCGGGGGTTACAACAAATCCTAGTTTAGTAGCTAAAGAGAACATCACGTTTGAAGATCGTCTTCGTGAAATTACAGAGTTCGTTGAAGGGTCTGTAAGTGCAGAAGTGATTGCGCTTGATGCAGCAGGCATGATTCGCGAAGGAAAAGAGCTTGCTGCGATTGCGCCGAATATCACAATCAAGGTACCGATGACTCCAGATGGCTTAAAAGCAGTAAAAGAATTTACTAGTTTAGGTATTAAGACAAACGTTACGCTTATTTTCTCAGCTAACCAAGCGTTAATGGCAGCAAGAGCAGGTGCTACTTACGTATCGCCTTTCTTAGGAAGATTAGACGATATTGGTTTTAATGGTCTCGATTTAATCTCAGATATCGCAGATATTTTTGCGATTCATGACATTCCATCAGAAATTATTGCAGCATCTATTCGTCATCCGATGCACGTAACAGAAGCTGCAAAAAATGGAGCACATATTGCGACAATTCCTTACAAAGTTTTAATGCAATTGTTCAAACATCCGTTAACAAACGCAGGAATTGAACAATTTTTGGCAGATTGGGAAAAACGAAATGTCTAAACATGTATAAATTTGTGTGGTGTTTACCATCCTGACAGGTGAATGCCATATTTTTCTTTTATCTTGTCGAAACTATACATGATTTTTTCATTTTCGTGTACACTAGTAGGTAATAGGAAAAATAACCATTCTTTTAGGTATTCTTTGTACCAAAATTTTCCTCAATTACTAGGTGAGAAACTTTCTTTCACTAGAAGGGAGCTATAAATGGAAAAGTTAAAAATACAAGGTGGCTTTACCTTAAGTGGATCCGTCCGCGTCAGTGGTGCTAAAAATAGTGCCGTTGCGCTTATTCCAGCAACAATTTTAGCCGAGTCACCTGTTACAATTGAAGGTCTGCCCGATATTTCAGACGTGCAGTTATTAGGGGATTTAGTTGAAGAAATTGGTGGGAAAGTAACTATTGATAACGACGAATTAACAGTAGATCCATCCGGAATGGTTGCAATGCCTTTACCGAACGGAAAAGTAAAAAAATTACGCGCTTCTTATTATTTAATGGGGGCGATGTTGGGACGCTTTAAAAAAGCGGTAGTTGGGCTTCCAGGAGGCTGTTACCTTGGTCCTAGACCAATCGATCAGCACATTAAAGGCTTTGAAGCTCTTGGCGCTAAAGTAACAAATGAACAAGGAGCTATTTACATTCGAGCTGAGGAACTGATTGGTGCTCGAATTTATTTAGACGTTGTTAGCGTAGGAGCAACAATCAATATTATGCTCGCTGCTGTAAGAGCAAAAGGGCGTACCGTTATTGAGAATGCTGCTAAAGAGCCTGAAATTATTGATGTAGCTACGTTGCTGACAAGTATGGGTGCCCGTATTAAAGGTGCAGGTACGGATGTTATTCGAATTGATGGAGTAGATCAATTAAAAGGATGCCGTCATTCCATCATTCCAGACCGAATTGAAGCAGGCACATATATGATCATGGGAGCGAGTATGGGAAAAGAAGTTGTTGTGGACAACGTTATCCCTCAGCATTTGGAGTCATTAACGGCTAAAATGCGTGAGATGGGTATTCATATCGAAACAAGCTCAGATCAGATTCTTGTAGCGACTCGTCAGCTATTGAAGCCCGTAGATATTAAGACGCTAGTATATCCAGGTTTTCCAACTGATTTACAGCAGCCATTTACGACGCTTCTAACAAGAGCGTCTGGTACAAGCGTTGTGACAGATACAATTTATGGTGCAAGGTTTAAGCATATTGATGAACTGAGACGAATGAATGCATCTGTTAAGGTAGAAGGGCGTTCTGCTATTATTAATGGTCCCATTCACTTACAAGGTGCACGTGTGAAAGCGTCGGACTTACGGGCAGGAGCAGCTCTCGTAACCGCTGGCTTAATGGCCAAAGGGATTACAGAGGTAACGGGTTTAGAGCACATTGACCGAGGTTACAGTCATTTAGTAGACAAGCTATCGGATTTAGGGGCAATGATTTGGCGTGAAGAGATGACTCAAGAGGAAATTGAGCAATTTCAAAATTCATAAAGGCAAATCGGTGCCACAGTCATGAAAGCAAAGTTTAGAAATGAGCTTTTTAATAAGCTACACAGGCGTAGGAGCGTTCTTCTATCTCTGTGTAGCTTATATATTTATGAATAGGGTAAATAGATAAAAAGGGAAGCTAAAAGGTAAATTTCACTTCTTATTTTAACGTCCAGTTTATTTCCTTTAATGTGAAATTATGAAAAGGTTTTCCTCGCTTCTCGTAAGCTATTAAATTTCCTTTTTTTTATTCATCTTCTAAAGTAAAAAAAGATTGATTAAAAAGATAGAAAAAGGTTAGAATATAAATTGCTACGTTAAATTTATCAAGATAATATAAATGGTTTTATGTCGGAATTATTCTTCTAAAAGTGTATAGTTAATCAATTGATTCTACTTATTATACTTCAAAGGTTATATTCTCCATTTTCACAGATTTATTCCATCCATATCATCTCTCAATTTTATATTTGAATTTAATATGGGAGGAACGGTTAAAAATTATTCATTATAAAGCGTGGTGTCCTAATGAACTTAACATTATCCAGTTTAGAAAATATGAAATTAAAAGAGCTGTATGAACATGCTCGTGAGTATAAAGTTTCGTACTATAGTAAATTAACGAAAAAAGAACTTGTCTTTGCTATTTTAAAGGCTCAAGCTGAACAAGATGGGCTTTTATTTATGGAAGGCGTTCTTGAAATTATTCAATCAGAAGGATTCGGTTTCTTACGACCAATTAACTATTCACCGAGTTCAGAAGATATTTATATCTCAGCTTCACAAATTCGTCGCTTCGATCTGCGTAATGGAGACAAGGTATCGGGGAAAGTTCGTCCTCCAAAAGAAAATGAGCGCTACTACGGATTATTACATGTAGAAGCAGTAAACGGAGAAGATCCGGAAACGTCAAAAGATCGCGTACATTTTCCAGCGCTAACGCCAATTTATCCAAATGAACAAATGCTGCTAGAAACTCAGCCAAGAAGTTTCTCTACGCGTATTATTGACTTGATTTCACCAATTGGATTTGGGCAAAGGGGACTAATTGTCGCACCGCCAAAAGCAGGTAAAACGATGCTATTAAAAGAAATTGCCAATAGCATTACAACGAATCATCCTGATGCAGAATTGATTGTTCTTCTTATTGATGAGCGTCCTGAGGAAGTGACGGACATTGAGCGTTCGGTTGACGGTGATGTTGTCAGTTCTACATTTGACGAAGTGCCAGAAAACCACATTAAAGTAGCGGAACTTGTACTTGAACGTGCGATGAGATTAGTTGAACACAAAAAAGATGTTGTCATTTTGATGGACAGCATCACAAGACTTGCTCGTGCTTATAACTTAGTTATTCCACCGAGCGGTCGTACACTATCAGGGGGTATTGACCCGGCTGCTTTTCACCGTCCAAAACGATTCTTTGGAGCGGCTCGTAACATTGAAGATGGAGGCAGCTTAACCATTCTGGCAACAGCCTTAATTGATACAGGCTCTCGTATGGATGATGTTATTTATGAAGAGTTTAAAGGTACAGGTAACATGGAACTGCATCTAGATCGTTCACTAGCTGAAAAACGTATCTTCCCTGCGATTGACATTCGTCGCTCAGGCACACGTAAAGAAGAGCTGTTAATTCCAAAAGAGCATTTAGACCATCTATGGGCAATTCGTAAATCAATGGCAGATGCTCCTGATTTTGCAGAAAAATTCTTAAAACGTTTACGTCAAACAAAGACAAATGAAGAGTTCTTCTCGATGTTAACGGAAGAGAAAAAAACACTTCTAGCAAATAAACGATAAGTTATAAAACATGTGGTTGCAAAAGCATACAACCCTTGTTATAATTTCATCATGTGTGTTGATAAAGTACACAGTGAAATAGTTATTATTTCATCACTATCTTTATCAATAAACTCTGTTTCAGAATGATTCAGGGCGGAAGGAGATGAAACGAATGAAAACAGGAATTCATCCAAACTATAAAACAGTTATGGTTAAATGTACTTGCGGAAACGAATTTGAAAGTGGTTCTGTAAAAGAAGAGATCCGCGTTGAGACTTGTTCTGAATGTCACCCATTCTACACTGGTCGTCAAAAATTCGCTGAAGCTGGTGGCCGTGTTGATCGCTTCAACAAAAAATACGGTCTTAAATAATCACATTGTCGAAACAAACAGGCAAGTAGCTTAACTTCTTGCCTGTTTTTTTGCTTATAAAAGTAGAAAAACAGTGTCTGCTTGATAAAAAAGTGGGTACTTTATCATAGGAATAAGATCTACATAGAAGACGTAGATTAAGTTAGTAGCGGTTCGCTCAGAAACGGAACGAGAAGAAGGGAGAGTCCCGCAGTGGTGTACGTAATGAAACAAAGCGGTTGGATAGAAGTAATTTGTGGCAGTATGTTTTCAGGGAAATCAGAAGAGTTAATTCGACGTGTGCGCCGCACGCAGTTTGCTAAACAAAAAGCACAAGTGTTCAAGCCTGCAATCGATAATCGATATAGCGAAGAAGCGGTCGTTTCACATAATGGTACATCTGTTATGGCTTATTCAATCTCGGCATCGCGCGATATTTTAAAGCGAGTAGATGAAGAGACAGACGTAGTAGCGATAGATGAAGTACAGTTTTTTGACACAGATATTTTAGAAATTGTTCAATCTTTAGCGGATCAAGGCTTTCGTGTGATTGTAGCGGGGTTAGATCAAGACTTCAAAGGTGAACCTTTTGGACAAATGCCGCAGTTAATGGCTATTGCAGAGTCGGTAACAAAGCTACAGGCTGTGTGCGCTTCATGTGGCTCTCCTGCGAGCCGTACACAGCGTTTGATTAACGGTGAGCCTGCTTCTTATGACGACCCTATTATTTTAGTCGGTGCGTCTGAATCGTACGAACCAAGATGTCGTCATTGCCACGTTGTGCAAAAGTCTAAAGGACAAGCTGTGTCTGTGGACTCAAGCGAAATGGTCGAAAAATAAAGCAAGAATTTTATGATGATAAAAACAGAACGCGCAGTTCTGTTTTTTTGTTCATATACGTGTATTAACAAGGTTTTGACTCTATTTTAAAGCTATACTATAATTACAATGTTATGGATAAAGAATGAGGTGAATGACGTGTTTGATCGTTTAGAAGCGGTAGAGGCGCGCTATGAGAAGTTAAACGAACTTCTGAGTGACCCTGAGATCGTAAACAACCCCTCTAAGTTGAGAGAATATTCGAAGGAACAATCAGATATACAACAAACGGTAGCGGCTTATCAGGAATACAAAGATGTAAAAGAGCAGTTATCAGAAGCGAAAACGATGCTTGAAGATAAGCTTGATGCAGATATGCGTGACATGGTAAAAGAAGAAATTGCCGAGTTAGAAACGCAGCAAGAAGAGCTAGTTGAAAAGCTACGTATTTTATTAATTCCAAAAGATCCAAACGATGATAAAAACGTAATCATGGAGGTTCGTGGAGCGGCTGGTGGAGATGAAGCAGCATTATTCGCAGCTAATTTGTACCGAATGTATTCGCGCTTTGCTGAATCACAAGGCTGGAAAACAGAAGTAATGGAAGCAACGACTACTGGAGTAGGCGGTTATAAAGAAATTATCTTTATGATTAACGGTAAAGGTGCGTACTCAAAGATGAAATTTGAAAACGGTGCACACCGTGTTCAACGAGTTCCTGAAACAGAATCAGGCGGTCGTATTCATACATCTACAGCAACGGTAGCATGTCTTCCTGAAGCGGAAGAAGTCGAAGTGGACATTCATGAAAAAGACATCCGTGTAGATACATTTGCTTCAAGTGGACCTGGTGGCCAAAGTGTTAATACGACGATGTCAGCCGTTCGTTTAACGCATTTACCAACAAATACAGTGGTATCATGTCAAGATGAAAAGTCTCAAATTAAAAATAAAGAAAAAGCAATGAAAGTATTGCGCGCTCGCGTGTACGATAAGTTCCAGCGAGAAGCACAAGCAGAGTACGATGCAACGCGCAAACAAGCAGTTGGATCCGGAGATCGCTCCGAGCGTATCCGTACGTATAACTTCCCGCAAAATCGCGTAACGGACCACCGTATTGGTCTGACGATTCAAAAGCTAGATCAAATCTTAGAAGGCAAGCTTGATGAAATTATCGATGCATTAGTCATGGAAGACCAAGCGCGCCGAATGGAAGATTCGAACTAATGAAAGTATTTGAAGCCCTTAAGTGGGCTTCTTCTTTTTTGAAAGAGGCAAAGCGAGATGAAAACGCGGGAGAACTCTTGCTTCGCCATCACTTGCAGATGACGAGAACTCATTTGCTAGGTGCTCTGCAGGAAGAACTAGAAGAAGAAATTCTAAAAAGATTTGAACAAGATGTCCATGCTCATAAAGCAGGTATGCCTGTACAATATCTAATCGGGACAGAAGAATTTTACGGGCGTTCATTTATTGTAAACGAACATGTATTAATTCCAAGACCCGAAACGGAAGAGCTGGTATACGGAATGATTTCTCGAATAAAAAAAGAATTTCAACACCAGCCTATTGAGCTTGTAGATATTGGAACGGGAAGTGGGGCAATTGCTATCACTTTAGCTTTGGAGGTTGACAGAGTGGAAGTTACAGCAACAGATATAGCTATAGAATCTTTAAGCGTAGCCAAAGAAAATGCTCAAAACCTGGACGCTGCTGTCACGTTTATACAGGGAGATCTATTACAACCATTTCTATTATCGAATCAGAAATTTGATGTAATTGTGTCTAATCCGCCTTATATTCCAGCAGATGATGAGTTGTCCACAGTGGTAAAAGATCATGAGCCAAACCGAGCTCTTTTTGGTGGAAAAGATGGCCTGGATTTTTATCGGCGTTTCATGGAAGAGTTGCCATATGTGACGAAGTCAAATAGTATTATTGGATTTGAAGTCGGGGCCGGACAGACAAAAGATGTAGCTGAGATGCTGCAAAAAACGTTTCCGACAGCTTTTGTAGAATGTGTATATGATATTAATGGAAAAGATCGAATGGTTTTTGCACAACTTCGCGAGAACTAAAAAAATCAGAGGGAATGATTTTCCCTTTGATTTTTGAAAATCATGCATTTTTTTACTAAATTACTAGTTTAAGATATCTTGCTTTCGGCCATACTGTTCCTATGAAAGGGCGGTGGCCGAAATGAAGAAATATGCTATCATTTATTTTATTTTATTAATTATTGGAGCAAATGCTCAACTTATATATACACATAACCAAGTGCAGGCAGATCAGCCTGCAGTCATTCCAGACGAGGCAATTCGACTGCGCATTTTAGCAAACAGCGACGGTGAAAAAGACCAGTACGTAAAACGTCTGATTCGTGACCGCGTGAACGAACAAATCACAGAATGGGTAAAAGATTTAACATCTGTAACTGTAGCTCGAAAAACAATTAAAGAAAATTTGCCGGCGCTTGAAACAATTGCGAAAGAAGTGCTAAAAGAAGAAGGCGTAAATGAATCTGTTCATGTTAAATTCGGAAAAGTAGAGTTTCCTACTAAGTTGTACGGTCAGTTTTTATATCCAGCAGGTGAGTATGAAGCCGTGCTTATTACTCTTGGCAAAGGAGAGGGAGCAAACTGGTGGTGCGTACTATTTCCTCCTTTATGCTTCTTAGATTTCTCAAACGGTGAAGCGGTAAAAGCGCCGGAGCCATCTGAAGAAGAGCCAAAGGAAGAAAAAGAGAAACCAGCAGCTTCTGAATCAAAATCTGCAGACAAAACAGATGACAAATCGGCTGAAAGTAAAGAGCCCGCAGTGAAAACAGAAATTCAATCTGCAACTATTACATCAGATTCTATTGAGCAGAAAGCTGAGGAATCTTCTCAACCAACAG
The DNA here is from genome assembly GCF_042787735.1 of Priestia sp. YIM B13490. Taxonomy (NCBI): domain Bacteria; kingdom Bacillati; phylum Bacillota; class Bacilli; order Caryophanales; family Bacillaceae; genus Priestia; species Priestia sp. YIM B13490. The sequence goes on from NZ_JBHZOT010000006.1 coordinate 134,278, forward strand.
TATCTTCTAAAGAAGCAATTGCAAAAGATACAAGCACAGTAAAGGAAGAAACAAGTGCTAAGGCTGAAAAAAAGGAAAGTAAAGAAGCTGAAAAGTCTATTTCATCTAAGAAAAAAGCTGATTCTAAATCAAAAGAAGATTCTGTAGAAGTTAAGTTTTTTGTAGTAGAATGGGTATCGTCAGTATTTAATTAATAGAATCATTAAAAATAAAATTCAGTTCTACTTTTTTTAATCATCTCATAGATTTGTTACTAGAAAACAAGTTGAGGTGATTAAAATGAGAGAACAATTAAAAATTGCCAGTGAAAATGATTATATTCGAATTCAGCAGTTTTTACAAAAAGCGGGCATCAGCACAGCAGGTGTGGAAGAGCATATTCATCAATTTGTCATAATGGAAAATGAAGAAGGCGAGCTGCTAGCAACAGTTGGGTTTGAAAAAGAAGGTGTGGATGGAATTCTCCGCTCCCTTGTCGTGTCTCCTTCTTTAATGCAATCTGATATTCTGCTGCTATTTAAAAGCATCGTCCAGCTGGCTCAAAAGCATGGCGTGAAGCAACTATATTTACTAACAAATAAGGCATCTTCTCTACATTTTTTTCAAATGATGAATTTTCAGCAAACATCTTACAGTGCACTGCCTGAGTTGTTAAAAGAACATTCTTATTTAAAAAAGTTACCAAACCCTCAGGATGTCTATGTGATGTTTTATGCAGCTAGTTAAAAGAAAATGTGGATAAATCATTTTAAAGGGGTATCCACAATGTTATTCACAAAAATATGAGCTTTATCCACATTTTGTGGATAAAGCTTGTTTGTTGATATAATGAATGCAGGTATTTTACTATCTATGATACATATTGTACTTTTAAAGTAAAAAAAACCTAGATATAGAAAGAAAAAGGAGTTGAAGAAGATGGAAACTAAGTTATGGGTTGTGGATAATTTTACGAACGAAAAAGATATTTATCCACAGATAGAAGAAGCAGCAGATTTGCTGCGCAATCACGAAGTGGTTGCTTTTCCTACAGAGACGGTGTATGGATTAGGAGGAGATGCAACATCGGATAAAGCTGTGGATAAAATTTTTGCAGCGAAAGGACGTCCTAGTGATAACCCTCTTATTGTTCATATTGGAGATAAAGAGCAGCTTCATACATTTGTAGAGTCGATTCCTTCAAAAGCAGAGAAAGTGATCGATGCTTTTTGGCCGGGTCCTCTTACAGTAATATTACCCAAAAAAGATCGAGTTTCAGATAAGGTTACGGCTGGTTTAAGCAGCATTGCAGTGAGAATGCCATCACATCCAGTAGCCCTCGCATTATTAAAAAAAGTGGCTTTGCCTATCGCAGCTCCTAGTGCAAACCTTTCCGGCAAGCCGAGTCCCACTCTAGCTCATCATGTGATGAATGATTTAGAAGGGCGTATTAGCGGAGTTGTAGACGGAGGAGCAACAGGGGTAGGAGTAGAGTCGACTGTCCTTGATTGTACCGAAGAGATTCCTATCATTTTACGTCCGGGCGGCATTACTCAGAAAGAGTTGGAAAATGTCATTGGTCCCGTAAAAGTAGATCGAGCGTTACTAAGTGATAAAGAAGCGCCAAAATCTCCAGGTATGAAATACACGCATTACGCACCTGATGCACCGCTTGTCATTGTTGACGGCAGTTCAGATTTTTTCCAATCTATTATCGATCGCTATAAAGATCAGGGTAAGCGAGTAGGGGTATTAACGACATCTGAACATGAAGATGCGTATAAAGCGGATGCGGTTATCACATGTGGATCTCGTTCAAATTTAGAGACGGTTGCTAGCCACTTATACGAGTCGCTTCGTTCATTTAATGAGTGTGACGTAGATGTTATCGTTAGTGAAAGTTTTTCTGAAGAAGGAGTCGGTCATGCCGTTATGAACCGATTAATGAAAGCTGCAGGACATCACGTGATTAAGCAATAAAATTCATCTTCTAAACCTTTTCGAATGTGCATATTTTGAAATAGGAGCACGTCCGAGGAGGGTAAAGATGAATGTATCTCAGTTAATTAGTGAAATGATCACGTTAGTCATTATGGCGTTTGCCTTAGGAATGGATGCTTTCTCAGTTGGTTTGGGAATGGGATTAATTCGTTTACGCTTTCGCCAAATTTTCTACATTGGTGTTGTTATCGGTGTATTTCATATTTGGATGCCGCTGTTAGGCATGTTTATTGGACGACTTTTGTCTGATAAACTTGGAATGTTTGCTACCTATGGCGGTGGAATTTTATTGTTGATTCTTGGGGCGCAGATGATTTATTCCTCCTTTAAGCATGACGATACGCCGTTTATCAAACCAGTTGGCTTTGGACTGTTATTTTTTGCGCTCAGCGTGAGTCTAGATAGTTTTTCTGTTGGACTTAGCTTAGGTATTTTTGGGGCAAGAACGTTTTTGACCATTATTGTTTTTGGCGTAGTGAGTATGCTATTAACTTGGTTAGGACTGCTGTTAGGCAGAAGAGTACAAGGTTGGCTTGGTTCATATAGTGAGGCACTGGGCGGGAGCATTTTATTAGCTTTTGGAATCAAATTGTTACTACCTTTTTAACTATATATAAATAGGTAAAGGATCATGACCATGCAGGTTATGGTCTTTTTTTGCTTCTTTTGGATTGCAGTGATAAAAGAAGGAAAGCGAAGTCGTTTTTTCGAGGTGCATGAAGCGATAATGGATAAAAAATACCCGAAAAAGCTAACTGGATTTATGCAGGCAATAGAGATACAATAGGGTGGAATATCAACATAGTCGAACATAGTGAAAGCAAGGGAGGATGTATCTTGAAAAACATCTTATTTGTATGTACAGGAAACACGTGCCGCAGCCCTATGGCAGAAGCGTTGCTCAAAGCTAAAGAGATAGATGGAATAAACGTGAAGTCTGCAGGCGTATTCGCTTCAAATGGAAGTGAAGCTTCTGTTCATGCACAAGTTGCCCTTCACCAGAAAGGCATAGCTTGTTCTCATGCTTCGGCAGCATTAACGGAAGAACAATTGATGTGGGCTACTTATATTTTTACGATGACGGAGCAGCATAAAATGCTGATTTTGAACCAAGCTCCATACGTAAGTGATAAATTATTTACGCTAAAAGAATTTGCCGACGAGCAAGGTGAAGTATCTGATCCGTTTGGCGGATCATTACAGACGTACGAACAGACTTTAGAAGAGTTAGAGCGTATGATTAACAAAATAGTCGACAAATTATAAAAGGTCCCATAAATTTTTGCTGACTTAAAATGAACAGAAATTTAATATAAGACGAAGGTACGTATGAGGAGGAAACAAAGATGAAAGTAGCTATTGCATCTGACCACGGCGGTATAAATTTGCGACAGGAAATTATCTCTTTAATGGAAGAATTAAATATTGAATATGTGGATTTAGGGTGTGAATGCACAGCGTCCGTAGACTATCCGGATTATGCACTTCCCGTTGCTCAAAAAGTGGCGAGCCAAGAAGTAAGCCGAGGCATTCTTATTTGTGGAACAGGCATCGGTATGAGTATAGCAGCTAATAAAGTAAAAGGAATTCGCTGTGCTCTAGTGCATGATACGTTCAGTGCAAAAGCGACAAGAGAACATAATGATAGCAACATTTTGGCAATGGGTGAACGTGTCATTGGGCCGGGACTTGCACGTGAAATTGCGAAAATTTGGTTAATGACAGAATTTGAAGGCGGCCGACATGAAAATCGCGTGAATAAAATTAAACAGTATGAGCAGCAAAGTGATGCAACATTAACTGTATAATGTGAACGTATTCAATGAAAGAAAGGAAGAAAAACGTGTCTGAACTTACGAAATGGAAAGAGCAGTTGGAAACAGTTTTATCTGATTTTTTAGCACAAGTGCAGTTGTCTTCAGAACATACACTTGTCATTGGATGCAGTACAAGCGAGGTAATTGGTGAAAAAATAGGAACCGCAGGCGCAATGGAAGTCGCAGAAATGATTTTTGATGCGCTATCAGATTTTCGAAAAAAGACGGGTGTTCACTTAGCATTTCAATGCTGTGAACATCTCAATCGAGCACTGGTAGTAGAAAGAGAATTAGCTCGCAAAGAGCGTTTAGAAATGGTTAGTGTTGTGCCTATTCATAAAGCAGGCGGAGCGATGGCTACACAGGCCTATGGCCAGCTTAAAGATCCTGTTTTGGTAGAGTTTATTAAAGCTGATGCCGGTATTGATATTGGAGATACATTCATTGGTATGCATTTAAAGCATGTCGCAGTACCCGTTCGTTGTAAGTTAAACGCAGTTGGACACGCTCATGTTACTTTAGCAAAGACGCGTCCAAAACTAATTGGTGGAATGAGAGCGTTTTACGAACTTTCGTAATTAAATATATTAAAATAATACACATTTTTTCTTTTTTATTCTAAATAAATCATGTTACAATGTAGTTGAATCAACAAATAACGAACATTGCGAATACGAAATGAGGAGAGGATTTTGATGGAGAAACAACTAATGCAACAAGATCCAGCAGTTTATAATGCGATCAAGGATGAATTACAAAGACAACGTACTAAGATTGAGCTAATTGCTTCAGAAAACTTTGTAACAACAGCGGTAATGGAAGCACAAGGTTCAGTTTTAACAAATAAATATGCTGAAGGCTATCCAGCTAAACGTTACTACGGCGGTTGTGAACACGTAGACGTAGTAGAAGACTTAGCTCGTGATCGTGCAAAAGAAATTTTCGGAGCAGAGCACGTGAATGTTCAACCTCACTCAGGTGCACAAGCAAACATGGCTGTATATTTCACAGTTTTAGAGGCTGGAGACACAGTACTTGGTATGAATTTATCGCACGGCGGTCACTTAACGCACGGAAGTCCTGTTAACTTTAGTGGTGTTCAGTACAATTTCATCGAATATGGCGTAGATCGTGAAACACATCGCATTAACTACGATGATGTATTAGAAAAAGCTCGTACACATAAACCAAAATTAATTGTGGCTGGTGCAAGCGCATATCCACGCGCAATCGACTTCAAGCGTTTCCGTGAAATCGCTGATGAAGTAGGCGCTTATTTAATGGTAGACATGGCTCACATTGCTGGTCTAGTAGCTGCAGGACTTCATCAAAATCCTGTGCCACATGCTCATTTCGTTACAACTACAACACATAAAACACTGCGCGGACCACGCGGCGGTATGATTTTATGTAAAGAAGAATTTGCGAAAAAGATTGATAAGTCAATCTTCCCTGGTATTCAAGGTGGTCCATTGATGCACGTTATCGCTGCAAAAGCAGTAGCATTTGGTGAAGCATTACAAGATGAATTTAAGCACTATGCTCAAAATATCATCGACAATGCTAATCGTTTAGCAGAAGGATTAAAGAAAGAAGGATTTGCTCTTGTATCTGAAGGAACAGACAATCACCTTGTGTTAATCGACGTAAGTTCAATGAATTTGACAGGTAAAGTAGCTGAAAAAGCACTTGATGATGTAGGTATTACAACAAACAAAAATACAATTCCTTACGATGAGCAAAGCCCATTTGTAACAAGCGGTATCCGTATTGGTACAGCTGCGGTTACAACTCGCGGATTTGGCTTAGAAGAGATGGATGAAATTGCTTCTATCATCGGATTAACGCTTAAAAATATTGAAGATGAAGAAAAGCTAGCTGAAGCTAAAACACGCGTTGAAGCTTTAACAAGCAAGTTTGAAATGTATAAATCACTGTAAGAGAGACAGGCCTTTGTGCCTGTTTTTTTATGGAGAAAGTGGTAGCAATTCAATCATTTTTTGAATAATGCTTGAACTCAAAAACTTTTTTCTGTAAAATGAATGCAATGTATAAATTTAATTAGCAAGAGATATGTTTTTACTAGTACGTACCATTCAATTCGTTGAATGGTATTTTAATGTGTACATCTTTATATATAAGGAGAGATATCAATGGGCAAAGTATACGTATTTGATCACCCGCTTATTCAACACAAATTAACTTACATACGCGATGTAAAAACGGGAACGAAAGAGTTTCGTGAATTAGTTGATGAAGTGGCAAGCTTAATGGCTTTTGAAGCGACACGTGATTTACCGCTAGAAGACGTTGAAATTGAAACACCGGTTTGCAAAACAAAGTCAAAAGTTATTGCAGGGAAAAAGCTTGGTATCGTTCCAATTCTTCGTGCTGGTATCGGCATGGTAGATGGATTTTTAAAACTAATGCCAGCTGCTAAAGTTGGACACGTTGGCTTATATCGTGATCCAGAAACATTACAGCCTGTTGAATATTATGTAAAGCTGCCTAATGATGTAGAAGAGCGTGACTTTATTGTAGTAGATCCTATGCTTGCAACAGGAGGGTCAGCTGTAGAAGCAATCAACTCTCTTAAAAAAAGAGGCGCTAAAAACATTAAATTTATGTGTTTAATTGCTGCTCCTGAAGGCGTGGAAATCGTAAAAGAAGCACACCCTGACGTAGATATTTACATTGCGGCATTAGATGAAAAATTAAATGACCATGGATATATTGTTCCAGGTTTAGGTGATGCAGGGGATCGTTTATTCGGTACAAAATAATTTGTAGATTCGGGTGATGAACATGAAGCAGCCAATTAAAGTAATGACGATATTCGGGACAAGACCAGAAGCAATTAAAATGGCCCCTCTAGTGCTAGAGCTTAAAAAGCGACCTGAGGAGTTCGAAGCGATTGTGACGGTAACGGCTCAGCACCGTGAAATGTTAGACCAAGTATTGAGCATTTTTGACATTCAGCCTGACTATGACCTTAACATTATGAAAGATCGCCAAACTCTTATGGACGTAACGACCAGAGGATTAGAAGGTTTGGACGACGTAATGAAAAAAGTAAAGCCGGACATCGTACTTGTACACGGCGATACAACTACGACGTTTATTGCCGGACTAGCAGCTTTTTATAATCAAATTCAGGTGGGACATGTTGAAGCAGGTTTGCGCACATGGAATAAATATTCTCCATATCCGGAAGAAATGAACCGTCAGCTTACAGGCGTTCTTGCTGATATGCACTTTGCTCCGACAGATAAGTCTGCAGCTAATTTGCAAGCAGAGAATAAAAAAGAAGAGCGAATCTTTGTGACTGGAAACACAGCTATCGATGCGTTAAAAACGACAGTAAAAGAGACATATGAGCATGAAGTGTTAACGAAATTGGGAGATGATCGTCTTATTTTATTAACGGCGCATCGCCGCGAAAATTTAGGCGAACCAATGAAAAACATGTTCCGTGCGGTTAAACGTATTGTGGATGAACATGAAGATGTGCAAGTTGTGTATCCTGTTCATTTGAATCCGGTAGTTAGAGAAACAGCAAACGATATCTTAGGAAATGACCCACGCATTCATTTAATTGAACCGTTAGATGTAATTGACTTCCATAACTTCGCTGAGCGCGCTCATATTATTTTGACAGATTCGGGCGGTGTTCAAGAAGAAGCTCCTTCATTAGGCGTACCTGTATTGGTACTTCGTGATACAACAGAGCGACCGGAAGGAATTGAAGCAGGAACGCTCAAACTAGCAGGAACGGAAGAAGAAACAATTTATACGCTAGCAAAAGAGCTGTTAATAGATGAAGACGTATATAAGCAAATGTCACAAGCATCGAATCCTTACGGAGATGGCTTAGCTTCTAAACGTATTTGTGATGCTATTAGCTACTATTTCAACCGCCGGGAAAAAAGACCGGAAGCTTTTAATCCGCTTTCGTAAGATTTCTAAACACCTTTCACATGAAAAGTGTCTCTTTGAGACACGATAGTGTGAGAGGTGTTTTTTTATGTGGATTAAATGGTTAATGCTTAGCTTTATATTAGGGAGCGGGGGAGGGCAAACGTCGCTCAATCCGACATTTCCTTCTATAAAACAAGAAATGAATCATCAGGAAAAATCAATAATTGTCATGGTTGAAAAAGAAAAATTCGCGGAATTTAAAAGTCAGCTACAAAAAAATTATCCTAATATAAAGATTAAGAGCGAGTTTCACACGGTATTTACAGGACTTTCATTAAACGGCTCCATCTCGGATTTGGAAAAACTATCTCATAATCCTTCTATTATTGGTTCACATTCTATTAAAAACTACCAGGTTGCAGAAGAAAATAGTGTAACCTTCATTGGCTCAGAACAGGTAAGAGGCTTATTTGATACTCATAATCAGCGCTTAACAGGAAAAGGGATCAAAGTAGGCGTCATCGATACGGGTGTTGATTATTCTCATCCCGATTTAAAACAAACCTACAGGGGAGGGTATGATGTAATAGATAAAGATTATGAGCCGATGGAAACCACTCGGGAGCAAGGAGAGCCTACTCTGCATGGCACTCATGTAGCCGGTATTATTGCAGCAAATGGAAATATTAAAGGTGTAGCACCTCAGGCGGAGATCTACGCATACCGAGCTCTTGGACCTGGTGGAGCTGGAACGTCTGAAAGTGTTATTCTAGCTATCGAAAAAGCAATTCAAGATGATGTAGATATTATTAATTTATCATTAGGAAATGATGTGAATGGCCCTGATTTACCAACAAGCTTAGCGTTAGATCGAGCTGTTGAAAAAGGAATTGTAACGGTTACATCCAGCGGCAATTCAGGTCCAGGTTTATGGACCGTGGGCTCTCCAGGTACAGCGGGAAAAGCTATTTCGGTTGGCGCTTCTGTTTCCCCGACAACAGTTCAATTTCTAACAATTGGATTTAACAAAGAAAAAATTATGATGGCGCCAGTAGAAGGGTCTCGTCCATGGACGTTTAATCAAACGCTGCGTGTAATAAATGAAGAATACTTCAAAGAAGAGCAAAAGCATGCGTTGGGTAACGTCATTTTGCTAAAAGCAGAAGGAAATGTGGTTGAAAAAAAGATTAAACAAGCTGAACAGGCAGGAGCAAAAGCCGTTATTTTATATAGTCCGACTGAAAAAAGCATAATCGGTAAACTACAAGAATCAGTAAATATTCCAGTGATATGGGTAAGTAAAAAAAACGGTGATACCATTAATCAATACATTCAGTCTCAACAACCATACTTACGCACTGGCAAGCAAGTGGTGCAAGACTTGCTCACATCTTTCAGTTCAAGAGGACCTGTAACGACTACTTGGGGAATCAAGCCGGACGTCGTCGCACCTGGTTACTTCATTAATAGTACAGTTCCTGGGGGATATGAACGCATGCATGGAACAAGTATGGCTGCGCCCCATGTAGCTGGAGCGTGCGCTCTTATTTTACAAGCTCACCCGAACTGGTCTCCTGAACAAGTCAAAGCTTCATTGATGAACACAAGTAAAGTAATGCAGCAGCTAAATGGTCAAACGTATCGCGTATATGAACAAGGAGCCGGGAGAATTCAAATAGCAAAAGCTGTCACAGCAGACTCTTTATTTTATCCATCTTCTTTATCTTTCGGTATTTTTACGCGCCCATCAAAGAAAGTCTTATCATTTAAAATTGATAACCAGTCTGATAAAGCAAAAACGTATCGCTTGAACGTTCCGAAAAGGGATGAAGGAGTGAATTGGGATGTTCCATTACCCGTCACGGTGCAGCCCCATCAGACAAAAGAAATAGCTGTCACTTTATCGGTGCAGCCCCGTTTTAAAAATAAAGGTATATATGACGGATATTTGGAAATAAATGATTCACGTGAAACATTTTCGCTTCCTTATATGTACATGGTTAGCATTCCAGATTATCCCCGTGTCATGGGATTGCAAGTAGCAGCGGAAAAAGAGAAAAATACGTATAGCTATGAACTGTTTTTGCCTGAAGGAGCAGATGAGTTAGGCGTTGCTCTTTTTGATAAGCAGTCTTTACAGTTTATATCGTATTTAGATGTTGACGTTGATGTAGAAAGAGGCATGAGAAAACGGAAAATAACGATCGATGAATCGCTTGTACCGGGAGCGTACCAAATATTTGCATTTGTGAAAAAGCATAGACAAGAGCATGTTGTAAACAGTACAATAACGATTGAATGAACCTCTTTAAATGTTTTCATTTGAAGAGGTTTTATGTGTGGCAGAAATGTGAACAATAAGAAGAGATTGTGAAGTTTTTAGCTTAAACACATTGACATTAAATATACGCTATTGTATGCTTACAGGGAATATAAATGATAAGGTTTTCAACCTGTGAAAACCGTTGATATTTCTGCGTATTTTATTAGCTGTTTTTACCTTTTTTAGCAATTTTTTTTGCCTTTCTATCATATATTGAGCTATAAAAACGATAGAGAATTCGGAAAAAAGAAAATTTTGCAAAAGGGGTATGAGCTTATGAAAGATCGCAACCGTCATCCTTTGCAAGCGATGGCATTAGTGTCAATCATTCTATCACAGTTAGCAGGTTCAGTCTTAATTGGCTTATTCTCTGGAAGATGGGCTGATCAATGGCTTGACACCGAACCACTTTTTTTGATTTTAGGCCTTCTTTCAGGGCTAGCAGCAGGTGTTTTTATGATGCTGCGGACAGTCCACCATTTTTTTTCAGGAGATTAATAATTCATGCAGGATTTGCAGCACGTTTTTCCAAGACTTCGTTCATACATATTGTATTTGTTAGCATTATACGTTCTCGGCTGGGGATTTACAAGTTATAAGGCTGTTTTTGCAGGTTTAATTTTAGGAACCGCCCTGAGTTTGTATAATTTGTGGAACTTAGTAAGAAAGTTTGAGCAGTTTGGACAGGCGTTGGATGAGGGGAAAAAGCCCCGTTCAATTGGGACTGTTGTAAGATTTGCAACAGCTGCTCTCGCAGTTGTGATTACCATCTCTTATCCAAAAACCTTTCATATTATTAGTGTAGTTGTGGGATTAATGACGTATTACGTTGTCATTATCATAGATTTAGTTGTTCAAAATATGCGTAGAAGATAGAAAGAGAGGTGAACACAGTTGGGTCATGAATCACCAACTATAGAGTTTCTAGGCCTTACTTTTAGTCAAAGTAACTTGCTTATGGTTACCGTAGCTTCTGTTATTGTATTCTTAATTGCAGTTTTATGTACTCGTACTCTTGCTATGAAGCCAAGCGGTGCACAAAACTTTATTGAATGGGTCTTAGATTTTGTTAAAGGACTCGTTAATAGCAATATGGATTGGAAAACAGGTGGCCGCTTTTTGACGCTAGGTGTAACTTTACTTATGTACATTTTTGTGTCAAATATGTTGGGTCTTCCATTTGCCATCGTGATTGACCATAACTTATGGTGGAAATCGCCAACCGCTGATCCAGCAATTACGCTGACGTTAGCCGTTATGGTAGTTGTACTATCACATTACTATGGTATTAAAATGCGAGGGTTCTCTGCATACACGAAAGATTACTTCAAGCCAATGGCATTTTTATTCCCGCTTAAGATTATCGAGGAGTTTGCCAATACGTTAACGCTTGGCCTTCGTCTTTACGGTAATATTTATGCTGGGGAAATTTTGTTAAGCTTGCTAGCTGGTTTAGCAACAACAGGCTTCCTAGGTACAATTGGAGCTGCTATTCCAATGCTTTTATGGCAAGGATTTAGTATTTTTGTAGGCGCAATTCAGGCCTTCATTTTCACAATGTTAACGATGGTTTATTTATCTCACAAAGTGAGTAGCGACCATTAATTTATAAAGCTTTGTTCAAGTAATACCCAATTTGGACAAAACAAAACTTAGTTAAACAAAATCATATATATTAAGGGAGGACTTTATAAAATGGGTTTAATAGCATCTGCAATTGCGATTGGTTTAGCGGCACTAGGTGCTGGTATTGGTAACGGTCTTATCGTTTCTAAGACGATTGAAGGCACAGCTCGCCAACCAGAAGCACGTGGTACATTAACTTCAATGATGTTCGTTGGGGTTGCCTTAGTTGAGGCGCTTCCAATTATCGCCGTAGTTATTGCATTCATGGTACAAGGTAAATAATAATGTGTTACATGTGGCGAAGATCATTCAAAAGAACCTTCGCCATTACTTTATGTCTTTAATAAGTAAATTATATATGTGGAGTCTCTGAAGGGAGTGAACATGGCCGTGTCGAACATGTTTGTGTTAGGAGCAGCAGGCATTAATGGTGGAGATATTCTTTTCCAATTAGTGATGTTCCTTATCCTACTTGCGTTACTTCAAAAATTCGCGTTTGGTCCTGTAATGGGAATCATGAAAAAACGTGAAGAGCATATTGCCGGTGAGATTGATGAAGCAGAAAAGCAAAATGAGGAAGCGAAGAAGCTTGTTGAAGAGCAGCGTGAAATCTTAAAGCAATCTCGTCAAGAAGTGCAAGTAATGATGGAAAACGCTAGAAAGTCTGCAGAAGATAAAAAAGAAGAAATCATTGCGGCAGCACGCGAAGAGTCTGAGCGTCTAAAAGCTGCAGCAAAACAAGAAATCGAACAGCAAAAAGATCAAGCAGTTGCTGCGTTACGTGAGCAAGTTGCTTCATTATCTGTTTTAATTGCGTCGAAAGTTATTGAAAAAGAACTTTCTGAACAAGATCAAGAGAAGTTAATTCATGAATATATCCAAGAAGTAGGGGATGTACGATGAGTCAACCAGCTGTAGCCAAGCGCTATGCACTAGCTCTTTTTCAATTAGCAACAGAAAAACAGATGATCGATGAAATGCAAGACCAGCTACAAATCGTTGAAGAGGTGTTTGCTAAAACACCTGAATTAATGGATGTATTAACTCATCCAAAAATTACAATTGAGCGAAAAAAACAGTTTGTAAGTGAGGCATTTGCTGAACTTTCACCAACTGTTCAACATACGGTTCTTCTATTATTAGAGCGTCACCGCATTCAAATTGTTAGCGAGATGGTAAAAGAGTATCGTTTCCTAGCGAACGAAGTACGTGGCGTGGCAGATGCAACTGTTTATTCTGTCAAACCTTTAAGTGCAGATGAGAAAAGAGCAATCTCACAATCATTTGCTTCTAAAGTTGGAAAACATACGTTAAATATTTCAAATATAGTAGATAAAAGCCTAATCGGCGGCGTGAAGCTTCGCATTGGTAATCGTATCTATGATGGCAGCATTAGCAGCAAATTAGAAACGATCCACCGAGGACTTCTTGCACACAGATCGTAGATAGGGGTGAAATTCATGAGCATCAAAGCTGAAGAAATTAGTGCGCTGATCAAGCAGCAAATTGAAAACTATCAGTCTGAGATTAAAGTGAGTGATGTAGGTACTGTTATCCAAGTTGGGGACGGTATCGCACGTGCTCATGGCCTCGACAATGTCATGGCTGGAGAACTGGTTGAATTTTCAAATGGTGTCATGGGAATGGCACAAAACTTAGAAGAAAACAATGTAGGTATCATTATTTTAGGACCATATACGGAAATTCGTGAAGGTGACGAAGTTCGCCGTACAGGACGCATCATGGAAGTTCCAGTAGGGGAGCAGTTAATCGGTCGTGTTGTTAACTCATTAGGTCAGCCAGTAGACGGCTTAGGCCCAGTAGAAACAACAAAAACACGTCCAATTGAAGGTGCTGCACCTGGCGTTATGGATCGTAAATCAGTACATGAGCCGCTTCAAACAGGTATCAAGGCGATTGACGCACTTGTGCCGATCGGTCGTGGACAGCGTGAGTTAATTATCGGTGACCGTCAAACGGGTAAAACATCGGTAGCAATCGATACAATCTTAAACCAAAAAGATCAAGATATGGTATGTATCTATGTAGCGATTGGCCAAAAAGAATCAACAGTTCGTAACGTAGTAGAGACATTACGTAAACACGGTGCTCTAGATTACACAATCGTTGTAACAGCATCAGCTTCACAACCAGCTCCACTATTATTCTTAGCGCCATATGCTGGGGTAACAATGGGTGAAGAGTTTATGTATAACGGTAAGCACGTACTTGTTATTTACGATGACTTAACAAAACAAGCATCAGCTTATCGTGAACTTTCATTACTATTACGCCGTCCTCCAGGTCGTGAAGCGTATCCAGGGGATGTATTCTATCTGCACTCTCGTTTATTAGAGCGTGCGGCAAAGTTATCGGACGCAAAAGGTGGAGGTTCATTAACAGCTCTTCCATTTATTGAAACGCAAGCAGGAGACGTATCTGCTTATATCCCAACGAACGTAATTTCGATTACAGACGGACAAATTTTCTTACAGTCAGATCTATTCTTCTCAGGCGTGCGTCCTGCGATTAATGCTGGTCTTTCTGTATCACGTGTAGGGGGATCTGCACAAATTAAAGCGATGAAAAAGGTAGCAGGTACACTGCGTCTAGACCTTGCATCTTATCGTGAGCTTGAATCGTTTGCTCAGTTCGGTTCTGATCTTGACCAAGCAACTCAAGCAAAATTAAATCGAGGAGCGCGTACAGTTGAAATCTTAAAACAAGGTTTACACAAACCGCTTCGCGTAGAAAAACAAGTAGCTGTGCTTTACGCATTAACAAAAGGCTTCTTAGATGATGTTCCGGTATCAGATATTACGCGCTTTGAAGACGAGTACTTAACATGGTTAGAGTCAAACCGTAAAGAAGTACTTGAATCAATCCGTACAACTGGTGGACTTCCTGAAGCTGGCGTATTCGAATCAGCACTTGAAGAATTCAAGAAAACATTTATTGCATCTGAATAATATATTGTCAGCATGGTATGTTAAGACAATCTTTCAATAAGGTGAAGGTGAACATTTGTTCACCTTTCATACCACGTGATCTTCTAAAACAAGGTGGTGAAACCTTTGGCATCATTACGTGATATACAAACTCGAATCACATCGACGAAAAAAACGAGCCAGATTACGAAAGCAATGGAAATGGTTTCAGCTGCAAAGCTGAATAGAGCGGAACAAAATGCAAAATCGTTTGTTCCATACATGGAAAAAATTCAAGAAGTAGTCTCAAGCGTAGCCCTAGGCAGCAGAGGCGCTTCACATCCAATGCTAACTGCGCGCAGTGTGAAGAAGACTGGTTACATCGTAATCACTTCAGATCGCGGTCTAGCAGGAGCATATAACAGTAATATTTTGCGAAAAGTATCTCAAGCTATTGAAGAACGCCATCAATCACCTGATGAATACGGTGTGATTGCAATTGGACGAGTAGGGAGAGATTTCTTCGTGAAACGCGGCATTCCGGTTTTGCTTGAAATCACAGGCTTAGCAGATCAGCCAGCTTTTGCTGACATTCAAGGAATCGCTTCACAAACAGTTCAAATGTTTGCAGACGGTACGTTTGATGAACTTTACTTATACTACAATCACTTTATCAATACGATTTCACAAGAAGTGACGGAGAAGAAGCTATTGCCTCTAACAGATCTTCAACCTTCTGGTAAACTTGTTGGTTATGAATTTGAACCATCACAAGAAGAGATTTTAGAAGTATTACTTCCTCAGTATGCAGAGAGTTTAATTTACGGCGGCCTACTTGATGGAAAAGCAAGTGAGCATGCTGCTCGTATGACAGCGATGAAAAGTGCAACAGACAACGCAAAAGATCTTATCAATAATCTTACATTGTCATATAACCGTGCACGTCAAGCGGCAATTACCCAGGAAATTACGGAAATTGTTGGCGGAGCGGCAGCGTTAGAATAGAAAGTTTAATGGAAAAGCAAGTTAGGAGGGAACACGATGACAAAAGGACGCGTTACTCAAATCATGGGTCCAGTTGTAGACGTAAAGTTTGACAACGGACACCTTCCGGCAATTTATAACGCCCTTAAAATTTCACATAAACCGAGCAGTGCAAGTGAAGTTGCAATCGAATTAACATTAGAAGTTGCGATTCACTTAGGTGATAACACAGTTCGTACAGTAGCAATGTCATCCACTGACGGCTTAGTTCGTGGATTAGAAGTAGAAGATACAGGTGCAGCAATCTCAGTACCAGTTGGTGACGTTACGTTAGGTCGTGTATTTAACGTATTAGGTGAAAAAATCGACTTAGACGCCCCAATCGATGCAGGTGCACGTCGTGATCCAATCCACCGTCAAGCACCAAAGTTCGAAAATCTATCTACACAAGCTGAAATTCTTGAAACAGGTATTAAAGTAGTAGACTTATTAGCTCCTTACATTAAAGGTGGAAAAATCGGTCTATTCGGTGGTGCCGGTGTAGGTAAAACAGTATTGATTCAAGAATTAATCAATAACATTGCTCAAGAGCACGGCGGTATTTCAGTATTCGCTGGTGTAGGTGAGCGTACGCGTGAAGGTAATGACTTATACCATGAAATGACAGATTCTGGTGTTATTAAGAAGACGGCTATGGTATTTGGCCAAATGAATGAGCCACCTGGTGCACGTCAACGTGTTGCATTAACAGGATTAACAATGGCAGAATACTTCCGTGACGAACAAGGTCAAGACGTATTATTCTTTATTGATAATATCTTCCGTTTCACACAAGCGGGTTCAGAAGTATCAGCATTACTTGGCCGTATGCCATCAGCAGTAGGTTATCAGCCAACATTAGCGACAGAAATGGGTCAGCTTCAAGAGCGTATCACGTCAACAAGCGTAGGTTCTGTAACATCGATTCAAGCGATTTACGTACCAGCCGATGACTATACGGATCCAGCTCCAGCGACAACATTTGCTCACTTAGATGCAACAACAAACTTAGAGCGTAAATTATCAGAGATGGGTATTTACCCTGCGGTAGATCCATTAGCATCTACATCTCGCGCTTTATCTCCTGAAATTGTTGGAGAAGAGCACTATGCAATTGCGCGTCAAGTTCAACAAACGTTACAGCGTTATAAAGAGTTACAAGATATCATTGCAATCCTAGGTATGGATGAGTTATCTGATGAAGATAAACTTGTTGTACAACGTGCTCGTCGCGTTCAATTCTTCTTGTCTCAAAACTTCCACGTAGCAGAACAATTTACAGGTCAAAAAGGTTCTTATGTTCCTGTAAAAGAAACTGTTAAAGGATTTAAAGAGATCTTGGAAGGTAAATACGATCATTTACCTGAAGATGCGTTCCGTTTAGTTGGTCGCATTGAAGAAGTTATTGAAAATGCGAAACGTATGGGAGTAGAAGTTTAATTTAAGGGACATAGGAGGTTTTTTAAATGAAGACAATCCATGTCAGTGTAGTGACTCCTGATGGCCCAGTTTACGAATCAGAAGTGGAAATGGTAAGTACCCGAGCACAGAGTGGTGAGCTTGGTATTTTACATGGCCATATTCCGATGGTTGCTCCTTTACAAATTGGAGCCGTCCGCTTGAAGAAAGCAAGCAGTACAGAACTTGTGGCTGTTAGCGGAGGATTTCTTGAAGTAAGACCTGACAAAGTAACAATTCTTGCACAGGCTGCTGAAACAGCTGAAGAGATTGACATAGCTCGTGCAGAAGAAGCGAAAAAGCGCGCTGAAATGCGCCTTGATAGCAAACAAGATGACGTTGATGTTAAGCGTGCTGAAATTGCCTTAAAACGGGCAGTCAATCGTTTAGATATTAGTCAACGTAAGTTCTAAAAAAAGCCCTCTCAAACGAATGAGAGGGCTTTTTTGCTCTATTATACAAAAAGGGAAGAGCAAATAGGATTGATCTATGATTATATATTCCATTTAACTAAGCGCATCTATCTTCTTTATTTTGCTCAATAGTGGAAAAGGATCTTAAAATAGGGAATAAAATAAATGTTTTTCATGTTACCGTTTACGAATTTGCATAAGTGTGCTTTAATATGAAAAGAAGAGACGATGATCGTCTCTTCTTTTCATATGGTGTTTAAAAGGAGTGCTTTTATTGTTTGGAGGAATTGAACAGCAAACGTTACTAACCATGATTTCACATTTGATTTTTATTGTGATTACTTGGTATGCTTTGCAAGGCTTTCAAATTGAAAAGCTGATGAAACCTAATCATGTGTTTCAAGCAAAATTAATGCTTATTTTATTGACCATTACGATTTCATCAACAGTAAGTAATTTCTTTTTGGATTATTTATTTTGGTCACAGCGCATTCCCTCATTTTTTCAATGATTGGCAAGCTATGAGTCTATGATAAAATAGGCGTTCATTCATTGAAGATATACGAATTTATACGCTAATGTATGTCGCTATGTCTAAATATGACGACCCTTTTCATGTATGTATCATCGCCTTCTGGAAAGACTGATGAGTACGGAGAGGGAGTGGCGAAATGTTTAAAAAAATTAGTGTCTTTTTGGCTATTTTCATTACTGGCTTATTCGTATATCATGGAAGTTATGTGAGCAATGCCCAAAACAATGAAACTACTATTGAGAAGATTGTTCACACCTTAAATAAGCAGCATGTTTCGTTAACTGAAGTATCGTTGTATGCAAGAGAAGAAGTAAAAGCTGTTACTGACCAAAAAACCTTTTATTCGCAAGCTAAAAGTATTAAAAGTAATTTTAGAGGTTTTAAATGGGAAGTGAAGAGGGAAAGAGACCTATGGAAAGCAATAGGTACACGCAAAAGTGAAGATGTGAACGAAGTCATTCTGTTAACTTATGCGATCGATGAACACAGCAATGCGTACATATCGTATCATGTAACGGGACAAGGTTTGAAAGAAAAAAATATGACCCATTTTCAAAATGTATTTCAGACAAATTATGAAAAAATTTTCCTATCAGAACCCATAATTTTCTCTTGTGCAACTGGGGAAATCAATGATAAGATGGAAAGTGTTTTGTCTGTTGAAATTCAAGACCTATTACGAGCTTTCAATGCTAAACCAGTGGAATCTCTAGTGGAAGAGTCATTTACCTCTGTTTCAGCATATACTGGACTGTGGAAAGAAGCTCTTCAAACGAAAAAGCAGGAAATGAACTTACAAATTGCATTACGCAAGACAAGAATGGGCGGTCAAACAACCATAGTTGTTGGCACACCTATCATTACGTCTGAATATTAATATAGAGAAAATGGACGCGGAGGGGAATACCTTGGAAAAAATCATCGTCCGCGGTGGAAATAGATTAAGCGGTACAGTTAAAGTTGAAGGAGCAAAAAACGCCGTTTTACCTATTATCACTGCAACCTTATTAGCTAGTGAAGGAAAAACAATTCTAAATGATGTACCAGCTCTCTCCGATGTATTTACGATTGGCGAAGTTTTAAGACATCTGAATGCAGAAGTAGATTTTGAAACAAATCGTGTAGTTGTAGATGCATCAAGAGAGTTAAAAACAGATGCACCTTTTGAATATGTAAGAAAAATGCGCGCTTCAGTACTTGTAATGGGTCCTTTATTGGCGCGTACAGGTGAGGCTCGTGTAGCTTTACCTGGCGGATGTGCAATTGGATCAAGACCGATTGATCAGCATCTTAAAGGCTTTGAAGCAATGGGTGCTAAAGTTCAAGTAGGAAATGGTTTTATTGATGCAAAAGTTGAAGGAAGACTAAAAGGTGCTAAAATTTATTTAGACTTCCCAAGTGTAGGCGCCACAGAAAATATTATGATGGCAGCAGCATTAGCGGAAGGCACTACAATTATGGAAAACGTAGCAAAAGAACCTGAGATTGTCGATTTAGCAAACTTCTTAAACGCAATGGGCGCTAAAGTTCGCGGTGCAGGAACTGGTACGATCCGTATTGAAGGTGTTAATAAATTATATGGTGCAGAACATGCAATTATTCCAGATCGTATCGAAGCTGGAACATTCATGGTAGCAGCAGCTATTACAGGTGGAAACGTACTTGTACGCGGTGCAGTAGCAGAGCACATCAGTTCACTTGTTGCTAAAATGGAAGAAATGGGTGTTGAAATTACTGAAGAAGGCGACGGCTTACGTGTTGTAGGACCTGAAAAGCTAAAATCAGTAGATATTAAAACAATGCCTCATCCAGGGTTCCCTACAGATATGCAATCTCAAATGATGGCATTATTATTAGCAGCAGAAGGCACAAGTATGATTACAGAAACAGTTTTTGAAAACCGCTTTATGCACGTAGAAGAGTTTCGCCGCATGAACGCTGATATTAAAATTGAAGGACGCTCTGTTATTATTAACGGACCTACTCAACTACAAGGCGCTGAAGTAGCAGCAACAGATCTTCGTGCAGCAGCAGCGTTAACATTAGCAGGACTTGTAGCAGACGGCTATACGCGTGTAACGGAATTAAAACACCTTGATCGTGGTTATGTAAATTTCCACAATAAATTAGCCGCTTTGGGTGCTGATATTGAACGTGTAAATGACGAAACAAAGCAAGTAGAACAAACTCAACAGGCTTCAGACGTCAAGTAAATATGTCATAAAAAAAGCATCTCATAGCGAGATGCTTTTTTTGTCGTTGGACGACCCTTATGGCCGGTTTGCTGTCATAAAAGGTTGTCCACCTCCATACATATGGGATATAGGGATATAGGTGTTCCTTGTCAAAATAATAGATATGGAGGCTAGGCGTTCATGAAACAAGCAAAGCCAATCGTCGTACTAGGAGTCATCTTTTTTTTCGTTGTGTTACTCATCCCAACACTTCTCGTTGTTCCTTTTACTGAAAAGACAGATGGAAAGCTACATGAAAATGTCAAACAGACCCCAAAAACCGAAAAACTACAAAAAGTGACAGCGTCTCCTCTTGACGTCAGTGTTTATCGTACGGAAACGAAAAAAGTAGAAAAACTGCCGCTCGAAGACTATCTTGTAGGGGTAGTAGCAGCTGAAATGCCTGCTACTTTTGAGCTTGAAGCACTTAAGGCTCAAAGTTTGGCAGCCAGAACCTATATTGTGCAAACTATGATGAATGGAAATAGTCATCTTCCCCAAGGAGCGGATGTGACTGATACCGTAGAGTACCAAGTATATTTAAATAAAGATGAGCTAAGAAGCAGATGGAACAAAGACTATGATTGGAAAATCAAAAAAATTCAAGAAGCAGTGAAGGACACCCAAGGTCAAATTCTTACGTATAAAAATAAGCCAATTAATGCTACGTTCTTTTCTACCAGCAATGGTTACACTGAAAACTCAGAAGCGTATTGGAAGAATTCCATTCCTTATCTAAAAAGTGTAGCTAGTCCATGGGATAAAAAGTCCCCTGAATTTACAAATCAGAAAGTAATGTCTGTTGCTAGCTTTGAACAGAGGCTTGGAGTGAAATTAACAAACAGTGGATCAGTAGGTGAAATCGTCTCTAGAACGCCGGGGCAGCGCGTAGATTACGTAAAGATAAACGGTAAAGAACTGTCGGGAAAAGATGTTCGGGAAAAACTGGGTTTATCGTCAGCCGACTTTCATTGGACAAAAAAAGGTAATGAAATTATCATCAACACAAAAGGATATGGACATGGTATTGGGATGAGTCAGTACGGAGCAAATGGTATGGCACTAGAAGGAAAAACCTATAAAGATATTGTTACTCATTATTATACAGGTGTTGCGATTACCCCTAACGATCAGTTTGTTGCACAATTGACAGCTAAACGCTAATTCAAAGACCCTTATAGCAGGGTCTTTTTTTATGTTTTTCACTTTTTTTAAATAAAATGTATATTTTAGATTCATCTGTTGAAAAATAATCGAAAAAAATTTTTTATCGCTGTGTATATATTCATTCAATTGTGTTCAGACTGATTGCTGAGGTGATGATATATGAGAGAGGAAGAAAAGAAACGTACTTCTCCAAAATCGAAAGTTCAAAAATTAGTTAGAAAGCGTTGGGTGTTCCCGGCTATCTATTTAGCGAGTGCAGCAATTATTCTTACAGCAGTCCTTTGGTTTCAAGCTAATGGAAACGATATTAGCAAAGAAGACAAAAGCGGCTATAGCCAAGACGGTACGGCTTATCGAGACGACGCTGTAGAGGTAAATGCTTCGCTTGAAAATTTAAAAATGCCAGTTGCTAGTGAAGCATCAGCTATCGTGAAAAAGCCTTTCTACGACGATCAAGCATCTGAAAAACAGCAAGAAGAAGCACTAGTTTTCTACAACAATACGTATCATCCAAACACAGGTGTTGACTTAGCTGTTAAGGGAGATAAATCATTTGATGTTGTAGCAGCAGCTAGCGGTACAGTAACAAAAGCAACAAAAGATCCTTTACTAGGTTATGTAGTAGAAATTGATCACAAAGATGGTTTAGTCACACAGTATCAATCTCTTGAGAAAGCTGATGTAGAAGTAGGAGATATTGTTAAACAAGGCCAAACGATCGCAAAAGCTGGAAAAAGCTTATATAATCAAGAAGCAAAAACACATGTACATTTTGAAGTTCGTAAAGATGGTGTAGCAATTAATCCAAGCAGTTATTTTGGAAAATCTGTTAGTTCTATCAAAGAAGTCAAAGCAGCTGAAGTAACAGAACCAAAAGACGACTCTTCTTCTGAAGAATCAAAGGATAGCGAAAAATCATCTGATGAAAAGACTAAAGAAGATAAAGATTCAAAACACCCTTCAACAGATACGTCTAAACCAAATGCATAAGGCAAGACCCTAAATACGAAAAGAAGCTGGATAAAATCGAGCTTCTTTTTTTATGAATTTTTCTAAAATGAGATGCATTATGTTAAAAAAGTAAATAAAAAACACTAAATTTTCAAAAAAATATAAGAAATCACTTGTCCTTACTGACTTTTCTAGCATATATCTGCACACAAGCTAATAAACTGTTACAAACCTATAAAGAGAATGTTAGAAAAGGGATAATATATACATTCCCTTGGATACTTCTCATATCCAATTTGGGGAGGGCGAGTAGTGTGCACGATTACATCAAAGAGAGAACTATCAAGATTGGAAAGTATATTGTAGAAACAAAGAAAACAGTTCGTGTAATTGCGAAAGAATTTGGCGTTTCGAAAAGTACTGTCCATAAAGATTTAACAGAGCGTCTACCAGAAATAAATCCTGAGTTAGCAAATGAAGTAAAAGAAATTCTTGATTATCATAAATCTATTCGGCATTTGCGTGGAGGAGAAGCAACAAAATTAAAGTACAAAAAGGAAGAAGAAACTGTAAAATGAAAAAATGCCCAATATTGCCTTTTTTATAGAGGTAGTATAGGGCATTTTATTTTTTGGATAAAATAGGTATATAATAAATATTTTTGCTAATAACAACATACATATACAAATTGTGATAAAATAGTAAATTAGGAAAAAAGAATGGTTATCATGCAAAGATATGTAAATAGAAGGAGGATTTAAGGTATGTTAGCAAAAGACATTGGTATCGATTTAGGTACAGCTAACGTCTTAATTCACGTTAAAGGCAAAGGAATTGTGTTAAATGAACCGTCTGTTGTGGCGATTGATAAAAATACAAATAGAGTGCTAGCAGTAGGGGAAGAAGCGAGACGTATGGTAGGAAGAACGCCCAGTAATATTATTGCCATTCGTCCCTTAAAAGATGGTGTTATCGCTGACTTCGAAATTACAGAGTCTATGCTCAAACACTTTATTAACAAATTAAATGTAAAAGGTTTTTTATCCAAGCCTCGCATTTTAATTTGTTGTCCAACAAATATTACCTCTGTTGAACAAAAAGCCATTCGCGAAGCTGCTGAAAAGAGCGGTGGAAAAACCATTTATTTGGAAGAAGAACCAAAAGTCGCGGCAATTGGCGCTGGAATGGATATCTTTCAGCCGAGCGGAAATATGGTCGTAGATATTGGTGGAGGTACAACCGATGTGGCCGTCCTTTCAATGGGCGATATCGTAACAGCAGCTTCTATTAAGATGGCTGGTGATCGTTTTGATGCCGAAATTTTGCAGTACATTAAGCAAAAATATAAGCTCTTAATCGGAGAGCGTACAGCAGAAGAAATTAAAGTGAAAATTGGTACGGTGTTTCCTAAAGCTCGTAATGAAGAGCTGGACATTCGAGGGCGAGATATGGTTTCAGGCCTACCTCGTACGATTACTGTTTATTCTGAAGAAGTAGAGGAGGCACTTAGAGAGTCTGTCAGCGTCATTGTACAAGCTTCGAAAAGTGTATTAGAGCGTACACCTCCTGAACTTTCTGCCGATATTATAGACAGAGGCGTTATTTTAACTGGTGGTGGAGCATTGCTTCACGGTATGGATCAGCTGTTAGCGGAAGAATTAAAGGTGCCTGTGCTAATTGCAGAAAATCCAATGGGTTGTGTAGCTGTTGGAACAGGTATTATGCTCGATAATATTGATAAACTATCTCGTCGCAATATTGTTTAAATAAATGAAGACTCCTCTATTGGCTCGTTTCATACAGAGGAGTCTCTTCTTTTATCTATTATACTCTGTGAGCTGGCTATAACGAGCAACGTTTACTTGTAAGGAGGATGAAGTATGTTTAAAGGGTTTTACACGGCAGCGGCGGGTATGCTGTCTCAACAGCGTCAAACTGACTTATTAACGAATAACATAGCAAATGCTAATACGCCAGGATTTAAAGCAGATCAAGGTACGTTAAAGGCATTTCCTGATATGTTGCTGCAGCGAATGGAATCTGAAGATTTACCTACTGACCGTAGCATCTCTGTTCAGAACAAAAAAGAAATAGGTACGATTAATACGGGCGTGTATATGCAAGAAACAGTTCCAAATTTTACACAAGGTGATCTTCAGCAAACGTCTCAATCAACTGATATTGCATTGATGGAGCAAAATATGCCTACAAAAGAGGGCGGACTATTTTTTGTGGTACAAAGCCCTGATAATACGCCTCAATATACAAGAAACAGTAATTTTACATTAGGTCAGGAAGGGTTTTTAACTACGTCTACCGGAGCTTATGTATTAAATACAAATAATCAACCAATTCAACTAAAAAGTGAAAACTTTACAGTTGATTCACAAGGTAACGTAACGGAAAATAATCAGCAGGTCGCACAAATCGATATTGCTTATGCTAGTGACTTACAAACGATTAAAAAGGCAGGGAATGGATTGTATGAAACGCTGAACAATCAGCCTTTGCCTTCAGCAAGAAATAATCCAGGCATTTCTTATCAGTTAAAGCAAGGATTTGTTGAACGTTCCAATGTAGATGCTGCTCAAAGTATGACTGATTTACTAACGGCTTACAGAGCTTTTGAGGCAAATCAAAAAATAATGCAAGCTTACGATAGAAGCATGGATAAAGCGGCAAATGAAATTGGGCGTGTGCGCTAAAAGCAACAGGGGAGATGAGAAGGATGAACCGTACAATGATAACAGCGGCCAATACGATGGGACAGCTGCAGCAGCAGCTTGATGTCATTGGTCATAATCTATCTAATACAAATACGACAGGATATAAAGCGAGAGATGCTTCATTTAATGATATGCTGTATCAACAAGTAAACAATCAAGAAGATAAGGGAACAGAAAAGCGGCTTACGCCAGCTGGAATTTGGCAAGGCACAGGCGCTTATTTAGATCAAACGAGCTTGAATATGACGCAAGGTGCTTTTCAGAATACAGATAAACTATTAGATGTAGCTGCATCAAATCCAAACGTTTATTTTCAAGTTGCCGTAAACGATTCCCAACAGCCTGTACAATATACGAGAGATGGTTCTTTTCATCTTAGCCCTGAAGGCCCGAACAATGTTAAATTAGTAAACGGTTCTGGTCAGGATGTGCTGGGAGAAAATGGTCAAGCTATTATTTTCAGTAACGCGTTCAAAGATATACAAATTGATGGAAGTGGAACGATAACGGTTACTATGAATAAGGGTGTTGACCAGTTTACACTTGGATTAACAAATGTCCAAAAGCCTCAGGTGCTCGAAGCTAAAGGAGAAAATCTATTTGCCTTTCCAGCAGGGATGAACCAACCGAATATGTTTACAGATTTGACTGGAAAAGCTCGAGAAACAGCAGGCGTAGAGCAAGGGAAATTGGAACAGTCAAATGTAGATTTGAGTAAAGAACTTACTGATATGTCCATTGCTCAACGTGCGTATCAATTTAATTCCCGCTCTATTTCAATTGCAGATCAAATGATGGGCTTAGTTAATGGAATCAGAGCTTAAGCAAGTAGTTGCTTCTCAATTGAGCATTCTGTATATTGATAATAGTATCGTATGTTACATGCGGTTTGAAAGGAGACTTATTTATGCTTGATATTGAACAAATTAAAGAAATTATTCCACACCGATATCCATTTTTATTGGTCGATCGTATTTTAGAAGTGGAAGAGGGAAAAAAAGCAGTTGGTTTAAAAAACGTATCTGCCAATGAAGAATTTTTTAACGGGCATTTCCCTGACTATCCTGTGATGCCAGGGGTTTTAATTGTAGAAGCTTTGGCTCAGGTAGGAGCAGTAGCTATGCTAAAAAAAGAAGAAAATCAAGGACGTTTAGCATTTTTTGCAGGCATTGACAACTGCCGCTTTAAAAAGCAAGTAAGACCTGGTGATCAACTGCGTTTAGAGGTTGAAATTGTACGTGCGCGTGGATCTATTGGCAAAGGAAAAGGTATCGCAACTGTAGATGGAGAGTTAGTCTGCGAAACAGATATTATGTTTGCTTTAGGCGATAAAAAAGAATAGTACATAAGAGCTGCTGATGCAGCTTTTTTTATTGGCGCTGCAAAGCAGAAAAAAGTTTCTTTAATAAAGGTATAATATCCGTTAGCAACTCTTTTTGAAGTGTTGGTGACAGAGATGAAAATTGTAAGAGCACGTGTTTCAATAAGGGCTGTTTATCTATGAGGGTTAAAATGGTCTCGTCGTGTGAATCCGATTCACATTTTCTTGTTAAGTAAAGAAGTTGGAAGTCATGTAAATGATCTTGTTTATAAGAGGAAGGCTCAATAAGTTGGTCCAGCGTAATTTGAAAACAATTACATAGAGATAAAAAATCAAAAATGGAAGGCGTTTGTTTTGAACATTCCCATTTTGAAATAGTTGTACGAGAAACATTCAACTGATTTGCTAATTCTTCTTGTGAAAATCCTCCTTTTAGTCTGAACTGCTTAATTCTTTCTCCAAAATCCTTCATATGCATCACCTGATTTCGTAAAGATAAATATATGTCTTATTGTTCGAATGTAGTTCATATTCTTTGTAATATGCTAAATTCGCACAATATGAAACATATACACTTTAACTTCTGCAATAAAGGGAATAAAACCTGTTTTTATTTCTTTTTTTTCTCTAAAAAGATTCATTTTTTTGCCTGGATATAAAAAAAAGAACAAAAATAAAGGTTTTTATAGTAAAAAAATCCTATTTTTTGTTCGGTATATTGAAAAAAATGGTTGAATAACGGGGAAAAATGCATTAATATACGAATTACAAAGAAAAAGGAGTGAAAAAATGACAAATTTTTATTTGAAAAGGCAAGGCGCTCGCATAAGAGATAATCGCTTCAAACGTTCTAATTGTGCTCATTTATTTTTAGGAAAAAAAGAAAGGTACCTCTCCAGTCAGTTCTCTTTTCTTTACCCTTCTCATGCACCAACGAAAAAGACCGCAAACAATAATCCTCTCTTTTAAATCCAGACACCTTGAGATGACTTGACTTATTTTTTAGATGTACTTTTTATCGGTCTGTTTCGAAGCTGCAGTTTGAACTGTTGAAGTAAATCTTGACCTGATAACCCTTGGTTAATTAAATCCTCTAAGAGCATTTCAGCATAATGAAGTCTCCGTTCTTTTAAAACACCTTTCATCAACAAACTAATACGATTTTCACCAATTGAAGTAATGGAAGCCACGGTAGCTATAAAGGTAGCCGGATCATTTGTTTCTTTCGTAATTTTAGCTTCTACCGTCATTTTTTGTTTATCTTTCAACAAAACATGAAATTCATCGTACCATTTCTTATCGATAACTGCTTCTAAAATCCAGTTATTTTCGCCGTCTTCTTTATTAATAATAAGGCCATTAGTGAGTGAGACAGACTGACGCTTTTCTTGATCATCAACCAATTGAAATGACACAAGTTTAAATGTTTTCATTGATGTTTCCTCCTTTACGTAAATAGTAGGTTATCCATATTATAACATGAATGAGCTTAAAGATTCCCATTATTCAATCAGTTGGAGTGGTAGACTATGATTAACCATATTGTTCTTGTAGGAAGACTGACAAAAAAACCTGAGCTTAGATATACCCATGAAGGGATTGCAGTATCTACTATTACTTTAGCAATTAATCGAACGTTTCGAAATGTTGAAGGTGAATATGATGCTGATTTTGTCAACATTACTCTGTGGAGAAAAAATGCAGAAAATACGGCTGCTTACTGTGATAAAGGAGCGGTTGTAGGTGTAGTAGGGCGTGTACAAACGCGCACATTTGAAAATAATCTTCAGCAACGAGTATATATGACCGACGTTGTGGCTGATGCTGTTAAGTTTTTAAGTGGAAAGCCATCCGGTTTTTCTTCATTTGATTCAAATCAACAAGAAGAATAAAGTTATCTAGTATGAAAGGGGGTGATTAGTTCAGCTAAGGTTTTAATTCCTCTTATCTATCATAATAGAAGATAGATCCTTTTTAAGAGCAAGGCTCTTTCTATGTTATCAAGAGAGAAAATTAAAGTATTCACTATCCCCGAACTATTCCTCTATTTCAGCCGTTAAATCATTTAACGGTTTTTTTCTGTATATAAGAGATTGAGACATAACTGAATTAATGCAATCTAAAGACAAACAAATGGGATGAGCTAGTATGGATCATTTGTTACACCACTGTTGATTTCCGTGCAAGGCTTCGCTTTCCGCGGACGGCTGATGAGCCTCCTCGTCACTTGCGCGCGGTTTCATCTATTCTGCTTTTCTCCCAGGAGTCTTCGCTTTGCCCTCCGCTCAACAGCTAGAAGCACCTACATATATGAAACCTACGTCGACCCTACCAATGAAAAAATCCGAACGAGTTTGATTCTCCATCAAGAATCAAACTCGTTCGGATCTTCCCTCAACTAAAATACTTTTGTTTCAGCTTCTATCAATTATTTAGAAAATCTTTTTGCACCTAAGTAGCGCTTGCTCCAGTAGCTGTTATCTAAGCTTGCAATGGTTACACCCGTAGAAGATCCAGCATGAATAAATTGACGATTACCAAGGTAAATGCCCATATGTGTAGGACCGCTAGAATATGTATTAAAAAACACTAAGTCTCCAGGCTGTGGATTACTGACGGGTGTTGATACACTCCAATAACCAGCCGTCGTATAGCGCGTTGTAGAAATTTGTTGTTTCGTTACGTAATAAATGAATCCGCTGCAGTCAAAACCAGAAGGAGTTGTGCCACCCCATTTGTAAGGAACACCTATATAACGTTTTGCATCTGAAATCATTTGCGATACATTTAATGTTCCGTTAGAAGTTGAAGGTGTGGATGTACTTGGTTTTGTTGTTGGCGTAGTTGTTTGGCTGCTTTTTGATACCTTTAATTGTTGATTTACATAAATCGTATTAGACGTTAATCCGTTTACTTGTTTTAGCTCACTCACGCTCATGTGAAATGTCGAAGCTATTTTAGATAGGCTATCTCCACGCTGAACTTTGTAAGTTCCGTTTGCATCCTTAGAAGGAGTTTCTGCTGGTTTACTCGTAGTTGGAGTCGATGCGCTATTGCTTCCATTTACTTTTAACGTTTGGTTAATATAAATAATGTTAGAAGAAAGAGCGTTCAAACGTTTTAATTCTTCTACGCTCATATTAAAACGAGTAGCAACTTTCCAAAGGGTATCGCCGCTTTGAACTTTATAAGTCGAACCAGTAGCAGGAGCTGAAGGCTTTTCTTCCTTATTAGATGGTTGAGAGGTTGAAGCAGAAGGAATCGATAACGTTTGTCCTATGTGAATTGTATTTGAAGATAACTTATTTACGCTTTTTAAAGCTTCTACCGTTGTATGGTATTTGGTAGATAATGACCAAAGTGTATCTCCAGCTTTTACTTGAACAGTTGAAGCAGATGCTTCAGCTGAAGCTTGATATAAGAATGTCCCGCCAACAATGGCGCCTAGAGATAAAGCGAGCTGCCTTTTTTTCATTAATAAATCCCCCTAATTATGTAAATGTTCCGTGTTTATTTTTCCAATATGTCTATTAAATTACAAAAATATTATATGTATAAATATGCTGGAATTTAAAGAGAAAGTAAAGGGCCTTTTTCGCTATAAAAATACCTTTTTATTCAAAAAAAGCTATTTATTGCGTTTTTTGTATCTTTATCAGTAGCTGGAGATTGATTTACACTTATTTTTTTGTGTCGAATGATCTAATAAAAAAAGAGGACAAGTAAAAAAGTCCTCTTTTTAGTAACGTTGTAACACATTTTATAATTTTTCTTATTCATTTCTGTATGCAAGAAGCTCTTGTAGTTCTTTATTAGAAAGTTCTGTTACCCATTGATCTCCTTGGATGAGTTCATTGTTTAGATGTTGTTTTTGATTGATTACTTCATCAATTTTTTCTTCAATCGTTCCTCTTGTAATAAACTTATGAACATGAACAAATTTATTCTGCCCAATTCGATGGGCGCGATCGGTTGCTTGGTTTTCAACGGCTGGGTTCCACCATCGGTCAAAATGAATAACGTGATTTGCAGCTGTTAAATTCAATCCAGTTCCACCTGCGCGAAGAGAAAGGATAAAGATGGCTTTTTTCCTTGCTTGAAATTGAGCAACCATTGCATCTCGTTGTTCTTTTGACAAACTCCCGTGAAGGAATAAAACTGGCTCGTTGATTTCTTTTTCTAAGGTTCTTTGCAGCATGAGTCCTGTTTCAATATACTGAGTAAAGATTAAACAGCTTTCTTGCTGTGTGCGAATGCTCTCTACGAGTTCAATAATTTTTTGACTTTTATGAGATCGCCGTACCGTTTGTTTAGCTGTACTTTCCTTTAAGTACAAAGCTGGATGGTTGCATAATAATTTTAGCTTATTTAGTGTTTGCAAAATCATGCCTTTTCGTTCAAATCCTGTTTTTTCCTTTGTTTCTTGAAGCATTCCTTGAACTAGCTCCTGGTAAAGTGAAGCTTGTTCCGCTGTCAGCGGGATATATTCTTTTTGTTCTTGTTTATCAGGCAGTGAGCGGGCGATGTTTTTATCTTGTTTTGTTCTTCTCAATAAGAAAGGCTGAATGAGTGCTTTAAGCTCAACAGTTCGTTCAGGTTTCTCGCCTTTTTCAATGCCTGCTACAAATCGGTTTTTAAATGAATTGATTGTTCCTAAGTAACCAGGATTGATGAATTCAAATAATGACCATAGTTCCAGCAGACGGTTTTCAATTGGAGTTCCAGTAAGTGCAATTTTGTGTCTTCCTTGCAGCTGACGGATAGCTCTCGCCTGTTTAGTCTGCGGGTTTTTAACATGTTGTGCTTCGTCTAAGGAAATGCTGTTCCACATAAACCCTTTCAACAATTCGGCATCCAAAAGAGCAACTTGATAAGTCGTGATCACAACGTCAGTACTTTCACATATCTTCTCAAATGCGTATCCGCTGGTTCTTTTCGGCCCGTAATGAACATGAACACGAAGAGAAGGGGCAAATTTCTGTAATTCTTTTTCCCAGTTTCCAATTAAAGAAGTTGGGCAAACGATAAGAGAAGGAGAGCTATGTAACGGATGAATATTTGTTAAATAACTAATTAATTGAATGGTTTTACCTAGCCCCATGTCATCTGCTAGACATCCTCCTAAGTTAAACTTTCTCAAAAACATGAGCCAATTCAAACCTTGCTGCTGATAAGGTCTTAATGTACCTTTAAATTCAGAGGGAGGCAGCACTTCCGGCAGCCGTTCTAAATCCGTTAAGGATGTAATAAATGATTGAAAGGAAGCGGGTAGTTGGAACTCAACTTTTACCTCTTCTTCATCGGTTTTACTGTCTGCCATGTAGGTTAGCTTCGTTTTTAAAATTTCATGAATTGAGACGCCTTTTTTACTAGCTTCTTTAACAATTTTCTGCGCTTGTTTAATTAATCTAGAATCCAGTTGAATCCACTGTCCGTTAATAGATAATAATCGGCGTTTTTGTTCGACTAATTTCCGAAACTCTTCTTCTGAGAAAGTTTGATCGCCAATAGAAAATGACCAGCGGAAGCTGCTGATAGCTTGTTTACCAAATAATGCAGATGAAGTATTTTCTATAGTGCCAGATACTTTGATGGTGGCTTTTTTTAATGATTCCCACCAGCTTGGCAAATGGATAGAGACACCTTGTTTAATCAATGCTGCACTATCTTGAGTTAGAAATTCCCATACTTCCTCATCTGTTAGGACAGACTGAATAAAAGCTCCTTTTTGGTATAAAGTAGGAGCCAATGCTTTCCATCGTTCGTGTTCGTAAGCGATATATGATTCGTAGTGGTTCCACTCTTTAGGAAGCGTTCTTCCAAGTATAAAAGGTTCTTTGGCTTCATCGTGGGGAATCACGAATGTTTCAGCCGTCCATACATCTCCATCGGTCGTTGGCTCTACAATACGCAATGAAAGGTCAAAGGGAGGATTATAGCTCTCGCCTTCTATGCTTATTAAAAAGTCCTTTCCTTCTTTTTTTAACAAGTTCTCTTTAATTTGTGCTCGCCACTCTTGCTCATCAGCTTGTGAAAGCGATCCAGTCATTTGTTTTTTTAAAGGAAGAGAATGAAATTTCCCTTTGATAATCCTCTTTGCCATATCGACTGCAATTTGCTGATAAGCTTCCGCTGAAGCGGACAAAGCCGGTTTCAACACATGCTGTTGAATAGGTAATTGTATGAAAGTGAACATTTGC
Source organism: Priestia sp. YIM B13490 (assembly GCF_042787735.1). Classification (NCBI taxonomy): domain Bacteria; kingdom Bacillati; phylum Bacillota; class Bacilli; order Caryophanales; family Bacillaceae; genus Priestia; species Priestia sp. YIM B13490. The sequence continues at coordinate 166,897 of NZ_JBHZOT010000006.1, forward strand.
CATGCAGAAAGAAGAATTCCTTTTTTCCCATTAATCTCAACCTGTGTGGCTTCGCTTCCGTAATAGGTCTGTTCATGCCATAGAAACAGCGCATCTTTCCATGTATCAGGGAGCAAAATTTGGCCGCTAGGTGATACACAGTAGAGAAAAAAGTCACCGTGTACAGGTTCGACTTCAAGTGTTAAATGAAACAAATCAAACATTCAGTAAATCTCCTTTTTCTAATAGTTGTTGAAACGAGCGCTGTTTCTTTGTTTTTATCGCTAATTCTTCCATATAATGTTCCCATAGTAGAGAGCGATTCATTTGTAGATAAAGTCTCTTTAATTCTTGTAAGTAGATATAGGCTTCTTGATAACTGCTTTTCTTTTTTTCATAAATCAGCTTTGAAATCATTTGATGATAAAGAGGAATAACCAGCTTTTCATCTTTTTGTTTTAAGGCTTCTATCGTTTGCTCGTCATATTTGATGCTGTCATATTGAAGAAGCACCTGTAATTCAACCCACTTTTTCAATTGGTCAGAAGCATATAGAAAATCACTGTATTCAATAAAACTATAGGGAAGTAACGTTTGCAATGCTTCAGTATACAAAGTTTGATCGTTCGTTAAGTCTTTATAGTGCTCAAATAAATTTACAATCATGGAGACCATGTTTCGGCTTCCTTGATAAGTAGTCGGAACGGTGCGTACGTAATCTCCTATATAGGTCATTATATAAGAGCCCCACTGAGCAAAGCGGTCAGTTTCTTTTTCATGCAATAAATCATTTAACCAAGGAATAAGATAGGGAATCATTTGTAGTGTTTCATCGCTCAAACGTTCTTTTGCTTCGCCATCTTTTTCTTGAAGGAATAAAAGATAGGAAAGAGCTGTATTGTTTATAAAAGAACCGTACTTAGCTTTTAATTTGCTTTCCTCAATTTTTCGCCACTTTTCTAACGTGAAGATTTTTTGCCAAATAACGCGATAAATCTCAATACGTTCATATTGTAAAGGCATATCTTTATGCAATAATTCTCGGATGTATGGAATGCTGTCCTCTATAATAGATAATGCATCTCCATCGTATTTCATTTGCTTTAACGAATCAGCGGTAGCATAAATTTCATTTGTTATTTTGTAGACGTGACTATATACGAATGATTCCTCGATGTTAGTAGAAAGCTGATGTGCCTGTAATTGAGCTGATAGTTTATAGAATGTATGAACCGCTCCATACATACAAAATAAAGCATAAAGCAATGGGTGCTCAGGAGCCTTTTTCACTAAAGCACGGTAATAGTACTGATAATATTCATGATAAATGGAACGGTCATTTTCGTTCCGCCCCTGCATAAAAAGCGTATACTGCTCCTCAAAAGTTTGTCTCCACTCTTGAAAAGTTGCCTTCGGCTTTTTTAACACTTGTTTGGCAGATAGCATAGTCAAAGCTGCTTTTTCATGGTTTCGCCATTCTTTGAATAGAGGCGCAAGCGGTTCTATTAATGAGTACATATAAAAAAACGCTGCAAAGCAGTGTTCACAAAATCCGTTATGCTGACAAGAACAGGTACTTTCAGGGAGCAACTGCTTGTTTAGTTCCACATAAAACGAATCGATTTTAACGTTTAATATCTGTTCATCATTGTGCAAAATGAAGAATGAATGGGTACGGTAAAGGTCTAGCCCTGCTTGGGCATTTGTGCGATAGCGTGCATCACTGTACGGGAAATGCTGTATAAATTGGTGCTGTAAGTGATCTGAAAACGAACTCATAATCCCATTCCTTTCTATACATAAGTGGAGCATAAAATTATATTTATAAGTGATTAATTTTCTTTTCATTATAAATGATAAAAATAGAATTATACAAAATCTTTTGTTATGATAAAGCAGAATCCAACATGACTCTTTATAAAAAGAAATGGATTCAACATGACTTTGTGTACATACTCAATCGCAGACTTACTATACTATAACCAATAAGCACGATTGACATTGACAGGAGGAAAAGTAAGTGAAAATTCGTAAAGCTATTATTCCAGCAGCTGGATTAGGGACACGCTTTTTGCCGGCTACAAAAGCACAGCCTAAAGAAATGCTGCCAATTGTAGATAAACCAACGATTCAATACATTGTGGAAGAAGCAGTAGCATCAGGTATTGAAGATATTTTAATTGTAAGCGGTCGCGGAAAACGAGCAATTGAAGACCATTTTGATAAATCATATGAGTTAGAAGAAACATTGGCTGCAAAGGAAAAGTGGGACATGCTCGAAGAAGTGCAGGGGATTTCGAATTTGGCTAATGTTCACTACATTCGTCAAAAGGAACCTAAAGGATTAGGTCATGCCATTCACTGTGCAAGAAGTTTTATCGGAGATGAACCTTTTGCTGTTATGCTAGGCGATGATGTAGTTCAATCAGAAACACCTTGTTTGAAACAGTTAATGAACGTATACGAAAAATATGAATGCGCTGTAGTTGGTGTACAGGAGGTGCCTAGAAAAGAAACTTCAAAGTACGGAATTGTAGGTCCTAAAGGAGAGCCTCTTGAAAAAGGGTTATTAGACGTAGAAACGCTCGTTGAAAAACCGAATCCAGAAGAGGCCCCTTCAGGCTATGCAATTATGGGGCGCTATATTTTAACACCGGAAATTTTTGATATCTTGAGCAGAGAAGAGATTGGCGCAGGAGGAGAAATTCAATTAACAGATGCTATTTTACGTCTGAATGAATTCCAACGTGTTCTTGCTTACTATTTTGAAGGAAAGCGTTATGATGTTGGAGATAAATTTGGATTCATTAAAGCAACAATTGATTTAGCTTTGCAAAGAGAACCGCTGCGAGAAGAGTTAGTGAGCTATTTTAGAGAAATTGTCGAAAAAGAAGGGCATATGTAAAATATATTTACTAAGGGAACTATTGGGAATCAAGGAGATTTTCAATAGTTCTTTTGGGTTAGAGCTCGTTGTACAAAAGATGGTTATATCGTTTATTGATGAATTCTCATAAAATGTTACATAATAATAAGTAAAAGAAATTATTTCATGTTTTTATATAAATGCTATCATGAAATGACATTTTTCGATATAATATCAGATAGGTTTTATTTATTAAGCATGTCATATAAAGGAGATTTTCTGCAATGACAAAGAAATTGTGTGTAGTTGGTTTAGGATATATAGGTTTACCGACAGCTGTTATGTTTGCCAATCACGGCTTATATGTACATGGTGTCGACGTAAATGAAAAAGCAGTAGAATTAATTAAAAATAAGCAACTTCATATAGAAGAAAACGGCTTACAAGAACGTTTAGAATCAGCAGTTGACAACGGCCACTTCACGGTAGGCACAACAGCTGAAGAGGCGGATATTTTTATTATTGCTGTACCATCACCAATTAATGAAGATAAAACGGCAAACTTGAACTATGTTCGAGAAGCGACAAAATCGATTGTTCCTTACGTTCGTAAAGGAAATTTAGTAATTTTAGAATCCACAGTTCCTCCGCGTACAGTAGAAGACGTTATGCTACCTGTGCTAAAAGAAACGGGTTTAGAATTAGGCAGTGAGTTATTTGTTTCTCATTCACCTGAACGCGTTATTCCAGGAAAAGTATTTGAGGAATTAGTAAATAATGACCGTATTGTCGGTGGTATTAACGAAGAGTCTAGTCGTTTGACTGTTGAGCTTTATAAAACATTTGTAAAAGGAAATATTCACGTAACGGATGCTACAACAGCTGAAATGGTGAAAGTAATCGAAAACACATATCGTGATGTGAACATTGCGTTTGCAAATGAGCTGGCAAAAATCAGTGAAAAAATTGGTGTGAATGCGTGGGAAGCGATTAAGTTAGCGAACTATCATCCACGTGTAAACATTCATTTACCAGGTCCTGGTGTAGGCGGCCACTGTATTGCTGTTGACCCTTGGTTCTTAACGGAGCTTCAGCCAGAACTAGCAAAAATTATTTCTCTTTCTCGTCATACAAATGATTCAATGCCTGAATATACAGCATTGAAAACGAAAAGCCTACTAGATGAAAAGGGCATTCAACATGGACGTGTAGCTGTTTTAGGTTTAGCTTTTAAAGGAAATATTGACGATATGCGTGAAAGTCCATCAACGGATGTACTTCATCATTTAGAAAAACTGGGCGTTGATTACACAGCATTTGATCCTCATATCAAAGAGAATAAAATCGAACGTCAGACGCAAAGTTTGGATGAAGCTGTTGCACATGCGGATGTGATTCTTATTTTAACAGATCATAATGAGTTCAAAGAGCTTCTTCCATCAGCTGTTGAAAATCACATGCGTACAAAAGTTATTTTTGATACGAAAAACTGCATTCAGCGTGATCAATGGAAAGCAGCAGGCTTTGACGTAGTGTTACTTGGTGATTCAAAAGTTTCTACTTTATAAAAAGACGGGCTGAACAGCCTGTCTTTCGTTTGTAAAAAACTAAAAAATCAACATACGGGTGATTTAATGAAGGAAAACATCTTAGGAATAGACGTTTGTAGCGACACGTACGATGAGCTAGCGGTAAAGTTACTTCAGGATATAGATAAAGGCCGAAAATCATTTATTGTAGCAATCAACCCTGAAAAAATTATGAAAGCACAAGAAGACAGGGAATTAAAGTCACTATTAAATCAAGCGACTTATCAAATTCCAGATGGGATCGGTGTGATTTTAGCTTCAAAGCTCAAAAAGGGACGTATTCGTGAGCGTGTAACGGGTATTGATATGATGCTGAAGCTGTGTAAAGAAGCAACGAATAACGGTAAAAGAATTTTTTTATACGGAGCCAAGCCTGGAATTGCAGATGAAGCCAAAGCTAAGTTGGAAGAGATGTTTCCAGGGATTTTAATTGTTGGAACATTAAATGGCTATGAAAAAAATGAAGAAGTTATTGAACGTACGATTAATGATTCAGGAGCAGAAATTGTTTTTGTGGCTTTAGGCAGTCCAGCCCAAGAAAATTGGATTATTGCTCATAAAGAGAAACTTAATCCTTCTGTTTATCAAGGCGTAGGGGGCTCGTTCGATGTTATTTCAGGACGATTGAACCGAGCACCTGCTGTTTTTCAAAAGTTTGGTTTAGAGTGGCTTTATCGACTGTTAAAAGAACCATGGAGATGGAAGCGTCAGTTAGAATTACCTAGGTTTCTTCTTCGAGTGTTAAGAGGTTAAAAAAGCATGCGGATATAATCCGCATGCTTTTTATTTTTAGATATCTTCTTTCTTGTTTTGCTGCTTGATTTCATCCGTTAGTTCGTGCAAGCTTTGTCGCACATTTCCTTTTCCAGAAAAGTTTTCAATCAATTCCTTCACATCTATACCTGAGGATGCTTTCAGCGATTCTTGAAGAGAAGACATTAAGTTTGTTGCATAGCCAGTCACTTTATTAGCTCCGCTGTTTTCACCGTTGCTACCTGTATCCACAACCGTAATTTTGTCGATATTTGCTAAAGGACTTGCAACTTGTTTTGCATATTCAGGAAGCATCTTGATAATCATATCTAAAATAGCCGCTTGACCGAACTGCTCGAATGCTTCAGCTACTTTTTGTTTAGCTTCAGCTTCAGCTAAACCTTTTAAGCGGATAATTTCAGCTTCAGATTCACCTTGGGCACGCTGAGCTTCAGCCTTTGCTAAACCATCAATTCGAACGCGTTCAGCTTCAGCTTTAGCCATTGCTTCAATTCGATATTTGTTGGCGTCTGCTTCAGCAAGCTGTTTTGCTTTTTCAGCTTCTGCGGATTGCTCAACAGAGTAACGATCTGCATCTGCTTTCTTTTTTACTTCAGAATCGTATTGACGCTCACGACGAAGAATTTCTTTTTCTTCTAACTCAATTTGTTTCTGACGTTCAATGATGCGGATTTGCATTTCTTGTTCTGTTACATCTTGTTTCGCGCGAGCTGTTTCTAGATCATATGCTTGGTCAGCACGAGCTTTGGCAATATCTTGTTCGCGACGATATTCAGCGGTTTTTAACTGATTCATTTTTTCAGCTTCCGCGATTTCTGTATTTCGCTCAAGCTCCGCTTTTTGGGCATCTTTATGAGCCTCAGCACGCTTGATTCTTGTTTCTTTTTCAGCTTCCGCTGTTGCAATGTCAGCATCTCGCTTAACTTGAGCAATACGAGGTTTCCCTAGAGATTCTAGATAGCCGTTCTTATCCCGAACGTCTTTAATTGTAAACGATACAATAATTAATCCCATTTTAGCCAAATCTTGTGAAGCTACGCGCTGTACTTCTTGAGAGAATTTTTCACGGTTTTTATAAATTTCTTCTACCGTCATAGAACCAAGAATCGAGCGAAGGTGACCTTCTAAGACTTCTCTAGCTTCGGTTTCGCGATCTTCTTTTGCTTTGCCTAAAAACTGCTCAGCGGCCGTTGCAATTTCTGAAATAGAACCTCCAATTTTGATGATTGATACCCCATCAGCCATAACAGGAACACCTTGTTCTGTATATACTTCAGGTGTAGATACTTCCAGTTTGCTTGACAGCAAGCTCAGAGGCTCAGCCTGCTGAAAAACTGGCAGCACAAACGTACCCCCTCCGCGAACAATTTTAATGCGGTTTCCGGATTCATCGACATGCACGTTTTTATTTCCCAGATAGCTTCCTGTTACAATTAACGCTTCATCTGGACCTGCTGTACGGTATTTTGTAATAAATACGGCAATCAGCGCAATTAATAAAAAAACAACAATTCCAACGACAACTAATATAGGTGTTGAAAACATAAAACTCCCCCTAATACTATTTATAATGAGTGATTGGTCATAACTTCTTCATAAATCACAACGAGTGCGTTGCCCCTTTGTATATCTACAACAAGCACTTTGCTGCCTAAAGGTATAGCAGTGTTTTTAAAGCTGGCAGCGGGTTTAGAGATAGTGCCGCTAACCCCTTCGATAAATACTTCTCCATAACCATCTGCAGGAACGGAAGTAATAATGGTACCAAGTCTTCCTTTTAACGAATCTTCAGTAAAAGCAAGAGATTCTTCAGCCGATGATAAAGGAATCAATACAAAAACGTTGAGCAAAATAACGAGGAGAAGGGCAATAAGAGCGGAAATCGAAATAATCCAATAATTTTGCAATGACGTATAGGCGAACAAATATCCACTGGCACTAAAGAATGTTAAAAAAGAAAAAAGAAGAGTGGGGTTAAAAAAAGGTATCGCTTCAGATAATCCATCTAACAAATCGCTAAATAAAATGTATAAGAAGGTGAGACTTCCGCAGATAATTAATCCATACAAATACACTGTTTGAACAGATAGACCGAACATAGTTCATTCAACACCCCCTTTATGTAAGATGATTGATGCTGTTCCTACTATGTATTACGAACCCCATCAAAAAAAGTTTCATTTTTTTGATAAAATTCCTTTTTTTGTTTAATTTTATCTCTATCCATTTCACTATATTTTAACTTTTAAATGATATAAGATAAGGACAACGATTCAGTGAATGTGGTTTGAAATAGTGGATATGCATAGGTCAAAAGTTTGTTCATATAATGAGTGGGGCCATGTGAAATAAAAATAAAGGTTTAAATATGCTTAATAAAAAGGAAAAAGAGTTAGAGATGACGAATAAATTAGACGAAAAGGGGGGAGTTCGCTTATATTTTAATAAAGTATAGTAAAGAAAATGTTCTACATAAAATAACCACATAAGAATAAAGTAAATCAGCTGTTTATACACCAAAAAATACAGTTCTTTTCTATTGATAGTTTGTAAATGTGCTAATTTTTGAGAATAAATTTCTATTTAAGTAGTAGAATCATTGTGATATAATCCATTTTGGGAATAAGTAAGTAATTATTGTTATACGCAATTTGAAATACTATCCAATTATATAAAGTTGGATACATTTTTTATGGTTTTGGTTAACATAAACCTGAGGAGGGTCTCCATGCTATATTTGACCTTGTTTATTTGTTTTATTACATCTATTCTGATCACTCCGCTGGTTAAGAAGCTGGCGTTTAAAATAGGTGCAACAGATAAACCAAATCAACGAAAAGTTCATCAAAAAATTATGCCTCGCCTTGGAGGCTTGGCGATATTTTTTAGTTTTCTTATTGGATACCTCGTTTTACAGCCTGACAGTAAATATGCGCTGCCGATTTTAATCGGAAGCATCATTATCATCATTACCGGTGTCTTAGATGATATGATTGAGCTATCCGCTAAAATCAAATTAGGCGGTCAGCTAGTAGCGACATTAATTGTTGTTGTATACGGTGGAGTCCAAATTGACTTCATTAACTTGCCGTTTGGCGGAAAATTAGAATTCGGAATGTTAAGTATTCCAATTACGGTATTATGGATTGTAGGAATTACCAATGCTATTAATTTAATTGATGGATTGGATGGATTAGCTGCCGGCGTTTCCTCTATTGTATTGATTACCATCTCGGGTATGGCTATTATGATGGGCAATGTGTTTGTGACAAGCATGGGTTTCATCGTATTGGGAAGTACGCTCGGATTTTTATTTTACAACTTTCACCCCGCTAAGATTTTTATGGGTGATACAGGAGCACTATTTTTAGGCTATATGATTTCTGTATTGTCTCTGTTAGGATTTAAAAATGTAGCGGTTATTTCCTTCATTGTTCCAGTTATTATTTTAGGGGTACCAATTTCAGATACGTTCTTTGCTATTATTCGCCGAATCGTAAAAAATCAACCGCTATCGGCTCCTGATAAATCTCATTTGCATCATTGCTTGTTGCGCTTAGGGTACAGCCATAGACAAACGGTTTTAATTATTTATGGAATGAGTGCGATATTTGGTTTAGCGGCAGTTATCTTCTCAAAGGTACAAACAATGTGGGGGTCTTTTCTTGTACTAGCTATCCTCCTTGTAGCGATTGAAATTATCGTTGAAAAAATAGGACTAGTTGATAAGACATATAGGCCAATTCTCAACATGGTTCGTGGACTTCGTTTAAAAAATTAATTAAAAAGACCTCTTGGATATCCAAGAGGTCTTTTTAATTATTCTGTTGTATCTGAAGTTGATTCAATGCCTAAATGCTTGCGGAGCTTTTCACTTACTTTTTCCACTGAATCATTGTCTAGTTTAAAGTAGTACACGCCGTTAATTTTTTCATCGCTGCCGTCTAAGTTAATGGTTTCGATGTCTACTTTTTTCGAAGCATAATCATAAAACGAAAGCATTTCACCGAACATTAAATTCGTTTTCATATTATCGCCAACAGCTTCGATAAGATTTCCATATTTATTTAGTGATCCAATGGAAGCAGCTTTTTTAATCATAGCTTCAATCAACTGCTGTTGTCTTTTTCCTCGCTCAATATCGTTGTCTTGTTTTCGTGTTCGAGCAACAGCTAACGCTTCTTCGCCATTTAAATGTTGATTTCCTGGTTTTAAGACAATAGCATTATGACGATCTTTTGAGTCCTTTTCACTCATCGCATAAGGTACATCAAAATCGATTCCCCCAAGTGAGTCTACAATGTCTGTGAAAGCTTTAAAATTCACTTTAACATAGTAATCAACAGGGACATTAAACAGCTGTTCTACCGTTTCTACAGTTGCTTTTGGACCTCCGTAAGCATGCGCATGAGTAATTTTATCTTTTCTGTTCACTTCAGGTATATAAACCCGCGAATCTCGAGGTATGCTTACAAGCTTTACGGTTTTATTGGTTTCGTTAAAGGTCGCCAAAATTAAAGCATCCGTACGGGCTGATTTTCCGAATTTCCTGGTTTCACTATCATCTACGCCCATAAATAAAATGGATATATCATCTTTTTTGGGATCGATTTTACGATCACGCATAGGAGAGTTATCGCGATCTCCGAGTCCTTCATAAGAATCAGAAGCTACTGTTTTAGCTTTAACAAACAAATAAGAGCCATAAGCGGTTGCAGAAAGCCCTAAAATAAGGATAGGTAACAGAAAAAATGTAAAAAGCCTTCGTTTTCTTTTCCGTTTGTTTACTCTTTTTTGAAAACGTCTATATTGAGCCATACGGTTTCTCCTTTTATTCGTATATTCGAACACTTATTGTGACACTTAGTATGTGTTATAAATTGGAATGTATGAATCAAACTCGTCAAAGCTATGCATCTGTACGAGGTTTTTACTCATTGACAAGTAGCGCAACCATCAGAATAGTTGCGCTATTTATCAATTGTACAATGTTTTTTAATAAGAGTAAATAATTCATTCTACATCTTGTTCTAAATAGGTCGTCTCACCTGCTCGAATATCTGCTTGGCCGTTTGTTAGCTCGGTCATCCATTCAGTAAATGCTTCTGTTTGAGCTTCCTCTACAAATGTTTCAATCTCTACCATATCTGCGTAGTGGATTTCTTTTAATAGATAAACGGAACTGCGAAGCTCATTTTCTAATTTTCCAAGCCATGTATAGTCGATGGTTGTGTGCATAACTGCCATGAGAGTTCGTTTGACTGTACCTAGTTCATTTAACGCTTCGGAAACAGATTTCCCATATGCGCGCACCAAGCCACCTGCGCCCAATTTAATGCCTCCGAAATAGCGCGTAACGACGACCACCGTATCTTTTAAGCCTCTTTTTTTAAGCACTTCTAACATTGGTACGCCTGCTGTTCCACTTGGTTCTCCATCATCGTTTGCTTTTTGAAATTGATCTCGTTCTCCAATTAGGTAAGCTGAACAGTTATGAGTAGCGTTCCAGTGCTGTTTTTTAATGTCTTGAATAAATTGCTGAGCTTCTTCCTCAGTTGTTACACGTTTCATATGACAAATGAATCTAGATTTTTGAATAGTGATTTCATGTGAACCTTCTTGTTTTACGGTATAATATTGTGATAACAATCAAAAAATCCTCCTTAGCGTTATAAATAGAAGAAAAACGGGTATTTACGTACTGTTTACTTGCTATTAGTATAAAATGTTTATGAAAAGACATCAATTAATCAAATTCAACATCACTTGAACAAGCTATACAGAATATACGTTATAATAAAAGAGTGTGCAGGCTTGTATAGCTAAATAATGAAATGGTTTAAACAGGCAGTTAGTCACTGTTGAAGAGTGAGCGTAAATGGTAATCTATTCAAATAACGCGAGTCAAGCGTCGATTGATGTCGAGTTTGAGGGTACTAAAAACAACCGTTACTTTTTGGATATAAAAAGTCAGATAGGGAGAAAATATGGATCTTATCCTCACAATTCAGATAGGTCATACGAATACTATATATAGCATGAACGTATAGACATTTCTCCGAATGTGAGTATAGTTTGGGGTGAGTAAATGTCGAAACATAAATTAACAAGTAAGGCACTTGATGAAATTTTTGAGAAGATTATTGGCACAGTGGGAGATAGTAAAAATGAAGTCTATCGTCTTTCTGAAGATGCCAGACAAGAATATCAGCAAATAAAAGAAGAGTTAGAAGTGTTAAAAGGGAAAGTTCTTGAGACGATAGAGCAAGGCGATAAATTGGAAACTCAGGCAAGGTTGGCTCGAAAGCGTTTGTCTGATGTGAGCCGACATTTTCAAATTTATTCAGAGCCTGAAGTAAAAGACGCTTATGAAAAAGCACACGAATTACAAACCAAGCTGCTGATGAATCAGCAAAGCGAATATCAGCTGCGTAATCGTCGAGATGAACTAGAAAGACGCTTGCTTACATTAGAAGAAACGATTAAACGTGCAGATCACCTAGTAGGTCAAATTTCCGTTGTGTTAAATTATTTAACAAGTGATTTAAAACAAGTAGGGGAAATAGTAGAAGATGCCATTCAAAAAGAGTATTTTGGCTTTCGGATTATTGAAGCTCAGGAAGAGGAACGGAAACGTTTGTCAAGAGAGATTCATGACGGCCCAGCTCAAATGCTTGCAAATGTTATGATGAGATCGGAATTAATTGACCGAATTTACCGGGAACGTAGTGCAAAAGAAGCAATGGAGGAAATTCGAGATTTACGAAAAATGGTTCGTTCTGCCCTATACGAAGTGCGTCGAATTATATATGATTTAAGACCGATGGCACTTGACGACTTAGGTCTAATTCCGACGCTGCGTAAATATCTTGATACAATCGAAGATTATAACGAGGGCAAGCCTCGGATTACGTTTATTTCCATTGGACAAGAGAAGCGAACTGCTTCAAAATTAGAAGTAGCACTGTTTCGTCTAGTGCAAGAAGCTGTAACGAACGCATTAAAACATGCAGACGCGACGGAAATCCAAGTGAAGATAGAGTTCAACAATGAACACGCTATTTTGCTTGTCAAAGATGACGGCTGCGGTTTTAATCAAGAAGAGAAAAAAGAGAATTCGTTCGGCTTAATAGGAATGAAAGAGCGTGTTGATTTGTTAGATGGGACTATTTCTGTTCATTCGAAAATTAACCAAGGCACGCTTGTTATGATTAAAGTACCGATTATAGCCGCTTAAAAAGGCAGAGATATGTATATAAATAGGGGTCAATATAGAGTAAAACATTTGTTGTTCGATTTGGGGAGGAATCAAACATGCAGACAAGAATTATCATAATCGACGATCACCAATTATTCCGTGAAGGAGTAAAAAGAATTTTAGATTTCGAAAAAGATTTTGAAGTAGTTGCAGAAGGTGACGACGGTAGCGAAGTTATTGACCTTGTAGAAGAACATCAACCTGATGTTGTAATCATGGATATTAACATGCCGGCTGTAAATGGTGTAGAAGCTACGAAAAAGCTTGTAGAAGTAAATCCGGATGCTAAAGTTATTATCTTATCTATCCATGATGATGAGACATATGTAACTCACGCCTTACAAACAGGTGCACGAGGCTATCTGCTAAAAGAAATGGATGCAGATGCGTTAATTGAGGCGGTGAAAGTAGTTGCAGAAGGTGGTTCATATTTACACCCGAAAGTAACGCATAGTTTAGTAAAAGAGTACCGTCGACTAGCAGCTCAAGGACAATCGTCTTCTTATCCGCACGAACCAATTGAGATTCGCCGTCCACTACATTTGTTAACACGTCGTGAGTGCGAAGTGCTACAACTGTTAGCTGATGGTAAAAGTAACCGAGGAATCGGAGAAGCATTATATATTAGTGAAAAAACCGTTAAAAACCATGTGAGTAATATTTTGCAAAAAATGAATGTAAATGATCGTACTCAAGCTGTTGTTGTGGCAATCAAAAACGGTTGGGTAGAAGTAAGATAAGTTCAAAAGTCCGATATACAACTAGGTATATCGGACTTTTTTTTTCTTTTTATAAATTTTTTTGAAATTGTAGGTAAAAAGTCATGTTTAATGAGAGAGTAAAACAACCGATAAGTTAAGGGGAGAAAATATCTTTTAGGAAGGAAAAGGGTGATACCTTTACACATTTACTCGTCCTTTAACTTCGCTTAAGCATAAAGGAAATCTTAAGGATTCTACAACCTTCGACGAAAGCATTCATACCTCAAAATAATGTCCATCAAGTTGATGCATGCTCTTGTAAAAAAAGGTCTTTAATACATTCAGATACATATGAGGTCTTAGAAGAATTTATTCAAACCTCAACTGGTGTCCTTTAAAAATTTATAAGTTAGCTTTTAGTGAAATAAATAGAAAACTGATTTAAAGAAGACAAGAAGGTGATGAAGCTGAATTGTATAACGGAAGAATTAATCTATCATAAATCTCCGCAAGAGCTAACAGCTATGATGTATGAAAAATTTATTCAAAATATTGATGAAGCTGTTATAGCAATTCAACACAGCGATTATTTTACAGCGAATGAAAAAATTAAACAGTGCAACGATATTTTATATCGGCTAGGAATTGGCTTAACATATCAAGCAGGTATCATTGCAGAGCAGTTAGATACCCTGTACAACTATATGTCTGAGCGATTAATTATGGCTAATTTTAAAAAAGATACGTTTATTTTATATGAAGTTCAACAAATGATGAAGAAGCTTTCTAACGCTTGGAATGAAGTGTTAAAAGCGACGCCTAAAGTTACCTCTTCGCTCCGAAAAAACAAGCTGTCTTCTTATGAACAGCACATAAGCATCACTATTAGCTAAAGGGTAATCATCATATCCACGCATCAGATGCCTCTCGAAACTTTCAGCTAGCACATCTAAAAGTCTAAATTGAATGGAGTGTATACTAACAGAGAAAGGAGAGATACATAGTGGAGGTACAGCGAATTAACAGTCTTTCTTCTTCCATGAATCTCATTAGAGAAAAAGAAGTAAGTGGTTCGGTTTCATTTACAGGAGTAATGGCCAAGAAACAAAAAGAACTAACCTATGAACATTTAACTCAAGTGATAAATAAAGTTGAAGAACAGGGAAAGCAGTTAGTGAAAAGTCAAACTATTGATTCTTTGAGGAAATATAAGACGCTTGTGAAGCAGTTTATGAACGAAGTCGTTAAAAATGGCTTTGAACTTCATGAAGAAAGAGGATTTAATCATAGAGGAACGACTAAAGTATATAAGTTAGTGAAAGAAGTGGATACGAAACTAGTTGACTTGACAAATGATATCCTTCAAAAAGAAAAAGACAGTTTAAATTTACTCAAGCGGGTTGGAGAAATTCAAGGTTTGTTAATTAATATGTATACGTAAGGGAGCTTTTACTAATAGGTAAACCTCTCGTTACATGCATTTTAATCCTAAATGTTGTAGAATAGAGTGAAATTATTTTATATAACAAAGGATGGATCCCTATCTTATGAAAACAGCAATTATTACAGATAGTACCGCCTATATATCAGAGGAAATTCGATCAAACTATCATATACATATGGTGCCGCTAAGCGTTATTTTCGGTGAAGAAACATATCGTGAAGAAGTAGATATGACTGCAGATCAATATTTTGAAAAAATTAAAGAAGCAAAAAATCTTCCAACCACTTCTCAGCCTGCTATCGGAGAATTTGTAGAGTTGTTTGAACAGTTAAAACGAGATCAATTCGATGCTGCTATCGTTATTACGTTATCTAGTGGAATTAGCGGAACGTATCAGGGTGCTTTGACGGCAGGTAGCATGGTAGAAGACTTTGACGTGCACGTATTTGATTCAGAAATCAGCTGTATGGTTCAAGGCTTTTATGCGATTGAAGGAGCCGAGATGGTTCAATTAAATAAACATCCTGACGAAATCATTGCGCGTTTTGAAGAGATGAAACTATCAATGCGTGCGTATTTTATGGTAGATGATTTATCTCACTTGCAGCGTGGAGGTCGCCTAAATGCTGCTCAGGCTATTATCGGCAGTCTGCTTCAAGTAAAGCCAGTGCTACATTTTGAATCTAAAAAAATTGTTCCGTTTGAAAAAATTCGTACGCGTAAGCGAGCGTTAAAACGAATCACGGAGCTTCTTGATGAGGATGCAAAAGAAAATGTACCTATGAAAGCTGTAGTTATTCATTCTAATCGTGAAAGTGAAGCAAAAGAAATTCAACGAGACTTAGAACAAGAATATCCTCATATTGAATGGAGTCTTTCTTATTTTGGCGCTGTGATTGGCACGCATTTAGGTGAAGGTGCCATCGGTATAGGGTGGTATAAAA
The DNA here is from genome assembly GCF_042787735.1 of Priestia sp. YIM B13490. Lineage (NCBI taxonomy): Bacteria > Bacillati > Bacillota > Bacilli > Caryophanales > Bacillaceae > Priestia > Priestia sp. YIM B13490. Next base: position 182,452 of record NZ_JBHZOT010000006.1, read on the forward strand.
AGTAATCGAAAACCAAATCATTTGATTTGGTTTTTTTGCAGGAAAAAGCACCTTTTTTTGCGTATATAGATGTGTACGATAAACATCGAAAGGAATGAAGATATGCTTTTTACTGTTAAACAAGAATTGCTAAATCCCGTTCAAGTACCTAGCCCAGCTGCTTTTCCTCTCTCAAAAATCGATACGTGGAGAACTCCGCCTTTAAATCCTTCATACCCCTACTCTTTAGATCTTCAGCGCTCTCTAAGCGGAAAGCAGCTTCTACTAACTCAGACTCCCTATCCTTTATCTCTCATTCATGAACATTATCTAAACGGATATATTTCCTATCAAAAAGCACTTACCCAGAAAGAAAATGGATATAAATGCAACCGGTGTGGAAGTGATAGCCCCTTTTATTTTGCTTCATTTCCATGCAGTAGATGTCACCAGGAGTGCTACTATTGCCGAGCATGTATTGTGATGGGGAAAGTAAGTGAGTGCACACCTTTTATAAACTGGGAAGGACCAACAAGTAATGTTCTGCCAAAAAGCAGCGTGATGAATTGGAAAGGGATGCTGTCTAAAGCTCAAGAACTTGCTTCAAATGAACTCATTCAAGCTATAAAAAAAGATGAAGAGCTGTTAATTTGGGCTGTTTGCGGAGCAGGAAAAACGGAAATTTTATTTAAAGGTATTGAAGCAGCGTTGAACAGCGGAAAGAAAGTCTGTATTGCTACTCCAAGAACAGATGTAGTTATTGAGTTAAAGCCAAGAATTCAATCGGCATTCCCAGATATGTCTGTGCTGGCTATGTATGGAGGCAGCGAAGACCGTTTTCATGAATCCTCTCTTATTATTTCCACCACTCATCAACTTCTGCATTATTATCAAGCATTCGATGTGTTGATTATTGACGAAGTAGATGCATTTCCGTATTCGACGGAGCCTATGCTGCACTATGCTGTTGCAAAAGCAGCTAAACACGCTGCATCAAAGATTTATTTAACAGCGACTCCAAATGAATCATTAAAAAAAGACGTTGAGCAAGGGAAAAAACAAGTAGTCAAAATTCCAGCCCGCTATCATCGAATGCTTATTCCTGTTCCTCGGTTTGAATGGTGTGGCAATTGGAAGAAAAAAATGAAAACAGATACTTTGCCTGCTAATGTTGAGAAATGGCTGAAAAAAAGAATAAATGAAGGAAAACAATGCTTTATTTTCGTCCCGCAAATTAAGTGGATTGCTCCGATCACAGACATGATTAGGAAGCTGACGGAAAAGGTAGACGGTGTCCATGCTGAAGATTCCCAGCGAAAAGAAAAAGTAATGAAATTTAGAGAAGGGCAGCTCGTTATTTTAGTAACGACAACAATATTAGAGCGAGGCATAACGGTTCCCAATATAGATGTTGCAGTATTGGGAGCAGAAGAAACGATTTTTACTGAAAGTGCTCTTGTTCAGATTTCAGGAAGAGTGGGGAGGAGTGCTCAATTTCCAACGGGAGACGTGGTCTTTTTTCATTATGGGCAGTCTCTGTCTATGCGAAAAGCAAAAGAGCATATTGAATATATGAATGCTCTAGCTTATAAGGAAGGGCTGGTTGATCGATGACAATATGCCTGATTTGTTTTGAACCTCTTGTCTCTTCTTTCGATTGGAGGTCATTGTTAAAACCTTCTTCAACGGACAGAATTTGCACTGTTTGCTTGCAAAAATGTCCCATCATCACCAGTAGCATTTGCAGGGGATGCGGCCGTTCTCTTGCAGACCTCGCTTCTTCTCATTATGAGCTAGACACATGTATGGACTGTCAGAAATGGAATGATGCTTCTTTTTTCAACCGTTCTCTTTATACGTACAATGATTTTATGCAAAGCATAATAGAACGTTTTAAATTTCAAGGAGATTATGAAATTATCCAAGCATTCAAGGAGCAGTGGTATAAGTTCTATAAAAAAGAATGTAATCCAAAAGCTATACTAGTTCCTATACCTTTAACGGACGAGAGATTATATGAGAGAGGGTTTAACCAATCTTTAGCGCTAGCTGAACTGATCAGTGACAACATAGAAATGCCTCTTGTTCGCTGTTCAGGAACAAAGCAATCAAAGAAAAATAGGCGAAGTCGGCTGGCAGAAAGACTGGAATTTAAAGTAGTCAATTCCTCAATGGTTACGAATCAAGAATTTCTCTTGATTGATGATATTTATACAACAGGAGCAACCGTGCGCCAAGCGGCAAATTGTTTGCAGGAAGCTGGGGCACGTTCAGTTCGTTCACTCACTTTAATTCGTGCATGAAGATGTATAATTTAAAACTTTGACCGATAGTAAAATAAAAAACAAATGAGGAGTTTCGAATATGGGAACGTTAGATAATTGCAGGGAATGCGGTCATTTATTTGTAAAAAGTGGATCAATAAACATATGTAAATCATGTTTTGACAAAGAAGAAGCTCTGTTTCAACGTGTTTCTTCATTCTTGAAGAAGAGAGCAAATCGTACAGCAACGACTTACGAAGTAATGAAAGAAACGGGCGTTTCAGATTCGTTAATTCATCAATTTATTCGACAAGGTCGATTAGTGCTAATGAACTTTCCAAACATAAGCTATCCATGCATGCAATGCAACGCTCAGATTCGAGAAGGTAAACTCTGTCATTCATGCTCTCAAGAAATTAAACATGGGTTAGAAAAGCATAATCGTGAGATAATTCGTTCAAATGAAGAGCCGACGCGTCCCACCTATCGTTCTAACGAAAGGAAAAAAGAGTAAAAGTGTGCGGAGTGTTTGCAGATTCTCTATCTATAGACCTATGTTTAAGGTGGACTGTGAAAATGGTCTCAACTTCCTTGCCGATGCTAAAGGTTTAGGCGGAAATTCCGATATAATGAATAGAGATAACGGATACAAATATAAAAAGAGGTGAGAGAGATGAAGATTAACCCGTCGAACTTATTTGGAATAAATCCGTACAAAAAACAATCAGAAAAAACAGAACAGGTCTCTAAAAAGAATCCACAAGATCAGATTCATATTTCATCTGAGGCGAAGAAACTTCAGGGAAATGAACCATCTCCAGAAAGACTTGAAAAATTGGAGAAACTAAAACAGCAAATTAACAGCGGAACATACGAAATTAACGGAAAAGAAATTGCTAAAAGTATTGTAGATTTCTATAAAAAATAAAAGGACTGACATTGATTGAACGTGCAAGAAATTCAAACGATACTAGAAAAACAAGTAACGCTTCACAAAAGTTTGTCTGTTATTGTTAAAGAGAAAACGAACTTTATTATTAAACAAGATGTAAAGGCATTGACGGCTTCTTTGCAAAAAGAGCAATCTCATATAGCTGCTATTTCTGCACTGGAAACAAAACGTATAGAGGCGATGGAAAAAAGCGGACATACTGCTCACTCCATTGAAGAAATGGCAGCCTCATTCTCTGAGTACTCCATCTTGATACCCTTTCAAAAACAGCTAATAGATATAATTCAAGATATAAAGTATGCAAATGACTTAAACAATCAGCTGCTCACACAGTCTTTGCAGCTGATTCATACCGAACTAGACCTTCTTGTTCCATCGAAACGAGAGGATTCGTTCAATTACACAAAAACAAATAATAGATCGTTTCAGTCCAACTCTATTTTTAATTCGAAGGCATAAAGAACGGAGGAAAGCAGAATGAGTTCAACATTTCATGGTTTGCAGGTGGCTAAACGAGGAATGGATGCCCAACAAGCAGCTCTTTACACAATTGGCCATAATGTATCTAATGCAAATACGCCGGGCTATACGCGTCAGCGAGTAAGTTTAGAAACGTTCCCAGCTTATCCAGCCCCAGGGATGAATCAGACTGGAACTGCGGGCCAAATAGGAATGGGAGTAGAAGCCAGCACGGTAGAGCGAATACGTGATACATTTTTAGATACCCAGTATCGAGATGAAACCATTAAAGTGGGGTATTGGGATGCGCGCGCTGGCGCTCTTGAAAAAATGGAGGAAATTATGAATGAACCTACTGAAGATGGACTTTCAGCTGTTTTTAATCAATTCTTTGAGTCCATTCAAGATGTAGCTTCACACCCTTCAGAAGCAGGAGCCAGGTCTGTTATGATTGAACGAGCTGAAGCAGTAGGCGATACTTTCTCTTATTTATCTACTTCTTTAAAAACGGTTCAAGGTGATTTACAAAACGAGCGTGACGTAGCGGTAACACAAGTGAATTCTTTGTTAGAGCAAATAAGTAATGTGAACCAACAAATACAAAGCGTAGAACCGAATGGCTATTTGCCTAATGATTTGTATGATGAAAGAGATCGGCTGCTAGATGAGATTTCTAAATTTATGCCGGTTTCTTTAGAGTATACAAAAAGCAGCGGGAACGCTTCTGCAACGTCAGAAGGAGTGGTAACGGTTCAGCTTCAAACGTCTCAGGGGGCTATTACTCTTTTAGATGGGAAAACTCATCAAGTAAATGCCATCAGTTTGAAAACAAATCAAGATTCCTATGTGACGGAAATTCATATAGGGGATCAGATACGGAACCCTGAGTCATTTCCTCAAGGAAAACTTAAAGGGTTAATTGAGGCTTCTGGATATATAGATAATAGTGGTAATAAAACAGGTGTTTACGCTTCAATGATTGATGATTTAGATGAAATGGCATATGAATTTGTAAATTGGTTTAATGATAAGCACCAACAAGGTGTCACGCTAGATGGTGATCCTGGTATGTCCTTTTTTAATGAGATTTCTCAGAAAGAAGGGGCTGCAACTGGAATTGTTATTGCTGATAAAATTAAACAAAAAACAAACAATATTGCTGCTGCTTCTTCGGCCTCCTCTGGGGATGATGGAACTGGCCGCAAAGGAGATGGAAAAAATGCTCAGCTATTGTCTCAATTTCGTCAAAAGGTGCTTATTAATTCCGGGAATCAAGCTGTTTCCCTAGATGGCTTTTATCAATCTGTTATTGGCCAAATGTCAGTAGATGCCCAACAAGCCAACCGCTTAAAAAGTAATTCAGAAACCCTTCAGGGAGCTGTAGAGCAAAGGCGCCAGTCTACCAGTGCAGTTTCATTAGATGAAGAGATGACCAATATGATTCAGTTTCAGCATGCATATAACGCTAGTGCCCGTATGGTGACTATGATTGATGAAATGCTTGATAAAATTGTAAACGGTCTTGGAACTGGAGGAAGGTAAAGATGCGCGTCACACAAGGAATGTTAGCGGCTAATTCGTTAAAACAGATTAGCAATAGCTATAATAAGCTGGAAACACTTCAAAACCAATTATCGACTGGAAAGAAAATTACTCGTCCTTCTGATGACCCGGTAGTGGCTACTAAAGGAATGGCTTATCGTTCGAATCTTTCTGAAGTAAATCAATATAAACGTAATTTAACAGAAGCACAGTCTTGGTTTGATAGTTCAGAATCAGGACTTGAACAAGTCAATTCCATTCTTCAGCACACTAAGGAGCTGGTCGTGCAAGGGTTAAACGGTACGAATGAAAGTGATGACCGCCAAGCGATTGCACGTGAAATCGAACAGTTAAAGCTGGATTATATGCAAGTGGGCAATACGCAGGTGGCAGGAAACTATATCTTTAACGGTGTAAATGTAGGAGCACCGCCTATAAGTGAGAATGAAAGCGGTATGATAGAATCGAAAATTAACCTGGATCCTTTTTCAGTTGAAGTATCAAAAGGTATCCAGCTGAGAGTCAATATTCATCCTGAAAACATTTTTGGACAAGGAGCATTCGACTTAATGAAGAATGTTCAAACAGCTTTTGAACAAAACGATGTAAACTCACTAAAAGATCTCTCTACACAGGTAGACACGCAGCTGTCTACGCTATTAGCGGAGCGATCTGAATTGGGAGCAAGGAGCAATCGGCTTGAGCTGATCGAAAACCGCCTTGATTCACAGGAAATTACGGCTACTAAGATGCTTTCAAATAATGAAGATGCAGATATTGAAAAAGTCATTACGGATTTAACCGTACAAGAAAGCGTGCATCGTGCTGCTTTGGGAGTAGGAGCTCAAATTATTCAGCCTACGCTGCTAGATTTCTTGCGTTAAAAAGTTCCTTCTAAACAGAAGGAGCTTTTTTATAATGAAAAAAGATAACAAGAAAAAATCAATTAGCAAAGGTGTGATGAGATGAAAATTTCAACAAGCTATCATGGAGATATAGAAATAGATAATCAGCAAACACTGACATTCAATCAAGGGATTCCAGGTTTTTTGGAAGAAACTGAGTTCGTTATTTTACCACTTCCAGAAGCCGAAGCTTTCCAAGTTCTGCAGTCTATTCAAACCAAAGAATTAGCTTTTATTATCACGGATCCATTTCAGTTTTTTTTAGATTATGATTTTCACCTAGAACCTCAGGAAATCGAAAAGCTTCAATTACAACAAGCGGAAGATGCAGCTGTTTACGTATTGCTTACGATGTCAGATTCTATGGAAAAGATAACGGCTAATTTGCAGGCTCCTGTTATTATTAATACAAAGCAACAGCTTGCTAAGCAAGTGATTTTAATGAATACAGCTTACGAAACGAAGCACAGGTTATTTGAGTAAGAGGAATAAGATAAGGAGTGAGTCCATGCTTGTTTTAACACGAAAGTTAAATGAAACAATCAAAATAGGTGATGAAATTGAAGTGACCGTCCTTGCAGTTAATGGTGATCAAGTAAAGTTAGGAATTCAAGCTCCAAAATCTGTAGATATTCATAGACAAGAGATTTATGAAGAAATACGTAACGAAAATAAAAGTGCTTCTCAAATTACATTACATGCTATTGATATGCTGAAACAATTACCGAAAAAGAAATAAAACGATCGGTTTGAAAATAATCAAAAATATACGGTATAAATAATATCTAAATCGGGAAAGATAAACATATAGTATTCCCCACTATGTCTTAAGCCTTTCTCTTTAAGAGAAAGGCTTCTTTTTTATCAAAAAAATTGAACTGAATTTCTGTTTTTTTCCTTTTTATCGTGTATCATTAAATTTATTAAGTATAATTCAAATGAATTTAACAAAAGAGGAGAAGAGTAAATGAGTGATGTTCAAGAGTATCATGATTTATTAAAAGAAGCAGAAGATGTAGTTGTCAGCGCTTTAGCTGATACGATGGATTTATATGGGGTCACACCTTCAGTAGGAAGGCTGTATGGTATGCTTTATTTTATGGATGAGCCTGTTACATTAGATCAAATGAGTGAAGAATTGGGTATGAGTAAACCAACGATGAGTACATCCATTCGTTCACTGCAAAATATTGATATGGTCCACAAAGTGTGGAAAAAAGGTGTTCGAAAAGACTTATATGAAGCAGAAAAAGATTTTTCTAAGTCCTTTTTTTCCTTTTTCTGTAAGAAGTGGCAAAGAGAAATTTCAGTTAATTTAGAGGCAATCGAAGAAGCGGAAAACAAGCTGCAGATTCTCTTAAATGATGAAGATGTGCCTGAGGAGATCGCAGTAAAAGCAAAGCGGAATTTAGCGCAGATTATAGAGTCCAAACATTATTATCATTTCTTGAAAAAAGTAGTGAAAGTTTTTGACGACCGAAGAATCATCGATATTTTAAATGAAGAATTAGCGAAAGAGTAAATAAAAAAGGCTGTTGAAAAATCAACAGCCTTTTTATCATTTTTATACAGTTAATGGTGTAGCTTCGAAGCAGCGATTATAAATCCATTCGTAACTTTTTACAGTTAAATCACGAGGGTTACCAACTGTTTGTGGATCATTAAATGCTTCTTGAGCTAAGCGAGAAACCGCTTCTTTTGGAACACCTTGTTCTTCTAAAGAAGGGATTTGTACATCTTTAACTAGTTGATATACTTCACGAACAGCTGCTTGAGCTGCTTCTTCAAGCGTTAATTCGTGTGTATTAACTCCTAAAGCTTGAGCTATGCGCGCAAATTTTTCAGGCTCGCCCATCCAGTTATATTCCATTACAGGACCTAGCATTGCTGCTACGCAAGGGCCATGGGCAATTGGATAAATGCCTCCTAATGTTTGAGCCATCGCGTGAGCTGCTCCTGCAGATTCACTTCCATATGAAAGGCCAGCAAGCATAGCTGCATGCGCCATTCCATAGCGTGCTTCGATATCCTGTCCATTTGCAACTGCACGTCGTAAGTATTTTCCAACGTACTCAATAGCCAACAAAGCAACAGAGTCTGTCATTGGTTGTGCAAAATGACATGTATAACATTCAATTGCATGAGCTAATGCGTCAATTCCTGTACCGGCCGTAATATGTGAAGGCATAGATACGTGAAGTTCTGGATCAATAATTGTTAAGTGGGCAGCAATTAAAGGTCCACCTGTATTAAACTTAAACTCACGAACAGGATCCGTAATGACAGCCCATTGTGTGACTTCACTTCCTGTACCCGCAGTTGTAGGAATGGTTGTTAAAGGAGGGATACGTTTTGTTAAAGGTTTTTTTCCTTCAGCTGCTTCATAATCTAAGACGGGAGCATTATGAGCTACTTCTACACCAATAGCTTTTGCCGTATCCATTGAGCTTCCGCCTCCAACAGCTACTAGTCCGTTGCATCCATTTTCTTTGTACATTTTTGTGCCGTTTGCTACCACGTGAATAGAAGGGTTGGCTTCTACTTGATCAAATAGAATAACGTCTACGTCCGCTTCTTTTAAACTAGCGATTACAGGATCTGCTAAACCTACTTTTTTTACACCAGGATCTGTTACTAGTAAAACCTTAGATACACCTAGGTTTTTTACTTCTTCTCCAGTATGCTTAACAGCACCAATTCCATGTTTTACAACCGTTGGCATCTCAAAACTTTTTAAACGTTCCATTCTTTCAAATCGCATAAACATCTTTACATTCCCCCTTGAATTTTATTGAAACCAGCGCATTGGCTGTGGATTTGTATTCGTATAAATATGTTTAATTTCCGTATATTCTTCTAGCCCAATGTGGCTAAGCTCTCTTCCAATCCCAGATTGCTTATAACCTCCCCAAGGAGCCTGCGGGAAGTAGGGATGATAATCGTTAATCCAAGTTGTTCCCATACGGAGTGCTTTCACTACACGTTCAGCTCGATTCATATCACTTGTCCAAACGGCTCCAGCTAATCCATAGATTGTATCGTTAGCAAGTGCCACCGCTTCTTCTTCAGTACTGAAGCGCTCAATGGTCATAATTGGACCAAATGACTCTTCTTGGACAACTTTCATATCTCCATGACAGTCTGTAAAAATAGTTGGTTCAATGAATAAACCTTTTTGTAAAGACTCTTGAGTTGGACGTTTGCCTCCTAAAATAAGGGAAGCACCTTCTTGTTTCCCAAGTTCAATGTAATGTTCCACTTTAGCTAGGTGTTCTTTTGAGATGACGGGTCCCATTTGAGTGGCCTCATCCATGCCGTCTCCTAGCTTAATTTTTTTGGCTTGTTCAATAACTGCTGAAACAAATTTATCGTGAATATCATCTTGAACGAGTAATCTCGCACCAGCTGAACAAACTTGACCGGCATGAAAGAAGACCGCATTTAATGCATAGTCAACCGCAGTGTCAAAGTCAGCGTCAGCAAAGACGATATTCGGATTTTTCCCACCGAGTTCAAGAGCGATTTTTTTAAAGTTGCCTGCGGCAGCCTGCATGACTTTACGTCCAGATACACCGCCGCCTGTAAAGGAAACTAAATCTACTAAGTGACTTTCTGCCATTTCTTGTCCAACGGTCGCACCCGGGCCGAGTACAATGTTAATGACGCCTGATGGAAAGCCAACTCTTTCAAAAATTTTCATCATATGAATAGTTGTTAAAGGGGTGATTTCGCTTGGTTTAATAACAATTGTATTCCCAGCAGCAAGTGCCGGAGCCAATTTCCAAGAGGCTTGCAATAAAGGGTAATTCCAAGGAGTAATTTGGCTGCATACACCTACAGGTTCGCGGACAACGCGGCTAACAGAATCGGGATTAGGTGACTCAATCATCTGTCCACCATCTTTATCTGCTAATCCAGCATAGTATTGAAAGACATCAGCAATTCCATCCATGTCTGCCAGGCTTTCAACGAGGGTTTTTCCAGTATTCAAGGTTTCAAGTTTAGCGAGTTCTTCACGATCATTACGAATTTCTTCCGCTACTTTAAATAGTAAAGAACCTCTTTGGGCCGCTGTAAATTTAGACCATTCACCTGCATCAAAAGCTTTTCTAGCTGCTTCAATAGCTTCTACAGTATCAGCACGATTTCCTTCTGTAACGACAGCGATAACCTCTTGGTTAAAAGGATTTATAATCTCTCTTTTCTCGCCGCTGCGTGCTTCAACCCATTCGCCGTTTATGTGCATTTTTTCAAGCGTAAGTGTTTGTTCCAATAGCATCGACCTCCAAATAATAGAATTTGTTAAATTTATATTTAACGTTCTTAACAATTCGAATTATAGCATCGGTTATTTAATTTAGTCAAACCCAAAAACCCCAAATGTTCAGAATTTATTAGATTATCTTCTCTGGAAGAGACTAATCATTCGGATATTAAGAAAAAATTTAACAAAAAGTAATAAAAAATCACTGATTGCTATGTCCCTTGATACAAAAGGTTTTTTTATGTACGAGCTATGAGAATATTATTCTTTTTTTATATGAAAACACTCAAACTTTTTTGACAATATCCTAAACATTCAGATATATTAACCATAGTACTATATCTGCTTGCATACAAACCTCGAGAAACAAAGGATTTTGAATGTGGAAATTAAGAAAGGAGTTTAGATAGAAGATGAAAATAATTATGAGTTCTTAGCAAAATAATAAAAAAAATAAATTTAAATTATTTTAATATAATTATATAAACGTAATTTCTCCCCTTCGCATTGGTATTTATAATCCAACTATTTATATTTTATTCTGAAAAATCTATTTTTAGGTTTAATTGTATGCTGGTAGGAAAAAGGAATAGAGGACAATTATGTCTTTAGATTTCTTTATCAATTTAAAGGATGTGAGACGATGCAAAATGCTAAAAAGCCATTTCGTTCAGACACACAACAAGCCAGGCCTGAAAAGTCGAATGAGACTTCTGACTTTTCAGGGAAATCAAGCAGGAACAACCGTCTACTAACCCCCTTATGGACAACTATTATAGGATTTTCCATCTTTATGGTTGTCGCATTTATCTATTCTCTCTATAATCCAGATCTCTATTGGCCAGGCCTCATTTTAATGTTCATTATGTATGGTGTTATTTATTTTATTGGTGCTCGAGCCGCTGCAAGTAAAAAAGGAAAATCAGATGATATGCTTGTTGCAGGAAGATCTATGCCGCTATGGATTTCAATGTTCACAATGACCGCCACTTGGGTAGGTGGAGGGTATATTGCTGGAACGGCCGAAACCGTTTATTCCTCAGGGCTGACATGGACTCAAGCGCCATGGTGTTATTCAATCAGCTTGATTTTAGGCGGTATCTTTTTTGCTAGAAAGATGAGAAGGTTTGAGTTTATGACAATGCTCGATCCTCTAGAATCTCGTTTTGGTAAGAAAATGGCTACGGTTCTTTATTTTCCAGCTATACTGGGAGAACTGTTTTGGAGCGCAGCTATCTTAACTGCTTTAGGAACGACATTCGGTGTGATTTTAGGCCTCAGTTTTTCAATTTCCATCATTCTTTCCGCACTTATTGCCATTGCATACACCGTGATTGGCGGCTTGTGGGCAGTAGCACATACCGATATCTTACAGCTTTCTATTATGTTTTTAGGACTATTTCTGGTGCTTCCCTTTGCATTTTCGAATACGGGAGGGGTGGGAGCCGTTTTTTCTACTTATTCAGAAGGCATGACTGGTTCTCTTCATTTATTTCCTCCAATAAAAGGCTGGGAAGATCCGAAATGGGGAAATACATATTGGCAATGGTGGGATAGCACATTTTTACTTATTTTTGGTGGTATTCCATGGCAGATTTATTTTCAGCGCGTGTTATCTGCTAAAAACGAAAAAGCAGCAATGTGGCTATCTATTACAGCCGGCATCTTTTGCGCGTTAGCGGCCCTGCCTCCAACTTTAATAGGAATGATAGGTTATAGTGCAGACTGGTCTTCATTTGGAGCGTCAAGCCCTGAGAGCGCGTCCATGATTTTAACGTATGTATTTAAATACCTAACGCCCGATTTAGTAGGAGCGATTGCACTTGGAGGACTAGCTGCTGCCGTTATGGCTGCAGTAGCGGCTTCGTTGCTTTCAGCGTCGGGGATGGCAGCCTGGAACGTGTATCGTCCGATTGTAAAACCAAATGCGACACAGGCGCAGTTAGATAAAGTTATTAAACGTTCTATCATTATCATTGGAACGGGAGCAACTCTAATTGCTTTGAACTCTGAGAGTGTCTACTCTTTATGGTATTTATCAGGGGACCTCGTGTATTGTATACTTTTTCCGCAGTTGGTTTGTGCTTTATTCTTTAAAGGAGCTAACTGGTACGGATCTTTGGCTGGGTTTATTGTGTCTCTTGTTCTTCGAATAGGTGGAGGAGAACCGATGCTTCATTTAAAAGCGCTGCTTCCGTATCCGATGATTGAAGACGGAGTGGTCATGTTTCCGTTTCGCACATTTGCGATGATAGGCGGGTTGTTAACTATTTTTATCGTTTCCTACGCGACGCGACGTATTTGCCCTCCTCAGCCGCTTCGAAATCTTCATCGTGACATATCGGTTGAGAAATAATCAAAAGCAAAATAAAAAAGCCGCATCTGCGGCTTTTTTATTTTGCAATATTTTCTGACTCGGAAAATTGATCGTCAGGTCGCTTGTTGTTTGTTTTTTTGATGAACGAGTATGAAAGAAGAACCACAGCGGTTAATCCAAGAGTTAAGAAAAACTGTGAGCGCATCGAATCAATAAATGCCATTGATAAGAAGATCACTGTAATAATAGCAATTGTTACGTATGTTAAATACGGGAACAACCACATTTTCATCCCTTTAATTGGCTGGTTTGCTCGATTCATTTTCTTACGCAGGCGTAAATGAGAAATAGCGATAGCTAAGTATACAATAAGAGCAATGGCTCCTGATGCATTAACTAAGAATAAAAAGAGTTTATCCGGCGAAACGAAGCTAAAGATAGCACATACATATGCAGCAGCTGTGCTAATCCATACAGCTCTTGCCGGCACGCCTGATTTGCTTACTTTTGCTAAAGCGCGAGGAGCTTGTCCTTTTTGAGCTAATGACAAAATCATTCGTGAGTTCGTGTACAAAGCAGAGTTTAAGCAAGACAAAACGGATACTAATACGACTAAATTCATAATTTGTGCAGCTGCTGGAATATTGACCATTTCTAACATTGTTACATATGGACTTTTTAGTAAATCAGCTGAGTTCCAAGGTAAAAGAGTTACTAAAATAGCAACTGAACCAATATAGAAAATTAAAATTCGCCATACGACACTGCGAATAGCAGTTGTGATAGCTTTTGCTGGGTTTTCTGATTCACTAGCTGCAATAGCCGCAATTTCAGCCCCGAAATAAGAGAAAATAACGGTAATAACTCCCAAAAAGATAGAGTTCGTACCTTTTGGCATAAAGCCTCCGTGGCCCGTTAAATTAGCTAGACCAGGTGAAGATGTACCTGGGATTAATCCGAAAATAATAGCTAAACCGATTCCCATAAAAGCAACGATTGCCACAATTTTAATCATAGCAAACCAATATTCAAATTCTCCAAATGATTTGACAGAGAACAAGTTTGTTAAAGTTAATGCAAAGGTTAAGATTAAGCTCAAAAGCCAAATTGGTACGGAAGGGAGCCATTCATGAACAATTGCTCCTCCTGCAGTGGCTTCAATCGCAATTACAATTAGCCAGAAAAACCAGTAAAGCCATCCGACAGCATAACCTGCCCACGCGCCAATTCCTTGCTGAGCATATGTTGCGAATGAGCCTTTATCTGGGTTTACCATAGCCATTTCACCGAGCATACGCATCAATAGAACGACTAGCAGTCCGGCTGCTGCATATGAAACTACTGCTGCTGGGCCTGTTGCATTAATAACGGATCCGCTTCCTACAAATAAGCCGGCTCCGATAATACCTGCAATGGAAATCATGGAAACGTGACGTTGCTTTAACTTTCCGTGTGATTCTGTTTTGTTTCCCATCGTATTCACTCCTTTAAAATTATCGAAAGACTATTAGAAAATAAAGTAAATTCTGAAAATATAAATAGAAATTCCTCCCCTTACCTTTATAATAAGCAAGAAGTGTGCCAATTATCAAATTCCTATAAAAATCGACTTTAAGTTACTAAAATTGTCGATTTTTAAGTCGGAATAGACTCGATTTATTCATTGTAGACTTATTCGCCGTTTGGGATGTCTGGTATATACGTACATTTTATACAAATTTTCGACATACATCTTATTTATCTTGTATGATAAAAGAGAAATTTGTATTATATTCCAAGAAGAATGTTTGAGAGGGTGCGTGTGTTTGAGAAAATTTATAGCTGTTATTTTTCTATTTATTATCCTTTTAGTTGGGTTGTACTTTTTCGTTAGTCCAGTCAGAAATATTGAAAAACTTGATCAGACTGCTTCATTATCTTCACTGGCACAAGAAAAGTCCGCTCATGCGACGTCGCTAGAACTGAACGGAGGCGCTCCTATTTTAGGATACCGATTAAGCGAGAGCGATGTTAATGATTATTTGCGCAGCTACCTTTACGAAAATGATGAAACGGTTGACGGAGCAGAAGCCGAGTTGCTTCCAAAACATATAAAATTGTATATTAATAAACATGTAGTATCTTTTATGGAATCACAGTTTGTAGTTGACGTAACACCAAATGCCGAAAATGGAAAGCTTGTTTTAAAGGTGAATAGCGTGCATTTAGGAAGAATGCCGATTCCGATGTCTCTTGTATGGGATCGCTTAAATATTGATAAGGATTCTGATGTCACGGTCGATAAAGAAATGAATGAAATTACTCTGCTCAATAATTTGCCAGACTCCATTTCGTTTGAGCAAGCAGATACAACGGATGAATATATAAATTTATCTGCCTCTGTAACCATTGATTCGTTACGAGATATTATAAATCTAGCACCATACCTTATTCCTAAGGATATTCAAAGAAATTTATCCCAGAAACTGAACTTGCTTGGCCAATAATAAAAAGCTCACTTATTGTAGAAAAATAAGTGAGCTTTTTCTATCTTGCATCATTTGACCTATGAAAAAAATGTTTGTTTTACCGATACAAAATAGAGAAGTGTTGAACCTATGAACGAATAAGAAGATTCGAAAAAATACACTCATATTTCATGGCTAACAGTTGATGAATAGATGAATAAAAAAACGGTGGTGATGGTAAGTGGTAAGAGTAAGTGGGTTAGCAAGCGGAATGGATATTGATCAAATCGTCAGTGATTTAATGAAGGCTGAACGTATGCCTATTGATAAAATGAAAAAACAAAAGCAAACGTTAGAGTGGCAGCGAGATGATTATCGCTCTATGAACTTGCTGTTATCAGAATTTAATAATCTCGCTTTTAATATGACCTTGCAGTCTTCTTATTCATCCAAAACGGTATCTTCATCGGATGAGACGAAAGTAAAAGCAGCAGCTACTTCCTCAGCAGCAAATGCC
This sequence comes from Priestia sp. YIM B13490, assembly GCF_042787735.1. Taxonomy (NCBI): domain Bacteria; kingdom Bacillati; phylum Bacillota; class Bacilli; order Caryophanales; family Bacillaceae; genus Priestia; species Priestia sp. YIM B13490. The sequence goes on from NZ_JBHZOT010000006.1 coordinate 198,098, forward strand.
TCTTATACTCTTTCAAACGTGACAATGGCGACTGCTGCGCAGAGTATTAGCACTAGTATTGATTCTAGTATGGATCCGACGAAAAGCTTGTGGTCTCAACGCGGGTCGATGGATTCAAGTGTGTGGACTGAGAAAACAGTGGAACAAGCTGCCATAACATTAAGTGCGGATACTAGTACAGTGAAATTAGCTAAAGGTGCTATTTCTGCTGTAAATCAGAATACAGGCACTTTAAACTCTATATCTGTTACCACGGATGGTACAAGTAAAGAGTATAAAGTGACAATAGGAACAAAGGTGGAAACATTAAGTTCTGATGAAGTTTTCATTAACGAAGACACAGGTGAAATGACATTTGGTACCACACTAACAAGCGGCAGTACAATTGAAGCATTTTCGTATCAGCAAAATGTATTGAAGTTTTCTATTACAACTTATGACAGCAACGGTAAAGCAACGGGTGATAATACAGATGGAAGTACGCCATTTGAATTTGACGGTTCTACCTCATTAAACACCCTTCTCACACAAATCAGCAATTCAAAAGTAGGCATTTCAGCCTTTTTCGATGAAGGAACAAATAAAGTTGTCATGACTCGTAAAGATACAGGAAATTTATCTTCTGCTGATAGTGCGGATGGTTCAAACATGGTTTTTTCAGGAGGATTTTTGACGGGCTTTTTACAGCTCGCCGGTGATGCCAAAGGAACAGACGCAAAATTTACGCTAAACGGTCTAGAAACAACTCGTAAGTCCAATACATTTACAACGGGAGGCGTTACCTATACCCTTCAAAACAATTTCACAGGAGATGTACGCGTTAACGTAAGCAATGATACGCAAAAAGTATTTGATACAATTAAAGATTTCGTGACCAAATACAATGAACTGATTGAAAAGATTAACGGAAAGATTACGGAAGAAAGAGACCGGGACTATCAGCCTTTGACTGATGAAGAAAGAGAAAAACTAACGGACAAACAAGCTGAGCAGTGGGATGATAAGGCGAAAAGCGGTTTGTTAAAAGGAGACTCAATTTTATCAAGCGGTCTAAACCAAATGCGTTCTAACTGGTATGCCTCTGTATCAGGAGTGAGCGGAGGATTTTCGCAGCTAACCGACATTGGCATTTCAACTAGCGCAAACTATAGCGATCGAGGCAAGCTAGTCATAGAAGGGGACGGAACTAAATTAAAAGAAGCAATTGAAAAAGATCCGCAGTCTGTGATGGATTTATTTATGAAAAGTGGAAGTACAACAAGTGAAAAAGGGATTGTACGACGTTTACGAGATACGATTACTCAAACCGTATCCAAAGTTGAGCAGCGCGCTGGCCGTTCAACATGGACAAGTGAACAATTTTTGCTTGGGCGGAATTTAAAAAGCGTAAATAGCCAAATCACTAGTTTTGAAAGCAGGCTCACACAAGTAGAGGACCGGTATTATCGTCAGTTTACAGCAATGGAAAAAGCCATTCAAAATGCAAATGCTCAAAGCGCGCAGTTATCGCAATATTTTAGTTAAAAAGGAGTGAACGTTTATGGCAGCAAATAATCCATATCAAGCGTATCAGCAAGGAGCTGTTCAGACTGCTTCACCAGGAGAGTTAACGCTTATGCTGTATAACGGGTGTTTAAAATTTATCAAACTTGCACGAACAGGCATACAGGAAAAAAATATTGAACTGAAAAATACGAATCTGTTAAAAGCACAAAATATTATTCAAGAATTAATGATTACCCTTGATACAAACGTGCAAGTTGCTAAGTCTATGATGGCTATGTATGACTATATTAACCAGTGTTTAATTGAAGCAAATACAAAAAATGACACAGCAAGCTTGGATGAAGCGGAACAATATGTAACAGAATTCCGCGATACATGGAAGCAAGTTGTGCAGCTTCACCGCCAGCAAGTCCATGGAAGCGGCGGTCAAGCATAAATATGATTAACGACCTATATCAGCTAACTGATGAGATTTATCGGCTTATTCAAACATTTTCTGACAAAAATCGAGAAGAAGGCATTCAAAAGTTAGAGTATCTTCTATTAAAAAGACGTGACCTCATAGAGAAACTGCCGCCAAAAAGTAGGGATAATGAATCGATTGGTAAGAAAATTGTCGAAATGAATAAGGGAATTGATCAAAAGCTTATCTTAATTCGGCATCAAATTATGGTAGATCTCCGTTTGCTAAAAGCGAAAAAAAAGCATAGTAACAGCTATGTAAACCCTTACGAAACAAAAACGTTTGATGGAATGTTTTACGATAAAAAAAATTAATCCTGCGTAAAAAAATACAACCCTTCTTCTTATGAAGAAGGTCTATTTTTTTGGTTTTTTCATAAACTTTTCTCAGGTTCCATAAATTTTCACTAAATTTTCAAAAAATTTTAATAGTTTAGGAAGGGATTGTGTCGGGTATTGTAGAATTGTAGAGGTATAGCAATGGATTAAAGGAGGAGTTCGAACATGATGTATAACATTCGCGGTGAAAACATTGAGGTGACTCCAGCAATTAGGGAATACGTAGAGAAAAAGCTTGGTAAGTTAGAGCGTTATTTCGACGAAACACCAACTGCTGACGTAAATGTAAACTTAAAAGTCTACAATAACGATCAAAAAATAGAAGTCACAATCCCAATGAATGATCTCGTATTGAGAGCTGAAGAGACACACAGTGATTTATACGCAGCTGTCGATCTTGTCCTAGATAAATTAGAGCGTCAAATTCGTAAACATAAAACAAAAGTAAATCGAAAAATGCGTGAAAAAGGCGCTGAGAAGTATCTGTTCGCAGCATTAGAAAGTGAAGCGAACGTAGCAGTTGCAACTGAAGAAGATGAATTAGAGCTAGTTCGTACAAAACGATTTAACTTAAAGCCAATGGATAGTGAAGAGGCTATTTTGCAAATGAATATGTTAGGACATAGTTTCTTTGTGTTTACAAACGCTGAGACCAACATTACAAACGTTGTATATCGAAGAAAAGATGGACGATATGGATTGATTGAACCAAACTAAGATTATAGGCTCTCTTAAACAAGAGCAGTAAAGTAAAAGCAGCGTGCCTCCGCACGCTGCTTTTTAGCTGCTTAAAAAAATAGTTCCATCACTACATAGCGCGTAGAAGATTTGGTGAATACACGCGTGGTTTCTTTCATGTTGAATGCCTGATAAAAAGAGACTTTATTTTCTCGTGCGTTACACCAGATCTTTCGTACCCCAAGGTTCTTAGCTTTGAGAAAAACCTCCTCTAGTAGACGACTGCCATATCCTTTTCCTTGTTCTTCTTTGAGAGTAGCAAATTTTCGAAATTGAGCTTCATTACCTGTTATAAATAAGGAAACAACTGATTTTAACTCTCCTTCTTCAAACAGTCCATAGTGAATGCCCAATGGATCATCTTTCAGCTGAATATAACTGAAATCTTTATCAGGCCACATGACGGTATGTCGGACTTCCCAAGCTTGTTCTTTTGTAATCGATTGAACATTCATTCTACATTCCCCTTTTTTATTGTAAGAGTGAGGCAGGGGAAATCACAATAGAAAATAACTTGTTAATAGAGTAGTACTAGTAAAGAGACAGACGAAAAAGGGTACAAGTTGCTACTTGTTTAGCTGCAATGTTACAATTTTACTCAGAATGTTTTATAATGAAAGATACAGATATGAATGAAAATAGTATAAAATGTACTGATTATAAATAGAGGAGCGTTTTAATATGCTTGGATTATTTAAAAAAGTGTTTGACGGCAATCAGCGCCAAATCGGCCGTTTAGAAAAAATGGCGGACCAAATTGATGCGTTAGGTCCTGAAATAGCGTCTTTAACAGACGATCAGCTTCGTGAAAAAACGGCTGAATTTCAACAACGCTACCAAAATGGCGAATCGCTCGATAACCTATTAGATGAAGCTTTTGCGGTTGTACGTGAAGCAGCGAAACGTGTGTTAGGCATGTATCCGTACAAAGTTCAGCTAATGGGGGGTATTTCTCTGCATGAAGGGAATATCTCGGAAATGAAAACGGGTGAAGGTAAAACGTTGACAGCTACTATGCCTGTATACTTAAACGCCATTACAGGAAAAGGTGTACATGTAGTAACAGTCAATGAATACTTAGCGAGCCGTGATGCTAGTGAAATGGGTCGTTTATATGAATTCCTAGGCTTGAAAGTAGGTTTAAATTTAAACCATTTAACGCGTGAAGAAAAGCAAGAAGCATATGCAGCGGATATTACGTATAGTACAAATAATGAACTCGGATTTGACTATTTACGTGATAACATGGTGCTTTACAAAGAACAAATGGTTCAACGTCCGCTTCATTTTGCCGTAATCGATGAAGTTGACTCTATCTTAATTGATGAAGCACGTACGCCGCTTATTATATCCGGCAGCGCGCAGAAATCGACTGCTCTTTATATTCAAGCTAATGCATTCGTTCGCACGCTTGATAAAGAAACCGATTTTACTTTTGATATCAAAACAAAAAGCGTTCAGCTAACCGAAGAAGGTATGTCAAAAGCAGAGCGCGCATTTGGCATTGAAAACTTATTTGATATTTCACACGTAGCGCTAAACCATCACATCAACCAAGCGCTTAAAGCACATGTAACGATGCAAAATGATGTGGATTACGTAATTGATGAAGATCAGGTCGTAATCGTTGACCAATTTACTGGTCGTTTAATGAAAGGAAGACGTTTTAGCGACGGCTTGCATCAAGCTATCGAAGCTAAAGAGAATGTTGAGATTCAAAATGAAAGCATGACGTTAGCTACGATCACATTCCAAAACTACTTCCGTATGTATGAAAAATTATCAGGTATGACGGGTACAGCTAAAACGGAAGAAGAAGAATTCCGTAATATTTACAATATGCACGTTGTTGTTATTCCGACAAACAAGCCAATTTCACGTGATGATAAAGCAGATTTAATTTATAAGTCAATGGAAGGCAAGTTTAATGCGGTAGTAGAAGATATTGCCGAGCGCCACGCAAAAGGACAGCCTGTTCTTGTTGGTACAGTTGCGATTGAAACATCTGAAATTTTATCAGCTTTATTAAAGAAAAAAGGCATTCCCCATCACGTTTTAAATGCAAAACAGCATGAGCGTGAAGCGGATATTATCGAAAATGCGGGTCACAAAGGTGCGGTAACAATCGCAACAAATATGGCCGGTCGTGGTACGGATATCAAACTAGGTGAAGGTGTCGTTGAAGCTGGAGGCCTTGCTGTAATTGGTACAGAGCGTCATGAATCACGCCGTATTGATAATCAGCTTCGCGGACGTGCTGGACGTCAAGGGGATCCAGGGGTATCTCAATTCTATCTATCCATGGAAGATGAATTAATGCGCCGATTTGGTTCAGATAATATGATGGCAATGATGGATCGCCTTGGTATGGATGACTCACAGCCAATTCAAAGTAAAATTGTAACAAGAGCTGTTGAATCCGCTCAAAAACGCGTTGAAGGTAATAACTTCGATGCGCGTAAACAATTGCTTCAATATGATGACGTGCTTCGTCAACAGCGTGAAGTTATTTACAAACAGCGCTTTGAAGTACTTGATTCAGACAACCTGCGTGCGATTGTAGAACGTATGATTGAATCAACTCTACAGCGTGTGGTTGAAGTAAACACACCGCGTGAAGAATTAGAAGAAGAATGGAATTTACAAGCGATTATTGATTACGTAAATGCTAATGTTCTTGAGGAAGGTGAAGTCACAGAAGAAGATCTTCGTCGTAAAGAGCCTGAAGAAATGGTAGAACTGCTGGTAGATCATGCAAAAGCTCGTTATAATGAAAAAGAAGAGCAGCTCCCTGAAGAACAAATGCGTGAATTTGAAAAAGTTGTTGTTCTTAGAGCAGTTGATTCTAAATGGATGGATCATATCGATACGATGGATCAGCTTCGCCAAGGTATCCACCTTCGTGCGTACGGCCAAACAGATCCTCTTCGCGAATACCAAATGGAAGGTTTTGCGATGTTTGAAAATATGATTGCAAGCATTGAAGAAGAAGTGACGAAGTATATCATGAAAGCAGAAATTAACAACAACCTTGAGCGTCAAGAGGTAGCGCAAGGTCAGGCGGCTGTTCATCCAAAAGAAGGAGACGCGCCGGCTAAGAAGAAGCCAAAAGTAAATGCAATAGAAGTTGGCCGAAATGATCCTTGTATCTGCGGAAGTGGCAAAAAGTATAAAAACTGCTGCGGTAAAGAATCATAAAGTAAGAGTCAATTAGTATAGAATGAATTAGTACAGGAAGGAAATGAGTCTTCTCATTTCCTTCCTGTGCGTCAAAAATAAAATAGAGGTGTTCAACTCATGGATTTAGTAGAAATTAAGCAAGAACTTGACAAAACAGCTAAGCGATTAGCGGACTTTAGGGGGTCTCTTTGACCTCGATACAAAACAAGCTCGTATCGATGAATTAGATGAGACTATGGCTGATCCAAATTTTTGGAATGACCAGCAGGCAGCTCAGACTGTTATTAATGAAGCCAATGGTTTGAAAGATGCAGTAAATCAATTTAACCACTTGGATGAAACATATGAAAATTTACAAGTGTCTCATGAACTTGTAAAAGAAGAATACGATGAAGATTTAGCAGAAGAACTAGTTAGTGAATTAAAAGAGCTTATATCAGGCATGAATGACTTTGAATTACAGCTGCTTTTAAGCGAGCCGTATGATAAAAATAATGCCATTTTGGAACTGCACCCAGGTGCTGGTGGAACAGAATCACAGGATTGGGGTTCAATGTTACTACGTATGTATACGCGCTGGGCGGAGAAAAAAGGTTTCAAAGTAGAAACGCTTGATTACTTACCTGGAGATGAAGCTGGTATTAAAAGTGTAACGCTTTTAATTAAAGGTCATAATGCGTATGGGTATTTAAAAGCTGAAAAAGGCGTTCATCGTCTCGTTCGTATTTCTCCGTTTGATTCATCAGGCCGTCGTCATACATCATTCGTATCGTGCGACATAATGCCGGAATTTAATGATGAAATTTCAATTGATATTCGTACGGAAGATTTGAAGGTTGATACGTATCGTGCAAGCGGTGCCGGAGGTCAGCATATCAATACAACAGATTCAGCTGTTCGTATTACTCACCTCCCAACTAATGTAGTCGTATCTTGTCAGACGGAACGTTCACAAATTAAAAACCGTGAGCAAGCAATGAAAATGTTAAAATCTAAGCTGTATCAATTAGAAATTGAAAAGCAGCAAGAACAGCTAGCTGAAATTCGCGGAGAACAAAAAGATATTGGGTGGGGAAGTCAAATTCGTTCGTACGTATTCCATCCGTATTCATTAGTAAAAGATCACCGTACAAATACGGAAGTCGGAAACACGCAAAGCGTAATGGATGGAGATCTAGATCCATTTATCGATGCGTATTTACGTTCTCATATTTAATCAAAAGGCAGCATACTTAGGTATGCTGCCTTTTTTTAGTTGTTGGACTTTGTAAAATTTGGATGAAGAAAAACGAGCGTAAAGAACTATTGTTAAAAAGAAAATTAAGAAAATGTAGAAATTTAAAGGTTGCTGTCGTCAGTTCACTTATTTTGTCAATGAAATAAAATGGTTAAAAATACCTGTTTTGCAGTAAGTGCTTCTTTACAATCCTTTATATTCCTTTTACAAACAGTATTTATAATTTGAGTTAAATCATGAGGAAGGGGCATGTGCAGTGGAAAATAAATTGTTAAACGAATTAATAGAGCAAGTGAAACAAAATAGCTTTTCTTCGAGTAAAGGGTTTGATAGACGGCGTTTTTTACAAGGAGCTGGAAAAGTAGCGGGAGTATCACTTGGCTTAACAATTGCTCAGTCTGTTGGTTTAAATGCAGTAGAAGTTTCAGCTGCAGCGCCTAAATTTTCAAGTTATCCGTTCACTCTAGGCGTCGCATCAGGAGACCCTTTAGCAGATAGCATTGTTCTTTGGACAAGATTAGCACCAGACCCGTTGAATGGCGGGGGAATGCCTAATCAACCTATTCCGGTAAAATGGGAGCTTAGTGAAGATGAAGACTTTCATCGAATTGTCAAACGAGGAACAGAAGTGGCTAGACCTGAACTTGCTCATTCGGTTCACGTTGATGTAAAAGGATTGAAGCCGAGTCATATTTATTATTATCGATTTAAAAGCGGCCATGAGTTAAGCCCGGTTGGAAAAACAAAAACACTTCCTTCAGCAAATGCAGAAGTAGCCAGTATGACGTTTGCATTTGCTTCGTGTCAGCAATATGAACATGGGTACTTTACAGCCTATGAGCATATGGTTAAAGAACAATTAGATTTTGTCGTTCATTTGGGCGATTACATCTATGAATATGGACCAAACGAGTACGTGGCTGCAAGCGGAAACGTTCGTACTCACAGCAGCGCAGAAATTCAAACGCTGCAAGATTATCGAAACAGGCATGCTCAGTACAGGTCAGATGCCAATTTGAAGTCTGCTCACGCTGTTTTTCCATGGATTGTGACGTGGGATGACCATGAAGTAGAAAACAATTATGCAAATGTAATTCCTGAAAAAGGACAATCAGTAGAAGCATTTATTCAACGCCGTGCGGCAGCTTATCAAGCTTATTACGAACACATGCCTTTGCGTCAAACATCCTTGCCTCACGGAGCGGATATGAGATTATATCGTGACTTTTCATATGGGAAACTAGCTTCTTTTCAAGTGTTGGATACGCGTCAATACAGAGACGATCAAGCGAACGGAGACGGAACAAAGCCGCAAACGCCAGAATCTCTTGATCCCAAACGTACGCTATTGGGGAATGAACAAGAAAAATGGCTGTTTACTAATCTTGAAAAGTCAGCGTGTCATTGGAACGTACTGGCTCAACAAATTTTCTTTGCGCCAAGAAAATTTGGAACGGCTGCTAAGCCTACATACAGCATGGATGCATGGGATGGGTATACGGCGAATCGTCAGCGCGTCATTGATTTTATTGAAAAGAAAAAGTTGGACAACGTCATTGTACTAACTGGAGATGTACACGCTAACTGGGCTTCTAACTTATACGCGGATTTTGCTAACCTTAATTCAAGAATTATTGGTGCAGAGTTCATCGGCACCTCCATCACTTCCGGAGGGAACGGAGCAGATAAACGAGCAGACACGGATAAAATTTTAAGTCAAAATCCACACCTCACATTTTTTAATGATTATAGAGGATATGTAAGGTGTACGGTAACTCCTGATATATGGCAAGCCGATTATCGCGTTGTGCCTTTTGTAACAGAGCCTGGTGCAGAAATTTCAACTCGAGCTTCCTTTCAATATAAAAAAGATGGAAAAGGTATGACGGAAGTTGAAGTAAATAACGTGCCGCGTGGACTAAAGATTTCTAAGGAAGTAGAGGAAGATCGTATGCGGGCACACGGGAAAGCACATGAAAAACAAGAGTTGAAAAAGAAAGAAAAAGTTCAGCAGTAAACTAAGTAAGAAAAAGGAGGTCAAGTATGTTTTCTAATATTGGAATCCCTGGTTTGGTTATTATTTTAGTCATTGCGTTAATAATTTTTGGACCGTCTAAGCTGCCGGAAGTTGGACGAGCGTTTGGACGAACATTAACTGAATTTAAAGGAGCAGCAAAAGGGCTCGTATCAGATGATGAAAGTGTTAAAGAAAAGCAGACCGCAACCGTTTCTGAACAAAAAGGGAATGAATCCACATCGTAAGTAAGGAAATAGACGAGGAAACTCGTCTATTTCTACTTGTGAGAAAGGAGAGAAAGACAATGGGAGAAATGAGCCTGATGGAGCACCTTGAAGAATTGCGTGTTCGTATTATTAAAACACTTTGTGCATTTGTAGTTTTACTTATTGTCAGTTTTGTATTTGTGCAAGATATTTATCAGTGGCTAGTAAAAGATTTGGACGGCAAGCTTGCGGTACTTGGACCAAGTGAAATCGTATGGATTTATATGATGATTGCATTTGTTTTTGCGCTTGCTTTTACACTTCCAGTAGCTGCTTATCAAGTATTTCGGTTTGTTTCACCTGGTTTAAAAAAGGAAGAATATAAGGTTCTGATTACCTTCATTCCATTCTTTTTTCTTTTGTTTGTAAGCGGGCTGGGGTTTGGTTATTTTATTTTATTTCCAATGGTTTTAGCATTTTTAACGGGCTTGTCGAATGATCAGTTTTCACTGATGTTTACGGCTGAGCATTATTTTCGTTTTATGCTTAATCTTTGTTTACCGTTTGGGTTTTTATTTGAAATGCCTTTAGTTGTTCTATTCTTAACGCGCCTAGGGGTTCTAAATCCATTAAGGTTAGCTAGAGCAAGGAAGCTATCATATTTTGCTTTAATTGTGATATCCGTACTTATTACTCCTCCTGATTTTATTTCGGATATTGTAGTCATTGTTCCGCTTCTGCTTTTATATGAGCTCAGTGTGACAATTTCACGCGTAGTATACAAAAAACGTTTAGGAAACGAATCAATTGCTTAATCGTATACATAAGTGTGATGAGAGAATTCATGAAATTGAAACAAAGTCCTTGTAAACAGAGTGTTTTAAACATTCTGGAGTAGGTTATAATAGAGTGAAAACTCTACAGCAAGGGGGAGAAGGCTTGAAAAAAGTATTACTGACGTTAACAATCGGTCTAGCGCTTGTTTTGTCTGCGTGCGGCGGAGGAAGCTCTAAAAATGAATCTGCTGGTGAATCTTCAGCGAGTGCAGAAGACATTGTGAAGAAAAACTGTACAGGCTGTCACGGAGTAGATTTAGGAGGAGCGAATGGGCCAAGCTTGCAGCATGTAGGCAGCAAGCACTCAGAAGCTGAAATTCAAAACATTATTAACAATGGTCAAGGCGGTATGCCAAAAGGACTAATCAATGAAGAAGATGCAAAAAAAGTTGCTGCTTGGCTGGCAAAGAAAAAATAAGACGGGTATCCGTCTTATTTTTGTGTTAAAGCTGCTTTAATTCTTGATTTAAGACAATGGCTTGCTTTTGAGCTTTGACATCTTTTGTTATGTCTCCAGGTGCATTTGCTTCTCCAATGATGTATCCGCTAAAGGAAGAGCCAATAAAATCGACAATGTATTGAAATTGCATAATAAGAGGAAGAGCTTTTATAGATGCACCTGTGCCCCCCACTACTAATACATACACGCGCTTATTTTTCATTTGTTCTTTAAAGTTGATTGTCGAATCTCTAAGACTTTCAGACCAACGATCCATAAAGTTCTTCATTAATCCGCTCATACCGTACCAGTAAAGAGGCGTAACAAATAAAATAGTGTCGTACGCTGCCATCTTTTTCGCTATATCATAATAATCATCTTGTTGATTGGTAAATCCAAGTTCATCGTGACGCATATCAGTAATAGGGTTAATGGTATGCCGGCGCAAGTAAACTTCTTCCGTATTGATATCTTTTAACACTACTTTAGCTAATTCCTCCGTATTTCCGTTTTCTCTTGAACTTCCATAAATGGTGATCATGTTATCTCTCCTCATCGTTTTTCTTATTTATCATACCTTGTTTGTGAAAAAAGTAGACATGAATGTGCTTTGTCTAACGATATTCGTAAAAAAATGCACAGCAAAAAACAACAGAATTAAAAATAAGGATAAATTCTCATACCTTGCTAAAAATATCCTACTTATGTCATATTTGAAATAAAAATGTAATATTTTTGGGGCTTATTTTCACGAAGAGTGATGTTATAATGAGAAAGCGCGTGAGAAGAGTCGAATTTTTGGTTTGAATTGTAGAGTTTTGTCGTATTTTGACAAGTTTTACATAGTATTAAAATAACACACTTGATTAGGTGATTACTTATGATTGAAATGCAAAATGTATATAAAACGTATCCGAACGGTGTAAAAGCAATCAATGGCATTAGCATCAAGATTAATCAAGGTGAGTTTGCTTATATCGTAGGACCAAGTGGAGCAGGAAAATCCACTTTTATTAAAATGATGTATCGTGAAGAAAAGCCTTCTTCAGGAAATATCATTGTAAACGGTGCAAATGTAGCAAAAATAAAAGATAGCAAAGTTCCTATCTTTAGACGTCATATTGGTGTAGTCTTTCAAGATTTCAAGCTGCTTCCAAAATTAACGGTCTATGAAAACATTGCTTTTGCACTAGAAGTAATTGAGCAAAGTCCCGAAGAAATTAAAAAGCGAGTGCTAGAGGTGCTAGAGCTTGTTAAGTTAAAGGGTAAAATGGATTCTTTCCCTGATGAACTATCTGGAGGAGAGCAGCAGCGTGTGTCTATTGCGCGTTCAATTGTGAATAGTCCTAAGGTTGTCATCGCCGACGAACCGACAGGGAATCTTGATCCGGAGACTTCGTGGGAAATTATGGATATCTTTGAGGAGATTAATAAACGCGGTACGACTATTTTAATGGCAACGCATAACCGTGAAATTGTAAATACAATTCGAAAGCGCGTAATTGCGATTGAAAATGGAAATGTTGTGCGCGATGAAGTAAGAGGTGAATACGGATATGAAGGCTAGGACATTCGGTCGCCACTTACGTGAAGGATCTAAAAGTTTAGGAAGAAACGGCTGGATGACATTCGCATCTGCAAGTGCTGTTACCGTGACGCTCTTGCTTGTAGGCGTATTTTTTATGTTGATGATGAATTTAAACCACATTGCCAAATTGATTGAAAATGATGTGGAAATTCGCGTTCACGTTGATGCTGCAGCTACAGCAGAGGATCGAAAAGCAATGAAAGAAAAGCTAGATGCAATTAAGCAAGTTGATACGGTGACGTTTTCTTCTAAAGATAAAGAGTTAAAAGATTTAATTAATAGTATGGGTGATGAAGGACAAGCTTTTGAACCGTTTGAACAGCAAAACCCATTAAATGATGTATTTGTTGTTAAAACAAAAGAGCCGACTGATGTCGCAAAAGTAGCTAAACAAATTGAGAAATATCCGTATGCAGCAAAAGTTCAATACGGACAAGATCAAGTTGAAAAGTTATTTAAAGTGCTGAAAGTAGCTCGTAATATCGGAGTAGTGCTGATTTTAGGGCTTCTATTTACAGCAATGTTCCTAATTTCAAATACAATTAAAATTACGATTGTAGCTCGCCGTGAAGAGATTGAAATTATGCGCTTAGTTGGAGCCACGAACTCCTTTATTCGCTGGCCGTTCTTTATTGAAGGTCTGTTTTTAGGAGTGCTTGGTTCTATTGTGCCAATTGCAGTTATTATCGGTGTGTACAGCGTTTTATATAATGAAGTTCAACCTAAGTTTGATGGATTCTTTGAACTTTTACCTGCCTTTCCATTCGTGCTTCAAGTGTCGCTATTATTACTAGTGATCGGCGGTCTAATTGGGATGTGGGGAAGTACATTATCCATCCGTAAGTTCTTGCGAAAATAAGAATAGATTTTTAACATAATAGATTACAACAACCTCACATTTGATGTTTATCAAATGTGAGGTTGTTGTGTAATTACACATAAAAATAGAAAAAAGTGCTAATGGGGGTCTTGCTAATGCCCGTTTATACGGGGAAATATGTGCAGATGGGGAGAAACAAATGACACGTAAGACATTAGTAATGACAGCAGCAGTTTTAGTTGGACTAAGTGCGGTTTGGATAGGTAATGAAAAAATTGCTTATGCACAAAGTGCCAGCACTACTAAACTCAGTGATTTAGAGAAAAAAAGTGATGATGTGAACCAAAATATTAATCAAAATAAAGAGAAATTAAAAGAGGTTCAAGAAAAGCAAAAAAACGAAGAAGCTGAGATTGCGCGCTTGGATTCAGAAGTCGGACAAACGAATGCAGATATCCGCAGCCATGAATCTGAAGTAGAAAAAGCAAAGCAAGACATCGAGAAGCTGAAAAGCGAGATTGACGTTGTAAAAAAAAGAATTGAAAAACGAAATGAGCTATTAAAAAAACGTGCTCGTGCTTTACAAGAAAATGGCGGGTCTGTGGATTACATAGATGTACTGCTAGGCTCTGAAAGCTTCGGAGACTTTATTAGCAGAGTGAGCGCGGTTTCGACAATTGTAGGGGCTGACCGTGATTTGTTAATGCAGCATGAAGCCGATAAAAAGGCAAAAGAAGAGAAAGAAACAAAAGTTCAAAACAAGCTAACGGAAGTAAGTCAAGCGCTTGAAGAACTTAAAAATCTTCGTGCGCAGCTGCAAAGACAAGTGGATGAAAAGAATCAGCTCATGCAAACGCTCAAAGATCAGGAAAAAGAATTTAATGAAGAAGCCGTTGGATTAGAAGAGCAAGCTTCTATTTTAGCTGATCAAAAAAATGCAGCACAAGCTCAACAGCAAGAAATTGAAAAAGCCGGGGCAACAGAGGAGGCACCCCCTGTTACAAGCGGGTCGTTTATGAGGCCGGCAAAGGGCCCGGTAACATCTCATTTTGGGTATCGAGAAACGTTTGGAAGAGGACACTACGGTATTGATATTGGAAAGCGAGGAGAAAGTGTGCCAGTTGTAGCCGCAGCAAGCGGAAAGGTAATTAGAGCATATCATTCTTCTTCTTTTGGTAATGCCGTATTTATTCGTCACAATGTAGAAGGTCAGACGTGGGTTACAGTTTATGCTCATTTAGAGAGCTACAGCGTCTCAAGCGGTCAATCTATCAATAAAGGTCAACAATTAGGTTATATAGGGAACACAGGACGTTCGTTTGGTGCTCACCTGCATTTTGAATTGCATAAAGGCGATTGGAAAGGTAAAAGTTCCGCTGTAAACCCTGAAAGTTATATTAAATTTTAAGTTCCTAGCATACGTGGTACAAGCTCAACATATAGTTTAACAAAAAGGCATCGCACTTGATTTGTGTGGTGCCTTTTGCTACAAATAACACATGCATCCTTTTTATTACATAGTTTTGGTTGTATCTATTATAATAAGAAGAGATGGCTTAAGGTTGAGGAGGATGAAAGAACTTGAATCGGAAAATCGTTGCACTATTAATGGCACTCTCCTTAGTTGTTGGAGCAGCAGGTACATATTTTGGCATTCAGTATGCAAATGCTGGAACGGTCAGTACCCCCCTTACAACTTCTTCAAATGATAGTAAAGTGGAAAAGGAAGAGCTAGACAAAATCAAGCAAGCTTATGAACTGATATCTTCAAAATATTACAAAGATGTAGATGACAAAAAATTATTAGATGGCGCAATCCAAGGAATGGTACAAACCTTAGGAGACCCTCACTCATCTTACATGGATAAGAAAACGGCACAGCAATTCACGCAGTCTCTTGATTCATCGTTTGAGGGAATTGGCGCTGAAGTAAGCATGGTAGATGGAAAAGTAACAATCGTAGCTCCGTTTAAACAATCTCCTGCGGAAAAAGCAGGATTAAAACCAAATGATCAGATTTTAAAGATCGATGGTAAAAGTATCGCGGGTCTGGAATTGAATGAAGCAGTATTAAAAATTCGCGGTAAAAAAGGCTCTACCGTGACATTAGATGTTCAACGACCGGGCGTGAAAGAAACGATGAAAGTAAAAGTTGTAAGAGATGAGATTCCAATTGAAACCGTCTATTCTTCTGTTAAAAATGTAAACAATAAAAAAATTGGCTACATGGAAATTACATCATTCTCTGAATCAACGGGAGACGAATTTACGAAACAGTTGAAAAAACTTGAAAATAAAAATATCGATGGCTTAGTTCTAGACGTTCGGGGAAATCCTGGTGGCTATTTAACGAGCGTTGAAAAAATGCTTGATAAATTAGTAACGAATAAAAAGCCATATATCCAAATTGAAGATCGTAACGGTGAACGTCAAAAAGTGGTTTCTTCAATGAAAAAGCAAAAGGATTATCCAATTGTGGCCTTGATTGATGGAGGGAGTGCATCCGCTTCTGAAATTCTTGCCGGGGCATTAAAAGAAGCAGGAGGATACAAGCTAGTCGGTGAAAAATCCTACGGAAAAGGAACCGTTCAACAAGCTGTTCCAATGGAAGACGGCAGTAATTTAAAATTAACGTTCTATAAATGGCTAACGCCTGATGGAAACTGGATTAACGAAAAAGGTATAAAACCAACAGTAGAGGTCAAGCAGCCAGATTATTATTATGCAAATCCAATTCAAGTTGATAAAAAGCCATTAACACGTGATATGACAGGTGACCAAGTGAAGAATGCTCAAGTGATGCTAAAAGGCCTTGGCTTTGAACCTGGACGTACAGACGGATATTTTAGTAAAGAGACAGAAACAGCTGTAACTGCATTCCAAAAAGCCAATAAGCAAAAAGCTACAGGTGAAATCGATGAAGATACAGCAGCGCTTTTACAAACAAAACTTCTAGAAAAAATTAAATCAAAAGATGAAGATCGTCAGCTTCAAACGGCTTTAAAGCTAGCTAGTCAATAAGAAGTAGAAAAAGTTCCGTGCTTTTCCAAAGCACGGAACTTTTTTAGTAAAAACAACATTGTCGGTTAGTGATGCATTTTGATAAAATAAAGAAGCCTATGATACATAACAATCAATCGTAAATGTTGTAATAAAAATGTAAAAAATTACAGGTGGTGAAAAAATGGATTTTGCATTAGAGCTCTTAAAAGGTATCGGGCGTTTGTTTTTACATCCGCTAACTTATCTATTTCTGCTCGTCTCGTTTTTTGTAGGTCTTTCTCGCGTCAAGAGAGAGCGTCAGAATTTTCATGTTCGCGTGTTTGATTTTATTTTAGAAGCAAAATATTTATTTTTTCCAGGTATCATTATTGGGTTGATTTTATCCGTTGTTACCGTGTTGCTAGGTGTCTATGTATCTATAGGAATGATTGTACTTGTAGCTGTTTTAACTTTTATCATAAGCGGCCCTTGGACGTTTAAATGGCTTTCTCCTTCTTACACCGTAGGACTGGCTGTGCTTGCAACCTTGCTTATTCCGGCATCTGGTTTCGGTGAAGGATTTATTCAAACGTGGTCTGTGCAAGCTCATAACGCAGATTTACCTTCTCTGACTATTTTAATGTCTCTGCTTGTATTAGCAGAAGGATATTTAATTTGGAAATTTGGAGCAAAAGGTACGTCTCCAGCCATTGTGAAAAGTAAAAGAGGGCAGGAAATTGGAGCTCATTACTCTCAAAAATTATGGGTTGTCCCGCTTTTTGTCTTAATTCCAGGCAGCGCCATTACGTCTGTGTTTCCATGGTGGCCTGTGTTATCTATTGACGGAACATCATTTAGCCTGTTTTTTGTTCCTTTTGCTATCGGTTTTTATCAGCGAATTCAAAGTATGGTGCCGTTTAAATCTATTGAATTTACTGGTAAGCGTGTATTAGCATTAGGCGTAGGATTAACGATCATTACGATTGCTGCTATTTTTTATCCTCTTGCCGCTGTAGCTGTTGTTATTCTAGCGATCATAGGAAGAGAGTGGATTCGTTTGCAGCAGCGTCGAAGCGATGAAAAAGCGCCCGCACTGTTTACTAAGCGTACACAAGGTTTGGTTGTATTAGGAATCATCCCTCATTCTCCGGCAGAGAAAATGGGTTTGAAAGTAGGAGAAGTGATTATTAAGGTAAATGGAATCGCTGTATCTGAAGTCCATAAATTTTATGAAGCATTACAAGTTAATAACCGTGCTTTTTGTAAGCTGGAAGTTATTGACGAAAATGGAGAAGTTCGCTTTACTCAGCGAGCATTGTATGACAACGAACATCATGAACTAGGTATTTTGTTTGTACACAATTATACAAAACGTGATTCACAAGCTGGTTAAAAGACGGATAAAAAGGAGAAATGTTTGTGGAAGTCAAAACGATTGCCGCAGTTTTTCTACCCGCCATATTGCTTGTTCTGTTTGCTAGAGTAACATATAACTTATATGTTGCCACAGCGCTGACGCTTTTGTTGATAGCTGTTTCTGTATATAAAGGGTACGCAGATTATCCGCTTATTATTTTAATAGATTTACTTTCAGCAGCCATCGGTTTTATATATGCAAAAAGCATGCTAGCAGCTGGAAAATAAAGATTATTGGTTTGATGATAAGTTAATCGCTTATTATTAAACTGTACACAAAAGCTCTCTGCACAACGTGGAGAGCTTTTGTGTGTAAAAAAGTGAGTTAGAACTTATAACAATATTGTTTCGGTTCATTTAATGAGCGAGTATAATCAAATCAATTAGACAAATATGTTTATATTTAAAATATCTTAAACACTTATGTATAAATTTATTTAAATAAGTGTACAGAAATGTGAGAAGGGTATAGAAAAATAAAAATATTAATCTGAAAATTTAGTTTATTTTTGATTTTAAAAAATAAAAGGAGGTTTAGGATTGATGGAAGTATTAATGAGAACGATGTTTCAGTCGCTTGGCAAAAATCATTCAATAAACAAATTAGCTAAAAAGTATGGATTGAGGATGGGAGCAGCTCGTTTTGTTGCTGGAGACTCAACCGAATCAGCAATTCACACATCTAAGGAGCTTAACAATAGTGGAAAAGTTGTTACACTGGATCATTTAGGAGAATTTGTTTTTACAGAAGAGGAAGCCAGGTTGTCTACTGCCATGTGCATTCAGACACTAGAAGCCATTGCAGAATCGGGCGTTCAATCAAATTTATCATTAAAGATGACTTCTTTAGGATTGGATATTAGCAAAGAGCTTTGTATGGAAAATATGCGCAGAATTCTACACACGGCCAGAATGAATAATATTTTTGTTCGAATTGATATGGAAGACTACTTGCACTGCCAAATCTCCCTTGATATGTATAAAGAATTACGCAAAGAATTTGATAATGTTGGAATTGTGATTCAAGCGTATCTTCATCGTACAGAACAAGATATGAATGACTTACATCAATATCAAGCTAATTTACGTCTAGTAAAAGGAGCTTATAAAGAATCACCAGAAGTATCATTTCCAGAAAAGAAAGACGTAGATGAAAACTATAAAAAAATCATTAAAATGCATTTATTAAATGGTCACTATACAGCTGTAGCAAGTCATGATGAAGAAATGATTCAGTACACAAAACGATTAGTAAGAGAAAATGGTATTTCAAATGACCAATTTGAGTTCCAAATGCTTTATGGAATTTGCGTAGAGCTGCAGGACCGTCTAGTAAAAGAAGGATATAAAGTAAGGGTGTATGTTCCTTACGGAATTGATTGGTTTGGTTATTTCATGAGACGCCTAGCCGAACGCCCCGCCAATGTATGGTTCGTATTAAAAAATTTCTCCAAATAAGTTCAGTCAAAGAAACATAAAAAATTCGACACAAGTACCCTGAGCTTCGTGTCGAATTTTTTGATTAGTTTAGTCCGTATTCTTTGATTTTGTTGTAAAGGGTGCCGCGTGAAATGCCAAGCAAATCTGCTGCTGCACTTTTGTTTCCATAGGTTTTTTGAAGAGTCTCTTCTATTAGCCTAGCTTCTTGAAGAGAATCTTCTTCTTTTTGAACTTCTGTGAAAGAACTTGCATCCTTCAGATTGTCAGGAAGGTGCGTAAGGGTAATCAACGACTGATCACTTAGAAAAATCATTCGTTCAATCGTATTTCTCAGCTCGCGAATATTGCCTGGCCAATCGTATTGCATAAAGGCTTCGAGAACTTCAGAGCTAATGAAAGGAGCCTTCTTTTTATACTTCTTGCTGAATTCCTGTACAAATTGCTGTGTCAATGCTTCGATGTCTTCTTTATGGTCTCGAAGCGGCGGAATTATAATGTTAATGACGGTCAGCAAATAGTAAAGATTTTCATGGAATTCACCGGCTTTTAGCAACTCTTCCAAAGGCGTCGTGGTAGAGGCTACAATTCGGGTTTGAACTTGAATTTCTTCCGTGCCTCCAACGTGATAAAAGGATCGTTCTTCCAAGTAACGCAGAAACTTAACTTGAATTTCAAGAGGCATTTTATCAATTTCTTCAATAAATAACGTCCCGTTGTGAGCCTGCTCCAGTTTTCCCGCAATGGTTGTTGGATCTTCTGAAAAGACATCTTTTTGATGACCAAAGAGCTCAATTTCCAGGAGTCCCGATGGAATAGTGGCGCAATTTAAAGATAAAAAAGGTTCTTTATGTTTGGCTCCACCGTAGTGGATGGCCTGAGCCAGCATTTCTTTCCCAGAACCAGGTTCTCCTGTTAATAAAATAGGCATATCTGTAGATGCCACTTTTTTGGCAATGTCAACGGCTTGCTTAATTTCAGGACTGATACCCGCGAAAGAAGAAAATGGATTATCTTTTGGAATGAGAAGAGACACATCAATTTCTTCATTTAATCTTACAATATTGGTAATGTCATGTTCAGTTGCGACTCCACCTATGACTCGATTGTTTCTTATAATAGGAGATGCATTGATGAGCACGTGAGTTTGTTCATTAGGACGATGATACGTTCCGCGTACAGGGCGCCCTTCATTTAGAATCGTATGTAGAATGATGGATTCATCTTTGAAATGCTCTCCGATTTTTCTACCAATAATATCATCTCTCTGAATCTTATACGTATGTTCCGCAGCAGTATTCCACAAGATTACATTTCCTTCATTATCGACCGCTGTCACTGCATCATTAATGGTTTCTGCCAATGTATCAAAATAGGAAGCTAATATCTCATTTTGGCTATGCAAATGTGTAATCCACTGCGAAGGTGTTACAAGTCCTATTGTGGTTTCTTGGTTTTCTGCTTGAATGAGGACTGGTCTGTTCCAGTTTGTGTTGGCTTGTAAATTGGCTAACGTAGAAGTAGAAGATGAAGGCCAATTTGTATCCGCTATTACTTTTTTTATGGACGATGCCTCGTCATGACCTGTTAACAGGTATCGTTCATCTTTTTGTATTACATAAAAGGTACTTGCTGTGACTACGACGAAGTCATAGTTTGAAAGTTCAGATGTCACTTTAGCTAAAGAAGTTGATTCTTCAACTGTTATAAAGGAGTTATTTATAAGAACTTGATCAACGCTTGCCATACTAAACCCCTCTCAGTACATATTTTTTATACTGTATCATAATTTAGAAATTGGCGCAAAAGCCTATCTTTTTCAAACAATAACGAAGCTTACTTTCTTTTATTGCTTTCATCTAAAGAGTTGTATTCCCTTCGAAAAGGGTAGTATAAGAATTTAGTGGGTAATAAAGTAACAGGGTAAAAAATAAAAACAAACAAACACTATATAAGATTAATACTCATTAGTTTCATTTATGATTATAAAGTGATAAAATACGAATATCAGTTCGTGTTTTCGGTTTTTACATATCGTAATAAAAATAGATAAAACAAGAAAATAGAAACGGAGGCCTTCATTTGAAAGATCAGTTTGAATTAGTATCCCCATATCAACCGCAGGGTGATCAGCCAAAGGCAATTGAAAAGATCGTGAAAGGAATTAAAGAGGGTAAGCAGCATCAAGTTTTGTTAGGTGCTACAGGAACGGGAAAAACTTTCACCATGTCTAATGTTATTAAGGAAATAAATAAGCCGACACTAATTATGGCTCATAACAAAACGCTTGCTGGTCAATTGTACAGTGAGTTTAAAGAGTTTTTTCCTAATAATGCAGTCGAATACTTTGTCAGTTACTACGATTACTATCAGCCTGAAGCCTATGTACCTCAAACAGATACATTTATTGAAAAAGATGCAAGCATTAATGATGAAATTGATAAACTTCGTCACTCGGCAACTTCTTCTCTTTTTGAACGAAAAGATGTCATTATTATTGCCAGCGTATCCTGTATTTATGGCTTAGGGTCTCCGGAAGAATACAAAGAAATGGTCGTATCTCTTCGAGTAGGAATGGAAAAAGAGCGTAATCAGCTGCTTCGTACGCTAGTAGATGTACAGTACGAAAGAAATGATATTGACTTTAAGCGCGGAACGTTTCGCGTTCGCGGTGATGTTGTGGAGATTTTCCCTGTGTCTCGAGATGAACACTGTATTCGCGTCGAGTTTTTCGGCGATGAAATTGACCGCATCCGAGAAGTTGACGCTCTAACAGGAGAAATCATTGGTGATCGTGAACATGTAGCTATCTTCCCGGCATCTCACTTTGTCACGAGAGAAGAAAAAATGCGTGTTGCCATTCAAAATATTGAAAAAGAACTAGAAGAACAGCTAGAGAAGCTAAAAGAAGCAGGCAAGCTTTTAGAAGCGCAGCGCTTGGAGCAACGCACGCGCTACGACCTAGAAATGATGAGAGAAATGGGCTTTTGTTCGGGAATCGAGAACTACTCTCGTCATTTAACGCTTCGTCCCGCTGGTTCTACACCTTATACACTGCTGGACTTCTTCCCTGAAGATTTCCTTCTTGTTGTGGATGAATCACACGTTACGATTCCTCAAGTTAGAGGAATGTACAATGGGGACCAAGCGCGTAAACAAGTGTTAGTGGACCATGGTTTCCGCTTGCCTTCCGCATTAGATAACCGCCCGCTTAAATTTGATGAATTTGAACAGCATATTAACCAAATTGTTCATGTTTCCGCAACACCAGGTCCTTATGAACTTGAGAAGGCACCTGATGTGATTGAACAAATTATCCGTCCAACGGGATTATTGGATCCAAATATTGAAGTTCGACCAATTGAAGGGCAGATTGATGATTTAATTGGAGAAATTCACGACCGGATTAAGCGAAATGAACGAGTACTCGTTACGACGTTAACAAAGAAAATGTCCGAGGATTTAACGAACTACTTAAAAGAAATCGGCATTAAAGTTCAATATCTTCACTCTGAAGTGAAGACGCTCGAGCGTATTGAAATTATCCGAGAGCTGCGGCTTGGAAAGTACGATGTGCTTGTAGGAATTAACTTACTTCGTGAAGGTTTAGATATTCCGGAAGTTTCGTTAGTAACCATATTAGACGCGGATAAAGAAGGATTCTTGCGTTCAGAACGATCGCTTATTCAAACCATCGGACGTGCTGCACGAAATGCTAATGGACATGTCATTATGTATGCAGATCGCATCACAAACTCCATGAACATTGCTATCAATGAGACCAAGCGTCGTAGAAGTATTCAAGAAGCTTACAATGAAGAGCATGGTATTACACCGACAACGATTCAAAAAGAAGTTCGAGGCTCAATTCGTGCAACAGTAGTAGCAGAAGATACAGAAACGTATGAAGAAGCACCGGCATTTGATAAGCTCAACAAAAAAGAAAAAGCAAAGCTCGTAGAAGAAATGGAACAAGAAATGAAAGAAGCAGCCAAAGCGCTTAACTTTGAACGCGCAGCTGAGCTTCGTGACTTGATTCTAGAATTAAAAGCGGAAGGGTGATAAAACATGGCGATGGAAAAAATCGTGGTAAAAGGTGCACGAGCCCACAATTTGAAAAATATCGATATTGAAATCCCGCGAGACAAATTAGTAGTATTAACGGGGTTATCAGGTTCTGGTAAATCTTCTTTAGCTTTCGATACAATCTATGCAGAAGGACAAAGACGTTATGTCGAGTCGCTTTCGGCATATGCAAGACAGTTTTTAGGTCAAATGGATAAGCCCGATGTAGATTCAATCGAAGGATTGTCGCCTGCTATTTCAATCGATCAAAAAACAACGAGCCGAAACCCTCGTTCAACCGTCGGAACTGTGACCGAAATCTATGACTATTTGCGCCTTTTGTTTGCTCGTGTAGGAAAGCCGATTTGTCCTAATCATGGAATTGAAATTACATCTCAAACGATTGAGCAAATGGTAGATAGAATTTTAGAGTACCCTGAACGTACAAAGCTTCAAGTACTGGCACCTGTGGTATCTGGCCGAAAAGGTACCCACGTAAAAGTGTTAGAAGATATTAAAAAGGAAGGGTACGTTCGCATTCGAGTAGACGGAGAAATGCGTGAAATAACAGAAGAAATTGAACTGGAAAAAAACAAAAAGCACTCCATTGAAGTAGTAATTGATCGCGTTGTTGTAAAAGAAGGTGTAGCCGCTCGTTTGTCGGACTCTTTGGAATCAGCTCTTCGCCTCGGAGAAGGGAAAGTAATTATTGATGTGATAGGTGAAGAAGAACTGCTTTTTAGTGAGCATCATGCTTGTCCAAAATGTGGTTTCTCCATTGGAGAACTTGAGCCCCGCATGTTTTCATTTAATAGTCCGTACGGGGCGTGTCCAACGTGTGACGGGTTAGGAACGAAATTGGAAGTGGACAAAGATTTAGTTATTCCTAACTATGACTTAACGCTTCGTCAGCACGCAATTGCACCTTGGGAGCCAACAAGTTCTCAATACTATCCGCAGCTGCTTGAAGCCGTATGTACACATTACGGCATCGATATGGGCGTGCCGGTGCGAGATATCCCGGAACATTTATTTGATAAAGTATTATATGGCAGCGGTAAAGAAAAAATTTACTTTCGCTATGAAAATGATTTTGGCCAAGTAAGAGAAAATCATATCGAATTTGAAGGCGTGCTTCGGAATGTAGAGCGCCGTTATCATGAAACAAGTTCAGATTATATCCGTGAGCAAATGGAAAAGTACATGGCTCAGCAAGCTTGCCCAAAATGTAAAGGAAATCGCTTAAAACGCGAAAGCTTAGCGGTGCTTATTGACGAAAAGCATATAGGAGATACAACCCGCTTCTCAGTAAAAGAAGCATATGATTTTTTTGAAAGTCTCAGCCTATCTGAAAAAGACATGAAGATTGCGGATATGATACTGCGTGAAATTCGTGAGCGTCTAAGCTTTCTCATTAACGTGGGGCTTGATTACCTAACATTAAACCGCTCTGCTGGAACTCTCTCGGGAGGAGAAGCACAGCGGATCCGTTTAGCTACTCAAATTGGTTCTCGTTTAACGGGGGTTCTTTATATTTTAGATGAACCTTCTATCGGTCTTCATCAGCGTGACAATGATCGCTTAATTCGCACGATGCAAGATATGCGCGATATTGGAAATACGTTGATTGTTGTAGAACATGACGAAGATACGATGATGGCAGCTGATTATTTAATTGATATCGGACCAGGAGCCGGTGTACACGGAGGTGCTGTTGTTTCTCAAGGTGCGCCTCAGGAAGTGATGAAGGATGAAAACTCTTTAACGGGTCAATATCTATCAGGAGAGAAGTTTATTCCTCTTCCAGCGGAAAGACGGTCAATAGATAAAGATCGGATGATTGAAATTATAGGAGCAAAAGAAAATAATTTAAAAAATGTAAAAGCAAAGCTTCCGTTAGGTATGTTCACGGCTGTTACAGGTGTATCTGGATCAGGTAAGAGTACGCTGGTAAATGATATCCTTCATAAATCATTGGCGCAAAAGCTGCATAAAGCAAAAAGCAAAGCAGGAGAACATAAAGAAATCAAAGGCATTGAACACTTAGATAAAGTCATCGATATTGATCAGTCTCCCATAGGCCGTACGCCTCGTTCGAACCCTGCAACTTATACAGGCGTATTCGATGACATCCGAGATGTATTTGCCCAAACAAACGAAGCAAAAGTGCGCGGATATAAAAAAGGCCGTTTTAGCTTTAACGTGAAAGGCGGCCGCTGTGAAGCTTGTCGAGGAGACGGTATTATCAAGATTGAAATGCATTTCTTGCCAGATGTATACGTCCCTTGTGAAGTCTGCCACGGCAAACGATATAACCGTGAAACTTTAGAAGTGAAATACAAAGATCAAAACATTTCAGATGTGTTGGATATGACCGTTGAAGACGCGCTTCACTTCTTTGAAAACATTCCAAAGATTAAGCGGAAGCTACAGACAATTTACGATGTAGGACTTGGCTATATCACCCTTGGACAGCCGGCTACTACTTTATCCGGTGGAGAGGCACAGCGTGTAAAATTAGCTTCAGAGCTTCACCGCCGCTCAACAGGAAGAACGCTGTACATTTTAGACGAACCGACTACCGGTCTTCATGTCGATGATATTGCACGATTATTAAAAGTGCTCCAGCGTTTAGTTGAAAATGGAGATACGGTTTTAGTGATCGAACATAATTTAGACGTCATCAAAGCAGCTGATTACCTGCTTGATTTAGGGCCTGAAGGTGGAGATAAAGGCGGACAAATTGTGGCTACGGGTACGCCAGAAGAAGTGGCAAAAGTAAAAGAATCCTATACGGGTCATTATTTGAACCCAATTTTAGAACGTGACCGCAAGCGTATGGAGAAAAAAGTTGAAAAAGCAGAGGCATTAACTCGTTAAAAGACACCAGCATTGGTGTCTTTTTTATAAAGAATGAAACTTTTTAACTCATTAAACCGTAATACATGATATAAGGAGCTGATTATTATGGAAGGAAATCGCATACTATCTTCCTTAAATTATTTTAGCGTTTTCTTTGCACCATTTTTATTACCTATTATTATTTATTTTGTTGTTCATAACATAGAAGTAAAGAAACATGCAAAAACTGCATTTTTGTCACATTTATTACCTATCGCTACAGCGATCTTGTTCTTATTTTTCTTGCTTCCTGCTCTTACTGGCTCTAGTGGAACGGTATTTATTCTTTTAATTGTAGCTTTAGTTGTTGTTTCTTTAGTTAATGTTGTTGTGTTTGTATGGAATATTGTAAAAGGGATACAAATATTAAGCAGATAAAAGTTAAATGACTAAAACGTAAAGAGGAGATGGAAGGTATGAGTGAAAAGCGTAAACAAATTTTACAGATGGTAGAAGAAGGGAAACTTAGCGTAGATGAGGCTTTAACTTTGCTGAATTCATTGGAAAAAGACTCAGCTAATGATTCTTCCTATGCTACGCCTGATAAAGCTGAGCTATCCCCTTATGTAGGAGGAAAACAGAAAAAAACGTACGCTTCTAAGTCATCTCAAAGCTCTTTAAAGGAAAAATTATTTACATTTGTAGATCAAACGGTAAAAAAAGTAAAAGAAGGAGATTTAGATTTTAACTTTGGTCCTTCGATTGACGTTCAGCACATCTTTCAACAATCAGAAGCATATATTCAAGAGATTGACGTAGATTTAGCAAATGGAAGCGTCCAACTCCGACCTTGGGGAAGTACAGAAGTACGAATAGAGTGTGAAGCTGCTATCTACAAAGTAGAGAATTCGGATGAAGCACGCCGCACTTTCTTGCAGCATACGGCGTTTTCCATTGAAAATGGCAAATTGCGCTTTTCAATTCAGCAAAAGCAAATGAAAGTGAAAGCGATTATTTATATTCCAGAAATGGAATATGAACGCGTCAAGCTCCGTATGTTTAATGGTTCAATCGATGGGGAAAGACTAAGCGTACGAGACCTGAAAGCCAAAACAGCTAATGGTACCATCCGCTTTTACGATGTGAACAGCCATTCTCTCGAAATGGAGACATCAAACGGGCACATGGAACTTTCTCGAATACTCGCTTCGAAATGTGAGCTTGAAACAATCAATGGAACGGTTAAATTTGATGGAGATACAAAAAAGATTGATGTTCAGACATTTAACGGAGATATTGATACGTATTTAAAAGGAGAGCGCATTGAAAAAGCATTTTTCAAAACGACTACAGGAAGCATTACGCTCTATACGCCGCCTCATCTCTCCGTTGATGGAGATTTGAAATCTAACTTTGGGAATTTTACGTGTACACTTCCTGAGATGGAAATAGTAGATGAAAAAAAAGAAACGGTGATGAAACAACTTCGTTTCAAAGCAAATGTCGCTTCGCCCAAAGGCTATAAATTGTTAGCTGAATCCAAAACGGGCTCAATTGTTATAAAATAGAAAACGCTTGTTTTAGTAAAAAAACAAAGGAGATGATTAACGTGCGAAAGTTGTATCGTTCGCGAACAAATCGCAAGCTTGCGGGTGTTATCGGCGGTATTTCTCAGTATATCGGAATAGATGCTTCACTACTCCGCGTATTGTTTATCATCAGTTTATTTTTTACAGTAGGTACTCCGGTCATCTTATATATGATTTTTGTGTTTTTAGTTCCAAATGAAGAAGGAGATTTCTAAAAATGTTATTGCGTGGAATCATTAGTATTTTAATCAATGCCCTCGTATTAATCGTAATTGCAGGTTATATCGACACTTTCCACTTGGAATCAGTCAGTGCAGCTATTATCGCGAGCTTGATTCTATCTATTTTGAACGTGTTTGTTAAGCCGATTTTAATTTTACTTACCCTGCCGGTGACATTTCTTACGCTTGGGCTGTTTTTATTCGTCATTAATGCCATTACGCTGATGATTACACAAAGTGTTATGGGAGATTCTTTTAATATTGACGGGTTTGGTACAGCGCTTTTAGCCTCAGTAATTATGTCGCTTTTAAATGCGCTTATTCAACGAGTGATTGTTGAACCGCTTCAAAATAGAAGATAACTTTCTTGCAATATTTAATTTTCTAAAAAAGATGGTAAGGTGATGCAGCCTATGCCATCTTTTTTTTCTTTTCTTTCCGTATTAATGATAAAATAAAATGGCTAGAACCAAACGCGACATAAAAGCGAGAGTTGGATATACTGTAGACATGAACAGGTATATGACTGTTCATAAAAGGAGGATGCACGGTGGTTAAAGTACGTACAAAAGACATCATTGAGAAATTTAAATTAGAACTTATTAGCGGAGAAGAAGGAATCGACCGCCCTATTTCAACAAGTGATATTTCACGTCCAGGTATTGAAATGGCAGGTTATTTTACATATTACCCAGCAGAACGTATCCAGCTGTTAGGTAAAACAGAACTATCATTTTTTAAACAATTAGATGATGAACAAAAAAAAGTTCGAATGGAAAAGATGTGTACAGATATCACGCCGGCTATCATTGTTTCGCGCGAAATGGATGTACCGAAAGAACTTATCGAAGCTTCAGAGCGTGAATCAGTTCCTGTGCTGCGTTCAAGCTTTAAAACAACGCGACTTTCCAGCCATTTAACGAATTTTCTTGAAAGCCGGCTAGCACCTACTACTGCCATGCACGGCGTATTAGTCGATATATACGGAATTGGTGTATTAATCATGGGAAAAAGCGGCGTTGGTAAAAGTGAAACAGCTCTAGAGCTTGTTAAGAGGGGACATCGTCTAGTAGCCGATGACTGTGTGGAAATCCGTCAAGAAGATCAAGACACGCTTGTAGGAAATGCGCCTGGTTTAATCGAGCATTTGCTTGAAATTCGAGGACTAGGGATCATCAATGTGATGACGCTATTCGGCGCAGGAGCTGTACGAAGCTATAAGCGAATTTCACTTGTTATTCAGTTAGAGACATGGGATCAGCAGAAACATTATGATCGCCTTGGTTTAGAAGAAGATAAAATGAAAATTATTGATACAGACGTTACAAAAATTACATTGCCAGTACGTCCGGGACGAAACTTAGCTGTTATCATTGAAGTGGCGGCAATGAACTTCCGCTTAAAGCGTATGGGTATTAACGCAGCAGAACAATTTTCTGCACGTCTAACAGATGTAATTGAAGAAGGAGATCGTGAAGATTTATAAGAAAGGGTGTTAACTTGTGGAAGCAACTATTCAGCCGTTAGATCGCGTTTTCCTTGAAATTGGCCCTCTAACGGTCTACTGGTACGGCGTAATTATCGGTGCAGGTGTTCTATTAGGTCTTTATATTGCGACAAGAGAAAGTGTAAGAAGAGGCTTATCAAAAGATACATTTGTTGATCTTATCTTATTTGCTGTGCCAATAGCTATTATTTGTGCACGAATTTATTATGTATCCTTTGAATGGGGATACTATTCAAAGCATTTAAATGAAATACCTCAGATTTGGCAAGGTGGGATTGCCATTCATGGGGGCTTAATCGGAGGCGTATTAACTGCCATTGTGTATTCGAAAGTAAAAAAAATTTCATTTTGGAAGTTGGCTGATATTGCTGCGCCTAGTTTAATCCTTGGCCAAGCCATTGGGCGCTGGGGAAACTTTATGAATCAAGAGGCACATGGGGGCCCGGTTACCCGTGCTTTTTTAGAAGGGTTGCACCTTCCAAATTTTATCATTAACCAAATGTATATTAACGGTACATACTACCATCCTACGTTTTTATACGAATCATTATGGGATTTTGCCGGATTTATCCTGTTGATGGTACTTCGCCGCACCAGTCTGCGAAAAGGAGAAATTTTCTTATCTTATTTAATCTGGTACTCAGTTGGACGCTTCTTTGTAGAAGGGCTTCGCACGGATAGTTTAATGCTGACGCATACACTCAGAATCGCTCAAGTTGTTTCACTCGCACTGATTGTAATAGCCATTATTTTAATTATTGTCCGCCGCGTGACGGGCATGAGTAAACAGAAATACTTAGAGAATGAAGAAGCACAATCTAAGGCGTAAATGAAGAAAAGCTACAAGATTTACACAAACTTGATTTGACGCAAGGGAAGGAAATGAATAATGACGATTAATACGGTTTTGTTTGATTTAGACGGTACGTTAATTGATACAAATGAATTAATTATTGCTTCGTTTACTCATACGCTTAATCACTATTATCCTGAACAATATACTCGTGAAGATATTTTACAGTTTATGGGACCTCCTTTATACGACACGTTTGTAGAAATGGATAAAACGAAAGTAAACGAAATGATTGAGATGTATCGCACGCATAATCTAGCTAATCATGATTTGCTTGTTAAAGAATTTGAAGGCGTACTTGAAACAGTTAAATGGCTGCACGAGCAGAATTATAAATTAGGCATTGTCACAACAAAGCAAAGAAATACGGTCATGATGGGGCTTAAGTTAACAAAGTTAGACCAGTTCTTTGATACGATTGTTGCAATTGAAGACGTAACAAATGCAAAGCCGCATCCTGAGCCAGTAGAAAAAGCACTGAAGCTGCTTAATGCTAAACCTGAAGAAGCGCTGATGGTGGGAGATAACCATCATGACATCGTTTCTGGCCAAAGAGCTTATACGAAAACAGCTGGAGTTGCTTGGAGCGCAAAAGGAAGAGATCATATCGCTTCTTATAATCCTGATATTATTTTAGAGAATATGACGGATTTAATTGATATATTAAAAGGAGAACGTCAGTGAGAAAAACGACGCGCTATCCGGTTAAAGGAGCTAATTCCCTTTGGCATGTCTATAAGACCGTGCCTTTTTGGAAAGTAGTGCGCAACTTCCTAATCATTCAATGCGCTCGCTATACGCCTTTTCTTTCGATGAAAAACTGGCTGTACAAAGCGTGCCTAGGGATGAAAGTAGGACCTCAAACATCCTTTGCCCTTATGGTGATGCTCGATATTATGTTTCCTGAAAAAATACAAGTAGGACGCAATACGGTTATCGGATACAATACAACTATTCTCGCTCATGAATATCTGATAACGGAATATCGTCTTGGAGATGTCATCATTGGGGATGAAGTGATGATTGGAGCAAATAGCACCATCCTTCCAGGCGTAACAATCGGCAACGGAGCGGTTGTAGCGGCTGGAACGGTGGTTCATAAAGATGTAGCACCCGGTTTCTTTGTTGGAGGTAACCCTATGCGTGTCATCTATACAAAAGAAGAAATGGAAAAGCGCAAGGAAGCAGAGCCTAAAGCCACAACTTAGCAAGAACTAAGCTGTGGTTTTTTTTGTAAATTTGAACAGCTGGCGGTTGACGGCTGACTTTATCGGGTGTAAACTATCAATAACTTTAATTTGTTATTCCGCTAATACATTAGCGTGATAAAGCGAAATCAACCTATCAATAATAGATAAAATCAAGCTTAAAGGACGTGTCGGAATGTCAAAGTTATTTATGTTTGAAAAACCCCTTGGAATGAGAGATACCCTGCCAGCTCTTTTTGAAAGAAAAAAACAAGTTCGCAATCAGCTGGCAGATGAAATCAGCAGCTGGGGCTATCAATATATGGCAACGCCTACTGTGGAATACTACGAGACGGTAGGAAGCGCATCAGCTATTTTAGATCAACAATTGTTTAAACTTTTAGATAAAGAAGGGCATACGCTTGTGCTGCGACCGGATGTAACAACGCCATTTGCACGTGTGGCCGCTTCAAAACTTTTAAATAATTCTCCTTTGCGCTTAGCTTATGAAGCAAATGTATTCCGAGCTCAGCAGCGTGAGGGCGGCCGCCCGGCGGAGTTTGAACAAATAGGCGTTGAGCTAATTGGAGACGCTACGATGAGCAGCGATGCTGAAGTGATTGCTCTCATGATCGGCGCGTTAAAAAGAGCGGGACTTAAATCATTTAAAGTGGCAATTGGCCACATCGGGTTTGTTAATTCGCTTTTTTTAGAAATTGTCGGAAATGAAGAACGTGCTAACGTGCTTCGCCGCTTTTTATATGAGAAAAATTACGTGGGTTATCGTAATCATGTAAAAGATTTGAATCTATCTTCTATTGATAAACAGCGTCTCCTTCAGCTGCTTAACCTGCGCGGAGATGAAAAGAAGATTGAAGAAGCGGTTGAACTAGTTGAAAACGAAGCTGGTAAAAAAGCAGCCGGTGATTTGAAAAAGCTATGGAATATGCTTGATGCGTACGGTGTAACGGATGAAATTAAAATTGATTTTAACTTAGTCAGTCATATGAGCTATTACACAGGTATTTTATTTGAAGTCTTTGCTGAAAACGTTGGTTTCCATATCGGTAATGGAGGACGTTATGACCAGCTTCTTGAAAAATTTGCGTCTAAAACACCAGCTACAGGATTTGGAATTCAGCTCGACCGCTTAATTGAAGCGCTGGGCGAAGAAGTATATGAGCCTTCAGCAGTATACGGCATATTATATAGCCAGGAGCGTTTAGATGAGGCATTAGCTTTAGCTGCTGAACAGCGCAAGCAAGGATACCGGGTAGTGACTCAGGAAATTGCAGGCGTTGATGATGTTGATGTATTTACTGCACAGTTTGAAGAAGTCACGTTTCTAATTGGAAAACGAGGCAAGGGGGGACAATAATGAGTGAACTATTAACAATTGCAATGCCAAAAGGACGTATTTTTGAAGAAGCAGCTGAACTTTTGCGTCAAGCAGACTTTCAATTGCCGCCAGAATTTGACGATTCGCGCAAGCTGATTGTAGACATTCCTGAAGAGAACATGCGCTTTATTTTAGCAAAACCAATGGACGTTACTACTTATGTAGAATACGGGGTAGCGGATCTTGGTATTGCAGGTAAAGACGTAATGTTAGAAGAAGAAAGAGATGTCTATGAGCTGTTGGATTTAAATATTAGTAAATGTCATCTGGCCGTTGCCGGTTTGCCTAATGCTAAAAAATCAGAAATTGCTCAAAAAGTGGCAACCAAATATCCAAATGTAGCATCTACTTATTTCAGGGAGCAAGGAGAGCAAGTAGAAATTATTAAATTGAATGGTTCCATTGAATTAGCGCCTTTAATCGGCCTGGCTGATCGGATCGTTGATATTGTATCAACAGGACAAACACTAAAAGAGAACGGACTTGTTGAATTGGAGCACATTGAAGATATTACATCGCGTTTGATTGTGAACCCTGTGAGCTATCGTTTAAAAGACGAACGAATTGATGATTTAGTGAATCGTTTAGCCCAAGTGGTTCAACCTGTATAAAAGAGGTGACATACATTGAAAATTACACGTGTAACAGAACAAGTGAGCTTAAAACGTACGATTGATCAAGGAACGAGTGCTCAAAGAGAAATTGTCGTAAATATTTTAAAGCAGGTGCAAGAGCAAAAAGACGAAGCTTTAAAAAGGTATACAGCCCAATTTGACGGCGTTGAGCTTTCTTCTTTGCTTGTGACAGAACAAGAAAAGAAGCGTGCTTATGAGCTGGTTGATGCAGATATGCTGTCAATCATTCGTGAAGCTGCTGACAACATTCGTGATTACCACGAAAGAATGGTCGAGCAGTCTTGGATGACAACAAAAGAAGATGGAACCATTTTAGGGCAGAAAGTAACGCCTTTAGATGCAGTAGGTGTTTATGTACCGGGAGGCCTTGCG
Organism: Priestia sp. YIM B13490; assembly: GCF_042787735.1. Classification (NCBI taxonomy): domain Bacteria; kingdom Bacillati; phylum Bacillota; class Bacilli; order Caryophanales; family Bacillaceae; genus Priestia; species Priestia sp. YIM B13490. The sequence continues at coordinate 231,970 of NZ_JBHZOT010000006.1, forward strand.
GCTTATCCTTCTTCCGTTTTAATGAATGTCATTCCTGCTCAAGTGGCAGGTGTAAAACGTATCGTGATGGTTTCACCTCCAGGAAAAGACGGCGCGCTTCCTGCTGGAGTAGTGGTAGCAGCGAGTGAGCTTGGGGTCAAAGAGATTTATAAAGTAGGGGGAGCTCAGGCAGTAGGGGCACTTGCCTATGGAACAGAAACAATTCAATCCGTCGATAAAATTGTAGGGCCAGGTAATATCTTTGTTGCATTAGCGAAAAGGGAAGTATATGGCTTAGTAGACATTGACTCAATTGCTGGACCTAGTGAAATTGTCGTACTAGCAGACGATACGGCTAAGCCGAACGAAGTGGCCGCTGATTTATTGTCTCAAGCAGAACATGACAAATTAGCTTCAAGTATTTTAGTTACACCTTCTATGAAATTAGCCGAAGCTGTTAAAGAAGAAGTGGAAAGACAAGTGGAATCTTTACCTCGTAAAGAAATTGCAAAACCTTCTATTGATAACCATGGCGCTATTTATGTGACCGGGTCATTAGAAGAAGCGATTGAAGCTGTTAATCAATTAGCTCCTGAGCATTTAGAAATTATGACTGAAAGTCCGCTTGAACTTTTAGGTTCCATTCGTCATGCCGGTGCTATTTTTCTAGGAAGATACAGCTCAGAACCTGTTGGCGATTATTTCGCGGGACCAAACCATGTTCTTCCAACAAATGGGACAGCAAAATTCTCAAGTCCTTTATCAGTTGATTCATTTGTGAAAAAGTCTAGTATCATTTCATACAGCCAACAAGCTCTGCAGAAAAATGTCTCGAAAATCGCAGCATTTGCTCGTTTAGAAGGGCTAGAAGCTCATGCAAGGGCGGTTGAAGAACGCTTTAAAAAATAAGGTGGAGATTAAAAGAAAAGAGTAGAAATGTTCTTTTCTTTACTTATTACATGCACAGTTGAAAGGAGTTTCACAATGAGAGAGTCAAGTATTAAACGTACAACAAACGAAACGGATATTGCATTAGCGATTGGAATCGATGGAGAAGGAAAAGCGAGCATTGATACAGGCGTTCCTTTTTTAAATCATATGCTCGATTTATTTACAAAACACGGACAGTTTAACCTTGATGTAAAAGCAGATGGAGACACGGAGATTGATGATCACCATACAACGGAAGATATCGGTATTTGCCTTGGTCAAACGTTCAAAGAAGCGCTCGGTGATAAAAAAGGAATTAAGCGCTATGGAAATGCTTTCGTACCAATGGATGACGCGTTGGCTCAAGTGGTAGTAGATTTAAGCAATCGTCCTCATTTTGAATTTAAAGGTGATATTCCCGCGCCGCGCGTCGGTACATTTGATACAGAGCTTGTGTATGAATTTTTATGGAAATTTGCATTAGAATCTCGCATGAATGTACATGTAATTGTACACTACGGTAAAAATACGCACCACATTATTGAAGCGGTGTTTAAGGCTTTAGCACGTGCTTTGGACGAAGCGACAACGATTGATCCGCGTGTCAAAGGTGTGCCTTCGACGAAAGGGATGTTGTAAATGATTGGAATTATCGACTATGGGATGGGCAACTTATACAGCGTAAGTAAAGCTCTTGAACGATTAAACTATGATTGTATTATCTCGGCAGATCCTGCAGAACTAAGAAAGGCAAAAGGGCTGATTCTTCCTGGAGTTGGAGCATTCAAAGATGCGATGGAACAGCTGAATCAAACAAAGCTGACGGACTTTATTAAAGAAGAAGTAGCAAAAGGAATGCCTTTGCTTGGAATTTGTTTAGGTATGCAGCTTTTATTTGAAGAAAGCGATGAGAACGGCGTAACAAAAGGGCTGGAACTGTTAAAAGGGAGAGTCGAGCGTATTCCCGGCATTACTGCCGAAGGACAGACATATAAAGTTCCCCATATGGGCTGGAACTCTTTAGATTTTCATCAGCAGTCTGCTCTGCTTGATGGAATCAGTGAAGGTCATGTGTACTTTGTTCACTCTTATTACGTAAAAACAAATGATCAAGACGTGCTTTTAGCAACAAGTCCTTATGATGTCGAAGTTCCAGCAGTTGTTGGAAAAGAACACGTATTTGGCACTCAATTCCACCCTGAAAAAAGCAGTGCAATCGGAATGCAAATGCTGCAAAATTATGCAAACTTCGTAGAGAAAAGGAGCCCATCGTATGAGCAAATTTGAAATATATCCAGCCATTGATATGCGCGGAGGAAAGTGCGTCCGTTTGCTTCAAGGAGATTACTCAAAAGAAACGGTGTACGGAGATTCTCCGGTAGATATGGCCACACAATTCGCAAGTGAAGGCGCTCAGTGGATTCACATGGTTGATTTAGACGGCGCAAAAGCGGCCAAGCGCGTGAATGATGAATTTGTGCTAGGCGTGAAAAAGAAATTAGATGTACGTGTGCAAATTGGAGGAGGCATTCGCTCAGAAGCTGACGTTGCTTACTATTTAGAAAACGGAATTGACCGTGTTATTTTAGGAAGTGCAGCTATTTCTAATCCTGAATTTGTGAAAAAAATGCTGAAGGAATATGGTGCGCGTATTGCTATTGGTATTGATGCACGTGATGGCTATGTTGCGACGGAAGGCTGGGTGGAAACATCTACAATCAAAGCGACAGAACTAGGAAAAGAATTGGCTAATGTTGGTGCGGAAACATTTATTTTCACGGATATTTCTACTGATGGTATGCTGTCTGGTCCTAATGTGGAAGGAATTGTTGAAATGGCTAAGGCTACTGGAAAAGGTGTGATTGCATCAGGGGGAGTTAGTAAACTTGCTGATCTAGATGCACTAAAGAAATATGAAGCTGACGGTGTTATTGGTGCCATCGTAGGGAAAGCACTTTATACAAATAAGTTTACAGTAGCTGAAGCACTTCAAGAGGTGAAAGCGTAATGATTACAAAACGAATCATTCCTTGTTTAGATGTAAAGGACGGCCGTGTGGTAAAAGGAGTTCAGTTTGTGGAACTTCGAGATGCAGGAGATCCTGTAGAATTGGCGAAATTTTACGATGAAGAAGGCGCAGACGAATTAGTCTTTTTAGACATTTCTGCTTCTCATGAAGGACGCAAAACGATGGTACATGTTGTAGAAGAAGTAGCATCTCAGCTAGCGATTCCTTTTACGGTGGGCGGAGGAATTAATGCATTAGAAGATATGAAAAGAATGCTTCGTGCTGGTGCAGACAAAGTGTCATTAAATACAGCGGCCGTACTCAATCCAACACTGATTACAGAAGGGTCCGACTTTTTTGGAGCTCAGTGTATTGTGGTAGCCATCGATGCTAAGTACGATGAAAGCTTACAATCATGGCGAGTCTACACACACGGAGGCCGCAACGCAACGGACTGGGAAGTAATCGACTGGGCCAGAGAAGCAGTGAAGCGCGGTGCGGGTGAGATCTTGTTAACGAGTATGGATAAAGACGGTGAAAAATCAGGGTTTGATTTAGCATTAACCAAAGCAGTCAGCCAAGCGGTGAGCGTTCCTGTTATTGCTTCTGGCGGCGCAGGAAATGGTCAAGATTTTGTGGATGCGTTTGAAAAAGGGGAAGCTGACGCGGCTTTGGCGGCTTCGATCTTTCACTATAAAGAAACATCTGTAAAAGAAATTAAAAGCTATGCAAAACAACAAGGAGTGAGCATTCGATGACGATTGAAAACATTAAATTCAACAGTGATGGACTTGTGCCAGCTATTGTACAAGATGCTGTGAGCAAAGAAGTTTTAACATTGGCTTATATGAACGAAGAATCACTTCAAAAATCAATTGATACACGTGAAACATGGTTTTACAGCCGTTCTCGACAAGAGTTGTGGCATAAGGGTGCAACCTCTGGAAACACACAAAAAATTGTGAGCATGGCATATGACTGTGATGCTGATTCTCTTGTTGTAAAAGTGGAGCCTCAAGGTCCTGCTTGTCATACGGGCGCTTACAGCTGCTTTAATGAAACAATTCTTGGTGAAAATAAACAAAATGATAATCGGTTTGCTATTATTAATGAGCTAGAAGAAGTAATCGCTAAGCGTGAAGCTGAAATGCCAGAAGGAGCTTATACGACGTACTTATTCGATAAAGGCGTAGATAAAATCCTCAAAAAAGTAGGAGAAGAAGCTGGTGAAGTGATTATTGCAGCAAAAAATCGTGACCATGATGAGCTGAAGTGGGAAGTTGCAGATTTATTGTACCACGTACTTGTTTTACTTCGTGAGCAAAAGCTGCCTTTAGACGATGTCCTATCAGTATTAAAAGAGCGTCACTCTAGCTAATAGCTACATAGTGAAAGGAGAGAAGGAGTTGTCTCATTTTAGATAAAAGAGGCAAAACCTTCTCTTATTTGTGTCCAGAAACGACTGTTTACAGGCTCCTTTTTTGAATAGAGGTATTAAACTTCTTGGCAAATGTGATATACTACGAACGTCGAAATTATCAACTTATTTGGAGGGCTTAATGGAAAAACACTCAAAAGTAATTCAAAAAATGGCACAAGTAATTCCATTTTCGCAAACGGGTGACTTCTATTTCGAAAAAGCGCTGCAGGCGTTTGAAGAAGAGGAGTCGGATAAAGCGCTCAAGTATTTAACGCGTGCAAACAAAGAAAATGCCCGTAATCCACAGCTTCTTACAAACGTTGGAGTAGCTTTAACGGAGCAGGGAGATTATCAAGATGCCAACGAGCTTTTTCTCCATGTGATTCATCATATGGACGATACATTAGGAAGCTGTTACTACTATATAGCCAACAGCTATGCGCATCTTGGACTGTTTGAAGAATCAAAAAAATACGCGATGTATTACATTGAGCATTTTCCAAATGGTGACCTCTTTCGATCGGCTACAGATCTGTTAGATTTACTATCAATTGATGTGGATGAAGAAGATGAAGAGCCTAAAAATCAGCTAGGCGACATGCTGATTATAAAACAAGAACAAGCAAAACGACTGCTTGAAGCAACGAATTTTGAAGAAGCAGTGGATTTGTTAACTGAAATAATTGATGAGTATCCAGAATTCTGGTCTGCATATAATAATTTAGCGTTAGCTTATTTTTATTTAAATAAAATTGATGAGGCAATGGATTTGCTGAATGAAGTATTGGAGAAAAACCCTGGAAATCTTCATGCGTTATGCAATCAGCTGATTTTCTATTATTATTGCCATAAGCATAAAGAAGTTGAGGAGCTTACAGACGGGCTTAGCCGCGTTTATCCAATGTCATTTGAACACCGCTATAAGCTTGGAGCAACATTTGCATTGATTGGTCAATACAAACTATCATACAGATGGTTAAAAAAGCTTTATACACAAGGATTTCAAGGAGACAACTCATTTCATTATTGGCTCTCATATGCCTCTTACTATACCGGACGTGAAGCGTTCGCTAAAGAAATGTGGAAGCTGGCATTGGAAGACGTTCCCGATAAAGAAGGAGAGGAGCCTTGGCGCATCAGTCAAAAAGCTGCGAAGGTTTTTCAATCGAAAGTGGATGTTACAGCGAAAAAGAAGTGTGCAACAAAAAATGTTCACGATCAGCTTTACAGCTTGTATATGGCGAAGAAGCTTCCTGAACAGCAGCGTCTGCTCCTTTTAGAAGAAATCAAGTCGTCCATACATATGAGTACACTTTTGGATGAAGTATATACGTATGTATGGCAGGATAAACAACATGTGATTTTTGAGGTGGCAGATGTTATTGAACTGGAGATGGAATCGCAGAATGAAAGTGATACCCAGGATCTTTTAAGCTTTTGGTTTTATGTATATGTACAGGTATATAAACAATCCTATGATTTTCAGCATGTGAACGTAAATGCATGGGCCGCAGCCGTCACATATATATGGGCGAAAGAACAAAACCAGTCTATTACTCAAGCCGATGCGGCAAAACAATATTCCATTTCCGCTGCAACAGTGAGAAAGTACAGTAAAATTGTGAATACGTTATTAAATTGAGCAAAAAAATAGACGGTAATAGGAAGAACATATTAGGATAGTGGTAACGAAATAATTATCCATAAATTTGGAATCAACTACGAAGGAATTTCCTAAAAGGAGTGTAAAGCAATGACAGAAGAAAAAATTTATGATGTCATTATTATTGGGGCAGGTCCAGCAGGTATGACTGCTGCTGTATATACATCTCGTGCAGATTTATCAACACTAATGATTGAACGCGGAATTCCAGGCGGTCAAATGGCTAATACGGAAGATGTAGAAAACTATCCAGGTTATGATCATATCCTTGGTCCTGACCTTTCTAACAAAATGTTTGAGCATGCAAAAAAATTCGGTGCGGAATATGCGTACGGTGATATTAAAGAAATCATCGACGGAGAAGAATACAAGACAGTTCGTGCAGGCAGCAAAGAATATAAAACACGTTCAGTAATCGTTGCTACGGGTGCTGAATATAAAAAATTAGGCGCGCCAGGAGAAAAAGAACTAGGCGGCCGCGGCGTATCTTATTGTGCTGTATGTGACGGTGCATTCTTTAAAGGTAAAGAGCTAGTTGTTGTAGGCGGTGGAGACTCTGCGGTTGAAGAAGGCGTATATTTAACACGCTTCGCAACAAAAGTAACAATTATTCACCGACGCGATGAGCTTCGCGCGCAGAAAATCCTACAGCAGCGTGCATTTGATAACGAAAAAGTTGACTTTATTTGGAATACGACGGTCAAAGAAGTAAATGAAAAAGACGGTAAAGTAGGAAGCGTAACGTTGGTAGATACAAAAACAGGTGAAGAGCGCGAGTTTGGTGCGGACGGCGTATTCATTTATGTTGGAATGGTTCCACTAACAAAACCATTCGAAAGCCTAAACATCACGAATAAAGAAGGATATATTGAAACGAACGAGCAAATGGAAACAAAAGTACCAGGTGTGTTCGCAGCTGGAGACGTTCGTGAAAAGGCTCTTCGTCAAATTGTAACAGCTACAGGCGATGGCAGCATTGCTGCTCAAGCGGCTCAGCACTATGTAGAAGAGTTAAAAGAAAAGTTAAAAGCTATTCAGCAATAAGGCTGAAATCAATCTTTTACAAAACGTAATTCGGTTTTAACTGTTCTGTAACACCTGTGAAACATTGATGGGGTACTATATAGATAGTAATTGACCCCCTTTTATAAAATATATGTATGTCGGGCATAGGACGTGTTCCTATGCCTCTTTTTTGTGACTATAACAGATTGAATTTACGTATATAACAGCAATGGATTATTTTCAGAAAATTTAGTAATAGTTAGTTCATCTCCGTTGTGAGAGAAGTTTGTTTCGTAGTATAATAAAAGAAAATGTCAGTATACATATGATGAGGTGGAAAACATGCAAAGGGTCACAAATTGTGTATTAATGAAAGATGATAAAGTATTGTTGCTTCAAAAGCCACGAAGAAACTGGTGGGTGGCCCCGGGTGGGAAAATGGAGCAAGGAGAATCTGTAAAAGACTCTGTTGTAAGAGAATTTCGTGAAGAAACGGGAATTTATTTGAAAAATCCCACTGTAAAAGGTATCTTTACTTTTACGATGAAAGAAAACGATCAAATTTCATCTGAATGGATGATGTTTACTTTTTTTGCTACAGATTTTGATGGGACAAATGTGCTAGAATCAGAAGAAGGCAAACTCGGTTGGCATAATTTGAGTGAAGTAAGTGAATTGCCGATGGCACCGGGAGATCATCACATTATCGATTATGTAGCAAAAGGGTCGGGTGTTATTTATGGCAACTTTACGTATACAACGGATTTCGAGTTATTATCTTATCGAATTGATCCTTGTTAATGATAAATAGACATGTATGCATAGATTGAGGGGGATGGAAAATGAGTACTGGGTCTGTAAGCGATATTCAATTGGTGATTATTACTGGAATGTCAGGTGCAGGAAAAACAGTAGCAATTCAGAGTTTTGAAGATTTAGGGTTCTTTTGTGTAGATAATTTACCCCCTACATTGCTACCGAAATTTTTAGAACTCATGAAAGAGTCAGGGAATAAAATGAATAAAGTTGCTCTTGTTATGGACTTGCGAGGCAGAGAGTTTTTTGAAAGCCTGTTTGAAGCATTAGATAACATGAGTGAAACAACGTGGGTCACGCCACAAATTTTATTTTTAGATGCAAAAGATTCTGTATTGGTGACGCGCTATAAAGAAACGAGACGTTCACATCCGCTAGCTCCTTCGGGTTTACCTTTAGAAGGAATTGGTATGGAACGTGAGCTTCTTGAGGAATTAAAGGGAAGAGCTCAGCTTATTTATGAGACGTCAGAGTTAAAACCAAGAGAGCTTAGAGAAAAGATTTTAACTCAGTTTTCGTCGCACGCTTCACAGGTTTTTACTGTTAATGTGATGTCGTTTGGTTTTAAATATGGTGTACCTATTGACGCTGATTTAGTCTTTGATGTGCGCTTTTTGCCAAACCCTCACTACATTGACCATATGCGCCCTAAAACAGGGCTTGAAGAAGAGGTTTCTTCTTACGTATTAAAATGGACGGAAACTCAAAAGTTCATTGAAAAAGTAGTAGACTTACTTTCGTTTATGCTTCCACAGTACAAGCGAGAAGGTAAAAGCCAGCTGGTCATTGCTATAGGATGCACAGGCGGACAGCATCGCTCCGTCACATTAGCTGAATATTTAGGTCACCATTTCCAGAATGAATACAAAACTCATATTTCTCATCGTGACATTGAGAGGAGAAAGGAAAATCATAGATGAGCAGTGAACAGCTTCCAAAAGTTGTCGTCATTGGGGGAGGAACGGGTTTACCAGTGCTGTTAAGAGGGTTGAAGGAATACCCTCTTGATCTTACAGCCATCGTAACCGTAGCAGACGACGGGGGAAGTTCTGGCCGATTGCGCGATGAACTTGAAATCCCTGCTCCTGGTGATATTCGAAATGTGCTAGTTGCTTTATCAGATGTAGAGCCACTAGTTGAAGAGCTTTTTCAGCATCGATTTGATACAGGAAATGAGCTTACAGGCCATTCTCTTGGCAATTTGTTGCTTGCAGCTATGACGTCTATTACTGGCGATTTTGTGCATGCTATACGAGAAATGAGCAAAGTACTAAACGTCAGAGGGAAAGTACTTCCAGCAGCTAATCAAAGTGTTGTGCTGCATGCGGAGATGCAAGATGGATCCATCGTAACAGGTGAATCTAAAATTCCAGAAGTTAATAAAAAAATTAATAAAGTATTTTTATCGCCCGCCGATGTGAAGCCGCTTGTCGAGACAATAAAAGCGATTCGACGCGCTGATTTAATTGTGTTGGGGCCCGGAAGTCTTTATACAAGTATTTTGCCGAATTTACTGGTGCGGGATATTTGTAACGAGCTTTGTTCGACAAAAGCAAAGAAAGTGTACGTATGCAACGTGATGACGCAGCCGGGTGAGACATTGGGTTTTAAGGCAAGTGATCATATTAAAGCGCTTTACAATCATATGCCGTGTGCATTTTTAGATGCGATTATCGTCAATAATGCGCCTATTCCAGCGCCTTTGAAAAAGAAATATCAAGTAGAGCAGGCTCAGCCTGTAGAATATGATCGTGAAGTATTGCTAAAATTAGGGTTAGAAGTGATTGAAGATCAAATTATTCAGTATGACGGCAGCGTAATTAGGCATGATACAAAAAAAGTAGCAAAGCTTGTGTATTCTATGCTGACATCGCTGCAAGGTAAAGCGAATACGGGTGTTTAACACTATTTCCGTATGTAGATTGGAGGTGAAGTTATGTCATTTGCATCAGAAACAAAAAAAGAGTTAACGAATTTAGAAGTCAAAGATTGCTGTGCAAAAGCAGAGCTTTCTGCATTAATTCGAATGAATGGTTCACTTTCTTTTTCGAATAAAAAATTCACGGTTGATGTTCAAACAGAAAACGCAGCGATTGCTCGGCGCATTTATGTCCTGCTTAAGAAAAATTATGATGTGTCAGTAGAACTGCTTGTGCGTAAGAAAATGCGGTTGAAAAAAAACAATGTGTATATTGTTCGATTAGTAGAGAAAACGAGAATGCTTTTGGAAGACTTAAAAATTGTAGAAGAAGGATTCACGTTTACACATCGTATTTCACCAGAGCTAGTACAAAAAAAATGCTGTAAGCGATCCTACTTAAGAGGCGCATTTTTAGCCGGCGGTTCTATTAATAACCCAGAGACATCATCGTACCATCTTGAAATCTTTTCATTGTATGAAGAGCACAACGAAGCTTTATGCAATTTAATGAACGAGTTTCAATTGAATAGTAAAACATTAGAACGGAAAAAAGGCTATATTAACTATTTGAAAGAAGCTGAAAAAATTACGGAGTTTCTAAATATCATTGGAGCCCATAACGCTCTGTTACGGTTTGAGGATGTAAGAATCGTCCGAGATATGCGAAATTCCGTTAATCGCTTAGTTAATTGTGAAACAGCTAACTTAAATAAAACGATCGGAGCGGCTATTCGTCAAGTGGAAAACATTCGTTATATTGATGAAACAGCTGGCTTAGACATCTTACCAGAAAAGCTAAGAGAAATTGCTCGTTTACGTGTGGAATACCAAGACGTTACGTTAAAGGAGCTGGGTGAGATGGTATCGGGAGGTCAAATTAGCAAATCGGGCATTAACCATCGGTTGCGTAAAATTGACCAAATAGCAGACAAGCTTCGCGCCGGTCAGCCAGTCACATAAGGGGAATTGCAAGGGGGAGGATTTTATTATGGAAAAACAAGTAGAAGTAAAATTAAAAACGGGATTACAAGCTCGTGTTGCCGCACTATTTGTGCAAGAAGCAACTCGTTTTACATCTGATGTGTACTTGAAGAAAGATGAGAAAGTGGTCAACGCTAAAAGTATCATGGGGTTAATGAGCTTAGCGATTAATAACGGTTCTCTTATTACGCTCATCGTTGAAGGGGTAGATGAAAAAGAAGCAATGGATGCGTTAGTAGCTTACGTAGAGAACGACGCATAAAAAAGCCTTTCCCGCTGCGGGAAAGGCTTTTTTTTTATTTAGGGTCGTTTTCTAATACTTTGTCAATTAGACCGTATTCTAAAGCGCGTTCAGCAGTCATGAAATTATCACGATCTGTATCACGTTGTAGCACTTCTAACGGTTGACCTGTACGCTCAGCTAAAATTGAATTTAGTTTTTCGCGTAAGAATAGAATACGTTTTGCCGCAATTTCGATTTCAGTAGCTTGTCCTTGAGCACCACCAAGAGGTTGATGAATCATTACTTCGCTGTTTGGAAGAGCAAAACGTTTGCCCTTTTCACCAGCAGCCAGTAAGAAAGCACCCATTGATGCAGCCATACCGATACAAATTGTAGAAACTTTTGGCTTAATGAATTGCATCGTATCGTAGATAGCCATTCCAGCTGTAATAGAGCCACCTGGACTGTTGATATAAAGTGAGATATCTTTTTCTGGGTCTTCAGCAGCTAAGAATAGAAGCTGAGAAACGATTGAGTTAGCTACATTATCATCAATAGCACTACCTAAAATAATAATGCGGTCTTTTAACAAACGTGAATAAATGTCATAAGCACGTTCACCACGGTTTGTTTGTTCAATAACTGTAGGAATTAAGTTCATATTAAATTCCTCCTTAACAAGAATAATTTGTTATGTACCTATAATACACGTATGGTCAATAAAGGTCAAACAAAAGAACCTCTACTACACATATTCGCTTAAAAGACTATGTATTCCTCTTTGACATTATTAAAATTTTTCCCCCTTCTAAAAAAAATAAACGTAGTATTCTATTGAAAAGAGAAGTTTTCTCTCCTATAATGGAAGTTGTGACAAATATGCCCTCGTAGTGTAGTGGATAGCACAAGAGATTCCGGTTCTCTTAGGGTGGGTTCGAATCCTGTCGAGGGCGTCTTAAAACGTTGCGGATTACGCAACGTTTTTTATTTTGAGTAAAAAGGCTCATCTTCTCAAAAAATAATATTTATTTTTCTCCTCCAACCCTTTATACGCGCAAGGAAGCAAGAAATTAATTCCATTGTACCGGTTGCGGAATTTGTCAGAATACTATAAAACAGTATATAAGGAAAAGAAACACGGAGGAGGAATAAATATGAAATATATGAACAAAATTTTCATTGTCAGTGCATCGGTAGCATTATTGCTGTCTGCATGCGGGACGAACGAAGATTCTGCTCAGCCGAAGTCTAATGATCAAGCAGAAAATGTTCAGCAGGACACAGCTTCTAAATCTGATCAAACATCAGGCGCTGCAAAAGAAGATTCGAAAAAAGATGCGGATTCTTCCGAGGTCTCAGCCAAACCTTCAGGAAGTCAATCATCAACTAGCGAAACAGCGGAAGATGGACAGTCAACGTCTTCTTCAGAAACAAAACTAACAAAAAGCCCAGAACAAGATTATTCTATTCAAGTAATGGACGGTTATAAACTAACGGGTGAAGAACCAGGAAAAGATGCATTAGTATTAACTTCAGATGATTCTCAATTTATGCGTATTGAAATGCTTTCATCAGAAGTATCGATGGATGACGCTGCTCAATCTGTTAAACAAACGGCAACAGCAGTTAATAAAAATGCAGCAGAGAAAAAGAATCTTGAAGAGAATGGAATCTTCAAAGATTCTGTTTGGTATGAAGCCACATCTGGGGACCATACGGTAAACGCCGTGTTGGTTAAAGGAAAGAAACCAATGAAGCTAATCATCTTCACGAAAAATGAAGAAGAAAACTTGGACAAGTTTATGCAAATGGCACAAACCATTCAATAAGCAATTTTTCTATATATTATACACATGCAGAAAATTCGACATGACGAAGAAAACGTCATGTCGGATTATTACTCGGATCATGTGGTTGGTGCGAATTATAATGAAAAGTTATAAAGGTGCATAACTCTATTACTTTTTTGATGGTTAATAATTAAAAATAGGATGAACCGCTTCGTTAACAAAGGTTGACGAAGATTTTTTGATGAAAAAATTACATATAAAAAATAGTTACATGCTCTTTGAAAGCGTTTTTATAGTAAAATAGATGAAGGGGAGGGGAGAAATAATGGAGATTGGATTATTTCAGCAGCAGTCGTTAAAGCTGACGATGTCAAAAGAATTATCACAAGCTATTTCTCTTTTACAATATTCATCGATGGATATTGTAGCGTTTTTACATGAGCAGGCGCTTCAAAATCCGCTTATAGATTTTTCAGAGCTGCCCGTCTATACATCTCACAATCAAAAAAATCATGCAACTTCTGATTCAACAGATTATATGAGCAGTATACCAGCTCCTAAAGAAACGCTGTACGAACATTTAATGAATCAATCCGCATTATTAAAGTTAGATGAATGTGAGCAGGCAGCCGTTGAGTTTGTTATTAATAGCCTGGATGATGCTGGCTATTTGCACGATGAGTTAATCATACTTGCTAACCAGCTTGGCCAAGATCAGGAGCAGGTTGAAAAGGCTCTCCAGCTTGTGCAGCAGATGGACCCGGCAGGAGTAGGGGCAAGAAGTTTACAAGAGTGCTTAATGCTTCAATTAAAAAGGAATAATCAATGGACAGAAAAAATAGAGCAAATTTTGACACATCACTTTGAGGAATTCGCGTATAAAAAATGGATGAAAATCTCAAAGTTATGTCAAATCTCACTTGAAGCTCTTCAACACTTACATGAACAGATTAAGAAATTAAATCCTCGTCCTGGATCGTTTTATATGAAGTCCAATGAACGATTCATTGTACCGGATTTTATTGTAAAAATTGAAGATGGAAATGTCGTTGCTTATGCAAATGAGGATTTGGAACCTCGACTTTCAGTGAATGAACAATACAAACTTCAGCTGAAAAATAGGCAGAACCAAGAAATGTTTTCTTATTTGCAAGAGAAATATCGTGAATTCCAATGGATTATGAAAAGTTTACACACACGCAAAGATACATTAAACGCATTAATGAATACCTTACTCGTTGAACAAGAAGCATTTTTTAAAAAGGGTCCTTCGTATTTGAAGCCGTTAACAATGAAGGAAGTAGCGGAACAAACGTCTGTGCATGAATCAACGATTAGCCGTGCTACTCGGCACAAATATATTCAAACGCCTTTTGGCACCTTTTCAATGAAATCTTTTTTTTCAACTAGTATTCAACTGGGCAACAACGAAGCGACTTCTACAACTCACGTAAAAGAACTGCTTAAAAAGCTAGTAGCAGAAGAAAACAAACAGCGTCCGCTTTCAGATCAGCAGTTGGCTAACGTTTTGCAAAGCAATTATAACGTTACTATTTCAAGAAGAACGGTAGCCAAATATCGAGATCAATTAAACGTTCTACCATCCAGTCAACGAAAACTTTTTGTCACGCAGTAAAGGAGTGGGAATGTGGAGGTCGTACTGTATACTAAAAATGGCTGTCACTTATGCGATGATGCAAAGAAGCTGCTTGCAGAGCTGCAGTCGGAGTTTCCCTTTCAGCTTATTGAACGAGATATTTACAAAAACGATGAGTGGCTGGAAAAGTATCACCTTGCCATTCCTGTAGTAGAAATGGATGGAGAAGAAGTAGAATATGGAAAAATAACAGGTATTCCGTTAAGAAAACGCTTACTTTTAAAAATAGGCAACACATGAGTTGAATAAAGGATTCACTCCTGTTAGAATAGATTTTGTAGCAGGGTGAATTTTTTTTGCGCAAGGTGGGACATAATATGTCTATACGGGACAAAAAATGTCCAGCGAGTTTATGCCTTAAGGGGATTTTAACATGCGTTCTTTAATAGAAGTACAACGAAAATTATTACCTGAACTTCTCTCAGTTATGCAAAAGCGCTATCAAATCTTGCAATACATACGTTTAATGCAGCCGATTGGCCGCAGAAACTTAGCTGTAAGCCTTGGGCTAACAGAGCGTGTGTTACGAAGCGAAGTAACATTCTTAAAAGAACAAGATTTGATTGACATTTATCCTAGTGGAATGACGCTTACAAATGAGGGAGAGCTCCTTCTGGCTGAATTAGAAGAAGTAATGAAGGAAGTTTCAGGACTTCGGTTATTGGAAACAACATTAAAAGAGGCGTTTTCTTTATCAGAAGTTGTTGTTGTATCTGGAGATAGTGATCAGTCTCCTTGGGTCAAAAATGAAATGGGTCGAGCATCTGTTTCGTGTATCAAGGAGCGCCTTGTTGGTCAAAAAAATACCGTTGCTGTTACAGGTGGTACGACGCTTGCCGCCGTTGCCGAAATGATGACACCTGATTTAAAACACCCTGATGTACTTTTTGTACCTGCTCGCGGAGGGCTAGGGGAAAATGTACAAAACCAAGCAAATACGATTTGTGCTAAGATGGCTGAAAAGTCCATGAGTCACTATCGCTTGCTTCATGTTCCAGATCAGCTTAGTGATGAAGCATACCGATCTATTATCGGTGAACCATCTATTAAAGACATGCTTCATTTAATTAAGTCCGCTGGTATGGTTGTTCACGGAATAGGAGACGCTATGACAATGGCAGAACGCCGTAAAACACCACAAGCAGACTTAGAAAAAGTGAAAAATGGACATGCTGTAGGTGAGGCATTTGGATACTATTTTAATCATCAAGGCGAAGTTGTTCATAAAGTTAAAACAGTTGGCATACAACTCGATGATTTAAAGAACAATAAATGTGTTATTGCTGTTGCAGGAGGTTCATCAAAAGCAAAGGCAATTAAAGCGTTTATGCAACAAGCGCATGATTCGATTCTCATTACAGATGAAGGCGCCGCAAAAGAGTTAGTAAGGGGTTTTAATTAATCCCTCATATAAAAAATACTTTTTACATTCAAGGAGGAAATACCCATGGCAGTAAAAATTGGTATTAACGGATTTGGTCGTATCGGCCGTAATGTATTCCGCGCAGCTTTAAAAAATGATAACGTTGAAGTAGTAGCAATCAACGACTTAACAGATGCTAACATGCTTGCTCACCTTTTAAAATATGATTCTGTACACGGAAAATTAGATGCAGAAGTAGTAGTAGATGGTAGCAACTTAGTAGTAAACGGTAAAACAATCGAAATCTCTGCTGAACGTGACCCAGCTCAATTATCTTGGGGCAAACAAGGCGTAGAAATCGTTGTTGAATCTACTGGATTCTTCACAAAACGCGCTGACGCTGCAAAACACTTAGAAGCAGGAGCTAAAAAAGTAATCATCTCTGCTCCAGCATCTGACGAAGATATCACAATCGTAATGGGTGTTAACGAAGACAAATACGATGCGGCTAACCACAACGTAATTTCAAACGCTTCTTGTACAACTAACTGCTTAGCGCCATTTGCTAAAGTGTTAAATGACAAGTTCGGTCTTAAACGCGGAATGATGACAACAGTTCACTCTTACACAAACGACCAACAAATCTTAGACTTACCACACAAAGATTACCGTCGTGCTCGTGCAGCTGCTGAAAACATCATCCCAACTTCAACTGGTGCTGCTAAAGCTGTATCTCTAGTATTACCTGAATTAAAAGGTAAATTAAACGGTGGAGCTATGCGTGTTCCAACTCCAAACGTTTCTTTAGTAGACTTAGTTGCTGAACTTGACAAAGAAGTAACTGTTGAAGATGTAAACAACGCTCTTAAAGAAGCTGCTGAAGGCGATCTTAAAGGTATCCTTGGTTACAGCGAAGAGCCACTAGTATCTGGTGACTACAATGGTAACATCAACTCTTCTACAATCGATGCATTATCTACAATGGTAATGGAAGGTAACATGGTTAAAGTTATCTCTTGGTACGATAACGAGAGCGGATATTCTAACCGTGTAGTAGACCTTGCTCAATACATCGCTGCTAAAGGACTATAAGAATAACTTAAAATTCGCTTCTATTTTATTCAATAAGACAGAAATCGACTAGACTTTCCTTTTTTATTGGATATCTGAAAATAGAACGACTATAATAAGACTTGCTAAGGAAGAGAGGGGCATACCCCCTCTTCCTTGATTTATGTATTGGCTTCTACATGAAAAAGCGTCATAAGCAGCTAACTGGAGTTTCACTTTATATAGAAAGGCGCCAATATATAAAATGAAATCTACGGTGGTTTGTGGATTGATGATTACATAGAAGCCTACTTGCTTAGTACCATAAATACTTAAGGAGGCCTTTTAACGATGAACAAAAAAACGTTGAAAGACATCGATGTAAAAGGAAAGCGAGTATTTTGTCGCGTAGACTTTAACGTACCAATGAAAGACGGAAAAGTAACAGATGAAACTCGTATTCGTGCAGCTATTCCTACTATTCAATATTTAGTAGAACAAGGTGCAAAAGTAATTTTAGCTAGCCATCTTGGACGTCCAAAAGGCGAAGTTGTTGAAGAGTTACGTCTAAATGCTGTTGCAGAACGTTTACAAGCTCTTCTTGGTAAAGACGTTGCAAAAGCTGACGAAGCTTTTGGTGAAGAAGTAAAGAAAACAATCGACGGCATGAGCGAAGGCGATGTTTTAGTACTTGAAAACGTACGTTTTTACCCAGGTGAAGAGAAAAACGATCCTGAATTAGCAAAAGCATTTGCTGAATTAGCAGACGTGTACGTAAACGATGCATTCGGTGCAGCTCACCGTGCGCATGCTTCAACAGAAGGAATTGCACAACATATTCCAGCAGTAGCAGGTTTCTTAATGGAAAAAGAGCTTGATGTGCTTTCAAAAGCATTATCAAACCCAGAACGTCCATTTACTGCAATCGTTGGTGGAGCAAAAGTTAAAGACAAAATCGGTGTAATTGACCACTTGCTTGATAAAGTAGATAACTTAATCATCGGTGGAGGACTTTCTTACACATTTATTAAGGCACTAGGCCATGAAGTAGGTAAATCACTTCTTGAAGAAGACAAGATTGAACTTGCAAAATCTTTCATGGAAAAAGCTAAGAAAAACGGAGTAAACTTCTACATGCCAGTGGACGTGGTAGTAGCAGATGACTTCTCAAATGATGCTAATATTCAAGTTGTATCAATTGAAGATATTCCAAGCGATTGGGAAGGCTTAGACGCAGGACCGAAAACGCGCGAAATCTATGCTGACGTAATCAAAAACTCTAAGTTAGTTATTTGGAATGGACCAATGGGTGTATTTGAATTAGACGCATTTGCTAACGGAACAAAAGCAGTAGCAGAAGCTTTAGCAGAAGCAACTGACACATATTCAGTAATCGGCGGAGGAGACTCTGCAGCAGCTGTTGAAAAATTCAACTTAGCTGATAAAATGAGCCATATTTCTACAGGTGGCGGTGCGTCACTAGAGTTTATGGAAGGTAAAGAACTTCCAGGCGTAGTTGCATTAAACGATAAGTAAGTTTATGTTTCAGTAAGACGGAGGACCGACCTGACGACTGATAATATAAAAAATTATCAAGCAGCGAAGATGGATGACCAAGAGATAAAAGAGACCGAATCACTTTTAACAGCACCCTCTTGGACATCTAACGCGTGAAGGGAAAACCCACAATAAACAAAGGACGGTGTTATACATGCGTAAACCAATTATTGCAGGAAACTGGAAAATGAACAAAGTACTTTCTGAAGCAACTAGCTTTGTTGAAGAAGTAAAAGGAGCAGTACCATCTCCTGAAAGCGTAGAATCAGTAGTATGTGCACCTGCACTATTTTTAGATCGTTTAGTAGAAGCGACTAAAGGCACAGACTTAAAAATTGGTGCACAAAACATGCACTTTGAAGAAAACGGTGCGTTCACTGGAGAAGTGAGCCCTGTTGCTTTAGCAGACTTAGGTGTGAACTATGTCATTTTAGGACACTCTGAGCGTCGTGAAATGTTTGCTGAAACGGACGAAACAGTAAACCAAAAAACAATTTCTGCATTCAAACACGGTTTAACACCAATCGTGTGCTGCGGTGAAACAAATGAAGAGTACGAACAAGATCAAACAAAAACAGTTGTAGCTAATCAAGTACAAAAAGCATTAGCTGGTCTAACTGATGAGCAAGTAAAACAAACAGTTATCGCATATGAGCCAATCTGGGCAATCGGTACAGGTAAATCTTCAACTGCTGAAGGTGCAAACGAAGTTTGTGCATACATCCGTAGCGTTGTTGCAGAACAATTCTCTCAAGATGTTGCAGATGCTGTACGTATTCAATACGGCGGTAGCGTAAAACCTGCTAATATTAAAGAATATATGTCTCAATCAGACATTGACGGAGCTTTAGTAGGTGGAGCAAGCTTAGAAGCAGATTCTTTCTTACAGCTTTTGGAGGCTGGTAAGTAATGAGTAAAAAGCCAGTAGCATTAATCATCTTAGATGGTTTTGCATTACGCGATGAAGATAAAGGTAATGCGGTAACACATGCAAAAAAACCAAACTTCGACCGTTTCTGGAACGAGTATCCTCATGCTACACTTGAGGCGTCTGGAGAAGCTGTAGGCTTACCAGAAGGCCAAATGGGTAACTCTGAAGTAGGTCACTTAAACATCGGCGCAGGCCGAATTGTGTACCAAAGCTTAACTCGTGTAAACGTAGCAATTCGTGAAGGCGAGTTTGAACAAAACGAAACGCTTCTAGCAGCTGTAAAGCACGCAAAAGAAAAGGGTACAAATCTTCATCTTTTCGGGCTTTTATCTGATGGCGGTGTACACAGTCATATCGAACATCTATATGCATTATTGCGTCTAGCTAAGAGTGAAGGCTTAGAAAAAGTCTACATTCATGGCTTCTTAGATGGTCGTGACGTAGCACCTCAATCTGCTGAAACGTATTTAAAAGAACTTAATGAAAAAATTGAAGAGTATGGCGTTGGTGAAATTGCAACAATTTCAGGACGTTACTACTCAATGGACCGCGACAAACGCTGGGAGCGCGTAGAGAAATCATACCGCGCAATGGTGTACGGCGAAGGTCCATCATATACAAGCGCTGAAGAGTGCGTAAAAGATTCGTATGAAAATGGAATCTATGACGAATTCGTTTTACCTTCTGTTATTACAAAAGAAGACGGATCGCCAGTTGCGACAATTCAAGACGAAGATGCAGTTATTTTCTACAACTTCCGTCCGGATCGCGCAATTCAAATTTCAAATACGTTCGCAAACGAAGATTTCCGTTCATTTGATCGTGGTGAAAAACATTCGAAAAACTTACATTTTGTATGTTTAACTCACTTCAGCGAAACAGTTGACGGATATGTAGCCTTTAAGCCAATTAACTTGGATAACACGCTTGGTGAAGTATTATCTCAAAATAACTTAAAGCAGCTTCGTATTGCCGAGACAGAAAAATATCCTCACGTAACGTTCTTTATGAGCGGTGGACGTGAAGCAGAGTTTCCTGGTGAAACACGTATCTTAATCGATTCACCAAAAGTAGCAACATATGACTTGAAACCTGAGATGAGTGCTTATGAAGTGACGGACGCGTTGCTTGCAGAAATCGAAGGCGATAAGCAAGACGCTATTTTATTAAACTTTGCAAATCCTGATATGGTAGGCCATTCAGGTATGTTAGAACCAACGGTAAAAGCAATTGAAACAGTAGATGAGTGCTTAGGCAAAATTGTAGATGCAATTTTAGCTAAAGGCGGTACAGCAATCATCACAGCAGACCATGGTAATGCTGATGAAGTGATTACGCTTGAAGGTAATCCAATGACGGCTCATACAACGAATCCTGTTCCAGTAATCGTAACCAAACAAGGCTTAGAGCTTCGTGAAGACGGTATTCTAGGAGATCTAGCTCCTACGATGCTTACTCTTCTAGATGTAGCACAGCCAAAAGAAATGACAGGTAAAACATTAATTAAATAATTAATTATAAAGGAGAGTTTTAAAATGCCAGCAATTCTTGACATTTATGCACGCGAAGTATTAGATTCTCGCGGTAACCCAACAGTTGAAGTTGAAGTATATACTGAATCAGGCGCTTTCGGACGCGCTTTAGTACCAAGTGGTGCTTCTACTGGTGAATACGAAGCAGTAGAATTACGCGATGGTGACAAATCTCGCTACCTAGGTAAAGGTGTATTAAAAGCAGTAGAAAACGTAAACGAAATTATCGCTCCTGAATTAGTAGGTATGGACGTAACTGATCAAATCGGTATCGACCGACTTATGATCGAGTTAGACGGTACTGAAAACAAAGGTAAATTAGGTGCCAATGCTATTCTTGGTGTATCTATGGCAGTAGCTCACGCAGCAGCTGATTTCGTAGGTCTTCCATTATACCGTTACCTTGGTGGATTCAACGCTAAGCAATTACCAACTCCAATGATGAACATCATCAACGGTGGTTCTCATGCTGATAACAACGTTGACTTCCAAGAATTCATGATCTTACCTGTAGGAGCTCCTACATTCAAAGAAGCAATCCGTATGGGTGCTGAAGTATTCCACGCGTTAAAATCTGTTTTATCTGCTAAAGGCTTAAACACAGCTGTAGGTGACGAAGGTGGTTTCGCTCCTAACTTAGGTTCTAACCGTGAAGCATTAGAAGTAATCGTAGAAGCAATCACAAAAGCTGGTTACGAAGCTGGTAAAGACATCCAATTAGGTATGGACGTAGCTTCTTCTGAGTTCTTCAACAAAGAAACTGGTAAATATGATTTAGCAGGCGAAGGCCGTACAGGCGTAACTTCTGCTGAAATGGTAGATTTCTACGAGCAGTTAGTTAACGAATTCCCAATCGTTTCAATCGAAGACGGTTTAGACGAAAATGACTGGGATGGTCACAAGCTATTAACTGAGCGCATTGGCGGAAAAGTACAGCTTGTTGGTGACGATCTATTCGTAACAAACACGAAAAAACTTGCTCAAGGTATCGAACAAGGCGTAGGTAACTCTATCCTTATCAAAGTTAACCAAATCGGTACATTAACTGAAACGTTCGAAGCTATCGAAATGGCTAAACGTGCTGGTTACACAGCAGTAGTTTCTCACCGTTCTGGTGAAACTGAAGATGCAACAATCGCTGATATCGCTGTTGCAACAAACGCTGGTCAAATCAAAACTGGTTCTATGAGCCGTACAGATCGTATTGCGAAATACAACCAATTACTACGCATCGAAGACGAGCTAGGTATTCTAGCTGTATACGATGGCGCTAAATCTTTCTACAACTTAAAAAAATAAGTTGAAAGTATAAAAAACGGATGACGATTGTCATCCGTTTTTTTACGTTAAAATCCGTTGTATTTCACTGCCATTACTTGTACGAGAGGGTTTTTTATGATAAATTAACGTTAGCGTAGTGCGCGTACTTTATCCCCGGTAATGCCAATCAGAAGGGATGAAGAAACCCCGCTGATTGACTATTACTTGGTGTAGGAGGTGTGTCTTAGTGCATACATTGCTGATTACTTTGCTAGTGATTGTTTCAATTGCTTTGATTGTTGTGGTCGTTTTACAATCAAGTAAAACTACTGGATTATCTGGAGCTATTTCCGGTGGAGCTGAAACGTTATTTGGGAAACAAAAAGCACGTGGAATTGACTTAGTTTTACACCGTTTGACAGTAGTGTTATCTATCTTATTCTTTGTGTTAACACTTGCTGTATCTTATTTCAAACTTTAATATGTTACTGGATAGACTGCCACCTAATGCATATGTACTTGGTGTATACCAACTTATGTATTAGGTGGTTTTTTAATGGGCGTGTTGAATACTTTAATTTCATTTTTAAGTAATGATATAATATAGCTTTAGAAAAAAGTACTAAATATAGTATAAAAGCGTAAAAGTTGATGGCTACATCTCTTTTTATGTGATGACCGTCACATAAATACATGTTTTTTTCTATTAGGACTGCAGATATTATAACTAAAAGGAGTTAAATGATATATGAAAATTGCACAACCAAAGCCATTTACATTTGAAGGCGGCGAAAAAGCTGTTTTATTACTTCATGGTTTTACCGGAAATTCTGCTGATGTTCGTATGTTAGGTCGTTTTTTAGAAAAAAAAGGATACACATGCCACGCACCTCATTACAAAGGACATGGCGTAGCGCCTGAAGAACTTGTTCATACTGGTCCAAAAGATTGGTGGAAAGATGTCATGGACGGCTATGAGTTTTTGAAAAGCAAAGGGCATGAAAGTATTGCCGCTGTAGGTCTTTCACTAGGTGGCGTATTTTCACTGAAATTAGGTTACACTGTACCTATAAAGGGTATTGTGCCTATGTGCGCCCCTATGTATATAAAGAGTGAAGAAGTCATGTATGAAGGTGTTTTAGCGTATGCACGCGAATATAAAAAGCGTGAAGGTAAATCGTCTGAACAGATTGAACAAGAAATGGAAGAGTTCAAGCAAACACCAATGAACACATTAAAGTCTTTACAGGAATTAATCGCTGAAGTGCGAAATTCAGTTGATATGATTTATGCACCGACATTTGTTGTACAAGGTCGTCATGATCATATGATTAATACAGACAGCGCCAATATTATTTATAATAGCGTCGAGTCTCCTACAAAAGATATAAAATGGTACGAAGAATCTGGTCATACCATTACCTTTGATAAAGAGCGTGATCAGCTTCACGAGGATGTATATGCATTTTTGGAATCACTTGATTGGTGATAGAGATAATACGAATAAAGAAAAAGGAGGGACATGATGTGAAAGAAGAAAATCAGCCCTATATAAATGAAATATTGGATTTTATGAAAAGGGATAATTACAAACCTTTGACTGTCCAAGAGCTTGCAAAAGAATTTAATACTGAGGATGCAGAGTCATTCAAAGAGTTTGTGAAGGCACTTGTTATTATGGAAGAGAAGGGTTTAATTATCCGAGCAAGAAACGATCGCTACGGGCTGCCGGAACAAATGAATTTTGTCAAAGGGAAAGTAAGCGGACATGCAAAAGGGTTTGCGTTCGTAGTTCCTGAAGAAAAAGATGCGGGTGATGTATTTATTCCCCCTACTGAAACAAACAATGCTATGCACGGAGATATTGTGCTTGCAAGAGTGTCATCAGAATCATCAGGTGCTCGTCGTGAAGGAACCATTGTAAAAATCTTAGAACGAGGTACCCAGCAAATTGTAGGTACGTATACGCAAAGCAAAAATTTTGGCTTTGTGATTGCGGATGACAAAAAAATTGCAGGTGATATTTTTATTCCCAAAGCAGCAAGAAACGGTGCGGTTGAAGGCCATAAAGTAGTAGTAGAACTGACAACCTATCCGGAAGGCCGCATGAATGCAGAAGGAAAAGTTGTTCAAATTCTTGGACATAAAAACGATCCGGGGATCGATATCATTTCTGTTATCCATAAGCACGGTCTTCCTCAAGAATTTCCTGCTGATGCTTTAACACAAGCAATTGATACACCTGAAACGATTGACGAAAAAGATATTGGCAACCGCCGCGATCTTCGTGATCAAGTTATTGTAACCATTGACGGAGCAGATGCAAAAGATTTGGATGACGCCGTAACGGTTACAGAGCTTGAAAATGGAAACTACAAATTAGGCGTCCATATTGCAGATGTAAGTCACTACGTTAAAGAAGGTTCTCCGATTGATGTAGAAGCAGCAGAGCGCGGAACAAGCGTCTATTTAGTAGACCGAGTTATTCCGATGATTCCTCACCGTTTATCTAATGGAATTTGCTCATTAAATCCAAAAGTTAACCGTTTTACGCTTTCTTGTGAGATGGAAATCGATCCACAGGGTGAAGTAGTGAAACATGAGATTTTTGAAAGTGTCATCAAAACGACAGAACGAATGACGTATTCAGACGTTAACAAAATCTTAGTGGATAAAGATGAAGAAGTGTTAGAACGCTACGAGCCAATCGTTCCGATGTTTGAGCGTATGGAAAATCTGGCAGCTATTCTTCGTAAAAAGAGAATGGATCGCGGGGCCATTGATTTTGATTTCAAAGAAGCAAAAGTATTAGTAGATGATGATGGCCATCCTCACGATGTTATTTTGCGTGAACGTTCGGTTGCTGAAAAGCTAATCGAAGAATTTATGCTAGCGGCGAATGAAACAGTAGCAGAACATTTTCACTGGATGAACGTACCGTTCATTTATCGTATTCATGAAGATCCAGATGCAGAGAAGCTTACTCGTTTCTTAGAGTTCATTACAAACTTTGGTTACACGGTGAAAGGAACAGGAAACGATATTCATCCGCGTGCGCTACAGGATATTTTAGAAGAAGTAAAAGGCACGCCTGAAGAGATGGTTATTTCAACTGTTATGCTTCGTTCGATGAAACAAGCGAAATATGAAGCAGAAAGTTTAGGCCACTTTGGTTTATCAGCTGAGTTCTATACGCATTTTACGTCTCCAATCCGTCGTTATCCGGATTTAATCGTTCATCGTCTCATTCGCACGTATTTAATTGAAGGAAAAACAGATCAGCAAACGCAAGAAAAATGGCGCGAGCTTCTGCCTGATGTTGCTGAGCATTCTTCTAATATGGAACGTCGTTCAGTTGACGCTGAGCGGGAAACGGACGATATGAAAAAAGCTGAGTTTATGGCTGATAAGGTTGGGGAAGTATTTAATGGTATTATTAGCTCTGTTACTAACTTTGGAATGTTCGTGGAGCTAGAAAATACGATTGAAGGTTTAGTTCACGTCAGTGACTTAACAGATGACTATTATCGTTACGACGAACGTCACTATGCGATGATTGGAGAAAAAACGGGCAATGTCTTCCGAATTGGAGACGAAATTGAAGTGAAAGTCGCCGATGTGAATAAAGACGAGCGTTCGGTTGACTTTATTATTGTAGGAATGAAAGAAAGTCGCAAACGCTTATCTAAAGACCGTCCTAAAGTGATTAAAGCAAAACAAAAGTCACGCAAAGATGATAAAGGAAAAGGTCGCGAGGGCAGCCGAAGCAAAAATGAAGAGTGGTCTACTCAAAAGCCAAAGAAGAAAAAGAAAAAGAGATTCTTCGAGGGTGCCCCAAATGTTAAGCGCAAAAAGAAAAAGCGTAAATAATCGAAATCGACAGCAGTGAAGCAGAAGGGTATTCCTTCTGCTTCAAAACAGCTCCATTAAACGTTTTAGTTGTTGTTTAGATTTCCATACAGTAAAATGATACATAATATCATACATATACGTAAGTACGGCTGAAGGGAAGGAACGTTTTATGCCAAAAGGTGAAGGGAAATTAATTGCACAAAACAAAAAAGCCCGCCACGACTTTTTTATTGAAGAAACATATGAGACGGGTATTGTTCTACAAGGAACGGAAATTAAATCAATTCGTAATGGGCGTGTAAATTTAAAGGACTCTTTTGCTCGTGTGCAAAACGGAGAAGTATTTCTACACAATATGCACGTTAGTCCTTACGAACAAGGAAATCGATACAATCATGAGCCGTTGCGTACACGAAAGCTATTGCTGCATAAGCGTGAAATCAGCAAGCTAATTGGCTATTCAAAAGAAACGGGTTATTCATTAGTTCCTTTAAAAGTGTATTTAAAAAATGGATACGCAAAGGTTTTACTAGGGCTTGGTAAGGGTAAAAAGAAATATGACAAGCGTGAAGACTTAAAGCAAAAAGAAGCGAAGCGCGATATCGAACGAGCATTTCGTGATCGTCAAAAGATGTAACATTACAAAATCTTACAATTGCAAAATGCTCATTTTGTGATATAATAAGTATTGTTATCAGTTAGATTTCATTTTGCACACTGAAGTCGCTATCTGATGTAAGATTTTTTCTTACACATTCCGACTCCCTTTTATATGGGGACGTTACGGATTCGACAGGGGTAGTTCGAGCTTAGGTTGCGAGTCGAGGAGATGGCCTCGTTAAAACATCAACGCCAATAATAACTGGCAAATCTAACAATAACTTCGCTTTAGCTGCATAATAGTAGCTTAGCGGTTCCTCCCTCCATCGCCCATGTGGTAGGGTAAGGGACTCACTTTAAGTGGGCTACGCCGGAGTTCGCCGTCTGAGGACGAAGGAAGAGAATAATCAGACTAGCGACTGGGACGCCTGTTGGTAGGCAGAACAGCTCGCGAATGATCAATATGCCAACTACACTCGTAGACGCTTAAGTGGCGATATTTCTGGACGTGGGTTCGACTCCCACCGTCTCCACCAATACATATTGTATGGTGGCTTACCTTACCTATAACAGGAGTTAATCAAATGTATGCTCTTCATTTGATTAGCTCCTTTTTAATTTATAATTTATGTAAAATTGAAAAAAGCAGGAAAGAAATAAAAGGATGCCTGTTACACAAAGAGGCATCCTTTTATTTTTGTTTAAGCTGAACAAAAAGCAGCATAAGAAAGGAAAGAAAGACGATTGAAATAACCCATAGCCAAGCGAGATTCATGTTTCCAGAGTCAATCGCTACGTAGATAGCGGTAGGCACAGTTTGAGTTTCACCTGGAATATTGCCGGCAAACATCAAAGTGGCTCCAAACTCTCCGAGTGCTCTTGCCAGACTTAGCACTCCTCCTGTTACGATGGCTTTAGAAGCTAAAGGGATAGAAATAAAGAAAAAGACTTTCCATTCGCTTGCACCATCTACTCGAGCTGCGTCTTCAATTTCGTAATCAACGCCTTGAAAGCCTGTTTTGGCAGATTGATACATAAGCGGAAACGCAACGACAACGGAGGCAATAACAGCTGCCCACCATGTGAAAATAACGGGTTGTTGAAAGACCCATTCAATTGCCCGGCCGAGCAGGCTGTGTTTCCCCAATATGACAATCAATAAAAATCCAACAACGGACGGAGGGAGCACCAACGGGAGCATTAACGCCGTTTCAATCATCACTTTTCCCTTAAAGTGTTTCCTGGATAACAGTTTTCCTATAACAGTGCCTAAAATAATAACGACAAATCCTGCTACTAATGCAATTTTAAGCGATAGCTGAAGAGGAGATAAAAATTCTTGAATCATAGCGGCCTCAATTTGCAGTGAAACCGTATTTCTTTAAAGTGTCAAGAGCCGTCTTACTTTGTAAAAATTGATAAAAAGCTTTTGCTTCTTGTGGATGTTTCGAATCCTTAATAACGCCTACAGGATATACAATTGGTTTGTGAGTGCTATTATCTGCAGTAGCGACAATCTTCACCTTTTTTGAAATCAAGGCATCGGTTTTATAAACCACCCCAGCTTCAACGTTTCCTGTCTCTACATAGGAAAGCACCTGGCGTACGTCTTTCGCATAGACGGTTTTTGGCTCAATGTTTTTCCAGAGATTCATGTGTTCAAAAGTCTCCTTCGCATACTGTCCGGCAGGAACGGATTCTGGTATTCCAAGTGCAATTTTTTGAACAGTCGGCTTTGATAGATCTTCAAAATTTGTGATAGCAGACGTATTATTCTTTGGCACGATAAGCACAAGGTCATTGCCAACCAAGTCAGCACCATTCTCTTTGGAGATAGCTCCTGCTTTTACTAGTGCATCAAACTTGTCTTCCGCTGCTGAAAAAAATAAATCAACAGGTGCGCCGTTTGTAACTTGCTGTTGCAGCGAGCCTGAAGCTCCAAAATTAAATTTCAAGTCTATATTTGGATGCTTTTTTTCATATTGCTTTTGAATATCAGTGAGCGCATCTTTTAAGCTGGCCGCAGCGGATATCGTTAAGCTGATGTTTTTGTGCTGAGCTGCGGATTGATCGGTATTTGTTTCGTTCGAACAAGCAGCAGTAAACATAATTAAAAATAATAGTGCGAATAAGGGTTTAAAGTATTGTTGCATCGTGTCACCTCAGTTAGTTGTAGTAAAGCAATTTAGTATAACTATATCACGTTCATTTTAAATTTGACTTCCTAAAAAGAAAACAGCGACTTGAAAGGGGGAAAACTTTCAAGTCGCTGCTTCATTTATTCTTCCAACGCTTTGCCCATTCCTTTTAAAAAGTGAAGCCCAAATCCAATTGCACGATTGACATCTGGATCGTTTAGCGCTTTTATAAGAGCTAATGCACTTACTTTTTTTCCGGTTTTTACATATTCATTCGCTTCGTTCATACCAGCTGTTGCGCTATTTACAAGTTTAGCAGTTACCTCTGGATCTGCCTTCATCAAACCGCTGCTTGCACCCATAAGAGTATTAATTAAATTGGTTACCGGTTCTCTGGAAATTTGATGAAGCGCAATTTTTGAGATTTTTTCTTTCGCTTGAATCATTGAATCAGCAGCTTCAAGAACACCCATGTCGTTAAGTTCGCCAACAATACCGAGAATACGGTTCAATGCTTCTTCATTATCTGCCAGCAGAGAAGTTAAATCTTCTAATTTTTGTTGTTTTTCTTCTTCCTCGCTTAGAAGAGGTTTCTTAATTTCTGTAATAGGTTGTGCCATCTTTTCTCCTCCTATTTACTTGTTAAATGGACGTAGCCAGGACGGTTCCATTTACGCTGAACCTCGACCCCATTTTGAGGATGACGTTTTTTGTTACGCGGATTTGTAGACGGTAAAGGCGTTTCTCCACCTTTACTTAATACTTCCATCCGTACTTTTGTTTGTTTGTAAGCCGGCGTATTTGTTCGTTGGTCGACTGCAGGTCCGGTCAAGAAGTTAATAGCCGAATCTTTATGAACAGAGTGCATTGGAAGATACAGCTCATTTGCTTTTACTCGCTCTGTAATTAATGCCTGTACTTTTACTGCTCCAAACGGTGAGATTAATCTGACAAGCGAACCTTCTTCAATTTCACGCTCCTTGGCAAGCTGAGGTGAAATTTCTACAAATACTTCCGGTACTTTTGATTGGATGCCGCTCGATTTATTGGTCATATTCCCTTCATGAAAATGTTCTAACATTCTTCCATTATTAATGTGTAGATCATATTCTTCTGGGAATTCGGCAGGAAGTACCCAATGTGATAAAGCAAAGCGCGCTTTTTTATCTGGGAAATTAAACCCATCGACGTAAAGTAACGGCGTGCTTTTTCCCTCTAAGCTCCCCCATAAGAAGCTATTCCAGCCTTCAAGATTTTCGTAGCTGGCTTGGCTGAATAAAGGTGATAGACTAGCCATTTCTGCAAAGATATCACCAGGATGTGTATACGTCCAGTTCGCACCTAAGCGGTTGGCAATCTCTTGAACAATCCACCAATCCGGCTTTGAATCACCGAGCGTTGGTAATGCTTGATACAATCTTTGGACACGTCGCTCCGTATTGGTAAATGTTCCGTCTTTTTCAAGAGAAGGAACAGCAGGAAGTACAACATCAGCATATTGAGCCGTTCTCGAAAGGAAAATGTCTTGGACGACAAAAAAATCTAAATTTGATAATATTTCGTGTACATGGTTAGCATTTGAATCAACAAGAGCCATATCTTCTCCGACAAGGTACATGGCCTTCATTTTTCCTTCATCAATTGAATGCAGCATTTGAATATTATCAAGCCCTGGCTTATCTTTAATTTTTACACCGTATGCTTTTTCAAATTTCGCTCGGGCGACTGAGTCTGTGACGTGCTGATAGCCTGGAAGCCAAGCAGGAAGAGTTCCCATATCACATGCTCCTTGGACGTTATTGTGGCCTCGGAGCGGATAAGCGCCCGCTCCAGGGCGTCGATAGTTTCCAGTAGCAAGCAACAGGTTTGAGATAGCCGCTGATGTATCAGAGCCTCCCGTATTTTGCGTTACGCCCATGCCCCACAGCACACAGGTTCCATCGGCGTCTCGAATCATTTCAGCTATTTGAATGAGCGTTGCTGCTGGAATACCCGTAATTTGTTCAGCATATTCAAGCGTGTACTTTTCAAGCAAAGAGTGAAAGTCTTCAAAATAGTTGACGTTTTCTTGGATGAATTTTTCATTGTGCCATCCTTGGTCAATCATGTATTTTGTTACAGCCATTAGCCATACTTGGTCCGTACCTTGTTTTGGACTGATGAAAATGTCAGAGCGTTCAGCCATTTCGTTTTTGCGCAAATCTGCGACGATTAGTTTTTGGTCATGAAGCTTGTGCGCGCGTTTGATGCGAGTTGCTAATACAGGATGACCTTCAGCAGGGTTAGCTCCAACGATGATAACCAGTCCAGCTTTTGCGATGTCTTTTATCGTGCCGGCATCGCCTCCCATTCCCACTGTTCGAAATAATCCATCAGTTGCAGGAGACTGACAGTAGCGAGAGCAGTTGTCTACGTCATTTGTTTCAAACATTTGGCGAGCCAGCTTTTGAATAACATAGTTTTCTTCGTTTGTAATCTTAGAAGAAGAAATAAAACCAACTGATCCATGTCCATACTGCTGATTAATAGAGCTTAACCTGCTTGCTACTAAGTCGAGGGCTTCTTCCCATGACGACTCTACAAATGCACCATTTTTTCGGATTAAAGGCTTAGTAATACGTTTTTCAGAGTTTACAAAATCCCAGCCGAATTTTCCTTTTACACAGGTTGAAATGGCATTTGCGGGAGCATCAGAGCTAGGCTGAACTTTAAGGATTTCACGGCCTTTTGTCCATACTTCAAATGAACATCCAACTCCGCAAAATGTACAGACAGTTTTTGTTTTTTTTGTGCGTGTTTCGCGCATAGCGGCTTCCACTTCTGAAACAGCAAAAATTCCGCTGTATCCAGGTTCTACTTCTTTAACTAAATCAATCATTGGATTTAAAACGTCTTTTGGAAGCCCAGTCATAAATCCAGCTTCTCCAAGCATGGATTTTTCCATCAAGGCATTACAAGGGCATACGGTTACACATTGACCGCAGCTCACACAAGAAGACTCATTGATTGCTACACCGTCATCCCAGAGAACGCGGGGGCGTTTCGCTTCCCAGTCGATAGAGAGTGTTTCATTAACTTGAAGATTTTGACAAACCTCTACGCATTGGCCACAAGCGATGCATTGATTAGGGTCATAACGGTAGAACGGATGAGACATATCGACTTCATTCTCTGAGGCCTTTGGCGTATAGGGGTATTTTTGATGTTCAATCTCCATCATTTCGGCTGTGTTATGTAATTTACAGTTTCCGTTGTTATTGTCGCAAACGGTGCAGTATAGCAAATGATTTTCTAATAAACGATCCATTGCTTCCGTCTGTGCCGCTTTTGCGGGTGCTGATTGTAATTCAATCTTCATGCCGTTTTCAGCTTTTGTAGAACAAGAACGAACTAACTCGCCATTCATTTCAACGATACATGTGTCACAAGTTTGAATAGGATCCACTTCAGGAACATAACAAATCTGAGGGTGCTCAATGCTTTGCTGATTAATAATTTCGAGTATGGTAGAGCCTGAAGCTGCCTTGTATTCGTTACCATTTATATGAACAGTGATGATTTCACGACTCATTTGTTTTCCTCCTTTATATAAAAACAAAAAACCACCATGAATACACACGCCTAATTAAATAAGGGAAGTGCAATCATGGTGGAATAGTTTACTAGCAGGTCTTACTAATATGCCAATCCGGCCCATTTATATCGTTAAGAAAAAGTGATAGAGTAATAACAATTCATTATTATTATTCCATCTCGGTTATTTATAATTATATCGCTACGTTTTTAAATGCACAACTTTTTTAAATACCCAACTCTCTTCAAAAGTTTTGCTGCAAAGATTTTGGGCTTTTATTTTTTGAAGTGTTGATTTATGATAAAAAAACTGTAGGAATAAAATGCACAATTTAATTTTAATCGGTGGGAGAGCGTTGATTATGTCAAAAACTATTCATGAATTTAATGATATTATTCGGAAGCTTCGAAAAGATTTATTTGGAAAAGGACCGGAAAGAATACATACGGTTTTTGTTGAAAATATGGCTGTCTCAACACTGTATGGAAATTTAACTCCGACAGAAACATTTATTGCAAGCACTGCTGAAGGATGTGACATGGTTCATCTAGCTCGAACAAAAATGATCCAAGATGTATATGCATCGAATCCGCCGGAAGGGTTAGAAGAATTGGTAGGAGCAAAGTTGGTTAATTTATTTTCAGATATGAAAATAAAAGAAAATATAGCGGTTTCCGTATTCGTTTTTGATAAAAACATTATTTAAAAAAGGAGACATCACATGAACTCGACCGTTAAGAAGCGTACAGTTCTTAGATTTAAAAATGGTCAAATGGAAAGCGTGGAAGATAAAATTGTAACGGAGTTTCCTGTGACTGTGAAAATTAATGAAGAAGAGTTTGTCACGATGGTATGTAGCCCACAATACATTGAAGATATGGTAATTGGCTATTTAGCATCTGAAGGGGTTATCCGAGCATACACAGACATTAAAAACATATGGGTTCAAGAAAAAGAAGGGTATGTTCATGTTACAATAGATAAATTAAACCCGTATTTTCAAAACCTTCAAAATAAACGATATATCACGTCTTGCTGCGGGGCGAGCAGACAAGGGTTTGTCTTTATAAATGATGCACTGACTGCTAAAAAAATGAACGATATATCGGTAGAACTTTCAATTAAGGATTGTTTTCAATTGATGAATAAGCTGCAGCAATCTGCTGCTACGTTTCAAGAAACGGGTGGCGTTCATAACGCTGCTATTTGTGATAAAAATGGCTTTATGCTTAGCAGAATGGACATTGGTAGGCATAATGCTCTAGATAAACTATACGGGTATTGCTTAAAACACCATATTTCAATTAGAGATAAAGTAGTCGTTTTCAGCGGCCGTATTTCTTCAGAAATTTTGTTGAAAGTAGCGAAGATTGGGTGTGAAGTGGTTCTTTCAAAATCCGCCCCGACTGAACTTGCTTTAAATCTAGCAGAAGAATTGGGAATTACAACGGTAGGGTTTATTCGAAATGATTCGTTGAATATTTATACATGCCCGGAAAGAATTTTAAGAGAGAGTTAATCTGCTGTGGAGAAGCTGACAGCTAGAGAGAGGAGAGATGAGGCAGATGTCATACGCTATAGTTGATACTTTAAAGCGTCCTTTACGAGACTTGCGTTTGTCAGTAACAGATCGCTGTAACTTTCGCTGTCGATATTGTATGCCTGAAGAAATTTTTGGGGCAGACTATCCATTTTTACCTGCCGAAAACATTCTTTCGTTTGATGAATTAGAGAGACTCACTAGATTATTCGCATCGCTAGGAGTAAAAAAAGTGCGTATAACGGGAGGAGAGCCGCTGCTAAGAAAAGGCTTGCCAGATCTAATCAATCGTCTGAAGCAAATTGAGGGTATAGATGATATTGCCATAACAACAAACGGCTCACTGTTAAAGAAGCATGCAGAAGCCTTATCAAAAGCGGGATTATCAAGAGTAACCGTTAGCTTAGACTCGCTTGATGAAGTGAGATTTCAAGAGTTGAATGGAAACCGAGGAAGCGTAAAACGAGTATTAGAAGGAATAGAAGCAGCAGCTCTTGCGGGGATTTCAATCAAAATAAACATGGTTGTCCAAAAAGGCAAGAATGAGCAGGATATTCTTCCGATGGCCCACTATTTTAAAGACAAAAAACATACGCTGCGTTTTATTGAATATATGGATGTTGGAAATTCAAACGGATGGAAAATGGATGAGGTTATAACAAAGAAACAAATTCTTGATATAGTTGGACAAGAAATGCCTCTTGAAGAAATTACGCCTCATTATACGGGAGAAGTAGCCACCAGGTATCGATACGTCGGGACAGAAGAGGAAATTGGTATCATTTCATCTGTCACAGATTCATTCTGTTCCACTTGTTCACGCGCAAGAGTATCGGCTGAAGGAAAGCTCTATACCTGTTTGTTCGCGTCAAAAGGATATGACCTCCGCACACTGATACGGTCAGAAGCCTCTGATCATACTGTTTGTGACACCATTTCTGATATCTGGAATCATCGGAAAGATCGTTACTCAGACGAACGAGCTAATGGAAGACAGGTCCAAGGCGCTGAAAAAGTGGAAATGTCTCATATTGGTGGATAATTCAAAGAAGCTTTATACTTCCCAATCACTGCGATGATTCACATTTATAAAAGTGGGATCTTCTGCTGAAAAAGGCACGCGAAGGACGTTTGTCTGATTCAACAATTGCGTAAGCCTTCTTTCACCTTGTGTAACGAGTTGTTCAATAAGAGGAAGCGTTCTACGGTGATAGAGTGCTAGAAGCGGGTGAATGTGATCAGGCTGAACAGGAAGAACA
The DNA here is from genome assembly GCF_042787735.1 of Priestia sp. YIM B13490. Classification (NCBI taxonomy): domain Bacteria; kingdom Bacillati; phylum Bacillota; class Bacilli; order Caryophanales; family Bacillaceae; genus Priestia; species Priestia sp. YIM B13490. The sequence goes on from NZ_JBHZOT010000006.1 coordinate 267,019, forward strand.
ATGTCAGGTGAGTCCGTTTGGGTCAGTGTGATCATGTGATGAACAAACTCAGCATTAATAAAAGGAATATCGCAAGAAAGAATAAAGAACCATTCAGCGCAGCAATCGATCGCAGTTAAAGCGTGATGAATTGCATACAAAGGACCTTGATACGGGCATTTTTCAACTGCAAATGCAACATCCTTTCTTTGAAAATAAGGGAGTAAATCTTGGTTGGTAGACACAAGTATAGGTGTGACGTGATTTTCTTTTAATGCATCTATACTATATTCGTAAAATGATTTCTTGTTATAGGTTTCAAACATTTTTGGTTTACCGTAGCGAGAAGATTTTCCTCCTGCTAATACAATGCCTGCAATGGACATTTATTAAATACCTCCATCAAAATATATTTGTATATTTATGCAAAAAAGTCTCTGTAAAGCAGCGTAGCTTTATGTGTATAATAGCATGTTTCTAAAGAAATATCTTTGACGAAGGAATAGATAGTGAAGTCAGAGATTGAATGAGAAAGGGAGAGAAAAGAGTGACAGAACGTTATTCACGTCAGCAGCTTTTCCAGCCCATTGGAAACAAAGGGCAGCAGCAAATTAGAAGTAAGCATGTTTTAGTTGTAGGTGCAGGGGCTCTAGGCAGCGCTAGCGCAGAAGCCCTCGTGCGTGCTGGAATTGGAAAATTGACTCTTGTAGATCGTGATTATGTAGAATGGAGTAATCTACAGCGTCAGCAGCTTTATACAGAACAAGATGCGCAAAACAAACTACCTAAAGCTGTAGCAGCAAAAAATCGTTTGCGTCAAATAAACACGGAAGTGAAGATTGAAGCGCTGGTGATGGATGCTCAGCCTGCTAATTTAGAAAGTATCGTCCAAACAGCCGATGTGATCATCGATGCGACAGACAACTTCGACATCCGTTTTATTTTAAATGATTTGTCACATAAGTATGAAGTTCCTTGGATATACGGCTCATGTGTAGGGAGTTATGGCGCCACTTATACTGTTATCCCAAATGTAACCCCTTGTCTGCACTGCATATTGAAAAAAGTGCCTGTCGGAGGAGCAACCTGTGAGACAGCAGGAATTATTAGTCCCGCTGTTCAAATTGTGGCAGCCTATCAAATAACCGAAGCATTAAAAATTTTAGTCGAAGATGTTGAAGCTTTGCGCCACACATTTCTAACCTTTGATGCCTGGAATAATCAGCATGCTGAATTTAAGACGGGCAAAATGAAAAGTGATAAATGTTCTTCTTGCGGATCAACCCAAACTTATCCGTACTTAGCGTATGAAAATCAGCTTAAAACAGACGTTCTGTGCGGCAGAGAGACGGTTCAAATCAGGCCCTCGCAGCGCCATTTGTACAACTTCGATGAATTGGAAAAACGGTTAAAAAAACAGGGGAAAGTGGACCGCAATCCATATCTTCTGTCATGTCAGCTTCCAGAGCAGCGCTTTGTAATTTTTCAAGATGGCCGTGTATTTATTCATGGAACGAATGATATTCAATTTGCGAGAAGCTTATATTATCGTTTACTAGGATGAGTAAAGGAGTGAAAAGAATGAGAGAAAAGCGAACTCCTATCCCTGTCGGAGAATGCGTTGGACGAGTGATGCAGTATGCAAAAAACAGAAAGCAAGAAATCATTGCGCTTGAAGAAGCTCACGGCAGATTTTTAGCTGAAGATTTAATAGCAGATCATGACATTCCTGCTTTTGATCGTTCTCCATATGATGGTTTTGCCATTCGGTCGCAAGATACGAAAGAGGCATCATCACTTCATCCAGTAGAACTGGCTGTTCGAGGAGAAATAGGAGCGGGTTCTATTTTTGAACATACAGTCAGCGCGATGCAGGCTGTGCGTATTATGACAGGAGCTCCTATTCCCAAAGGCTGCGATGCGGTTGCCATGCTTGAAGTAACAAAAGAATATACGAAAGACAATCAGCCGATCGTTCAAATCAAGCGTTCGTTTAACAGCGGAGATAACATTTCTTTTCAAGGAGAAGAAACAACAAAAGACACTGTGTTAGCTTCGAAAGGAACGTATATCACTCCGGGAGTAGCTGCTCTTTTAGCCACATTTGGCTATAGTAACGTAGCTGTCTTCAAAAAACCTGTAGTTGGATTACTTGCAACTGGAAGTGAACTAGTGGAAGTGAGTGATCCTGTTGAACGGGGCAAAATTCGTAATAGCAATACTCATATGCTGCGTGCGCAAATTGAAAAAGCTGGAGGCGAAGTGAACTATTTTGGTATCATGCCCGATGATTTAAGTGAGTGCTACAATGCGGTAAAATCTGCACTATCAGAAGTGGACATGCTGATTACAACGGGCGGCGTTTCAGTAGGAGACTATGATTATCTACCAGATGTTTATAAGCAATTACAAGCCGAAGTTCTTTTTAATAAAATAGCGATGAGGCCAGGCAGTGTAACAACGGTTGCTCGTATGGAAGAAAAGCTTTTATTTGGCCTCTCGGGAAATCCTACAGCGTGCTATGTCGGTTTTGAACTTCTGGCTCGTCCGGTAATCAGTACATATGCGGGTAAGAGCGCCCCTCATCTTCGGAAAGAAAAAGCTTTGTTAGGAAAAGACTTTTTAAAGCCAAATCCTTTTATGCGATTTGTATCTGGCAGGCTTTCATACAGGGAAGGACAGCTCATTGCTTCTCCATTAAGCTTTACAAAATCTAGTGCTGTTTCTTCTTTAGCTCATGCAGATACATTAATTATATTTCCTGGAGGGACGAGAGGATACAAAGAAGGAATGCTGGTTGACGTCTTATTGCTAGATGACGTGCGGGGAAGTGAATGGCCTTGGTAGCTTGTTGTACCGTTTTACAAGTAGTTGGATTTCAAAACAGCGGAAAAACTACTTTAGTGGAAAAGCTCATTAAAAGAGCGAAGCAATTCAATCTATGTGTAGGTTCTATTAAGCATCATGGACACGGCGGACCTCCAGATAGCAGCAGTGAGCTAAAAGACAGTCATCGCCACCAGCAAGCAGGTGCCGATGTGGCAGGTGTAGAGGGAGGTGGAATCCTTCAGCTTACGGCAGCTAGTAAAGACTGGAGCCTAAAAAAGCTGATTGATTTTTATCAATTTTTCTCGCCAGATGTCATTTTTGTTGAAGGATATAAAAAAGAATCCTATCCAAAAGCAGTCTTGATTCGAAGTGAAGAAGATCTTGTTCTGCTTTCCTCTCTAACCAATATTATATGCGTGATTAGTCACGTTCCGCTAAAAAAAGAAGTGCAGGGAGCATATCCAATATTTCACTTACAAGAAGACGAACTTTATCTTAATTTTTTATTGAAAGAAGTGGGGGAAAGAAGATGAACCAGCACTTATTTGAAGTAGTAAATCAGCCAATTGCCGTAGATGAAATAATTAAAAAAGTTTCTAGAAGAGACGCGGGAGCTATTACGACATTTATTGGAACGGTAAGAGAATTTACAAAAGGCAAGAAGACGCTCTCTCTTGAATATCAAGCCTATGTGCCAATGGCAGTGAAAATGCTTAGCCAAATTGGTGACGAAATTCAGGAAAAGTGGCCCGATGCGTTGACAGCTATTACTCATCGAATCGGGAAGCTTGATATAACAGAAGTCGCAGTAGTTATTGCCGTTTCTTCTCCGCATCGCAAAACAGCTTATGAAGCAAACGAGTATGCTATTGAACGTATTAAGCAAATTGTGCCAATTTGGAAAAAGGAATTTTGGGAAGACGGAACAAAATGGATTGGAGATCAGTTAGAAACGAAAGAATATCCTGAAGGAAAGCCAATGAAGGAGATGTGAAAATGATTAACGTCTTATTTTTTGCTGCTATACGTGAAGAGGCTGGAGTGGAACAAGTAACAGTTGATAAGCAAGATATAACAGTGAAGGAATTAAAGGAATATGTGCAAAAAACGTATAAGTTGTCCTCTCTGAAGCAAACGATGACCGCAGTCAACGAAGAGTTTGTAACAGATGAAGAAACCATTGGAACGGGAGATACCGTCGCATTTATTCCGCCCGTTAGTGGAGGATAAAAAAAGGTGCTGAATACACAGCACCTTTTTTTATTATCTAAATTGAGCTACTTTTTCGATTGGTAAACGTACAGACGGGTAACCGCTATTTGCTGCTTTGCCGATTGAAAGTAACATAACCGGCGCATAGCGCTCTTTGTCTAAACCGAATGCTTCGGCAATTTGATCTTTTTCATAACCGCCAATAGCGTTTGTATCATAACCGTGAGCACGTGCAGCAAGCATTAACTGCATAGATACTAAACCGCCGTCAATTAATACTGTTTCTTTATTTAATTCTTCAGAAGCAGCTGCGTAGTGCGCTTTGATTTTAGGAATTTGCATATCTCTAATTTCTTGTGGCATATAGCCTAGTTCAACAGCTTTATCGTAAATTTCATCTAAATTTTCTTCACTTTTTAAATCGCCGAAAATCGCAATAACAGCTGCTGATGTTTCTACTTGTGATTGATTAAATTTAGCAAGCGGAGCTAATGTTGCCTTTCCTTCAGGGCTATCAATTACTAGAAAGCGCCAAGGCTGTGCATTAACAGAAGATGGAGCTAGCGTCGCTTCGGTTAAAATTTCTTTCATTTCTTCACGGCTGATTTTGACAGATGGGTCGTAATAACGAATAGATCTGCGCCCTGTAATAATATCTTGGAAATCATTGTTTAGTGTTTTTGTTTGCGTCATGATGAACTCTCCTTTATGTTAAAAATGTTATGACCGTTCAATGGCCGAAATGTTTACTTTTAAACGCTCAAGCATTTTGGAAAGCAGCAGCTGTTCTTCTTCGCTGAAATCTTTAAATGCTTCATCAATAAAGCGAGCTTTTTCGTTTCGAAATGCACCGATTTTTTCATGTCCGCTTTTCGTAAGCTTTACAAATGTTACGCGGTTGTCATCAGGGTTTTTACGGCGTGATACAACATCTCTTTCTTCGAGCTGCTTTAAATGCCTTGTAATTGCAGCATTGTCAATGTTTACTTGCTGTTGAAGCGCCTTTTGACTCATTTCACCTGTTTCATAAAGCTGATGTAAAATATCAAGACGTGATTGGCTAACACCGGTACAATGCTCAAACTTTTGATTAATTTGTTTATTAACTTCTTGCAGAGCATACAGAACATTTGCTTTTTCAGAACATGAATGTGACAAGAAAGTCGCTCCCTTTTTCTATGATATTTATTGATGAATTAATATTTGATACATCAATGTTTGATACATCAACTAATATAAAATAAATAAAAGTGAAAGTCAAGAAAGTGAACTTTGTTTTTTAAAAATAATAAAAAAGAGGCTGAGACGTAACGAAATGAATCCCATTCAAAGGTGAACAATCTGGCCTGCTTGCTCGACCGCAGTTGATTTCCGTGCAAGGCTTCGCTTTCCGCGAGCGGCCGCTGAGCCTCCTCGTCGCTTGCGCTCCTGCGGGGTTCTCACCTGTTCCACTGTTCCCGCAAGAGTCTTCGCCTTGCCCTCCAATCAACTGCTGGAAGGAACGAAACAGATAAAATCTACGTTCACCATAACAAAAAAAACGAACCACTAATCAAACAGTTTGATTAGTGGTTCGTTTTTCATTTCAGCTAAACTATTTTTGCCTCAGCCTCTTTAAGCTGAATGATTTTTTTTGCTAATTTGTTCATGCGTATAGGAAGATAGAAACGGAATACGCTTGATAATCAAATCGTGAATCCAGAATAATCGCTGAATAAGAGGAGTTGTTTTAGCTGAAACGTATATAATAAAGCATCCGATAGCTCCCGCAATCACCATGCCTCCAAGTACATCTGCTGGATAGTGAACGCCTACGTAAATACGTGAAAGGCCAGAAATGACAGCCCATATAAAAATGATGCTTCTCCATTTGTTTTTTCGTAACCACATGATCCAAGCAGCAGAAAAGACTAAAATCGAATGATCACTCACAAAAGATGAATTAGCCGGGTGCGGAATCAGCTTATGAACGTGATGAGTCACAAACGGACGCGGGTGGTAATACACCAGGTGAATGACCTCATTGATACATAGAGAAAGTACAATTGTAAACAACATGTATAAAGCCGTATAACGGTGATAAATTGTTCTTTCTGTTTTTCCGCTAAACCAAAGCAAAAGCAAACAAGCCATTATAAAATAAGGAACGCTATTCGTGATGATAATCATTACAGAATCCATTGCGCTGGATTCACCAGCAAACGAGTTAATCCATTGAAATACTTCGTAATTGAGGTTCATTTGTTTTCTCCTTATGCAGTACTTTTCACTCTTAGTTTAGATTGACACTCTAAAAAAACGATGAATTTCACATTAAAAATCAATTAAAATCCGAAATTTAAGGGTATTTAATGATATAAAAAGGAGAGGAAGAAACTGCTTTTAGAATAGGAGATGAAACAGTTGAAAAAGGTTTTATTTTTACCTCTTCTAAAAATGCCTTCTGGCCATCATCAAGTGGCAGAGGCGTTAATGGATATATTGGAAAGAAGAACAACAAATATTTGTTATAAAAAAATAGATTTATTAAGCTATACAAACGAACTATTAGAAAAAGTGGTCACAGGCACATATTTGAAATGGATTCGTTATGCTCCAGAAACGTACAATATGGCATACAAACATCTCTTTTATGAACCGCCTGTTCATTCATTCAAATGGTATCATCACGTATTCGCAAAAAAAATGGAGCACTTAGTTAAAGAAGAAAATCCGGATTTAATTATATGCACACATGGGTTTCCTTCTTATTTGCTCAGTCAATTAAAAGCAAAAGGCAAGTGCGATGTACCTATTATAAATGTCTACACGGATTTCTTTATTAATAATTTATGGGGAAAAGAAGAGATTGATTTTCACTTTCTCCCTAGTGAAGAAGTAAAAAAAGGACTTCGTGCTCAAAGTGAAATTCCACTTCAAAATATGATGGTCACAGGAATACCGGTACATGAAGAAATAACAAAAACAAGAACATTTAAGCATCCTGGTAATCGAAATATTTTAATTGCTGGAGGCAGCAGCGGTTTAGGCAATATTATGGATTTCTACAATGATTTAAAAGATGCGAGCCATTTTCATTACTTTGTCTTATGCGGCAAAAATCAAAAGCTATATGAAGAAATCAAGGGATGGGAATTACAGCACGTTACACCGATTCCGTACATTTCATCACGCACAGAAATGAATGAACTGTATGAACAAGTGGATGCTATTGTAACAAAGCCAGGTGGTATCACGGTCAGTGAAGCTCTTCGCAAGAATTTACCGATTTTTGTTCATTCTGCTTTACCAGGTCAAGAAGAAGTGAATTTACGCTATTTAACAGAACGAAACTTAGTTCAAGAACTAAAGGCGGATCAATCGTTAGAAAGTCAGCTGCAGGCAGTGCTGCAGGATGCTGATAAAATGAGCACATTATATAACGCGATTGCTGCTTACCATAAAGAAATCGAAGCACAAACGCCTGAAGAACTTTTAGCAGTAGTCAATTGGATTTTAGGCGAAAAGCAAACGATTGGTCTTCATGCGTAAAACATTCATGTTTACAAACAATAAGGATAAGCTAAAAGACAAGTATGTTGAAAAAGTAGGGTTTAGATAAAAAAACAAACATCTTTTGAAAAAGGTGTTGTTTTTTTATCTAAAGAAGCTATTCTTTCACTTAAGACATTTGGTGAGAGGTGTATAACATGAAAGAGAAAATTTTAATTGTGGAAGATGAAGCGCAAATTGCGAAAGTGTTAAAGATTGAATTGGAATTTGAAGATTATGAAGTAGATGTTGAGTACGACGGGAAAGCGGGGTTAGAGACGGCAACATCCGCTCAATATGACCTCATTTTGCTAGACGTGATGCTTCCAAGTCTGAGTGGTATTGAGGTGTTAAGAAGACTTCGGAAAGCGGAAGTATTTACGCCAGTTATTTTATTAACTGCCAGAAATACGACGCTGGATAAGGTAATGGGCTTAGACCAAGGGGCTAATGATTATGTTACAAAACCGTTTGAAATTGAAGAACTGTTAGCACGGGTTCGCTCTTGTATTCGCTATCGTTCGCTCGTAGAAGCATCAGGAACGAAAGAAGCTGAAGCGGAGCTCTTAACGATAAGTGATTTGACCATTAATCTTGAAACAAGGGAAGTCCTAAGAAACAATGAATCCATTACGTTGACACCGAAAGAGTATGATTTAGTCGTGTATTTGCTTACGAATAAAAATAAAATTGTCACGAGAGAAGGAATTCTCACAAACGTTTGGGGCTATGAATATGAAGGAGAAACGAACGTAATTGATGTGTATATTCGCCACTTAAGAAAAAAAGTAGATGAAGGTTTTTCTACTTCTCTCATTCATACGGTGCGGGGCGTAGGATATATGATGAAAGAGGAGAAACATGAAGATCACGACGAAGATTAATTTACTGACAACAGCATGGCTAGTGGTTATTTTATTAATCATGAACATCGTTGTTTTTTTCTCCTTTACTAAATCTACCGTGAATATGGAACAGGACATTTTATTCGAAAAAGCACGTGAGATTATTCAAAAAGGTCAGCAAGATCATTCCGTGGAGCTCTCGCCGGAGTTACTAAAATTTTATTTGACCAACCATTCATTTATCCGAACAGTCTCAGAAAATTCTACGGTCATTAACCAGGTATCAAATGACCCTCATCTGGTGAAAATTAAGCCCGAATTTTCAAAGAAAAAAAAGGTGAAACTTCGCAAAATCAGAGAAAAGCAAGTATTGGTTATTCGCATGCCTGTCAAAGTCAATAATCAAGTCGTTGAAACGCTTGAGATTGGTGAGCTCCTGACTGGTTTTGAAACCCGTAAAGATATTTTGCTATCAATTTTGATTTTTTGTTCGCTTGTGTCCATTTTACTGTCTCTTTTAGGAGGAAGATGGTTATCACGCGTCATTATGCATCCTATTAAAAATATGGTCACAACGATGAAAGAGATCGAAGAGAGCGGTGTTCCTAAAAAAGTCCTCATTCAAACCGAAACGAGAGATGAACTGCAGGGGATGACCGTTACCTTTAATCATATGATTGACCGCTTACGAGAAAATATTGAAAAGCAAAATCAGTTTGTTTCCGATGCTTCTCATGAATTAAAAACCCCTCTAACCGTTATTCGCAGTTATTCTAATTTATTAAGAAGAAGAGGGATTAAAAATGAAGAAATTACGCTCGATGCGATCGACACTATCTATGCCGAAGCAACCAAAATGCAAAAAATGATTGAAACGCTGCTTGATCTGGCAAGTGTGGAAAAAGAACAAACGCTTGATCTGAAGCAAACAGATCTTTTTCTTATTTTTGAACAAATCGTTAAGCAGCTGCAGCAGGTATACAAAAGAGAATTAGTTCTTCATTATGATCAAACGCCCATTATGATTGAAGTGGATGAACTAAAAATGAAGCAAGTATTGATTATTTTGCTTGATAATGCAATTAAATACAGTACGGATAAAATTGAAGTGACCGTTGAAAAAAAGCAGGAAGATGTCATTATCAAAGTAAAAGACTATGGAATTGGCATTCCAAAAGAAGATCTTGCACATATTTTTGAACGTTTCTATCGAGTCGATAAAGCCAGAAGCAGAGCTACGGGAGGAACGGGGCTTGGACTGTCGATTGCACAAACTATTGTCCGTCAGCATAAAGGCGAGATTTTTATTAAAAGTGAAGAAGAACAAGGGACGGAAGTTGTGATTCACCTTCCCGTTTCATCTACAAACTGAGAAAGCCGCCGTTAGGCGGCTTTTGTGTGATTATGATGCTGATTTTTGTTTTCTTACTCTTAATTTTTTTAACTCCGTTTGGAAGAATAGATACAGTGATGCAACTGTAAATACACTAAATCCAATTATTTCAAGGGGTTCTCCACCAGCTTCAAATAGCTTAACCAAGCCTTCACCGCATAACTCTCCTCCAATAAAAATAAGGAAAACACCAAGCGCTTTAAAAATAATCCACAGGTTCAGCTTAATAGCTGTTTTGAACAGAATGTATGTAATAACGATGGCCAGCAAAATGCCACTTATACTGCCGAATACAATAGAAGAGGCGTGTTGATTCACTTGTGTCAGATTAAAAATAATTAGTTCTGTTCCTTCACGAAAGACAGATAAAAAGGCTAAAACGATTAATCCCCATTTGGAAGAGCTTCTGGAAATTTTTGATGTAACCGAAGATGTCATTTCTTTGCTCCGATGCAACCACAGAATAAAGTAAGCGATAAGACCTGCAGCTAAAAGCATCATGACTCCTTCAAAAATTTCTTCTGACTCTTCTTCTAACTCTCTCGCCTCATTAAAGCCAATAAAGCCAAATACTAAGCTGAAAATAAGGCCAGCAGCAGCGCCAATGAAGACGGAATACTTTAAGTCTTTTCGGCCAATTTTTGTAACATGAGCTAAAATAATTCCAATAATAAGTGACGCTTCTAAACCTTCACGAAGCGACAAAGCCAAACTCGACCACATAAAAAGCTCCCCTTACTTTAAATGATAGTAATAATTAAATTCTCTCTAATTTTAATGATAATGATTATCGTTGTCAATTTGTTTTTTTTGCTCTTTAATAAAAATCTAATATAGGATTTTTCAGACTAAAGTATGAAGGTATTTCATTATAAAGTCGTTCGAAACGCACGAAAAAAGCGAATAAAATAAGAGTATGAACAATCAGTGGAGGTTTTAGTATGAGTTATACTCTTTTTATAAAAGCAAATGACAGATCGGCAAGTGAAGCGGTTAGCATGAAATTATATGATGCATTTTTAAAAAGCTATCAACAATCGCATCAAGATGAAGAAATAATAGAGCTAAATTTGTTTAAAGAAGAACTTCCTTATTTAGGTGCCGACATGATAAACGGTCAGTTTAAATTAGCAAGAGGGCTAGAAGTGACGGCAGCGGAAAACAAAGCAGCAGAAACTGCTAATTCCTACTTAGAACAATTTGTGAGAGCAGATAAAATTGTTATTGCCTTTCCGCTTTGGAATTTTACTGTGCCAGCCGTGCTTCATACGTACCTTGATTATTTAAATCAAGCAGGCAAAACGTTTAAGTATACGCCCGAAGGTCCGGTGGGATTACTAGGCGATAAAAAAGTGATGTTATTAAACGCGCGAGGCGGAGTGTATTCAGAAGGTCCAGCAGCTGAGGTCGAAATGGCCGTTAAATATGTCAGCAGCGTACTTCAATTCTTTGGAATCACGGATGTGAACTCTGTTATTATTGAGGGACATAATCAGTTTCCAGATCGTGGGCAAGAAATTATTGAAAGTGGTCTAGAACAAGCAGCACAAGCAGCCAAAACATTTTAAATCATATTCGTAAAAGAAGACGGGACAACAGTATTTTAGGTGAAGGTATATCCGAACGATGAATCGTTCGGATTTTTTGATGTTATGGTAAGCGTAGGTTTCATGCATGTAGTAGCTTCTAGATGTTGATTGGAGGGCAAGGCGAAGACTCTTGCCGGAAAAGCGGAACAGGTGAGACACCGCAGGAGCGCAAGTGAAGAGGAGGCTCAGCGGTCGCCCGCGGAAAGCAACAGCGGTGTCACAAGCGGTCCATACCAGCGCCTTTATCCCATTTGTCCTTATTTAGATTAAATTGATTTATTATGTGTCCATCTTTTCTTTATATTTTTACTGTATATCCTAAAAAATAATAGGTAAAATGAATAAAAAATATAAAAGATATTCGCCTTATCTATAGGAGGAGCAGAGATGGATATTCGTCAGCTTAATTATTTTTTAGAAGTCGCTAAATTAAGGAGCTTTACTAAAGCATCTCAAAGTCTCCATATTTCACAGCCGACCTTGAGCAAAATGGTGAAAAACTTAGAAGAAGAATTGGAAGTAGAATTAATTGATCGGTCCGCAAGACAGATTGATTTAACGGATGCCGGGGAAGTGGTGTATGCGCAAGGACAAAAAGTCATGGCATCCATTGATGAGCTATCGACTTATTTATATGATGTGATGAATCTGAAGAAAGGAATGATTAAAATTGGAATTCCTCCATTGATTGGAGTTCTGTTCTTTCCAAAGATTATCAAAGGGTTTCAGCAGCTCTATCCAGATATTACGATTAAACTTATTGAATACGGAGCCAATCGTGTTCAAAAAGCAGTAGAAAAAGGAGAGTTAGACTTAGGTGTAGCGGTGCTTCCGGTAAATGAACATCTTTTTGATATTAATCCTTTTATCTCTGAAAAAATGCTTTTATATGTTCACCATTCCCATCCTTTAGCCTCTAAAACTCATGTGGAAATGAATGAATTGGCCCAAGAGAAATTTATTTTATTTAATGAAGATTTTACGCTTCACGACCGGCTTATTCATGCATGTCAACAAGCAGGATTTGAACCTAACGTAGCTTACGAGAGCTCTCAATGGGATTTTATTGGTGAAATGATTGCCGAAAACTTAGGAGTATCTATCTTTCCACAGTCCATTGCGGCAAAAGTAGATTCCTCTATTGTAAAAGCAGTTCCTATTACTAACCCTTCAATTTCATGGGATTTAGGATTGATTTTAAAAAAAGATAAGTATATTTCATATGCCTCTAAGCAATTTCTTCACTATATGAATGAACAGCATTCTGCTTTATATAGATAAAATGCATATGTTGTATTGAATATATGTATTTTACGAAAGAGAGAACGTGCGTTAAAGTAGATAGTGTAGAAAACATACAAGAAAACAAACATTGATTCCGCGCGGTGTCAGTAAAAAATACGGAGGTTGATTTTACATGGCACAAGATAGTTATCAAAAAGGTTTAGATAAATTAATGGAATATACATTAACGAGTAACGATGATATTTCAACTCATTTAAAAATTACAGAAGACTTAAAAGACCTAGCTCCTGACGTTGGGAAATATATTATTGAATTTGCCTATGGAGACATTTATTCACGACCGGGTCTAACCAATAAGCAACGAGCATTAGTTACCATTTCATCATTAGTCACTCAGGGTACAGAGCCTCAGCTTGAGCTGCATTTAAATACAGGTTTAACAGCTGGACTAGAGCCGAAGGAGATTGTGGAGAGCATTATTCAATTAATCCCATACACAGGCTTCCCTCGCGTGTTAAATGCTTTAAGCGTAGCCAAGAAAGTATTCGCTCAGCGTGACGTGGAAGTAGAGGCAGATGAAAAAGAGCTGGTAGAAAATAAATAATAAGCACAACAAAGACGCTCTAAAAGAGCGTCTTTGTTTATACGAGCTGCTTTTGTTTGGTTTCTTTTCCTAGAAAAACAACCGAACAAACACCGATTAAAATAGCTCCACAAAAGATTGAGAACGTAACGGTTAAAGACGTACCTTGCGTTGACATATATCCAACTAACAGCGGCCCTAAAATTCCTCCAATTCGTCCAAAAGAAGCAGCCATTCCAGCTCCTGTGCCTCGGATAGATGTCGGATATTGCTCAGGTGTATACGCGTATAAAGCACCCCAAGCACCTAAGTTGAAGAAAGACAACAGCATACCTGCTGTTAGCAGCAGCCAAAGTGACTCCGCATTTCCGAAGATATATGCGCTGGCAGCCGTACCTAACAGATATGTGACCAATACGAATTTTCGGCCCATGCGTTCAATAAACCAAGCAGCCGTATAATAGCCAGGCAGTTGAGCTAATGTCATAATCAATACGTATTCAAAGCTTTTGATCAAGCTAAAACCTTTAATGACCATGACGCTAGGTAGCCATAAAAACATGCCGTAATATGAAAATACAACGCAAAACCACAGAACCCAGAGCATAATGGTAGATTGACGATAAGGCTTAGACCACACGCTTCTTACATTGTCCGCAATCGACGGTTTCTTTTCTTTTGTCGCTTCCACAAACTGAGGAGAATCGGGCAGTTTAATGCGCAAATAAATGGCATAAAACGCTGGAATAGCCGTTAGGATAAGCGCTAGCTGCCACCCGTAAGCTGGGATTACAAAATAAGAAATAAGCGCTGCCAGTAGCCAACCGAACGCCCAAAAACTTTCTAACAGCACGACCACTTTACCGCGTTTTTCCGGCGCCACGGTCTCAGAAACAAGTGTAGAAGCAACAGGCAGCTCTCCTCCTAAACCCATTCCAATTAAAAATCGAAATACTAAAAAAGCAGCAAGGGTAGTAGTAAGAGCCGAAAGGCCGCTTGCCACTGAAAAAAGAACAAGAGTTACAATAAAAACAGTTTTTCGCCCAATTCGATCAGCCAGTAACCCAAACACCAAAGCTCCAACCGCCATTCCGATCGAGTTAACGCTGCCTATCCAACTCATTTCAGTAGGGGAAAGTCCCCATTCAGCGTGAAGAGCTGCAATGATAAAAGACAAAATGCCAACATCCATTGCATCAAAGAGCCACCCGAGCCCTGCGATGCCAAGAAGCTGACGTTCTGATAATTGTTTTGTTTTCATGTCTTCCTCCTAGAAGCAAAGAATTTTGCTTTAAGTTTACACCTGTCTTGACATAATGTCACGTCTATTTTAAAGAAAAAATTCAAACGGAAAAGCTCTATACCTACTGGTATAGAGCTAATTTTATTCTCACATTTTATCGTAAAGCATTTTTCCAGGCCACGTATACGCCATATGACCGCCGTCTACAGTAATGCAATCACCTGTCACATATGAGCTGTCATCAGATGCTAAAAATAATACAGCACCGGCTACTTCTTCCGGTTTTCCTAGACGCCCCATCGGATCGACCCATTCATATGCTTTTCTGAATTTTTTTCCTTCTTCAGCGCCTGATAAATCATCAAGAAGAGGTGTTTCGATTGTTCCAGGAGCAATTGAGTTAACGCGAATACCTTCACGAGCGTAGTCAATTGCCATGGTTCTTGTTAGGTTGGTAATAGCACCTTTCGCCGCGTTATAGCCAGAACGATCTAAGTCTGCTGCCAGTCCGGACACAGATGAATTATTAATAATCGATCCGCCATTTTCTAACATCAGCGGAATAACGTATTTGCTTACAAGAAACGTTCCGCGTAAATCTACCGACATTAAGCGATCCCAAAGTTCTACTGGATATTCGTGAAGCTTGCCGCCTTCTGTGTCTGTACCGGCATTATTAAAAAGAATGTCCACTTTACCAAATTTCTTTTCAATTTCTGCTGTGAATTCTTTTACTTTTTCTTCTTCAGCTACATCGATATAGTAGGCGTAGGCTTCACCGCCAGCATCTTTAATTTCTTGTGCTACTTTTTTCACACCGTCTAAATTAATATCGGCACAAATAACAACCGCGCCTTCTTTCGCGAAGCGCTCAGCGGTTGCTTTTCCTATGCCAGAGCTTGACCCTGTAATAACAGCAATTTTTGATTCTAAACGTCCCAATTGTATCCCTCCGAAAAAATAAATATATAAGTATGTATGTTCATGTACCCATCTATTATTTTGATAAAACGTCGCTAGTTTATACGTATGTGAATAAGAATAAAGAGGGGCAGCGAAAATAAATCCATTGTATAATGAACAGCAGTATGTTAGAAAAAATGAGGTGTTTGCATGAAAGCAATCATAAAAAGTTTTATTAATGGGCTCTTAACGATTGTTCCTATTATCCTCGTTATTTATATTTTGGTAAGAGTGTTTAATTTTTTAGACAGCATTTTAGGAAACGTATTGAAGCCCTACATGAAGCAGGATTATATACCGGGGGTTGGGATCTTAGCGACTCTTGTCTTAATTACGTTCTTAGGATGGTTATCAACTCGTTTTTTTGCAGGGAAAATCATTAACTTAATTGACCGGTTGTTAGAAAGAATACCGCTTGTTAAAACGCTATATATCGTCATTAAAGATACGCTTCAATCTTTTCTTGGAGAAAAAAAGTCCTTTTCAAAAGTAGTTTTAGTGATGATGCCCGGCACGTCAATGAAAGTCATAGGGTTTGTGACCTCTGAAGAAGTAGAAGAGGTGATTCACTCGTTAAAAGACCACGTAGCCGTCTATGTTCCGCAAACTTTTCAAGTAGCTGGTTTTACTTTTTTGATTCCAAAAGAAGAAATTGAATGGTTAGATATTAAGCCGGAAGAAGCAATGAAGTTCGTGTTATCTGGGGGAGTATCTAGTTCAAAAGCAGAAAAATAACAGAAGGCTTGTTGAAGCCTTCTGTTATTTTTGTTGGAGTAAGGCTGTTAAAAGATTAAGCGGTTCTTCCAACGGTTTAAGTTCCGTTAAATTTCCAACCATGCCTTTTACAATAGCAGCGGTAGGCTTATCTTTTTTTAGCTCCGTTTGTAAAATGTGAAAGCTGTCTGCGTGTTCATCAGAAATATGATCGCTGGTGTCTAGCAGATGTTTAATTTCCTCAAGAGCTTGTTTTACCTGCTCATTTTTACTGAGAAAAGTCGTTCTTTCCTTTCCATATATATCTTCACCAAAAGAAGCAGGAATAAGGGGACGAGGTTTTCTAGCTAATAAATCTTCTACTAATACATCAACTCGATCCATTATGTACTGTGCTACTTCTTTAAATGTAAGTTCGAATTGATTGAAGATAATAATTTCTAAAAAGGAATGATGAATACCTTCAATCATTTTCGTTAAATCCGAGATATAAGGAGTTACGTCTTCTCCGTATACGCTAACGAGGCTTTTGCGATGAAAGTAAAACGTTTCTCGCTGCATTTTATGAACAAAGGTCTCCACTTCTTTGTTAAATGGAATAGATTTTTCACGAATTTGCATGATAATAAAATCTCTGTGCTCCGTAATAAATTCATAGAAATAGATGAGCTGATTCATATAGCGGCTGCGGGCATCGTTTACTTCCTCGTCGAGAGCATAAACAGAGCTAAACAGCTTTTCATAGTAAAAGTTTAGAATTGATAATAAAAGTGCATCCTTAGATTTGAAGTGCAGGTAAAATGCACCTTTTGAAATGTTGCATTCATCTACAATTTCTTGCACAGAGGTAGCATTAAATCCTTTTTTTGCAAAAAGCTTAATCGAAGCTTCAATTATTCTCTTTTCTTTTTCTTTCATGTATTCTACCTCCTTTATTGAACAATTTAGCCATTCATTTCGTTAGATAATAGTATCATACACTAAAAAAGATAAAGGTATATATCAAAGTTAAAACCGGGAGTCAGTTCCTTTAAAAAACGATTTATCGTAAATATGTCTTTATTATGAACATGTTAGGAGAAAGCCTGCTTAGGGTTGACACTGACCGATTAGTCATTTATATTTTAAGTTGTTGTGACCGATCAGTCAATTTTATTAGTATACATATATTTGAAGGAGGATATGCATTGGGGAAGTTTATTAAATTTTCATTGAAAAATAAATTTGCAGTATGGCTGTTAACACTCTTTGTCATTATTGCAGGGCTGTATTCAGGGTTTAATATGAAGCTAGAGACCATTCCTGATATTTCAACGCCTGTTGTAACAGTCAGTGCAACTTATCCGGGAGCCACTCCGGAACAAGTGGCAGATAAGGTGAGTAAGCCGATTGAACAAAAGCTTCAGGGACTGAGCGGCGTTGACACAGTTAGCTCATCTTCTTATGAAAATATGGCTACTATTCAAGTTGAATATAGCTTTAGTAAAGATATGGAGAAGGCAGAAGACGAAGTTAGACGAGCTCTTTCAAACGTAGATCTGCCAGATGATGTAGAGGAACCAAATGTTTCAAGACAAAGCATTAGTGATTTTCCGATTATTTCATTAAGCGTTTCAGATGATAAAAAATCATTAGAAGAATTAACGAAGTATGTAAAAAATACTGTTGTTCCACAAGTTGAAAAAGTGCAGGGGATTTCTTCGGTCAGCGTGTCAGGAGAACAAGTTGAAGAAGCAGAACTTGTATTCAAACAAGACAAGCTCAAGCAGCTGGGACTCGATGAAGATACGGTGAAAAAGCTTATCCAAGCATCTGATGCAAAAGTGCCGGCTGGTACGTATACGATGGATGGATCTCAAAAATCTGTTGTGGTAGACGGAAAGATGACAACAGAAAAAGATTTGGAAAACTTAGAGATTCCAGCTGTGCCTAGTCAAGGAGCTGCTCGAGATCAGCAACAAGGAATGAGCCAGCAGCAGACACAAGGAGCCGTTCAGCAGGCGCCGTCCGCAGCTTCTATTCCCACTGTGAAATTAAAAGAAATTGCGGATATTAAAGTGACGGGGAAAGCAGAATCTATTTCTCGCACGAATGGAAAACCTTCAATTGCTGTACAAGTTGTCAAAGCGAAGGATGCGAACACAGTAAATGTTGTAAATGATATTAAAGAAAAAATGAATAGCCTAGAAAAGAAAAACAAAGACCTTCATGTTGACAATATTTTTGATCAAGGTAAACCGATTGAAGATTCTGTTCATACGATGCTAAATAAAGCTATTATCGGTGCGGTCTTTGCGGTTATTATTATTCTTTTATTTTTACGTGATATTCGTTCAACGATTATTGCCGTTATTTCGATTCCGCTTTCGTTATTAATCGCCATTTTAGCGCTCAAATCAATGGATATCTCTTTAAATATTATGACGCTCGGAGCGATGACTGTAGCCATTGGAAGGGTTGTAGATGATTCCATTGTCGTTATTGAAAATATTTACCGCCGCATGGCTTATCAGGAAGAAAAGCTTAAAGGAAAAGATTTAATTGTCGCGGCAACGAAAGAGATGTTTGTTCCAATTTTCTCTTCTACAATCGTAACCGTGGCCGTATTCTTACCGTTAGGTCTAGTAGAAGGACCGGTAGGAGAGCTATTCTTACCGTTTGCGTTAACCGTTGTTTTTGCACTGTTAGCATCACTGCTAGTAGCGGTAACACTCGTGCCAATGCTTGCTCATTCGTTATTTAAAACAAATGTAAAAGTAAAAGAAGAAAAACCAAGCAAACTAGCGCACGGATATAAGCGAATTTTGAACTGGACGCTAAACCATAAGCTTATTTCCTTTGGGTTAGCCGTACTACTGTTAGTAGGAAGTTTATTCTTAGTTCCTTCTATTGGCGTGAGCTTCTTATCATCCGATCAAGAAAAAACGCTGACGCTTACGTATACACCGAAAGCCGGACAGTCTCAAAGCGACGTAGAAAAAGCAGCAAATCGCGCAGAAGCGTACTTGATGAAGCGAGATGGTGTCAAAACGGTTCAGTATTCGTTCGGTGAAGGTAACTCTTTTAATCCGGGAAGCAAAAATAACGTTTTAACATTTGTGCAATATGACGAGGATACACAAAACTTTGATAAAGAGCAGGATAAAGTATTAAAAGCTCTTAATAAACAAGCGAATCAAGGTGAATGGGGCTCAATGAATACGGCGTCTAGCGGTAGCAATAATTCATTAAACGTCCTTATTTACGGAGATAGCTTAGATGAAATCAAACCTTATGCTGATAAAGTTCAGCATGTTTTAGACAAGCATAAAGAACTGAAAAATGTCGATTCTACGCTTTCAGATACGTTTGATGAATATACGCTAGTACCGAATCAAAAGAAAGCCGCTAAACTGGGCTTGTCTGCTAGTCAAATCGGCATGCAAATTTCGAACCTTGGCCAGCGTGAAGTATTAACGACTATCCAAAAAGATGGAAACGAAATTAACGTATACCTTCCAAAAGAAAAAGAGGATTTCTCTACTTTTACCGAACTTTCAAGCACAAAAGTGACCTCTCAAACTGGACAGGAAGTTACATTAAATGAAGTTGTCGATATTAAAAAAGGTAAAACATCGAATACGGTAACTCGCCGTGATAATAAAATTTATGCAGAGGTAAGTGCCGATATTAAGAGTGACGATGTAGGCGGCGTTTCTTCTAACGTTCAAAAAGAAGTGAAGAAAATTGATTTGCCAAGTGATATGGATATTAACTTTGGCGGAGCATCAGAGCAAATTAATGACTCATTTAGTCAATTAGGAATTGCTATGCTCGCAGCCATCGGTATCGTGTACTTCGTACTAGTACTGACATTTGGTGGAGGGCTAGCACCGTTTGCTATCTTATTCTCACTTCCATTTACACTTATTGGTGCACTAGTGGCGCTGTTAATATCTGGAGAAACAATCAGCATTTCTTCGATGATTGGAGCTCTTATGCTGATTGGAATTGTGGTAACCAATGCAATTGTTCTGATTGACCGCGTGATTCATAAAGAGCAAGAGGGTCTGTCGACGCGTGAAGCGTTACTAGAAGCTGGAATGACCCGTCTTCGCCCGATCTTAATGACAGCTATTGCAACGATTGGTGCACTGCTTCCATTAGCGTTTGGATTTGAAGGTGGAGGCCTTATTTCAAAAGGGCTAGGGGTTACGGTAATCGGAGGACTAACAAGTTCTACGCTGCTTACGCTCATTATCGTTCCAATTGTCTATGAGTTTTTTATGAAGTTTAAGCGCAAAAAAGTAAAAAAGTAGAAGCAAAACAAATTTCCGCTTTTGAGGTGAATAGCGATGAAGTCAATTGATAAACTAATGAAACAGCTGATTCAACAAGGAATTAAAGCAAAGAAAGTAACGATTGATAAATCAAAGCGCCAGCAGTGGATGTCCATGTCATTGCCTAAAACGGCATGGCAGCATTCAAAATAAAAAAGAGCTGACTTAGAGTCAGCTCTTTTTTTATTAACGATCTGTATCTTCAAATGATCCTTCTTGATAGGCATCGCTTACTTGCTCATGTGTTTCTGCTAGGCCTTGTGAGAGTGCATCTTGTCGGTTATAATCTTCTGTTTCGAACTGACGGTCAGCCATTTCATTTGTATCAGGCTGCTTTTTAGGCTGTTTTTTTGAATTCATTTTCACCACTCCTATTTAATAAAGTGAGACCACGGTTAGTGTGCGATGAAAGGAAATACATTATACATGCAAAAAGAGCTTCGGTTCGTCGAAGCTCTTTCTTTCATATTATTATTGTTTTTTATCTAAGAAGATTTTTTCAATATCATCAAGTACGATATTAGCTGCTAACACACCGCCTGCTGTATTCCAAGTAGCATCATCTACTTTATGAACATGGTCTTCTTGAGCTACTTTTAACTTTTTGAAAAGCGGATCGTTTATCCATTCTTTTTCAAGCTTTGTTGCTTCGCCGTCTCCCGTTTCATAAGAGAAGTAGAATAGCTGATCGCCGTCCATTGCCGGAATGCGTTCTTTTGTTGCATTCATTTCAGCAAAATCATTTTTGTCTTGAGATTCAGGGCGAGCAAAGCCAAGCTGATCTAAAATAACGCCTGAGAACGAATCTTTATGATAGATACGAACGTCTCCAGCTGTAAAGCGTACAACTGAGATTTTTTGTTTTAACTGATCACCAAGACGTTTCTTTAAATCTGCTACGCGATTGTCATAGTCAGCTAATACTTCTTTACCTTTTTCTTCTTTATTCACAGCTTTTGCATATAACTTAAAGTTTGATTTCCAGTCTCCGCGCAGCTCTTCAGAAAATACAGTCGGAGCAATTTGACTCAGCTGATCGTATACTTTTTCTTGGCGCATCTTATTTCCGATAATCAAGTCAGGTTTTAAAGCTGCGATTGCTTCTAAGCTTGGTTCGCTTTCTGTACCTACACTTTTAACGCCTTTCATCTGACCTTTAATATGGTCATACCACGGATTTCCTAACCATGATTGAACAGCACCCACAGGCTTTACACCCATTGCAAGAAGAGCTTCAGTACCTTCGTTTGTTAAAACGACCACTCGTTTAGGTGTTCCTTTAATCTCTGTTTTATCCATTGCGTGTTTTACTGTATAAGTTTCGCCAGAACCCTCAGTTTTTTCTTTTTTATTATCGTCAGCGCTGTTTGAATTACCGCAGGCTGCCAGCACAAGCAGTGTCATAATGGTAAGAATAGATAACAAATATGACAACTTGCCTTTAGAATATGTATTCACATCTCTTCCTCCTCTTAAGTGATAATGATTTTCATTAACAATTAAGATAATATTCTAACTTTTAAGCGGTGTCAATTAAAAATTGAAAATGATTCTCAAAATCATTGACACTTTTTTCAATGTTTCCTAAACTAAAGGTTAGATATATATAGGAATCATCTTAGAGGAGAGCAATGAAAATGATGCTACGCAGTGTTCAAATGAAAGTAATGGGGCTCATCATTGGAATCATGCTGCTTTTAATCTGTATTGGATTAAGTATCGTACTCGGATACACAGATACAAGTATCAAGACAGCATTTGAAGCTTTTCAAGCGTTTAACGGTTCGAATGAGCACATAGTTATTCAAAATATTCGATTGCCGCGCGCTATAATCGGTGCTGTGGTAGGTATTTGTTTAGGAATTGCAGGAGCAATGATGCAGGCGCTAACGAAAAACCCACTTGCTTCACCAGATATTATTGGTGTGAACGCTGGGGCCAGCTTTTTTATTGTTGTTGCAGTGATGATTTTTTCGGTCAATTCACTTCAAGCTTTTACATGGATTGCATTTTTAGGAGCGGCATTAACCGTAGTGGTTGTCTATTTTCTTGGGTCCATCGGAAAAGAAGGATTAACGCCTATTAAATTGACGCTCGCAGGAGCGGCTATTGCAGCCTTTTTCTCTTCTTTAACACAAGGTCTGCTGGCTGTCGATGAATCTTCACTTGATCAAGTTCTCTTTTGGCTGGCTGGGTCTGTTCAAGGGCGCAAGGTGGAAATGCTGTATGACATACTGCCTTATGTAGTGCTAGCAATTATTGTCACGTTTTTTATTGCTTCAAAAATTAATATTTTAACGATTGGTGAAGATGTAGCTAAAGGATTAGGTCAAAGAACGGCTCTTGTGAAAATTATAAGCGGGATCATTATTGCCATTTTAGCTGGTGGAGCCGTTGCAGTAGCCGGTCCGATTAGCTTTGTTGGAATCATTGTTCCTCATGTTGTAAGAGCAATTGTAGGACAAGATTATCGCTGGGTATTTCCCTATAGTGCGGTTGCCGGCGGGATTTTAATTTTATTAGCTGATGTTGCGGCTAGATATGTCATTATGCCTCAAGAAATCCCTGTTGGAGTCATGACTGCTGTTATTGGTACACCTTTCTTTATCTACATGGCAAGGAAAGGGGCCAAGGCGTCATGAAAACATACTTATCTCTTCGCTTAAAGCGGATTTCATTTTTAATTAACATAAAAGCAGCTTTGATTATCACTGGTTTTTCAGCTGCACTTATTGCTCTTTTTTTATTAAGTGCAGGTACGGGTGACTTATTTATCAATCCCTTTCGTGTGATTAACATTTTAGCGGGTCATGGACTGGAGTTTGAACGGTTAGTTGTTACCTCCTTTAGACTTCCGCGCATTATCGTTGCCATTTGTGCCGGTATTTGTTTAGCCATTGCAGGTGCTATCTTGCAGGGGCTTGTGCGAAATCCGCTTGCTTCACCAGACTTAATTGGATTAACAGGGGGAGCGTCAGTCGGTGTAGTGTTATTTTTGACACTATTTAGTGATAAAAGCAACTCGTTAACCGTAAGTATTAATTGGATGCCTGTTAGCGCATTTTTAGGTGCATTGGCAGTGGCGCTTTTACTTTATGTGTTTGCCTGGAAAAATGGCGTCTCTCCTATTACACTAGTATTAATAGGAATTGGATTAACAGCGTTAACGAAAGCTATGACCACGCTGTTTATGATTATGGGTCCTATCTATCGCGCAAGCCAGGCAAATATTTGGATTACAGGAACGGTGTATGGCTCAAACTGGGCCAGTGTTTCCGTACTAGTTCCTGTTACAATAGGGCTGGTTATAATCACGATTTTAATGATTCGAAATTTAAATGTTCAAGAATTAGGTGAAGAAATTGCGACTAACGTTGGAAGTCGCGTTCAAAAAAATCGATTGGCACTATTACTGATGAGTACAGCTTTAACAGGAAGCGCCGTTGCATTTGCCGGCGGGATTAGCTTTGTAGGATTGCTTGCTCCACATATTGCCCGAAAGCTGGTAGGTTCTTCGTTCGGAGCTTTAATACCGCTATCGGCACTAATCGGAGCGATTTTAATCACAGCAGCAGATTTAATTGGCCGAACATTTTTCTTGCCAATCGAAGTGCCAGCAGGTGTATTTACAGCTGCAATTGGCGCACCGTACTTCATTTATTTACTATACAAACAAAGAAACGTATAGCATTCTTTGTAGAAGGAGCGATTCGCATGCATTCGTTAGAAACAAAATCGCTAACATTATCATATGGAGAAGCGATGATTATAGATGAGCTTGACGTTACCATCCCAAAGGGTGAGATTACGGTTTTTATCGGCAGTAATGGATGCGGAAAATCTACGCTGCTGCGTTCACTAGCAAGACTATTAAAGCCACATGCAGGCTCTATTTTACTAGAAGGCTCTAAAATTTCCTCTCTTCCGACCAAGGAAATTGCAAAGCAGCTAGCAATTCTTCCGCAAGGTCCTGTTGCACCTGAAGGGCTGACAGTGCTTCAGCTTGTTAAACAAGGGCGCTATCCGTATCAAAATTGGTTCCGTCAGTGGTCTCAAGAAGATGAAGAAAAAGTACAAAATGCACTCGAAGCAACAGGGTTAGCAGACTTGGCTGATCGTCAAGTTGATTCGCTTTCTGGAGGACAGCGTCAGCGCGCATGGATTGCTATGACATTAGCACAAGATACGGATATTATTTTACTTGATGAACCGACAACGTATTTAGATATGACGCATCAAATTGAGATCTTGGACTTGTTGTTTGAACTGAATGAAAAAGAAAATCGTACCATCGTAATGGTGCTGCATGATTTAAACTTAGCCTGCCGCTATGCTCATCATATCGTGGCGCTTCAAGATAAAAAAATCTATGCACAGGGAAGACCAGAAGAAGTCATTAACTGCGATTTAGTACAGCGAGTCTTTAATATGAACTGTGAAGTGACGGTGGATCCGTTATTTGGAACGCCTCTTTGTATTCCTCATGGGCGCGGACGATGTATTGTGAATAAGCTGCGCGTTGAAACGCAGCATGCTCAATAAGAAAGAGCAAAGCGAGTTAGCAGAAAAATTCCGCTGTACGTTTAAAGATAACTCGCTGTATAGGTTGTCTCCCTCCAGCTGCATGGATGAAAGCACGCTGCGGATGCAGCTGCTATGGATTCAACAGACGATGGAGGCTGATAACTTGAGAGCAGCTGCCTCCATGTTAGCTAAGCGGTATAGCTTTGTTGTGGTGGCGGCTTTGTATTCATTTATTGTGTTTCAAAAAAAGATAAATGCATCGACTAAAAATGTTTCGTTGCATACAGAAGACGCTGAAACGATGTGGCTCCCAAAAGTGTTCATCTCAGAAACTGAGACGAAAGAAGTAACAGAGGACAATCGGAAAATTCTTCTTGATGAACTTCTTGATGAATTGTTTGCTCATCACATTGAGCGGATATGGTCGTCACTGCGTAAAGTGACAAAAATCTCGAAGCTGACGCTGTGGGAAAACGTAGCTGTTTATATCCACTGGCTTTGTGATTTGCTTTTAGCAAATAAAGAAATAGAAAATGTGCAAGTACAAAAGAATTTACGATATGTGTTGGAAGAAGCTGAGGGTCATCACTTTGGTTCATACCATCATAATCCGTTTGCTAGGTACAGTTCACCTCTTCAAGTAGAGAAGCAAAAGCAGGAGATAAGAGGTCGGCAAACGTGCTGTTTGTCTTACCAAACAGGAGATAAAAAGACTTATTGTCGAACGTGTCCGGTTATTTGTAAACCAAAGAAAGGAGTGATTGTGCATGAGTAAAACCTTTCAAGAGCAATTCGACGGTTTAATTGAAAAGTATACGGAACTAATGGTTGGTCAAAGTGACGAGCAGCTACAAGAAAAAGTAAAAATGTGGGCACTTTACAACCATATCTCAAAATCCATGCCGCCTTTAACCAAGCATTGGAATCAATTATACCCAGAAGCAAAAGCGGAAATGGTCGAGATTGTGAAGGAAATAAAAGAGCTGAATGAAGCGCATCGAGCGTCACAGCGAAAACCAGAATAAAAACATTCATCACAAAGCTGATGGATGTTTTTTTATCCAAAAGCTCTCGGTCGCTTTTTGGTTTTGTGTGCATACGTTAATAAAGGGTGCCTATCTAGTTTGAAAAATGGTAAAATTAATGATAATTAAATAAATTTTGTGAGGCGTATGACAAGTGAAGGCGGGGGGTTGC
Organism: Priestia sp. YIM B13490; assembly: GCF_042787735.1. NCBI lineage: Bacteria > Bacillati > Bacillota > Bacilli > Caryophanales > Bacillaceae > Priestia > Priestia sp. YIM B13490. The sequence continues at coordinate 293,185 of NZ_JBHZOT010000006.1, forward strand.
TTTGGAACAAACGATAAGAAACTTTTTTTTATTGTTATCAAAAAGCAAAAAGTTAACAAAGCTGGCTAAGCGCTATGGCTTACGTTTTGGAGCAGCACGTTTTGTTGCAGGGGAAACCATCGATGAAGCTGTTAGTGTGATAAAAAAGCTAAATGAACAGGGATTAAAAGTAACGATTGATTATCTTGGCGAGTTTGTGGAAAGTGAAGTTGAAGTGGATCATGCTGCAGCTCAATGCATAAAGGCCATTCACCTTATACACAAAGAAAGATTAGATTCAGAAATTTCTTTAAAATTAACGTCTATGGGACTAGATATTTCAGAAGATTTGGCGCTTCATCATATGCGGCGTATTCTTGAAGAAGCGGAAAAACATAGCGTATTTGTGACGATTGATATGGAGGACTATAAGCGATGCAGCAAGACGATTAAGCTATTTAAACAATTAAAAAATGAGTATGAACACGTAGGGACGGTGCTTCAAGCATACTTATATCGAACAGAAAGTGACATCCGTGAATTAGATGCTTATGCTCCTAAATTAAGGTTAGTGAAAGGGGCGTACAAAGAAGCAGCAGACGTGGCGTTTCCTGATAAAGAAGACGTGGACGAAAACTTTCAAAACATCATTGGACTTCACTTATTAAACGGTCACTACACAGCAGTTGCTACTCACGATGAACGAATCATTCAGTATACAAAAGAGTTTGTTAAAAAGCATGGAATTTCAATGAATCAGTTTGAGTTTCAGATGCTATACGGGATTCGATCAGAAAGGCAAGTTCAGCTCGTAGCAGAACAATATAAAATGAGAGTGTACGTTCCTTATGGAACGGACTGGTATGGGTACTTTATGAGGCGCCTTGCAGAAAGACCTGCAAATGTCGCATTTGTCTTAAAAGGAATTGTAAAAAAATAATAATGAAATGGTCGTGATGACAAAGTAAGAAATAATCAAAAATCGAACATGATTCGATTACTCATGTTCGATTTTGAGGTTAATGTTCTTGAGTGTTATGCTTTGTGTACTGTTGGTTTTGAGATGTCTTTTTGCCGCGTCCGTGCGGTTCATTGACCGGTCCAGCATTTCCTTTAACGCTTGCTGCGCTTACGCCTGCTGACGATGGATCCTTCTTTAATTTGCTCACAAAATCACCTCCTGTGTATTAAGATAACCAAACACATTAAAAATAGTTAGAGATAATATTGTGAATATATTGCGAAAATTTAAAAAATGTTTTATAGTAAAAACAGAGATTAACAGTGACTCTCTTTTTTTACGCATAAAATGAATGACCATTCATTCAATATATTAAAGGGGATGTGGGGATAATTATGAACATAAAAAAAGCCGCCGTTTTAGGTTCAGGAGTTATGGGCTCTGGAATTGCAGCTCATTTAGCAAATGTAGGAATTCCAACGCTTTTGCTAGACGTGGTTCCAACTTCATTAACAGCAGACGAGGAAAAAAAACAGCTAACGCTTGAAGATAGACAAGTGAGAAATCGGTTGAGTACAACTGCTCTAGCTAAATTAACGAAGCAAAAACCGGCACCTTTAACGTCGAAGTCATCACTATCGTTAATTACGCCAGGAAATCTTGAAGATCATTTACAGCAGTTAAGCGAGTGTGATTGGATTATTGAAGTAGTAGTGGAACGTCTTGATATTAAACAGCAGTTGTTTGAAAGAATTGACAGTGTACGAAAAAAAGGAAGTATCGTAAGTTCAAATACTTCAGGAATATCGATCCACGAAATGGCTAAAGGACGCTCAGAAGATTTTAAAGCGCATTTTTTAGGAACGCACTTTTTTAATCCACCGCGTTATTTAAAGTTATTAGAAATCATTCCAACTCATGACACAAAATCAGAAATTGTTGAATATATGAAAACGTTTGGTGAAGATGTATTAGGTAAAGGAGTAGTTATTGCAAAAGATACGCCTAACTTTATCGCCAACCGTATCGGTACGTATGGTTTACTTGTGACCGTTCAAGAAATGTTAAAAGGCAATTACAGTGTGGGAGAAGTTGACTCTGTGACGGGCCCCTTAATTGGAAGACCAAAAAGCGCAACGTTTCGAACACTAGACGTAGTGGGTCTAGACACATTTATTCATGTGGCCAACAATGTATTTGACAAAGTAGAAGGCAAAGAAAAAGAAGTGTTCGATGTCCCTTTATTTATGAAACAAATGCAGGAAAATGGCTGGCTGGGAAGCAAGTCAGGGCAAGGCTTCTTTTTGAAGAAAGGAAAGGAAATTTTGGAACTTGATCCTAGTACACTTCAATACGTCGAGAGAAAGAAGTTAAAAACAGCTTCTACCGAATTAAGCAAGCAGGCAAAAGGGCTGCAAAATAAAATGAAAGCGCTTATATATTCTGATGATCGTGCCGGACAGCTTCTTTGGAATGTGATCAGTCCCGTTCTTGTATATGCAGCACAGTTAAAAAATGAAATCGCCGACGATATCGTGGCCGTTGATCAAGCTATGAAGTGGGGATTTGGCTGGAAAATGGGTCCTTTTGAGACGTGGGATGCAATTGGTTTAGAAAAGTCAATTGAGAAGATGGAGCAGTCTGGTTTAGCAGTTCCGCAGTGGGTAAAACAAATGCAGGAAAATGGATTTACAAGCTTCTATAAAGAAATGGAAGGTCAAACGCTTTACTACGAAGATGAAGAGTATAAAGCGGTAAAAGAAAATAAAAAGGTGATTCACCTGTCATCTTTACGTTCTCAAAATAATGTCATTTTAGAAAACAGCGGAGCGAGTTTAATTGATTTAGGAGATGATGTGGCGTGCCTGCAGTTCACCTCTCCTAACAATGCAATCGGGCTAGATATTATTAGTTTATTAAATCAGTCTCTTGAAGAAGTGAATAAGAACTATAAAGGGCTGGTCATAGGAAATCAAGGGAAAAATTTCTGCGTTGGCGCTAACTTAGCTATGATTTTAATGGAAGCACAAGATGACAATTATTTTGAAATTGAATTTGTCATTAAACAATTTCAACAGGCAATGATGAAGGTGAAATACAATGAAAAGCCGGTTGTTGCAGCTCCATTTGCGATGACTCTTGGAGGCGGAGCAGAAATTTGCTTACCGTCAGCTAAAATTCAAGCTTCTGCTGAAACTTACATGGGCCTTGTAGAAGTAGGAGTCGGACTCATTCCTGGTGGAGGAGGTAATAAGGAGCTTTATATCAAACAGCTAAATGGTTTACCTAACGGTGTAACGCTCGATCTTCAGCAAATTGCCAATAAAACATTTGAAACAATTGCTACTGCAAAAGTATCTGCTTCTGCTGCAGAAGCTAGACAGCTAAACTTTTTAAATCGTCATGATGGCATCAGCGTAAACGGAGATCACTTGCTGAATGATGCGAAGAACTCAGTCCTTGCTTTACATGACACGGGCTATAAACCACCTGTAAGAACTAAAATTCCTGTGGTTGGAGAAACAGGATATGCAACGTTGCTGCTAGGAGCTCAATCCATGAAGTATTCAGGGTATATATCAGAACATGATTATAAAATTGCTAGTAAGTTAGCATTTGTGTTAGCTGGAGGACGTGTAGCGTTTGGTTCGGAAGTTGATGAAGAGTATTTGCTGGACTTAGAGAGAGAAGCGTTTTTAAGCCTTGTTGGAGAAGCGAAGTCTCAAGAACGTATGCAGCACATGTTAGTTAAAGGAAAACCACTGCGTAATTAAGGGGGAGAAAAAATGAGAGAAGCAGTTATTGTAGCAGGTGCTAGGACACCGGTTGGAAAAGCAAAAAAAGGTTCACTGGCAAGTGTTAGGCCTGATGATTTGGGAGCCATTGCGGTTAAAGAAACTCTTCGCCGAGCAGGCGGATACGAAGGACCAATTGATGATTTAATTATTGGTTGTGCGATGCCTGAAGCAGAACAAGGTTTGAATATGGCTCGAAATATTGGCGCTCTTGCGGGTTTGCCTTATACGGTGCCAGCAATAACGATTAATCGTTATTGTTCATCAGGTTTGCAAAGTATTGCCTACGGTGCAGAACGAATTATGCTAGGGCAAGCCAAAGCAGTGTTAGCTGGAGGAGCAGAATCAATGAGTTTTGTTCCGATGTTTGGAAACGTAGCGCGTCCAAATGTTCAGCTGGTTGAAAATGCGCCGGAATATTATATGGGCATGGGACATACAGCAGAACAAGTAGCGATGAAATACGGCATTTCACGTGAAGACCAGGATGCGTTTGCTGTACGCAGCCATCAAAAAGCAGCAAAAGCACTTCAAGAAGGGAAGTTTAACGACGAAATTGTTCCGGTGGAAGTGACGCTTCGAAAAGTGGATGAAAACAATAAGCTCCGTGAACAAAAGCTGATGTTCTCTCAAGATGAAGGAGTTCGTCCTGGCACAACTGCGGATGTATTAGGAAAACTTCGTCCAGCTTTTTCGGTTAAAGGATCCGTAACAGCTGGAAACTCTTCGCAGACAAGTGACGGAGCTGCATCCGTTTTTCTAATGGATAAAGAGCAAGCTGAAGCAGAAGGGTTAAAGCCTTTGCTTAAGTTTCGCTCATTTGCAGTTGGAGGAGTTCCGCCTGAAGTAATGGGGATTGGCCCGATAGCTGCCATTCCTAAAGCTCTTAAACTAGCAGGGCTGGAGCTTTCTGATATCGGATTGTTTGAATTAAATGAAGCATTTGCTTCTCAAGCACTTGGCGTTATTCGTGAATTAAATATTAATGAAGATAAAGTAAATGTAAACGGAGGCGCTATTGCCTTAGGTCATCCATTAGGCTGTACCGGAGCTAAGCTGACTCTTAGCTTAATGCACGAAATGCAGCGTCGAAATGAGCAGTTTGGAATTGTCACGATGTGTATTGGCGGAGGAATGGGAGCTGCTGGTGTATTTGAATTGTTAGCATAATCATTTCAAAGGGGGATATGAACATGTCAAATAAAACAAAACAAATGATTAAAGGTGGAAGCTTTTTAATTGAAGAAGGCGATGCAAGCCGCGTCTACACGCCGGAGGATTATACATCTGAACAAAAGATGATTGCCAAGACGACAGATGAATTTGTAGAAAATGAAGTCCTTCCACAAGTGGAATATTTAGAAAAGCATGAGTTTGACCGTTCTGTAAAGTTATTAAAACAAGCTGGTGAATTAGGTTTGCTTGGTGCAGATGTACCGGAAGAATACGGTGGACTCGGTTTAGATAAGATTACCTCGGCTTTAATTGCTGAAAAAATGTCTCGAGCAGGCGGATTTTCCATCACTCATGGTGCTCACGTAGGAATTGGGTCATTGCCAATCGTCTTATTTGGAACAGAAGAGCAAAAACAAGCATATTTACCTGCTTTAGCAGTTGGGGAAAAAATAGCAGCATATGCGTTAACAGAACCTGGTTCTGGTTCCGATGCCCTCGGTGCTCGCACAACAGCTCGCCTTAACGCAGAAGGCACACACTATGTGTTAAATGGAGAAAAGCAGTGGATTACAAATGCCGGATTTGCTGATGTGTTCGTCGTGTACGCGAAAATCGACGGCGATAAATTTTCTGCTTTTATCGTTGAACGCGAATTTCCAGGCGTATCGGTTGGACCGGAAGAGAAGAAGATGGGAATCAAGAGTTCATCAACAAGAACGTTGATTCTTGAAGATGCACTTGTTCCAAAAGAGAACGTGTTAGGTGAAGTGGGAAAAGGTCATGTGATTGCTTTTAACATTTTAAATATTGGGCGCTACAAGCTTGGAGTTGGAGCAGTTGGAGCAGGGAAACGTGCGTTAGAAATCACGTCTCAATATGTTAACCAGCGTCAGCAGTTTAAAACGCCAATCGCTAAATTTTCATTAACCCAAGAAAAATTAGCAACAATGGCTTCTAAATTATATGCAACTGAAAGCTCCGTCTATCGTACGGTAGGACTTTTTGAAGACCATATGGGCCAGCTTTCAGAAGAACAGCAAAAAGACGGAAAGCAAATTGCCGCTTCCATTGCTGAATATGCGATTGAATGCTCATTAAACAAAGTGTTTGCCACGGAATCTCTTGACTACATCGTAGATGAAGGCGTCCAGCTTCACGGAGGCTATGGTTTTATGAGTGAGTATGAAATTGAGCGCCTGTATCGTGATTCCCGCATTAACCGTATTTTTGAAGGAACAAATGAAATTAATCGACTCTTAGTACCAGGCACATATTTACGCAAAGCGCTAAAAGGAGAGCTTCCGCTGCTTCAAAAAGCACAAACGCTTCAAGAAGAATTGATGATGCTTATGCCGCAGGAAGTAGGAAATGAGCCGTTAGATCAAGAAAAAATGCTTGTGCAAAATGGAAAGAAAATTGCGCTCTTGCTTTTAGGTCTAGCTGCACAGAAGTATGGGAAAGAGTTAGAGAAAGAACAAGAAATTCTCGTTAATATTTCCGATATGATTAGTAACGTATATGCAATGGAATCCACTGTTTTACGTACTGAAAAAGCGATTTCCAAAACAGGTGCAGATCAAAACAGCTTGAAGGTAAAATATACGCAAGTATTTTGCCAAGAAGCATTTAATCGAATTGAAGCAGATGCAAAGGAAACGTTAATTGGCGTTGAACAAGGTGATACGCTTAGAGTCATGCTTTCGTCTCTTCGCAAGTTAACTCGCTATACACCAATTAATGTAATTAGTGTAAAGCGCGAGATTGCAAAAACGCTCCTAGAAGTAGAGAAGTTCACAGTTTAAGGGAAAAGGAGCTCGTTTTACGAGCTCCTTTTTGTTTAAGAAGCCTCTATCTAGGTAAATGATAAAGGATGTGTTAAAATACGAAAAAAGCTTAAAATAAAGGGTGGTTGACGAAATGTCATTATTTTTTTATTCATATCCAAAGTGTGGTACGTGCCGAAAAGCCAAGAAGAGGCTGGATGATAACGGAGTAGCGTATGAAGAAATCCATATTGTAGAAAACCCGCCAACAAAAGAGCAGCTGCAATCTTATTATCAGAACAGCGGCTTAGAATTAAAAAAATTCTTTAATACAAGCGGTAAAAAATATCGCGAATTAGGACTTAAAGATAAAGTAAGCAGTGCGAGTGAAGATGAACTTCTGTCGATTCTTGCGTCAGATGGCATGTTAATTAAGCGTCCGCTGCTAACAGATGGACAAAAAGTAACGCTTGGTTTCAAAGAAGAGCAGTTTGAGGACGTGTGGAAGTAAGTTTTCAAATAGAAAATTTTTACCTTTTACGTTACACTGTTAATAGGAAGTTATTTTAGGTTGTAGAAAGTGTTCTCCACGTTGAAGGCGCTTTTTATATAAACAAATTACGATACATATTTTGGAGGGATTAAGATGAGTACACCAAAAGATTTGCGTTATTCTGAAGAGCATGAATGGGTAAAAACAGAAGGAGACGTTGTCCGCGTAGGTATTACGCATTTCGCTCAAGCTGAGCTTGGCGACATCGTATTCGTTGAACTGCCAGAAGTAGGAGCAACAGTAGAAGCTGACGAGCCGTTTGGCAGCGTTGAATCAGTAAAAACAGTTTCTGAGCTTTACGCACCAATTAGCGGTGAAGTTGTAGCAGTAAACGACAACTTAAGCGATAGCCCTGAACTTGTTAATGAATCTCCATACGAAGAAGCATGGATGATTACAATCAAACCGTCTGATGCTTCTCAAGTAGATAAGCTAATGACAGCAGAGCAATACGAAGAAATGACAAACGAAGGATAATATTCCTCCATAAATTGTCTTTATGAAAAGTTTTTGACTGGACACTCTATTAGTAAACAAGCTAAAGGAGTGTCTTTTTATGTTTGAAAAACAAAAAATGGACGTTACAGATCGCGTTACAGCTAAATTTCATGACGGCGGTATGAAATTATATGTTGATAAGCAGCCAATTGGTGAAGTTAGTTACGGAACAAGCGGCAATGAATACCGCTTTGAAGAAGGTTATTCGCAAGAAAATAATAAGTTCTATCAATATACGGATGTACAAAAACAAGGTGAAACGCAAAAATATACAGACTGCGACGAAGAAGCAGGATGGTGCTAAACAGTGGCAACTGCCACTGTTTTTCTTGTCTTATGGAAACAATATGGCCTAAGCTGCTTTTTAAAACAGTTCTTTCTTGCAAATTTCTTTTAAAAAACAGGTGAACTGTGATACATTAACGAATATTGTATAGCATAAAGAAATGATGTTACTATACAACTGACGATTATGGGTGATGAAAATGGGGCTAATTGAAATTGAAAAAGTAATTATTGTCGAAGGAAAATCAGATAAAAAGCGTATCCAAGATATCATTCGAGAACCAATTGAAATTATCTGTACAAACGGTACGATTAGTTTATCAAAGCTGGATGAAATTATTGACTGTACGTTTAACAAAGAGGTATACATACTTGTTGACTCTGATGATTCAGGGAATAAGCTAAGAAAACAATTTAAACGAGAGCTTCCGGAAGCAGAGCATCTATATATTGATAAAATGTACCGAGAGGTTGCTGCCGCCCCTAGACATCACATAGCAACAGTATTACTGAGTGCCAATATCGATGTTAATGCAGAATTTTTAACATAAAAGGAATGAGCAACATGCAAGAATGGAGCGAAAAACAGCTTGAAGATCAGTTAAAAGAAGGACAAAGAACGTTTATCTTTTTCCATACACCTTTTTGCGGGACATGTCAGCTGGCAAAAAAAATGTTAACCGTAGCAGAAGCGATGCTGCCCGGTGTGACCATCGGAATGAGCAATTTAAATTATATGCCTTCAAAAGCAGAAATATTTTCAATTGAAAGTGTACCTTGTTTGATTGAAGTGAAAAATGGCGAAATGGTAAAAAAACTCTATGCGTTTCATTCCATCGAGCACGTACTTGAAGAGCTTCGATAATCAAACGTTTGTTTAAAATGAAGAAATTGAAAGAGAGTGAACCGTTGGGGCTGTTGGAATCTTGGGATATTATCCCAAGAACAAAACCTGTTGACAGCCTATCTGACACATGCTAAAATCACACTCATGAATGTTCATAAATGAATGAATATTTCCCAAAAACAAAATAATTGTTGCGAACTCTTATCAAGAGAGGTGGAGGGACTGAGCCCTGTGAAACCCGGCAACCGTCAGACTAACTGAAATGGTGCCAATTCCTGCAAAGCTATGTGCTTTGAAAGATGAGAGAAAGGATTAAATATCGAGCCTTTCTGTCATGCGCAGAGAGGCTTTTTTGATGGGGAAAATTGTTTTACGGCTTTTTCATCCTATAGGGCAACCTAACATAATTAAGTTTTTACTAAAGAAGGTGAAGAAATATGATTACATTAACAGACGTTACAAAAATTTATCAGGCCAAAAGTGGTCAAATAACAGCTGTTGATAATGTGAATCTAACCGTTAACCAAGGTGAAATTTACGGAATTATTGGTTATAGCGGAGCGGGGAAAAGTTCTTTAATTCGCTTGCTAAACGGGTTAGAAACACCAACGACAGGAACGGTCGAAGTAGCAGGTAATGATATTGGAAAAATTAAAGGCGGAAAACTCAGAAAAGCTAGACAAGAAATTAGTATGGTATTTCAGCACTTTAATATCTTGTGGTCGCGTACGGTGCGAGAAAATATTGCTTTTCCGTTAGAAATAGCAGGGATCTCAAAAGAAAAAAGAATGAAACGAGTAGACGAGCTTATCAAGTTAGTCGGGCTTGAAGGGCGTGAAAATGCTTATCCATCACAGCTTAGCGGTGGACAAAAGCAGCGTGTTGGTATTGCTCGAGCGCTAGCCAATAACCCAAAAGTATTGCTGTGTGATGAAGCAACATCAGCGCTTGATCCTCAAACGACAGATTCCATTTTAGATCTGTTAGTAGATATTAATGAGAAGCTAGGGTTAACCATTGTATTGATTACTCATGAAATGCATGTTATTCGTAAAATTTGTCATCGGGTAGCCGTTATGGAAAATGGGGCAGTGGTAGAAGAAGGACAAGTGCTAGAAGTATTCAGAAAACCTAAGCAGCCGATTACAAAACGGTTCGTTCAACAGATTTCTGAACCAGAAGAAACGTTTGAAACAATTGAACAAGTACAGGGGTTATATCCAAGCGGGCAAATTATTCAGCTTACGTTTGTTGGCGGAAAAGCAGAGCAACCGCTCATTACAACGATTTTAAAACAGTTTGATGTAACGATTAATATTTTGCAAGGAAAGATTTCTCATACACAAACAGGTTCATACGGGACGTTGTTCGTTCATTTAGACGGAGAATTAACAGAAGTTGAAAAAGTCATTGCATACATTCATGAGCAGCAGGTAGAAGTGGAGGTAATGACAAATGCTTGAGAAACTATTTCCGAACGTTATTTTAGATGATTTTATTCAAGCGACAAATGAAACACTATATATGACGGCTATTTCAGTTATAGCCACGTTTGTTCTAGGTATTTTATTGGGCTTGCTTTTATTTTTAACGTCCAAAGGACAGCTCTGGCAAAACAAACCTTTATATGCCATTGTGTCAGCAGTTGTAAATATCTTTCGTTCCATTCCATTCATTATTTTAATTGTTTTACTGATTCCATTTACCAAAGCATTGGTAGGAAGTATTTTAGGCGCTAATGCAGCGTTACCTGCTTTAATTGTGGGAGCAGCACCATTTTATGCGCGTCTTGTAGAAATTGGTCTGCGTGAAATTGATAAAGGTGTTATTGAAGCTGCTAAATCAATGGGAGCAACAACAAGCACTATTATCTTTAAAGTGCTGTTACCTGAATCGCTGCCAGCTTTAATTTCTGGTTTGACGGTAACAACGATTGCGCTAGTCGGCTATACGGCAATGGCGGGTGTGATTGGAGCTGGAGGTCTTGGGAATCTTGCATATTTAGAAGGATTCCAGCGCAGTCATAATGATGTAACGCTAGCTGCTACGATCTTAATTTTGATTATTGTATTTATTATCCAACTTATTGGAGATGCGATTACTGCAAAAATTGATAAAAGATAAAGGGAGGATTATTTATTATGAAAAAATGGCTTTCGGCTTTAGCACTAACATCTGCGCTAGTAGTAGGATTAGCTGCATGTGGATCTAACAATGGATCAAAAGATGAAAAGAAAATTGTTGTGGGTGCATCTAATACGCCTCATGCTGAAATTTTAGAACAAGCAAAACCGATTTTAGAAAAACAAGGAATCGACTTAGAAATTAAAAAATTCCAAGATTACATCTTACCGAACACAGCTCTTGCAAACAATGAAATTGATGCAAACTACTTCCAGCACGTTCCTTATATGAATTCAGTGCTGAAAGATCACAAGGGTGAAAAAGGGTATGATTTTGTAAGTGCCGGTGCCATTCACATTGAACCAATCGGTATCTACTCTAAAAAATACAAAAGCTTAAAAGATCTTCCGAAAAACGGCACAGTTATTATGCGTGATGCAGTAGCAGAGCAAGGACGTATTTTATCGATTTTTGAAAAAGCCGGCGTAATCAAATTAAAACCAGGCGTAAAGAAAACAGATGCACAAATTAAAGATATCGTAGAAAACCCGAAGAATTTAAAATTTAAAGCCGATGTTGAAGGCGGATTGCTACCTCAAATGTACAAAAATAATGAAGGTGACGCTGTTGTTATCAATGCTAACTATGCTATTGATGCTGGTTTAGATCCAGTAAAAGATCCAATCGCAGTGGAAAGCAAAGAAAATAACCCTTATGCAAACATCATTACGGTTCACAAAGGCGACGAAAATAAAGATACAGTGAAAGCTTTAGTGAAAGTTCTTCACTCTAAAGAAATTCAAGACTACATTAAAGAAAAATACAAAGGCGGAGTACTGCCGGTAAATAAATAATAGAAGAAAAGCGCTTGCCCACTCTGGGCAAGTGCTTTTTTTGTATGCGGGAAAACGAATAACTCTTATTTTTCTCACGCATACTAACCGTGAAAACTTTACTGATGATGGGAGCTGACGTTATGCAGCAAGAAGCACGTCATTCAACTGAGCAAGCACTTCATGATTATAAAATGGGTGTTGGGAAATTTAGCGAAAAATTGCCGGAAGTAACAAAAACGTTTAATGCGTTTACTGAAGCATGTTTTGGAGAAGGTTCTCTTTCTAAAAAAGAAAAGCAGTTAATCGCGCTAGGAATCAGCGTAGTAGCTCAAGACGAGTACTGTATGATTTATCATACAAAAGGCTGCATCGATCAAGGCGCAACTGAGCAAGAAATTTTAGAAGCATGCGGAGTGTCAGCAGCATTTGGCGGAGGCGCAGCGATGAGTCAGTCCGTTACGCTTGTCCAAGAGTGTATTTCAGAACTGACTAGTCATACGCACTAAGTAAATAAAGCGGGTAAAAAAGCTTGTCTTAGAAGGCTCTATGGAGTCTTTTAAGGCAACTTTTTTATGAGTGGATTTAGTCTTGAAAAACGTACATAATGGTTTAAAACCTTTTGGGTCAAAAGGTTGCTATAAGTTTTCATTTGTTATAAGATTGTAATGAGAATAAAATGAGAATAATTAAAAAGATATAGGTATATCGTTTTTTACTATATACGTCTATAACTGGAGGTTTTAATATGGCAGGGTCAACTTTAACAATTAAAGATCTTCATGTTGCAATTGAAGGTAAAGAAATTTTAAAAGGTGTTAATTTAGAAGTTAAGGGCGGCGAAATCCATGCAATCATGGGACCAAACGGTACTGGTAAATCAACATTATCTTCAGCAATCATGGGACATCCTAAATACGAGGTTACACAAGGAAGCATCACGCTAGACGGCGAAGATGTACTTGAGATGGAAGTAGATGAGCGCGCTCGTGCAGGTCTATTCCTAGCTATGCAATATCCAAGTGAAATCAGCGGGGTAACAAATGCTGACTTCTTACGTTCAGCAATTAATGCTCGTCGTGAAGAAGGCGAAGAAATTTCACTAATGAAATTCATCCGTCAATTAGACAAAAACATGGATTTCTTAGAGATGGATCAAGACATGGCTCAGCGTTACCTAAACGAAGGTTTCTCTGGCGGTGAGAAGAAACGTAATGAAATTCTGCAATTAATGATGCTTCAACCAGGAATTGCAATTTTAGATGAAATCGACTCTGGTTTAGATATCGATGCGTTAAAAGTTGTATCAAAAGGTATTAATGAACTGCGCGGCAGCGAGTTTGGTTGCTTAATGATTACTCACTACCAACGTTTACTAAACTACATTACACCAGATAAAGTTCACGTTATGATGCAAGGTCGCGTTGTAAAATCAGGCGGACCAGAATTAGCACAGCGTCTAGAGGCAGAAGGTTATGATTGGATCAAACAAGAATTAGGTATTGAAGACGAAACTGTAGAGCAAGAAGCTTAAGAGTTAGGAGGATCTCTATGACTATTGATACGAAATTACCATTTGATCAAGAGTACATCAGCAGCTTTTCAAAAGAAGCTAATGAACCAAGTTGGCTGCTAGATCTTCGCTTACAAGCTCTTGCGAAAGCAGAAGATCTTGCACTTCCAAAGCCAGATAAAACAAACATTTCGAAATGGAACTTTACTGCATTTGACAAGCACACTTCACAGGCAAGCACAATCTCATCTGTAGACGAGCTTCCAGAAGTGGTTAAAGCATTGATTGATACAGAAGCTGTTAAAAATCTATATGTTCAGCGTGACCAAACAGCTGCATATTCAACATTAACAGAAGAGCTAAAGTCTCAAGGCGTTATCTTTACAGATATTCAAACAGCTGCTAAAGAGCATAGCGACCTTGTCGAGAAGTACTTCATGAAAGACGGAGTTAAAGTAGATGAGCACCGTTTAACTGCATTAAACGCAGCGTTATTAAACGGCGGTGTATTCGTGTACGTTCCTAAAAATGTAGAAGTACAAGAGCCGCTTCAAGCTGTATTTGTCCGTGAAGATGAAGAAGCTGCTTTATTCAACCATGTGATTGTTGTAGCTGAAGACAACAGCTCAGTAACATATGTAGAAAACTACATTGCTACTGCTGAAGAGTCAAAAGGTGTTGTCAATATCGTGACGGAAGTATTTGCTAACAGCAATGCAAAAGTAACATTTGGGGCTGTTGACTACTTAGCTAAAGGCACAACTACTTATGTGAACCGCCGTGGCGTAGCGGGCAAAGATGGTCGCATTGAGTGGGCTTTAGGCTTAATGAGTGAAGGAAATACAGTTTCAGAAAATACAACGTATCTAATGGGCGACGGTTCATATGGAGATACAAAAACGGTAACAGTTGGACGTGGAGAACAGTCTCAAAACTTAACAACAAGTATCGTACATTTTGGAAAACATTCTGAAGGCTACATTTTAAAACACGGCGTTATGAAAGAAAGCGCGTCTTCAATCTTTAACGGTATCGGTAAAATTGAACACGGTGCTTCTAAATCAAACGCTGAGCAAGAATCTCGTGTGTTAATGTTAAGTGAAAAAGCACGTGGAGACGCAAACCCAATTCTTCTAATTGATGAAGACGATGTAACAGCAGGACACGCTGCATCTGTTGGACGCGTAGATCCAATTCAGCTTTATTACTTAATGAGCCGCGGTATTCCGCAAACAGAAGCAGAACGTCTAGTTATCCACGGGTTCTTAGCACCAGTTGTAAACGAGTTGCCAATCGAAACGGTTAAAAAGCAATTAACAGATTTAATTGAAAGGAAAGTTCGATAATGAATATCTCTGATATTCGTAAACAATTTCCTATTTTAGACCAAGAGGTAAATGGCAGCCCGCTCGTTTATTTAGACAGTGCAGCAACTTCACAAAAGCCGCTTGCTGTAATTGAAGCAATTGAGAAGTATTATAAAGAATATAACTCAAACGTACACCGAGGTGTTCACACGCTTGGTACAAGAGCAACAGACGGATATGAAGGCGCTCGTGAAAAGGTTCGTAAGTTTATTAATGCAAAATCAACGGAAGAGATTATCTTTACGCGCGGTACAACGACAGCTCTTAATACAGTAGCTGCAAGCTATGGCCGTGCTAATCTCAAACCTGGTGATGAAATTGTGATTACTTATATGGAGCATCACAGCAACATCATTCCTTGGCAGCAAGTTGCCAAGGAAACAGGTGCAACGTTAAAATATATTTCATTAACAGAAGATCATGCACTTTCACTAGAAGAGGTAAAAAGCACGATTACATCCAACACCAAAATTGTATCGATTATGCAAGTATCTAACGTATTGGGCACGATTAACCCAGTAAAAGAGATTGCAGAAATTGCACATGCTAACGGTGCAGTAATGGTTGTGGATGGTGCGCAAAGTACGCCTCATATGAAGGTGGATGTACAAGATTTAGACTGTGATTTCTTTGCTTTCTCTGGACACAAAATGGGCGGACCGACTGGAATTGGCGCTCTTTATGGAAAGAAAGAGCTTCTTGAAAAAATGGAACCAATCGAGTTTGGCGGCGAAATGATTGACTTCGTAAACCTATACGAATCAACGTGGAAAGAGCTTCCTTGGAAATTTGAAGGAGGTACGCCAATCATTGCAGGTGCAATTGGTTTAGGTGCAGCGATTGATTTCTTAGAAGAAGTTGGTTTAGATAATATTCAAGCACATGAGCACAAGTTAGCGCAGTATGCACTGGATCGCTTATCGCAAGTAGATGGAATTACGATTTACGGACCGAAAGAGCGAGCGGGTGTTGTGACGTTTAATATTGAAGATGTGCATCCGCACGACGTTGCAACAGTAGTAGACGCTGATGGAATTGCGATTCGTGCAGGTCATCACTGTGCGCAGCCGCTGATGAAATATTTAAACGTATCTTCTACTGCACGTGCAAGCTTCTATTTGTATAACACGGAAGAAGAAGTAGATAAATTGGTGTCATCATTAATAAAAACGAAGGAGTATTTTACAAATGGCTTTTAATAATTTAGATACTCTCTATCGTCAAGTAATTATGGACCATTATAAAAATCCGCGTAATCGTGGAACGTTGAATGAAGATACTGTGAACATTCATATGAATAACCCGACTTGTGGAGACCGCATTGAACTTTCTTTAAAAGTAGAGGACGGCAAAGTGGTGGATGCAAAGTTCGAAGGCGAAGGATGTTCAATTTCAATGTCATCAGCTTCAATGATGACACAAGCAATTAAAGGTCAAGAAGTAGACAAAGCGTTTAAAATGGCCCATATCTTCTCTGACATGATGCAAGGTAAAGAGTATGATGATAGTATAGATTTAGGAGATATTGAAGCACTTCAAGGTGTAGCAAAATTTCCTGCGCGTATTAAATGTGCAACACTAGCGTGGAAAGCGATGGAAAAAGGTCTTAACGAACAAAAATAAGACCTTCATTCATTCCCAATCCTATCAAGTAGGGGGTAATAAAAGATGGCTAAAAAAATGCCAGAAATCGGCGATTATAAATATGGATTTTCCGATAAAGACGTATCAATTTTCCGCTCAAAACGCGGTTTAACGAAAGAAATCGTAGAAGAAATTTCTCGTATGAAAGAGGAACCACAATGGATGCTTGACTTCCGTTTGAAATCTCTAGAGCACTTCTACAACATGCCAATGCCACAGTGGGGCGGAGACATGGCAAGCTTAGACTTTGATGAAATTACGTACTACGTAAAACCATCTGAGAAGTCTGAACGCTCTTGGGATGAAGTTCCTGAAGAAATTAAACAAACGTTTGATAAACTAGGTATTCCTGAAGCAGAGCAAAAGTATCTTGCGGGTGTATCAGCTCAGTACGAATCTGAAGTTGTTTATCACAATATGAAAGAAGATCTTGAAGCACAAGGTATCGTATTTAAAGATACGGATACGGCGCTAAAAGAAAACGAAGATATTTTCCGTGAGCATTTTGGAAAAGTTATCCCGCCAACGGATAACAAATTCTCTGCACTTAACTCGGCGGTTTGGTCTGGTGGATCATTCATTTACGTACCAAAAGGCGTAAAAGTAGATACACCATTACAAGCTTATTTCCGTATTAACTCTGAAAATATGGGACAGTTTGAGCGTACGTTAATTATTGCTGATGAAGGCTCACACGTTCACTATGTAGAGGGCTGTACAGCACCTGTTTATACAACAAACTCTCTTCACAGTGCCGTTGTAGAGATCATCATCAAAAAAGATGCGTATTGCCGCTATACAACAATTCAAAACTGGGCGAACAACGTATACAACCTTGTAACAAAACGCGCGGTTTGTGAAGCAAATGCAACAATGGAATGGATTGATGGAAACATCGGTTCTAAGTTAACAATGAAATATCCAGCTGTTATCTTAAAAGGTGAAGGTGCACGTGGTATGACATTATCTATTGCCCTTGCTGGTAAAGGACAGCACCAAGATGCTGGTGCAAAAATGATTCACTTAGCACCGAACACATCTTCAACGATCGTATCAAAATCAATTTCAAAACAAGGCGGTAAAGTAACATACCGCGGTATCGTACACTTCGGCCGTAAAGCAGAAGGTGCACGTGCGAACATTGAGTGTGATACGCTGATTATGGATAATCAATCAACTTCTGATACAATTCCGTACAATGAGATTTTAAATGACAACATCTCACTTGAGCATGAAGCGAAGGTATCGAAAGTATCTGAAGAACAATTATTCTATCTAATGAGCCGCGGTATTTCTGAAGAAGAAGCAACAGAAATGATTGTAATGGGCTTTATTGAGCCATTTACAAAAGAGCTTCCAATGGAATATGCAGTAGAAATGAACCGTCTAATCAAATTTGAAATGGAAGGTTCAATCGGTTAATAATAGATCAAAACTCGTTTGCTGTTTATGCAAACGAGTTTTTTTGTATCGTTTGTATTAAAATAAAGAAAAGCGAAGCTAAGAACATAGAGGAGGAGTGGCATGATTTATATTGGAGTTACAGGCTGGGGAGATCATGATTCATTATATGAAGCGGGGGTTTCATCAAGAGACAAGCTTGCCGTATATGCAGGCCATTTTCCAATTGTTGAAGTCGATTCATCTTTTTATGCAATTCAACCAACATCAAATGTAGAAAAATGGGTGAACGATACACCGGAATCTTTTCGTTTTGTGGTAAAAGCCTATCAAGGTATGACAGGCCATATGAGAGAAGGAAATCCGTTTGATAGCAAAGAAGAAATGTTTCATGCGTTTTTAGAATCAGTGAAGCCTTACGTAACATCGAATAAGCTTGGTATGATTTTATTTCAAATGCCACCCTGGTTTGACTGTACAAAAGAAAATGTAGCCTATTTGAGATATAGCCGCGAGAAGTTTGGCAATTTGCCAGTAGCGCTTGAGTTTCGAAATCAATCTTGGTTTAAGCCATTTTTCTACGATAAAACGCTGACGTTTATGGAACAAGAGAAGTGGATTCACGGTATTTGTGATGAACCGCAGGCAGGAGAAGGCTCTATTCCTATTGTGATTCATGCTACAGATAAACAGAAAACACTTATCCGTTTTCACGGACGAAACGTACACGGTTGGAATAAGCCCGCAGAAGGCAATTGGCGAGCAGTAAGGTTTTTGTATCGTTACAATGAAAAAGAGCTCCTAGAGTGGAAAGAACGGCTTGAAAAGCTACAAAAACAAACGAAGGACATTTACCTGTTATTTAATAATAACTCGGGCGGAGATGCTGTACATAATGCCAAACAGCTCATGAGTTTATTAAATATTGAATATGAGAATTTAGCTCCTAAACAATTAGATTTTTTTAATGAATTTTAGAACTGAGTCCTATAAAAGTTTATATAAATAAGGAAGAAGGAATATAAACGTCAAATAGGTAGAAAAGTATATGTAAAACCTCACTTTTTTCTTTCAAAATCATAAATTGATTAAGAAAGGAGTGAGTTACTATGATTACCTTAGTGCCTATCGTAATTGAAGGTCATACGTTTAATGCAGTTACCGTATTGCTGCCAAAAACAACTCTGTTAACAATCTCATCAGATAAAGGGTACATTATGTGCGGAGCACTAGACGTAGGTCTATTAAATGATAAATTAGCTGATCGTCAAATAATAGCTGGAAGAGCTGTAGGTGTACGTACAATTGAGCAGCTTCTTGAAGCGCCTCTTGAATCTGTAACGCTTGAAGCTGAAAAAAGAGGGATTTTTAAAGGGACAATTGGTAAAGATGCTTTATTGAAAATGCTTTAATATAGTGGAAAATTTAAGATAAAACTTTTTAAAAGAAGCGTGAACCTCCTTATACATGCATACATATAGCTTGTAAGGAGGGATTTTTTTTGGTTAAACTTCGTCGGAAATTAACAAGAAAAGGCCCGCTTCCTTTTCGCTACGTTCTGTTGCTCACCTTTCTTTTTTTTATGCTTTCCACAGGGGTAGGATTATGGCTAATTAATAGAGGGATTGAACCGACGTTAATGAAATATGCTGAAGCACAAACAAAAGAGATTGCAACTTTAGTTATTAATAAAGCGGTGAATAAACAGGTACTTGATCAACTGGACGTAGATGTTATTAAAGTGGAATCCACACCTAACGGTCAAGTAGCCAAAATTGACACAGCGCTTGTAAATCGGGTCAGAGCTCAAACTACGTCATTTGTCCAGGCTAACTTAAAAGAAGCAGAGAAAGGGAATTTAGATGCACTTGAACTTCCAACAGATATTCGTATTGAAAAAAGTGAAAAGTTGCGGAATCAAGGAATTGTATACCAAGTTCCGCTTGGGCAAGCGACTAATAATGCGCTGCTTGGAAATCTAGGTCCGCTGATTCCGGTTAAATTTCATGCTATTGGTGACGTTCAAACAGACGTAGTGCGAAAAATCGAAGAGTATGGAATAAATAATGCGTTTCTTGAAGTATCTATCAAAGTAAAAGTAAACATGCAAATCATTATCCCATTTGCAACTAAAAAAACAACCGTTACGGCTACAATCCCGGTCGGAGGCACCGTTATTCCTGGAAACGTTCCTGACTATTTTAACGGTGGAAACTCGTCTTCTCCGGCGATTGAACTTCCGAAGAAAAATTAACAATATTATATTAACGTGATAAAGTATTATTAAAAAAGCAGGTGCGGAAGTTCAAAAAGACTTTCATACTTGCTTTTATTCATTAGAAAATTTGTCTGAATTTTCTATAAAAAATATTTTGACATACTATCTTCTCCCTTCTATAATTTGAGATAGGAAGTTATAGAAAGAATAATCTAAAAATTATAAAAATTCTCGGTGATCTACGATAAAAAGAGAGTAGGGAGAGAACAAGAGGGGGAATTACAGTGGAAAATAGGCCGCAGTGGGGATCGAGAGCAGGGTTTATTTTAGCAGCAGCAGGTTCAGCAATTGGACTAGGGAATATATGGAGGTTTCCAGCTACTGCATATGAAAACGGAGGAGGAGCATTTTTTCTTCCCTATTTATTTGCTTTGTTGACGGCAGGAATTCCTATTTTAATCATGGAGTTTGCTATAGGTCATAAATATAAAGGTTCTTCTCCTTTATCATTAGCGAGACTAAGTCCAAAGGCTGAGTGGCTAGGCTGGTGGCAAGTAGCTATTTCCTTTTTTATTTCAGTTTACTATTCCGTTATTATCGCGTGGGCGATGTCGTATTTTATCTTTTCATTTAAGTTAAGCTGGGGAAAGGATACGGAAGCGTTTCTATATGGAGATTACTTAAAGTTAGCTGAAGCACCAGGACAAACAGGAAGCATCGTATTACATGTTTTAATTCCGCTTGTACTTGTATGGATTGTCACGTTAGGTGTGTTATTAAAAGGAATCAAAAAAGGAATTGAAGCGGCAAACAAAATCTTTTTACCAACACTAATTGTTCTATTTTTAATCATCGTTATTCGAGCAGTAACATTGGACGGAGCAATGGAAGGTCTGCACGCTTTCTTTAAACCAAACTGGAGCGCAATTGGAGATGGAAAGGTTTGGATTGCGGCATATGGTCAGATTTTCTTTAGTTTATCTGTTGGTTTTGCTATTATGATCACTTATTCCAGTTACCTTCCAAAAAAATCTGATTTAACTAATAATGCGTTTATTACTGGATTCGGTAATTCCGCTTTTGAATTACTAGCAGGAATCGGTGTGTTTAGCGCACTTGGTTTTATGGCTACTCAGCAAGGTATCCCAATCGATAAGGTGGTTCAGGGAGGGGTAGGACTAGCCTTTGTTGTTTTCCCGCAAATTATTAATGAATTTCCGGCCTTTAAACAGCTGTTTGGAATGTTATTTTTTGCTTCCTTAACATTAGCAGGATTAACGTCGCTTATTTCAATTATTGAAACCTTTGTAGCAGGCATTCAAGATAAATTTACTATCTCACGTACAAAAGCTGTATTAATAGGCGGAGGAATCGCTTCAATTTGCTCGCTGTTATTTGCAACACAAGGCGGACTTTATTTCTTAGATGTGGTCGACTATTTCATTAATAACTTCGGAGTTGCTTTAGCAGGCTTAGTAGAAGTTGTATTAGTTGCTTGGGTATTTAAAAAGTTGAGCAGCCTTCAGCAGCATGCAAATGAAGTCTCTGATATCCGAATCGGATCATGGTGGAAGATATGTTTAGGAGTCGTTACACCACTTGTACTTGGGTATATGATGTTTGATAACTTCCGGAAAAATATTTCGGAAAATTACGAGCAGTATGCAACGACTTTTGTAGGTCCTTTTGGTTGGGGCGTGGCAGCTCTGGCTGTTATTTTAGGAATTGTTTTCTCTTTTGCACGATGGAAAGATGGGACGATCCGTTTATCAGTTAAAGAGAAGGGGGTTTCTAAATAATGGATGGAAGTTCAATTACAATGATGGTTGTAGGAATGGTCATCATATGGGGCGGCTTGGCCGCGAGTATTGCTCATGCTGTGAAAAAAGCAAAAGAAAGCAAAGCGTCAGGATAAAAAAACAGGAAGCGTCGGCTTCCTGTTTTTTTATTTTTTCTTTAGTTCTAAACGATCATTTCTTTCCCACGTTCTTAACTGAGGATATGGGTCAAACGACCACTCATTTTTGCCGTTATCTTTATACATTCCATAATGCAAGTGAGGAGGGAATTTCCCAGAAGTCCCAGGAGGTCCATAACCGGAACTTCCTACTCCGCCAATGAGCGTTCCTGGTTCTACAATTTGTCCTACTTTTAAATTTTTTGCAAATCCGCTTAAATGAGCTAAATAGTGATAGTTATTATGAAGGTCACGAATACCGATTCGCCAGCCTCCATATTTATTCCATCCTTTAAGCTCAATAATGCCATAGCAAGGGGATTTTACTGGAACTCCGTAATCTGCAAAAATGTCTGTTCCTTCATGAATTCGTTTGCCACCCCAGCCGCGCGCATCTCCCCATGTACTTCGATAACTGTAGTTCGCACGGAGAGGCACCGGAAATGAAGAACCTTTTAAATCAATCCGACCGTAATGGCGAAAAATTTTGGCATTCCCTAAAATAATATCAACTGCTTTAGCCCGGTGATAATAGTTCCAAAGCGCAATTTTAATATAGTCTTCGGACACCCCGAACGTCCGAATATAATCTGCCATTGTAAAAAGCATATCTTCATCATTAAATTGGTCTGCTTTTTTGTCTCCGTTCCCATCTTTGCCCATTCCCCCGAGCAGAGAAATAGTAAGTGGGTTTGTATCTTCCAAATTTGGATTTAAAGAACCTGACCATTTTTCTGGAGGATAATAAATGGCGATCGCGCCTTTTTCTCTTGGAATATCTTTATGAGAGCGTCGAATATTTCGTTCATACTGGTCAATCCCAGCAAAGTAGTACCAAGGAATTGTAGTAGCGGCTTCCATTTGTTTATACAGCTCTAATCTCTTTTGAATAAGCATTTTTTCTTGATCTGCTGATGATTCAGCTATTACATGGTGCCATCCTGTGAATATAGACATGAACATAAAAAGTAAGATAATCGTTTTGCGCATCGTGTTTCCCCCTTTCTAAAGATAGTGTGTAATACTAGTTTGCAGCGAGAAAAAAGATTTCATAAATATTAATTAATGGAAATCGCTTCAAAACTTTTTTAAAGAATTTTATTCAGAAGATAAATGGAAATTATACGGAGGATGAAAACGCACGCATTTGAATGGGAAATAGAAGAAAACTGAGGAAAATAAAGAGCAGACAACTTGTCGAATCTCACTTTTTTATGATAAAGTGACATATAGTTATGTTTTTAATATGTAGTTAAAATTAAGCATATAGGTTATAGACATTTTCTAGATTGGTGGAGTTGATAATATGGCAACAAAAGAAGAGCATGTCCGCAAACCCGAGTGGCTGAAGATTAAGCTAAACACAAACGAAAATTACACAGGCTTAAAGAAAATGATGCGTGAGAAAAACCTTCATACAGTTTGTGAAGAAGCAAGATGTCCGAATATTCATGAGTGTTGGGCTGTTCGTCGTACGGCAACTTTTATGATTTTGGGAGAAGTATGTACACGTGCCTGTCGTTTTTGCGCGGTTAAGACAGGTTTACCAACAGAATTAGATTTAGAAGAGCCAGAACGCGTAGCGGATTCTGTTCAGCTAATGAACTTAAAACATGCGGTTATTACAGTAGTAGCTCGCGATGATTTAAAAGACGGAGGAGCAAGCGTATTAGCTGAAACAATTCGTGCGATTCGTCGTAAAAATCCATTCACAACAATTGAAGTATTGCCTTCTGATATGGGCGGTGTGGAAGAGAATTTACGTATTGTAATGGACGCGCGTCCTGATATTTTAAATCATAATATTGAAACAGTGCGCAGCCTTACGCCTCGTGTTCGTGCTCGTGCTAAATATGAGCGTTCTCTTGAGTTCCTTCGCCGTGCAAAAGAAATGCAGCCGGATATCCCTACGAAATCAAGTATCATGCTTGGTCTAGGAGAAACAAAAGAAGAAATTATTGAAACGATGGATGATTTGCGTGCGAATAATGTAGATATTATGACGCTAGGCCAATATCTACAGCCAACTAAAAAGCACATAAAAGTTCAAAAATATTACCATCCAAATGAATTTGAAGAGCTAAAAGAAATTGCATTATCAAAAGGATTCAGCCATGTTGAAGCAGGTCCTCTTGTACGTTCTTCTTACCATGCAGATGAGCAAGTTAACGCTGCTGCAAAAAACAAAGCACAAGAAAGCAAATAAGGTAAAAAGAGGCTGGAACAAAAGTAGTTTAGCCGAAGTGAAAAATGAACCACTAATCAAACTGTTTGATTAGTGGTTCGTTTTTTTGTTACGGTTAACGTAAAATTTATCTGTTTTGTTCCTTCTAGCAGTTGATTAGAGGGCAAGGCGAAGACTCCTGCGGGAACAGCGGAACAGGTGAGACCCCACAGGAGCGCAAGCGACGAGGAGGCTCAGCGGCCGCCCGCGGAAAGCGAAGCCTTGCACGGAAATCAACTGCGGTGTCACAAGCGGTTCAGCTCATGTGTCTCATTTCTTCGTCTTTCGATTACATTCTTTTAGTTACGCCTCAACTTTTTTGTTTATTCCACCATATCTTTGTCCGTCATCGGTTCATTCAATTCGTTTTTCTCTCTTCCATTTGCATCTTCTCCGCTGTTCATGTTACGCCCTTGGGGAGATTTTAGCATTTGTTGAATAACGGCATCGATTCGTTTTCTAGCATCATTTGTTTGTGTATTCATTTCACTGATATTTTCGATTTGGTCCATATGTTTCGGATTATCTGAGACGTATACATGATAATAACGAGGGACTACAGACATAGCTGTACGTTTTACCTGATCGGCTGCGTTATTCCTATTTTTAGCATCTGTTTTATAAGCAACAAGCACATCTTTATCGGTTACTAGCGTAGCGGCTTGCTTAATATTTGGTATAGCGGTGCTCAGTTTACTAATATTGTCGGCTGCTTCTTCTCGATTAAATGTTCCTACTTGGTTCATATTGGAATTTTGCTCATTTGTGTTTTTAGTGTATCGGACATATCCATAATTTGTGCCGCTATTATTATTTGGATTATAATAATGATTAGGCTCGTTTACATTAATGGCATCTGGGTTGTTTGGTGATAAATTTTCATTTTCAGCTGTGTTTTTATTTTGACAGCCAATGGTTAAAATACTTGTTATCAAAGCGATTCCAAGAATAGATTTCTTCACCATTTCCACCTCCTGTAGTTAAATATCGTACGCCAGGTAAACCGGCGAACCTTCATGTGGAGCATAAAAGATCAGTAGGTATACCGATAAAACTCCTACAGGATTAGAGTGCTGCTTATACGTGAAAAATTTCATGTTAATTGATGGTTTCATCATCATAATTATGGTATGGTAAATTTTAAGAGAAGAGGTGTGAGCAATGGTCTGTATCAATAATATTTGTTATGAAGTATTAAAAGATGAGCGTGAGGCATTTAATGAAGAGGCATTTAGAGGTCGCTTTATTGATGTGCTGAGCCGCTATGACTATATTGTGGGAGATTGGGGATACAATCAGCTTCGACTGCGAGGCTTTTTTGATGACCGAAATCAAAAGGCAACGTATGATACGAAGATTAGTACGCTTCAAGACTATTTACATGAATATTGTAATTTTGGCTGTGCGTATTTTGTCTTAAAAAAAGTCCATAAGTAAAAAAAGGCAAGCCGAAGACACTAATTGTCCTTCACGCTGCCTTTTTTTTTAGATGATTTCATATAAAAATTCGCGAAGTTCCTGACCGTCTTCACTGTTTAATTTAAATACTTCTTCAAGATAGTTTGGTTCTTCAAGGTCATCTTGTCCAATGATGGCAAAGCGTCCTCCTTGAATATCAAGAACAACTTGTTTGCCATAATAACGGTCGGTTTGGATAATAGCTAAATCAAATCGTTGATTTTCGCCCATAAAGCTGACAAACCGGGTCTTTGTAGATACAACATCGTCATATAGATAAAAGCGTTCGCTCATAGGTATACTCCTTTCATAGGTTGTATGTGTATCATATCAAATAAGGTCAAAAACAAAAATGAATTTATCAAATGGATAATGGGTCATGATAAAATAGAACAGGAACCCCGTTTGTTTATGAAAAAAGATTTATAGAGAGCTGACAACTAGGGAGGAAATAATATGTACTTTGTAGATCGTGAAAAAATAGAAGCCACGCTTGTTTTTTTTGATGAACATGTTCGCTTGTTTGCTGAGCATTCGAGCTGGAACACAGAAATAGAGAAAAAAGCATTAGAGAGAATTGTACACCTTTTAATTGAAAACGTTTTAGATGTAGGAAATGCAATGATTGATGGGTTTATTATGAGAGATCCAGGCAGTTACGACGATATCATTGACATTTTAGTTGACGAGAAAGTGGTTAAAAAAGAGGAAGAAACGCCATTAAAAGAGATCGTTCAATTGCGTAAAAGCGTTGTTCAAGAATATGTGGATGTTAATCATCAGGATATTTATCAAAAAGTGATGCAGCATAAAGACGTACTGGCAGCATTTTCAGAGCGCGTAAGGACATATCTAGAGACAGAGTTAGGGCCTGTGTCTGCTTTTCGTAACTAAAGGCAAGCAAGTTGTAGTTGTATAAAAAATAAGCTATGATTTCAAGTATGAGACTTGAAAGGAGATCACACAACATGAAGGAATATAAAGGATATTTGATTGATTTAGACGGAACAATGTACAAAGGAACAGAGCTAATTGCCGAGGCGCGTGATTTTGTTATTAAATTAAAGGAAAAAGGAATTCCTTATTTATTTGTAACAAACAACTCAACAAAAACGCCTGATAAAGTAGCTGAAAAGCTAGAGGCATTTGGCATTCCTGCAACAGAAGAGCAAGTTTTTACAACGAGCCAGGCAACAGCTAATTATTTACACGAACGCAAAGCAAACGCTTCAGCTTATGTAATTGGTGGAGAAGGAATCCGACATGCGCTGCTTGAAAAAGGATTTACCATTGAAGAGGAAGATACGGATTTTGTAGTTGTTGGTTTAGATCAAGAAATTACATATGAAAAATTAGCAAAAGCATGTTTAAACGTTCGAAACGGCGCCTTTTTTGTTTCAACGAACGGAGATATTGCGATTCCTACTGAAAGAGGCTTACTGCCCGGTAATGGATCTATCACGTCTGTTATTACGGTTTCTACTCAAACAAATCCAGTATTTATTGGCAAACCAGAAAGTATTATTATGGAGCAAGCCCTTGAAGTCATCGGTACGCCAAAAGAAGAAACAATCATGATTGGTGATTACTATGATACAGATATTTTAGCAGGGATGAATGCAGGCTTAGATACATTATTAGTCCATACAGGTGTAACAACAAGAGAGTTACTAGAAGGATATGAGAAAAAGCCAACATATACGGTAGATTCACTAAAAGAGTGGATGGAGCGAATTTAAAAAGCTGTCAATTGACAGCTTTTTTTGTTTTTTAACCTATTCTTGACTGGCAGCCCGATGCGCTAACCGGCTAGAAGCAGCGGCGGCAATTGCGCCTACTAAATCATCTAAGAAAGTGTGGCACTCTCCAGTCGATTTATCGTTTAATCGTTCTAGAATACCCGGCTTTTGTTTATCAATATACCCGTAATTGGTAAAGCCGATTGATCCGTACACATTTACAATCGATAATGCTAAAATCTCGTCGATACCGTATAAACCTTCGTCTTTCTCAAGAATATCCAACAGAGGCGGCTCAATCACTTTTTTTTCTGTGAGGACGTCTAGTTGAATACCCGTTAAAATAGCATTTTGAACTTCCCGTTTAGAAATGACGCGCTCAACGTTATATAAACAGTCTTCGATTGTTAAATTTGGGTGATACTTTTTTTGCAAGTAATAGACCAGTTCAGCAATGTCTGTAAGAGCCACGCCGCGTTCTATTAACCATTCTCTTGCTTTTTTTTCTAACTCACTTTGTGTATGTTTTTTCTCCAAGTATCATCACCTGTTTTCTATATATTTTTAAGTCTAAAGTTGTTTCATACTACTAACCCGGAGTAAATAACTATAAATGGTGTATTTCTAATCTATTCATTCCTCCGTAAATATTATGACAAGTAATGTTGTTTTCCATCATATAATTTCTTGAATGAATGAAGAGAGGGATTAAAATGATACAAACCATTTATGAGCATTACGGATTACGTCCAAATGAATTTATGCCCGTAGGTAAATTTGAAGGTTTTCAGTATCGAGATATTTTATATACAATCATTAATGTAAAACAAATGGAACAAGACGAGTTAAATGAACTATATCAAATGAGTCAATTTCTGATGGGCCAAGGTGATCGCCATGTGGCAACATTTATGCCTAATTTGAATGGTGAAATGATTACAGAAACTGAAACTGAAAAATTTATCATTTGCCGCTGTCTTGCGGAAGAGAAAAACCCCAACTTTTCACCTGGGCACGAGCTAGCTGTTTTTCATCAAAAAGGGAGACTGTTTCCTTATGAAGTGGAAAAAGCAAACCGGCTAGGGCAATGGAAGTCCATGTGGGAGAAGCGTCTCGACCAGATGGAGCAATTTTGGTATGGAAGATTACGTGCTTTGCCTAATCAAGAGATGGAAAAACGTTTTTTAGAAACTTTTCCTTATTACCTAGGATTAACGGAAAATGCTATTCAATACCTAGTAGACACGGAAATTGACGATTTGCCTCGTTCAGTTGACGCTGCGACGATTTGTCATCATCGGTTCGGGCAAAAAACATGGGGGGAAGACTACGTTTACAAGCTCCCAGCAGATTGGGTCTTCGATCATCCGAGCAGAGATATAGCTGAATATATAAGGGAACAATATTTATTAACATACGCTGTCGATGAAAGGCACATGCATCAGTTTTTAAGTGAATATGAAAAGGTAAATCCGCTTTCTTCTTTTTCATGGAGACTGTTATATGCTAGACTTCTTTTTCCGGTTCATTATTTTGAGGTCATTGAAGGGTATTACAGTGTACAAGATGAGAGGCAAAAACAAAAGTATTATGAGAAGCTGGAAGGAGTATTAGCTCATTCTTCTCACTACGAAGCTTTTCTGAAGCGCTTTTACCAGTCGGTGGGTATTTCAACGTCTCGTTATCACATTCCTGAATTAACATGGATTCATTAAAAAGCGATTACTATAGAATATGATAAAATAGAAAAATAGGTGTTGGATAATCCAAACCTGTTTTTCTATTTTGTTTTTGTGCATGCAGTTTAAAAAGGATAAAGAGGTGGCGTACATATGGACAAGCCGTTTGTATTTATTACGAGAAAAATACCGAATGAATTAATCGAACCTTTAAAGGCAGTAGCGAATGTGGAAATGTGGAATAAAGAAGATGAGGCAGTCCCTCATGAGCTGCTTTGTGAAAAAGCTAAGCGCGCACATGCTCTATTAACAATGCTTTCAGATCGTATTGACAGTGAATTGCTTACGCAAGCTCCTCATTTAAAGCTTGTAGCTAACTTGGCGGTCGGATTCGATAATATTGATGTAGAAGCGGCAACTGAACGAGGAATTATCGTTTCTAATACCCCCGATGTTTTATCTGATACAACAGCAGATTTAACGTTTGGTTTATTAATGAGTGTAGCTAGACGTTTAGTAGAAGCTGCTGGATATGTGAAAGAAAATCAGTGGAAAAGCTGGAGTCCATTTTTGTTAGCGGGTAGAGATATTCATCATAAAACATTAGGTATTGTTGGAATGGGGAAAATTGGAGAGACGCTTGCGAAACGTGCTACAGGTTTTGATATGGAAATCTTGTACCACAATCGAAGCCGCAACCTTCAAGCAGAAAAAAAGCTCAATGCAGTTTACTGTGAGTTAAATGAGCTGCTTGAACGATCTGATTTTGTTGTTTGTTTGACACCGTTAACGGACGAAACCAAACATTTATTTAATGTTTCAGCATTTGAACAAATGAAAACAACTGCGATTTTTATTAATGCTTCAAGAGGAGCAGTGGTTGATGAGCAAGCATTGTTACATGCGGTTCAATCCGGTGAAATTGCTGGAGCTGGCTTGGATGTATTCGATCAAGAGCCTATTTCTGCTTCTCACCCTCTTCTTCAGTTGCCTAATGTTGTAGCTCTTCCTCATATCGGCAGTGCGAGTATCGAAACGCGCACGGAAATGATTTCTTTATGTGTTAAAAACATTAAAGCAGTACTTACAAACGAGTCTCCTATTACAATTGTAAATAAAGAAGCGTTTGCGAAAAAATCATAACAGAAAAAGGCAATTTCATTTCCGTGAAATTGTCTTTTTTTTGTTAAAAAACAGTGGGAGCCATGTTATGATAATAAAATGAAATATTTTAAAAATTTACATTTATCTTTATATACCAATTTTTTTAACGAATTTACGAGAAAAGATGGCAAGTAAACCTTGTAAAAAAGAAAAATAAGGTCTATAATGTCCTCTATAAGAGAACAAATGTATACGCAGAAAGAACACAGAGGTGAGGAATATGACAAAAAGTATTTCAGTAGGATTATTAGGGTTAGGAACGGTAGGAAGCGGAGTAGTCAAAATTATTGAAAATCATCAGGATAAATTAAGTCATCAAGTCGGGTGTCCTGTAGAAGTTAAAAAAGTAGTAGTTAAAGATATTGATAAGAAACGTGACGTAGAAATCAGCGAAGAGAAATTAACAACGAATGTTGAAGACGTTTTACATAACGCGGAGATTGACGTTGTCATTGAAGTAATGGGTGGCGTTGAAGAAACAAGAGACTATATCTTAACAGCCCTTCGTAATAAAAAGCATGTTGTAACGGCAAACAAAGATTTGATGGCAGTTTACGGCTCAGAATTGTTAACAGTAGCTTCTGAAAATAACTGTGATTTATTTTATGAAGCAAGTGTAGCAGGCGGTATTCCAATTCTTCGTGGATTAGCAGATGGATTAGCATCTGATCGTATTACCAAAATGATGGGAATTGTAAATGGTACAACAAACTTCATTTTAACGAAAATGACAAAAGAAGGAAGCGCTTATGATGAAGTGTTAAAAGAAGCGCAGGATTTAGGATATGCTGAAGCGGATCCAACTTCTGACGTAGGTGGTTTAGATGCTGCTCGCAAAATGGCAATCTTGGCTACACTAGGATTTTCAATGAAAATTGACTTAGACGATGTTCGTGTTCAAGGTATTACAGAAGTAACGGAAGAAGACTTGCAATATAGTAAACAATTAGGCTATACGATGAAACTGATTGGATATGCACATCGTGACGGCGACAATGTAGAAGTGAGTGTTCAGCCAACTCTTTTAGCAGACACACATCCTCTTGCTTCAGTAAGCGATGAGTACAATGCTGTATATGTATACGGAGAAGCTGTTGGAGAAACGATGTTTTATGGACCGGGGGCAGGAAGCCTGCCAACTGCCACTGCTGTCGTATCAGATTTAGTAGGTGTTATGAAAAACATGCGTTTAGGTGTGAATGGTAAAAGTGCGGTAACGCCTCAGTATCCAAAACAGTTAAAAGCAGAAGATGAAATGTTCTCGAAGCATTTCTTACGTATTCATGTTAAAGATCAAGTTGGAGCATTTGCAAAATTAACAACGCTATTTTCAGAGCGTGGCGTGAGCTTCGAAAAAATTATTCAACTTCCTGTGAAAGGAAGCGAATTAGCTGAGATTGTTGTTGTTACACACAAAACATCTCAAAAAGATTATGAGGAAATCCTTCAGCAGCTTCGGGATTTACCAATTGTAGAAAATGTAAAAAGCAGTTACCGCGTAGAGGGAGTTGGCACAGTATGATGTGGAAAGGTCTATTAGCTGAATATAAAGAGTTTTTACCTGTAACAGAGAAAACACCTATGCTTACACTACATGAAGGAAATACACCTTTAATTCATCTTGCTCATTTATCAAAAGAGCTAGGCATTGATTTACATGTGAAAGTAGAAGGGTTAAATCCAACGGGGTCATTTAAAGACCGCGGAATGGTAATGGCTGTAGCAAAAGCCAAAGAAGAAGGAAGCAATACGGTTATTTGTGCATCTACAGGTAACACATCCGCAGCTGCAGCAGCTTATGCATCACGCGCTGGCATGCGCTGTATCGTTGTTATTCCAAATGGAAAAATTGCGATGGGGAAATTAGCTCAAGCTGTTATGTATGGTGCAGAAATTGTAGCAATTGAAGGAAACTTTGACCAAGCACTTTCTATGGTTCGTAAGCTGAGTGAAACATCACCGGTTGCACTTGTAAACTCTGTAAACCCATACCGTATTGAAGGGCAAAAAACAGCTTCTTTCGAGATTTGTGAACAGCTTGGAAAAGCGCCTGACGTTTTAGCTATCCCAGTGGGGAATGCAGGAAATATTACAGCTTACTGGAAAGGCTTCAAAGAATACAGTGAGCGTCACCAAACGTCTCTTCCTCACATGCACGGGTTTGAAGCAGAAGGTGCAGCGGCGATCGTGCGTAATCAAGTTATCGAAAATCCAGAAACAATTGCAACGGCTATTCGAATCGGAAATCCAGCAAGCTGGGATTATGCTGTAAACGCAGCAAAAGAATCAAACGGGAAAATTGATGAAGTAACAGATGAACAAATCTTAGAAGCATATCGTACAATTGCACGCAAAGAAGGTGTATTTGCAGAGCCAGGTTCTTGCGCTTCAATAGCTGGGGTGTTTAAAGATGTAGCTTCTGGTAAAATTGCAAAAGGTTCAACGGTTGTAGCTGTACTAACAGGTAACGGATTAAAAGATCCAAACGTAGCAATCGATGCTCATAACGTAAAGCCAGTGGTTTTACCAAATGATGAAGAAAAGGTATTTGAGTATATCCAAGGTGTCGTTGCTTCATGCTAGAAAATGAGCGTTTTGTCATTACGGTCCCAGCTAGCTCTGCTAATTTAGGGCCAGGATTTGATTCCATTGGAGTGGCTTTATCTCGCTACTTAAGATTAACAGTAGAGTGTCATGAGGAATGGATTTTTATCCCTGAAACGAAAGAAGTGCAAAGTATTCCTACAGGTACAGATAACTTAATGTATGAAGTGGCACAAGACGTGGCTCGTCAATTTAACATTGACCTTCCAAGTGCGAAGGTCAATGTTTGGAGCAACATTCCATTAGCAAGGGGACTTGGAAGCAGCGCATCGGCTATCGTAGCTGGAATCGAGCTGGCTAATGTACTGTGTGACTTGCGTTTATCAAAAAGAGAAAAGCTTCGCATCAGCAGCTTAATGGAAGGACATCCTGATAACGTCAGCCCGTCTATTTACGGGGGCATCGTTGTTGGTTACCATCATGAAAATGAAACATATATTGCTCAAATACCTGAATTTGATGTCGATATCGTGATGGCCATTCCAGAATATGAATTAAAAACAACCGATGCTCGTGATGTGCTGCCTTTGGATATTAATTATCGCCACGCAGTAGAAGCTGGGGCAATCGGGAACATGCTAGTAGCAGCCCTTTTAAATAAAGATTTACCTCTGGTAGGCGAATTTATGGAGAAAGATTTATATCACGAACCTTATCGTATGAGACTCGTGCCAGAGCTTTCTCTTGTGCGAAAAGAAGCAAAAGCTCTCGGCGCATACGGTGTGTCACTAAGTGGAGCCGGTCCGAGTGTATTATGTTTAGCACCAAAAGGAAAAGGCAAAGCGATTGCCGAACATATGTATGCTTTAATGCCGAGCTGCGAAATAGATGTTTTACAAATTGACCGCAAAGGTGTATTTGTAGAAGCTGAAGTCACAACGAGTTAATAAAAAAATCCTCATTCATTTGAATGAGGATTTTTCATTCGCAAGCCCCAATAAAATGGGAGGTTGCTTTTATAATAAAATCAAAGAGATTAGAATACTTGTTCTACTTCAACTACACCAGGTACTTCTTCTAAAAGGGCACGTTCGATACCAGCTTTTAGCGTGATTGTTGAACTTGGGCAGCTTCCGCAAGCGCCTAAAAGACGTAACTTTACAATACCATCCTCTACGTCTACTAGCTCACAGTCTCCACCGTCGCGAAGTAAAAACGGACGAAGTTTTTCTAATACTTCTTGAACTTGCTCGTGCATTTCTGACATAACTATCGACTCCTTTCTTCTACTCTTATTATAAACGGTCTTTCATGAAAAATCTATTGGAGTATACATCGTAATGTTACCTTAAAAGAAAAAGATGTGCAATGAATCAGTTTTGTGTAAAATAGTATTCATAATGAAGTAAAAGTGTGAATAATCGTACAGTTTGAATGTAAAGATTTAAGGGGGATGTGCTATGCAATCAACTGAGGTAGAAGTGTGTATTTATGGAGCTGAAATTGTTTGTGCAAGCTGCGTTAACCTGCCTTCTTCAAAAGACACCTATGATTGGCTAGAGGCAGCTATTTCTCGTAAATATCCGAATCAGCCGTTTGCTATCACGTATGTAGATATAAACGAGCCGCATACGGATCCGGAAAAAACAGCTTTTTCCAAGCGTGTGATTGAAGAAGATTTATTCTATCCTGTAGTGGTCATTAACGGAGAAATTGTTGGGGAAGGCAACCCGAAATTAAAGCGCGTATTTGAGGAAATGGAGAAGTATGGTTTCTGCGCATCATAATGAAAAAAGCCGTTAGATTGTCAGTCATCTAACGGCTTTTATTTTATCCACTATGGTGTTTATACATCCAAAGAATACCTGATTTTAATAATCGAGCTACGCGTCCTGTAATTGGACGTTCGGCAACTAAGCCAAATCCATGCTTTTTGCCTAATGAACCAAGTATGCCTTTTAATTTAATAGTTGGCAATTCATCCGGAAGCGCTTCGCCTTTCCAGCGGTGAAGAAGTACTTGCACGATTTGTTCAGCTTGACCTTCTGCCAGCTGAGCGCTTGGTGCATGCGGTAGGCTTGCACAATCACCTAAAATGTAGACATTTTCGTCGTCAGGCAAGTTATGGTATTTCGTTAAGACGACGCGTCCTTGAGGGTCTTTTTCTACGTCTAAATCGCGTACCACTTTATTTGGCTGGATACCTGCTGTCCACACGATTGCATCGCTTTGAATGGGCTCATCATGATTATAAAGAATGTTCGGTTCTACTTTTGTAATATTAGCACTATTTACGATTTCAACACCGTTTGAAGTAAACCAAGTTTGAACGTAATTACTTAAACGTTCTGGGAAAGCAGACAAAATTAATTTACCGCGGTCAAATAAGATGATTTTTAAATCCGGGCGGCTTTCTCTTAGCTCGCTTGCTAGTTCTACTCCGCTTAATCCAGCTCCTACAATTGAAACAGTAGCGTGGGCTGGCAAGTTGTTTAATGTCTGATAAGTTGCTCGTGAAGCATCAATGGATTGAATGCTGTATGTATGCTCAAGAGCTCCGGGAACTCCATGATATTTATCTTCGCATCCGAGTCCTACAATCAGGTCATCATAAGCGATCATTTGATCATCCACATAGACACATTTCTCTTTTAGGTCTATGCGTTTTACACAGCCGTAGTGAATCTTTAAGCGAGGGTGTTCAGGAAAAGCAACACGAACATGCTGATCAGAAATTGTTCCAGCTGCAAGTGCATAGAATTCAGTTTTTAGTGAGTGATAAGGTGCTTTGTCAATAAGTGTTACTTCTACATCGTTAGGCAATTGATTCGGAAAAAGGCGCTGCAAAACGCGCATACCACCGTATCCGCCGCCCAGTATGACAAGGTTCTTCATGTGAATTTCCCCTTTAGCTTCATGCATTTTTGTTTTCTCTCTATTATTCTTGCTTTTAAGAATAGGAGAGTACAAATTACCGTTAATAAGGATGGTTGCCAAAAAGATATGAAAGGCTATATAAGATAACATATTTTACTTAAATAATAATTTAATATAACCTCGTTTGGTTTTCTATACATAAAAGTATAACTAAATTAATAAAAAACCACAATATGTTTCAACATAATTTCAAGCTATCCCTATAATAAAGCTTTATTTATACGTTTTTTTGAAAAAGTCTGTGAAGCTAAAAAGCGTGCGCAAAATGAACGTGAATTTCCAAAGTTGACGTTGAAAATGAAAGAAGATAGGATAAACTAATAGTAGAGAGGTGAAAAACGTGATACAGCCAATTATTGAATTTTGCGTTAGTAATTTAGCCAGTGGTTCTCAAGCAGCTTTAGCAAAGCTTGAAAAAGATCCAAATCTAGATATCATTGAATACGGATGTTTAGGTTATTGCGGGAAATGTTCACAATCTTTATTTGCCTTGGTAAATGGAGAGATTGTTACAGCGGAAACACCTGAACAGTTAGTGGATAATATTTACATTCATTTAGAAGAAAATCCAATGTTTTAAACTATCCCCGCTGTCGTATCTCTTTTTATCAGGAGAGGGACATGAGGCTAATAGAATAGATGATGTAAGCACGGCTGTCTTGCCGTGCTTTTTTATGCGTTTTTGCGCAAATATCTGCGCTTTAATCATTCTCTTTGCAATCATAATGCTTCTTGTGTTTTTTAATACTCCAAATGAGGACAAAATAAAAAACCCCTTAATCTTTATGATTAAGGAGCTAAAAAAACGGGGGATGATATTATTGTGTACAAAAGAGAATCACTTTATACTAGAGCTACATAAAAAAATAATGGGTGATAATATGAAAGAATTTCAGTTTACAAAAATGCATGCACTTGGCAACAACTATATCTACGTAAATATGTTTGAAGAACATATAGAAGAGCAAGAGTTAGCACCGCTTGCTGTAAAAGTCTCAAATGTTTATACGGGAATTGGATCGGATGGAATGATTCTTATTTGTCCATCTGAACGTGCAGATGTGAAAATGCGCGTATTTAATAATGACGGCTCGGAAGCAAAAAACTGCGGAAACGGTTTAAGATGTGTAGCTAAATATGCATATGAACATAATTTAGTAACAAGCGAAAGATTTTTTATCGAAACGCTTTCTGGAGTTGTAGAAGCAACGGTGCATCCGCAGGGAAATGAAGTTCCAGAAGTGACAATCGATATGGGAGCGCCTATTTTAGCTAGAGAACAAATTCCAATGACGGGAGCAAGCCAAGACCAAGTCGTTAATGAAGAGATGGAATTTGGAAAAGAACGGTTAAAAGGGACGGCTGTATCAATGGGAAATCCTCACGTTGTCTTTTACGTAAATAATATTGAACAAGCGCCTCTTACTACATTAGGGCCTGTGGTTGAAAAAGATTCGCGTTTTCCAGAAGGAGTGAACGTTGAATTTGTTGAGGTAGTGAACGAAAGAGAGCTGAATTTTCGTGTATGGGAAAGAGGTTCGGGTATCACTCAAGCATGTGGAACAGGAGCATGTGCTGCTGTTGTTTCGTCTGTATTAAATGAGAAGACGAAAAAAGATGTTCCTACTGTCGTACACCTCGCTGGAGGAGATTTAACGATTGTTTGGCAAAATAAAGGCAATGTATTAATGACAGGTCCAGCCAATGTGATTTGTGACGGCGCGTATTATTATTAGAAACGAAGAAGCAGACGATTTGTCGTCGCAGACATTTCGTCGTATACTAAACAAAAAAGGAGGTCTGTTTAAAAATGAGTCAAGATATCCTAACAATTACAGAAGCTGCAAGCTTTCAAATAAAAGATATGATGAAAGAACATGAAGAAGAAAATGCTTATTTACGTGTTAATGTAAATGGAGGAGGCTGTTCAGGTCTTTCTTACGGCATGGGTTTTGCTCACGAAGTAAATGAAAACGATATGTTGTTTGAACAACATGGCATTAAGATTCTTGTAGATAGCGAAAGTGCTCCAATTTTAAAAGATGTAAAAATTGATTACAAGCAATCTATGCTAGGCGGAGGGTTTACAATTGATAACCCGAACGCCATTGCAGCATGCGGCTGCGGCTCTTCTTTCCGTACAGCAAGCAACGCAGGTGCTCCTGAAGAGTGCTAAGTATATTTTTATAAAAAAGCTTTCTTCACCTCATCTGGTGAAGAAAGCTTTTTTAGTGAGAAATTTTTGTATGTTACATCATCTGTCAAACTTGTTGACTGAATAATCAGTCTTTTTTATACTCAATAAAAAAGAGGAGATGAAGGGATTTGATAGATGCGACTCGTTACGAAGCGGAACAAGTAGGAGGGTACGGAAGTTTTCGCAAAAAAAACACCCTGCCTATTCTATGGAAGGGGTTTATAAACTGGTTAAAACTTGAAAGTAGGAAAATGGAGTCTAAGGATGCAAAAAGTATTCACTTCAGTGAATCGCATTTATTTGTTCAACATTTGCCTTTTTCCTCAGGTGAAGCCTGTCATCAAAACTCGTCCTCTGCGCCTCTTAACCATTCTGAACCTTACATTCGCTATTATGAAAATGCTAACGCATCTCTGGCTGAAAGCTACGGAGCAGTTGAAGGAGAGCATATTTTACTTATTGAACGTATTGTCGGTCAATCAGAGGTAGTAAAATATTTAAGTAAGCTCGAAGGTTTGAAGGCCTACAGAATGAGCGTAACTAGTCAAGAAGGAAACCATTCTTTTTATGAAATCTGTTTAGTAAGCAGTGATGCAGAAATGATGAGTGAAATCATTCATCGAATGGTTACACCAATCCAGCAATGAAAAAAAGCAGGCGAGAGCCTGCTTTTTTTATGAGAACATTGACGTACTGTGCATAGGCTGTAAGCGAGCCTTTGGATCAATGTATGCTTTAGCGTTATTCACGGCAGTCGGACCTTCGCCAAATCCTGCCACGATGAGTTTTACTTTTCCATCATATGTGCAGACATCACCTGCTGCATAGATGCCAGGAATATTTGTTTCTTGCTTTGAGTTAACAACAATTGCATTTTTCTCTAAATCTAAGTCCCATTCTTTAATTGGACCTAGAGAAGAAACAAATCCAAAGTTTACAATAACATCATCTACGTCTACTACTGTCTTTTCTTCGCCTTTTGTATTTTCTAACACAACTTGTGTAATACGGTCATCTCCAATAAATTCAACCGGTACATACGGTGTTTTAATATCAACTGATGAATTATGCAAGTTTTCTACGCTGTGTTCATGAGCGCGGAACTTGTCTCGGCGATGCGTTAACGTTACTTTTTCTGCGATCGGCTCTAACATAAGAGACCAGTCTACAGCAGAATCCCCGCCCCCGCACACTAATACTTTGCGGCCTTTGAATTTATTCATATCATCCACAAAATAATGAAGATTCGTTTGCTCGAACTGTTCTGCGTTTTCTAGCTCGATTTTACGGGGCTTAAATGCACCGTTTCCAGCCGTAATAATAATTGTTTTTGAATAGTGGACTTCAGAATTAGTAGTTAATCGAAATACGCCGTCCGCTTGTTTTTCTACCTTTTCTACGGCTTGCTCTAGCGCAACTGCAGGTTTAAATTGATCCATTTGCTCTTTTAGGTTATTGACTAATTCTTGAGCGCGTACTTTTGGAAAACCAGCTACGTCATAAATATATTTTTCAGGATATAAAGCAGAAAGCTGTCCACCAAGCTGTGGTAAGCTTTCAATAATTTTTACGCTCGCTTGACGCATACCGCCATAAAATGCTGTAAATAAGCCTGTAGGGCCGCCTCCGATGATGGTAATATCATATACTTGTTTATCTTCTTTCATTTATAATCACCTCTAGATTGTTCTGTGCCAATGCATATTCTACTTTATGATAGCATAGTAAATTATAAAATATCATTAAAACACGCTGGAATGTTTGAGAAACTTTCTCAACTTAAAGATCAGTATTTGTAATCATTAACATAACCACACGTTTTGGTCAAATATAAAACTGGGTATACAGGAAAGTAATTGAAAATTTAAAAGCTTGTAAATACAAAGTGAAGGGTTGAAAAACCGATTAAAAAAGCATAAGATGTTTGTGTAAATCAAGCTAGGGCTTATGCTTACATTTTTTTTGAAAAAGAAAAATGTATTTTTTTAAAAAAGAACGTGAAGTGATTCACATTATTTTTCTTATATGAATAATAAATGGATAGCGATGATCGTTCTTGCTCAAACTAACATAAAAAAGCAAACCAAATAAAATTGCTCTTATCATTATATTTGTAAGACATACTTGTGACTATAACTAAAAAAGGTGGATGACATTCCTATGAAAAAGCCTAAAATCGTCATTTTGGGTGCCGGGTATGGCGGCATTATGACAATTGTTAATTTACAAAAGAAACTGGGTGCTAGTGATGCGGAAATTGTTTTGGTAAATAAAAACGATTACCATTACGAAACGACATGGCTTCATGAAGTATCAGCAGGTACAATTCATCAAGATCGCTCTCGTGTTCCTGT
This sequence comes from Priestia sp. YIM B13490, assembly GCF_042787735.1. NCBI lineage: Bacteria > Bacillati > Bacillota > Bacilli > Caryophanales > Bacillaceae > Priestia > Priestia sp. YIM B13490. The sequence goes on from NZ_JBHZOT010000006.1 coordinate 333,395, forward strand.
TAAAAATTTAATTAACACAAATAAGGTTACATTTATCAAAGACACGGTCGTAGATATTAAGTTAGATGAAAAGCGTGTTCTTCTTGAAAACAGTGAGCTAACGTACGATTATTTAGTTGTTGCTTTAGGGTATGAAGCAGAAACTTTCGGAATTAAAGGTTTAAAAGAACATGCATTTACCATTACGAGCATTAATGCAGCACGTCAAATTCGTGAGCATATTGATTATGTGTTTGCGACGTACAACAATGAAGTGGAAAAAAGAGACGAACTTCTGACCATTATTGTTGGGGGTGCTGGCTTTACTGGCATTGAATTTGTGGGAGAATTAGCAAATCGAGTCCCTCAGCTTTGCAAAGAGTTTGATATTCCGCGTGAAAAAGTACGCGTTATTTGTGTAGAAGCAGCCCCTACGGCTTTGCCAGGTTTTGATCCAGAACTTGTAGAATATGCGGTAACACAACTAGAACGAAAAGGAATCGAGTTCAAGATCGGAACAGCGATTAAAGAGTGTACAGAAGAAGGAATTATTGTATCAAAAGATGACCAAGTAGAAGAAATCAAATCAGCAACAGTTGTATGGGCTGCGGGTGTTCGAGGCAGTCATGTGATTGAAAAAGCTGGATTTGAGAACATGCGCGGACGTGTAAAAGTAAGCAATAGCTTGCTGGCACCAGGGCATGAAGATGTGTTTGTTATTGGAGATTGTTCACTAATGATTAACCCTGAAACAGAACGTCCTTATCCGCCAACAGCTCAAATTGCTATGCAGCAAGGCGGTACCTGCGCTGAAAATATTAGCCGTTTGATGAAAGGTCAAAAGGAATTAAGCGAGTTCAAACCAGATATTAAAGGAACGGTATGTTCGTTAGGGCATGATGACGCAATTGGCGTTGTATATGGTCGAAAACTATTTGGTTCAAGCGCATCTTTTATGAAAAAAGTTGTTGATAATCGCTCGCTTTTCCTTCAAGGCGGAGCAGGTCTTGTATTGAAAAAAGGAAAATTTAATTTCTTTTAAAACAAAAAGCAAAAGGTCTTTAAACCTTTTGCTTTTTTTGGTATTAACTTACTTTTCTGTGATTGACGCCTTCATTACTCTTAAGTAAACTGAGAGTATAAAGAGTAACGGAGGCGAAAAGCAATGGAAATGAGTGTGCCTGTACTAATTATCTCCATCTTGTTGTTTTTTGTTTTGTTTTTTGGAATCGGTTTCTTATTGAATATGCTGCTTCGCATGTCTTGGATTATGGCCATTATTTATCCCGTGATTTTTATTTTTATTATTGATGATGTAAGAGCGGTGGATTACATTCAACATCCCACTCACTCCTTTCAGCAGCTAGGGACAAAAGTGCTGTCTTTAGCCACAGCTGACATTGTGATTTTAATGGCTGGTTTTATAGGTGCACTAGCTTCAGGCATTACTATTAAATCTTTACGAACAAGAGGGTACCAAATGTTTTAAATGTAAATTCTTCTCGCAAACGAATAATTTGTTTTTATGTTGGAAACAAATAGATTCGTGAGAGGAGTTGTGGAAATCACAATGATTGGAAAAATAGCAAAGCGATTCATTATGTGCCTACTACTGGTCGGAGCGCTGTTTACAACATATGAAGCAATTACCGGCGTCCCAATAACTACAGTCATCAAATATATGCCTTTTATAAACAGTACAGGGCATCCTCTAATGAATGAAAGGCTCTTGCCATCATTTCTAAAACCACTAAGAGCTGAAGCGGCTAGCAATGACAAAGAGCGTCTGACGATTGAAGAAGCATTTGATTGGTCGCGTTATCCAACTAAGAATGTATTGGCTACGGGTTACACAGCTGGTTACGAATCAACTGGGAAAAATCCCAATCATCCAGGGTATGGTATTACATATTCGGGCGTTAAAGTAAAACGTGACTTGTATTCAACCATCGCTGCTGATTTAACCATATTTCCAATCGGCACGATCTTGTTTATTCCGGGCTATGGCTATGGAGTGGTAGCAGATAAAGGTGGGGCTATTAAAGGCAATCATCTTGATTTATATTTTGAGACTGTTTCCGATGTGTACAACATATGGGGTAAAAAAGAATTAAACGTCTATGTAGTAAAATCAGGGGACGGCCGCTTAACTGAAGAAGAGTTAACAATGCTGAATGAAAAAAAGTCGATGCAAGTTTTTCGCCAGCAGGTAAAATAAACGAGAAACACATGAAGAACTCTTCATGTGTTTTCTTATGTTTTATGGCCATACATAATACGTTACAAAAGCAACTGCTATCCCGGTTAAGGCCCCAAAGAAAACTTCAATAGGCTTATGTCCAAGTAGCTCTTTTAGCTTCACTTGTTTTTCGTCTTCTTCATTGGTCGTCCACAGCTTTGCCTCTTTTACTGCGCGCTGAAAGTCTTCAACCAAACGATTTAAAACCGTTGCTTGCTCTCCTGCATGTCTTCTTACTCCTTTAGCATCGAACATGACAATAATGGCAAAAATAGCGGAGAGAGCAAAAATAGGGGATTTAAGACCTTCTGCTAGCCCAATGGCAGTTGCTAAGGAAGTTACTGCTGCGGAGTGGGAGCTTGGCATGCCTCCCGTACTAAAAAATAAGCTGCCGTCTATTTTCTTAGTAGCTACAAAAGAAAGGGGAATCTTAATAAATTGAGCAAAGAAAATAGCGATTAATGAACTCCAAAGTGGAAAATTTGAGAATAAATCCATTGAGACGTCCTCCCTCAACTTAAAATGTCTGAAAAGCTAAACCCGTATGATGAAAAAAGCGGTAGATGAAAGTATATGTGTGAAACTAAGGTTTTTGAACTGTGATTAAAAATTGTATTTCTGCTATCATATGTATATAGATGAAAACAGTGGTGAATATGATATATATTCCACTTGCTGAATAGATTAAACAAAGCAGATGATAAATAAAAATAAAATCTCTATACGTAAAAGGGAGGAATTTTATGTTTTCGCATGTAGAAACATTTGGTGCTGATCATCAAACAGAAGCGCTCGTAATCGGGTTATTTAATCAAAATCAACAATTTGAAGGCCTTCTAAAAGAAATTGATGAAGCTTTAGGTGGACAGCTCATTCATTTGATTAAAGAAGGGGATATACGTGTACAAGAAAAACGTATATCAACGATTCATACACTAGGAAAATTAGGAGCAAAACGTCTTTATTTTGTGGGACTCGGACGAAAGCAAGCGCTAACTAAAAATGGGCTCAAAGAGAGCTTTGGGCTGTTATTTAAAAAGTTAAAAGAAGCGAAGATTTCAAACGCATCGGTTGCCCTTTCTACATTTGATACGGGAGCGTGGTCAGAACAAGAAACTGCAGCTTTATTAGGAGAAGCTCAACAGCTTGCTATGTACGAGTTTGAAAACTACAAAAAGAAATCAAACGAACCTGACAAGCAGCTTGAGAAAATTGAACTGTTTTCTTTTTATAAAGACGTGGTACAATCTGCTTTGGTTGGATATACGTATGGAAAAGCAACAAACTCAGCGCGCACCCTTGTTAACTTACCAAGCAACATGCTAACGGCTACAGATTTAGCTAATTATGCAGTAGAAATGGCACATACATATGGTTTTGAATATGAAATTTTAGAAAAAGAAGAGATGGAAACATTGGGAATGGGCGCACTGTTAGCAGTTAATCAAGGTTCCGCAGAGCCTCCTAAAATGATTGTCCTGAAATATCAAGGAAAAGAAAAATGGGAAGACGTTATTGGGTTAGTAGGAAAAGGGATTACCTTTGACACAGGTGGTTACTCTATTAAATCTAAAGACGGGATTGTAGGTATGAAAACAGATATGGGCGGAGCTGCATCTGTTCTTGGTGCAATGGAAGCGATTGGAGAATTAAAACCTCATCAAAACGTAGTAGCTGTCATTCCATCAACTGACAACGTTATTAGCGCGCGTGCTTTTAAGCCAGATGACGTAATTACAGCAATGAATGGAAAGACAATAGAAGTACTGAATACAGACGCTGAAGGGCGTTTAGCGTTAGCTGATGGTATCTCCTATGCCAAACACCACGGAGCAAATTATTTAGTAGACGTGGCGACATTAACGGGTGGTGTAATTGTAGCTCTTGGTACACATACAACGGGGGCAATGACGAATGATTCTGCTTTATTGCAGCAAATAGAAAAAGCGAGCATTGAGACAGGCGAACCGATTTGGGAGCTGCCTATTACGGAACGAGACAAAAAGCGTGTTCGGGGAAGTAAGGTAGCAGATTTAAATAACTCTCCTGGACGAGAGGGGCACGCAATTATGGCAGGAACTTTTATTGGTGAGTTTGCAGAGCAAACACCATGGGTTCACTTGGATATTGCTGGAACTGCAACATCCGCTGCTTCTCATGAGTTAGGACCTTCAGGTGCAACAGGCGTGATGGTGCGAACACTAGCTGCAATGGTTTGTTTATTTGAAGCCAATTAATGAAAAAAGTATAGCAGTGATAGAAAAAAACGTAAAAAGAAGCATCGATGATGCTTCTTTTTTAATATGTTTACATAATGTTTTTTCTTTTTAGTAAGAAAAGATTATTTAGAAAAATCCTTATATCGTTAAGGGTGTAGAGAAGTTAAACAAACGTTTATTTAGTAAGATGATTGACTTTTTTTCTATACCTAATATAATGAATATGTTGTTTATCTCTCTAATGTTTTAATGAGATAAAGTAAAAAGAAAAATGGAGGTTTCAAAATGAATGCAGTATTAATAGCTGTGCTCGTGATGCTGATTTTGAGCTTAATGCGCATCAACGTTGTCTTTTCTTTAGCAGTAGGAGCGCTAATTGGAGGACTTGTTGGCGGTATCAGCCTCACAGATACAGTAAGTATATACACAGATGGTCTTGGAAATAGTGCTTCTGTTGCATTAAGCTATGCTTTGCTTGGAGGATTTGCAATGGCTGTTTCGCGGACAGGGCTGCCTGATGCCGTTGTTCAACTAGCGTTAAAAATAGTAGGGAAAGAAGGAGAAACGAAAAAGAAGTCACTGTCAAAAGTACTGATCTTATTGATCATCCTTATTATTTCATGTTTTTCTCAAAACGTTATTCCGGTTCACATTGCATTTATTCCGCTTTTAATTCCACCTCTATTAAAAGTATTTAATCAGTTAAAAATCGATCGCCGATTAGTCGCAACCGTTATTACGTTTGGACTGGTTACACCTTATATGTATTTGCCGGCAGGATTCGGTAAGATTTATCACGACATTTTATTTACTAACATTAAAGAAAGTGGACTAACGATTGATAAAGGAGATATTACCGCAGCGATGGCTCTGCCAGCTTTAGGAATGATAGCGGGCTTATTGTTTGCTGTTTTTATTTCATACCGCAAACCACGTCGGTATGAAGACTTTGATATTGATCAAGGTGCAGAAGAGAGTACAGGTTATACAACAAGAGGCATTATTATAGCTTTGGTTGCGATTGTAGCAGCTTTAACTGTGCAGCTCTTAGTAGATTCTATGATTTTTGGCGCGCTGGCAGGAATTGTTGTACTTTACTTCAGCGGAGCTTTGAAGTGGAGTGAAGCAGATCCAGTATTAACAAACGGAATGAGAATGATGGCTTTCATTGGATTCGTTATGCTGTCAGCCTCTGGTTTTGCAAAAGTTCTTCAAGAAACTGGAGACGTAGAAGCGCTTGTAAAAGATTCTGTTGCTCTTATTGGAGGGAATCAAATGCTGGGGGCATTTCTTATGCTTGTCATCGGGCTTTTAGTGACAATGGGCATTGGTTCTTCTTTCTCTACTATTCCAATTATCGCGACTATTTTCGTTCCTCTTTGCTTAGAACTTGGTATGAGTCCAATGGCAACGATTTGTATTGTTGGTACAGCAGGAGCGCTTGGAGACGCTGGTTCACCAGCTTCAGACAGTACGCTTGGACCCACATCTGGATTAGCAGTCGATCGTCAGCATGATCATATTTGGGATACGTGTGTACCAACTTTTCTTCACTATAACATTCCACTTATTATTTTTGGGTGGATTGCCTCGGTTATCTTGTAAATAGAGGCCCGATAATGAAAAAAAGCAGCCGATCAAAACCGGCTGCTTTTTTCATGCTTGAGAAAGAGTAGAAGCAGTACTGTCACAAGCTCCTAATGCTTGCTCTACAGCCTGAAGAGATTGTTCAATACGTTCACGATTTGAATCTTTCTCTACTGTTTGAAGAGCTTGTTCAAGGCTTGCTTTTGCCTGATTTAATGATGTGCAAGAATCTTGCACGTAACCTCTAGCGTTTTTAGACATTCTTCTTCCTCCTAACTAACCAAAAATGAGAATCAATAAGTAGTATGAGTAATTTGCAGGGAATTATGAGGAGAAATAATAAAAAGGGTTAACTCTTATGAAAGGAGTTAACCCTGTCAGCCTAACTGTTTAAATTGGTTGGAATGTAGAAGTTCAAGCACTTTCTTATCAAGCTCCTTAATTTTCTTTACAGCCAGATTATATTCCAATTCACGGTAATGGTGTTTGCCGCCTGGCTCTTCATCAGCTTCGTCAGCTAGTTTGACTACTTTTTGAAGAGGGCGTTGTTGAATTGTTCCTTCAGGCAAATATGAGTCTGTGTGTAGTAAAATAGCTAAAGCAATTTCTTTTGCCGCCTGAGGTTCCTCACCCAAACGAATGAGTAATTTATGTGCACGTTCAGCCCCTTTAATAGCGTGAATATCATTTTGACGATACTTCTCATAATCCCACTGACCATTTGTGTACCACTCGTAGTGGCCAATATCATGAAGTAGCGCTGCTTTTGTAGCTAAATCCGGGTTTACATTATGCTGTACGGATAGACGAAACGCATGATAGGCGACGGATACAGCATGCGCAACGCCAGATCGAGTTAAATATTTTTGAGCGATAGGATGCGTGAAAATTTCTACTAGCGTAACATGTCTCATCATGTCATCCCTCCTAAAGAAAAAATATATTTCCAAATACAATATCATATTTGTATCCTAAATACAATTATCGTGTAATTTGTTTTTACATACAAAAATGGCATATATTATAATATTCGAAACGAAACAACATGTACATCTTTTTTTGAAGAAAATAAGACTTTTTTCCTTGTATTTTACCATCTAATATTTAACGATACGTGACAGCAGTCAAATTGGTTATCGGGATGAATAAACGTAATTTTAATATAGTCTGGAGTATAAAAAACATCGATTTTTGTCTTAACACCAGTGGAAAGAATGAGTCTTTTTACTTCACTCATTTTGGATTCTTGAGCAGCGGCTTTTATTTTTTTTATTAAATTTGGCGAAGTATTAGCTCTTTGAATAAATATAGTAGCGCTTTGCATCGTAGAGGGAATAACTTTAAGAGATTGCTGAAATGTCGCGATGTCCGCCTCAGGTAAGTTAGGTACCCTGTATGTATAAGGGTGAGGCATGTAGTACGGTAGCCAATAGTAAGACAAGGGAGCAAATGATTTCATATAAGAACCCTCCTAGAAAACGGATTTTTATTATGTATATGTAGAGGGTTCGTATATGTTGTAGCAAAACCGTTATTGTATACTAGATACAAAGGGAGGTATGGATATGAAAACAAAAGATACGCTGTTAGAAGCATTAGGAATTGAGATTATTAGTGCGAGTGAACAAAGAGTGGAGGCGACGATGCCTGTTGATGAACGAACGCGTCAGCCATTCGGGCTTTTACACGGAGGAGCATCGGTGGCGTTAGCTGAAACTGTGGCTAGTCTAGGTGCCATTAAAAGTGTAGATCTCGAAAAAGAAATCTGCGTAGGTTTAGAAATTAATGCCAATCATATCAAAGGGAAAAAAGACGGAATCGTTACAGCTATAGGCGTTCCTTTACATAAAGGAAAAAAAACAGCGGTTTGGGAAGTGAAAATTCAAGATGAAGAAGAGAATTTAATCTGTATATCCAGATGTACGCTTGCTATTCTGCCTAAAGCTTAAACATAAGAATGCTTACTTAGTCTAGAAGGTGTGAGGTATGCTTTTAGAGCCAGGAGGAGCCACCTCACACACTTGAGTTAGAGTTTAAAGAGAATTTGGAAGAGCGGATACGTAAAAAAGTGAAAAAATAGGTAAAAAAATAAGCGAAATTATGTCTATTCGTGACAGTTACCCTGCGCATAGAGACATGCTCTAGAATATAGTAGTAGTAAAGTATTCTTTTTATTCAGCAACTAGAATATTCATAATATTAAAAATAAGAACAGAAAATAGACCTTCCGATTGTTCAATCGTGCTATAATAGCATTAATATAGTAGGGCGGTTTATTTTACAAAGGGGTGATAATATTGGATAAGAACTCTCAGTATTTATTCATTGATTTTGAATTTACAATGCCAGAGTATAAGGGTTTTCCAAAAGGCTTTTTTCCGGAAATCATTGAAGTTGGTTTGGTGTTTGTTAAAAATCAAGAAATCATTGATCGTTTCTCCTCTTACGTACAGCCTACACACTTTACAAAATTAACTGAGCGCTGTAAATCATTTCTCCATATCGAACAAAATCAAGTAAATGAAGGCATTACGCTAGAGCAGCTTGTACAGCGACTGGGCATGTATAAACACAGCACGATCATTACATGGGGGAACATGGATATGAAAGTATTAAGGCAGTGCTGTCAAAAAAATAAGGTGCCATTTCCTTTTGCAGGTAAAGAAATTGATCTTTCAATGGAGTATAAGCGCTTTTTTGGAGATCAAAATCAAACTGGCCTTTGGAAAGCTGTGCAAGAGTACGGTAAAGAAGGAACTGGAAAGCACCACTGCGCGCTTGATGATGCGATGACGACACTCAACATCTTTAAGCTTGTAGAAAAAGATAAGCGGTACCTTCAAAAACCAGAGCCAACGACCATAGGAGATCGAATCGATTTTTCAAAAGTATTAAATAAATTTGCATTATAAAAGCCAAATCACTTCTACGTGAATTTGGCTTTTTACTTAATGAATACCGTACTCTTTTTTTAACTCTTCTAAACAGGCAATACTTGCTTGAGCAAAAGGGCTATCTTTGGCTTGTTGCTCAGCTATCTTTAATTCAAGCGCTTTTTTTAGTGAATTTTTATAATCGGGAACGCTGTCTTCATAGAGATGAACCATTTTTTGAGGAATATTGGCCTGCTCTCGAAATGCAAGTGCTTTTCGCTCATGAAAAAAAGGTACGTCCACTTGTCCAGGGTTATGTAAGTCACCTTGTTCTGGATGCTTTAACACAGCTTGAATCCGCACAACATAATGCAGGTCTCGAACTTGTGTAATTTCACCGATGTATTTCCCAGTTTTATAAAGTGCCGTAACGGTTTGACCAATTGTAAATGTCATATTGCCAGATCTCCTTTAAGTAAATTGTTTGTTATCACCAGTATAAATCAAAACCCTCTACCGTTTCTATGAAAGGATGTTGTACATGATGTATTTAATGTTTTTGCTTTATTTTCCGGAAGATAAAAGAGAATATATTCCTGCTTTTGCTACTATGGCGATTTTTGTACTAGCAGCAGTTGCAGTATGGCGTTTAATCATTAAGATTTCGAAAAAAGAAGAAGAAAAAACGAAGGAGTTAGAAGCAAAGCTAAAAGAACAGGATAATAAGAAATCACTGTAATGAAATGCAAATAAAATGTAAGCGTTTAAAATATTATGTTGCTGGACAATCTATGGAAAGACATCTAAAACTTTCGCTAGTGCATATGCGATTGGAGGGCAACATGAAAAAACTACTACTCATTGGAACCGTGCCTTTTTTCTTGTTAACGGGGTGTATGGAAAAAGAAATATCCAATAAAGAAGTCAAAGTCTATAACGCAGATGGAGATAGCATCGGTACAGTCAAGTTGAAAGAACAGGCCGATGGAATTGAGTTTACGTACAATTTAAGTGGACTTCCACCTGGCGAACACGGCGTACATATTCATGAAATGGGAATTTGCAAAGCTCCTAACTTTAAAAGTGCGGGCAATCACCTTGATCCTGATAAAAAGAAACACGGACTGTTAAATCCAAAAGGACCGCATTTAGGCGATATGAAAAATATTGTGGTAGAAGACGATCAGACGTATACAGGAACAGATATGGTTCCTCAAGTCACGTTAAAAGAAGGAAAGACATCGCTCGTTAAGCGTATGGATGGTTCATCCCTTGTTATTACCGAACAAGGGGATGACGGAATGACAGAGCCATCAGGTAATTCTGGAAAGAGAATCGCCTGCGGGGTTATTTCAAAAAAACATTAAAAACAGCGTTCTTTCGTGAGAAAGAACGCTGTTTTTTACGTTAAAGCTACTTTTAAGCGATTCAATCCTTCTTGAAGTTGTTCATGTGAACAGCCAATGTTCAAGCGGATAAAGCCTTTTCCATATGTGGAGCTGTATTTTTCACCTTTTTCTACGGCGATTTTACCTTTTTTTAATAAGCGTTCATGTAATTCTTCTTCTGACAAATGCAGCTTGTTGCAGTCAATCCATAGTAAATAAGTTCCTTCAGGCTGAACCACTCGCAGTTCAGGCAAGTTCTCACTTATAAAACGCGTCACGAGATCTACATTTTTCTTCAGATACACAAGCAGTGCTTCTAGCCATTCTTCACCTTCACTGTAAGCCGCCTCTAATCCAATTATTCCGAATGTGTTTAAATTAGAAAACCCTTGCTTTTGCTGCTGCTGAACATACTGTGTGCGCAGTTTCTCATTTGGAATAATAACAGCTGAAGCCTGAAGTCCCGGTATATTAAATGTTTTGCTAGGGGCCATACACGTAATGGTTCGATTGGCCGCATCTTCACTCACCATGCTAATGGGAATGTGTTTATAAGGCTGGTAAATTAGATCAGAATGGATTTCATCTGAAACAATTAATACATTGTATTTTTCACAAAGATCGGCAAGCTCCTTCAGTTCTTCTTTTGTCCACACGCGTCCTACTGGATTATGAGGGCTGCAAAGAATCATTAATTTTACACCTTCTGCAAATTTTTGCTCTAAATCTGCAAAATCAATTTCGTATTTATCGCCTGCAAGTTTTAACGGATTTTCAACAACTTCTCGATCATTTACCTTTATCATGTTAAAAAATGGAGTATAGACTGGAGGCTGAATTAAAATTGAATCTCCGGGTTCCGTAAATGCTTGAATAGCCATACTTAAGGCAAATACAACTCCTGGACTGTATGTAATCCATTCATGATCAATGGTCCACTGGTGCTTTTTTTCTATCCAAGATGATAAAGCATTTGCCGTAGATTCAGTAGGGGAAGTGTAGCCGAAAATACCGTGTTTGACACGCTCATTAATGGTTTGAAGAACATTAGGCGGCGCTTGGAAATCCATATCAGCTACCCAAAAAGGCAGAACATCTTTTGCTCCAAAAACAAGATCAGTTTTGTCCCACTTTACGGACTGCGTACCTGTACGGTTAATTAATTGATCAAAAGAATAAGTAGACAATAAAAGTACCCCCTTTTTTAATATAATAGTTTGCTTATTTTTAATACGTTTGTCAACGAAGTTAACTTGTGAAGTCAATAAAGAAAGTGAAAAAATTGCTAAAGCACGACTAATGAATTTTTTATTAAAGTTAGCGCCTCGTGTGCAATATACGAACCCGCCCCGTCATTATTGAGACAGGGCTTTTTCACCGTACAAGAAATCGACCATATGAGATTGCACAATGTCAGGACACTCTTCTGGTAAAAGGTGCCCAATTTCCTTTAAAGAGATAAAGGTAGAGTCTGTTAAATCATCTTTTAACTTACGTCCGAGATGCAAAGGAACAACCCGGTCTTCTTCTCCCCAAATGAGTAAACTTGGTTTTTTTATGTGCTGCAAATCCTTTGAGGATAGGTCTCCTTCTCGATCGCGAATCATTCTTGTTAAAGCCATAAACGTACGGTCATCCAAAAATGGTTCAGTATAGCCATCAATCATTTCTTCGTCGATTAACTTATGATCAAATACGACATTTTGCAAGTTGCCTAATACACCTTTGCGAGAAAGCCACGTTTTTACCCACAGATAAAAGAAGGGAACATAAGAAGACATAACCAATCCATAATGTGAGGGGCCTAAATAAGCTGAGCTGCACAGAAGAACTAGTTTTGATACGCAAGAAGGCTTTAACTTTGCTACGTTTAAACAAACTTGTCCTCCCATTGAGTGTCCCGATAGTACAACATCTTTCAACTTTAAATATTCAATCAACTCGATGACAATTCTGGCTAAATTTTTATACGAGTATTGAAAGGTTAACGATTTTTCACTTCGCCCAAATGGCGGAAGGTCCAGCGTAATGATAGAAAACGTATCTTCAAATAAAGGAATTAAACGTCGAAAGCTAAAACTCGATGATAAAAAGCCGTGAATAAATACAATGGCGGGTTTATCAGGGTGATAGTTATGGCATTCGTAGTAAACATTGACTCCATTAAAAGTACGCTGGTGGCAAGTAATTTTAGATTCAGTCAATTTGTTTCACTCCATCTTTTTCTTTCTAGTCTGTCCTAATTTCCAGCAATCTATAAAATGAAACTCAATTAACGGTATAGATTTCACATTAAAGATGTGTTTAAATTTGATATAATGGAAAAAGTGAAAAAATTTAATCGTTGTAGGAGGGGAACGCGGTGTTCTTAGAAGAAAAAGAGTTAGAAATTTTAGAAATTCTAGAAAAAAATAGCCGTATTTCGATAGATAGTATTTCAAAAATGGTGGATTTAACGTTTGAAGAAACCTCTAATATTGTTAAAAAGCTAGAGAGAGAAAAAGTAATTGTGCAATATTCAGCTGATATTAACTGGAGACGAGTAGATGGACATGAGGGCGTCACAGCTATGATAGATGTAAAAGTTGCACCAAAGCGAGGAGTAGGCTTTGATGAGATTGCGGAGCGCATCTATCGTTTTCAAGAAGTGAAATCCGTGTACCTAATGTCAGGAGCATATGATTTGTCTGTTATTATTGAAGAAAAATCAATGTCTGAAGTAGCATTTTTTGTTTCTGAAAAGCTTTCTACGCTAGACTCTGTTTTATCTACAACGACTCACTTTATTATGAAAAAATACAAGCACGATGGTACCATCTACGACCAAGGCGATGAAGATCGCAGAATCGTGGTGTCTCCGTAATGAAAGAGCGCTTGTCAACAACTGTACAACAGCTGAAACCTTCAGGTATTCGCCGCTTTTTTGATTTAGCAGCAAGTATGGATAACGTCATCTCTCTTGGAGTAGGTGAACCTGATTTTGTCACATCTTGGGCTGTTCGAGAAGCGAGTATTTTATCGTTGGAAAGAGGATATACCTCTTATACAGCAAATGCGGGGCTTTTAGAGCTTCGCTTTGAAATTATGAAGTATATGAAAAGAAATTTTAACGTCTCGTATGATTATAAAGATGATATTATTGTGACCGTTGGAGGAAGTCAGGCTTTAGACATTACAATGAGGGCTTTGATTAACCCTGAAGATGAGATTATTGTCGTAGAGCCAAACTTTGTGTCCTACAGCCCGTTAATTTCGCTAGCAGGAGGAGTTCCTGTGGCAATTGAAACAACAGCAGAAACAGAGTTTAAGCTGCAGCCTAAGCAGATTGAAGAAGTGATTACAAGCAACACAAAAGCTCTTCTTTTATGCTCTCCTAATAATCCAACAGGAAGCTCACTCTCTAAAGAAGAGCTGCAGGCTATTGCGGATATTGTCATAAAGTATGACTTGCTTGTTATCACGGATGAAATATATGCAGAATTAACATATGATGAAGAATTTACATCTATTGCTTCTTTAGAAGGGATGAAAGAACGCACTATTATTATTTCTGGCTTTTCTAAAGGGTTTGCCATGACTGGATGGCGTCTTGGATACATATGTGCACCAACTGAGATTGCTAAAGCAATGCTGAAAATTCATCAGTATACAATGATGTGTGCGCCTACCATGGCACAATATGGAGCAATTGAAGCACTACAAAATGGGCAGCATGACGTAGAAGAGATGAGAAAAAGCTATCGCAGAAGACGGAACTATATGGTGAAGTCATTAAATCAAATTGGTCTGGAATGTCATTCTCCCGGAGGAGCGTTTTATGTGTTCCCTTCTATCGAGAAAACTGGATTGTCATCGGAAGAATTCGCTGAGCAGCTTTTGCTTGAAGAGCGAGTAGCCGTGGTGCCAGGCAATGTATTTGGAAAAGGCGGAGAGGGACATATTCGCTGTTCATACGCCTCTTCAATGGAATCATTAGAAGAATCCATAAAACGGATTAGCCGTTTTGTTGAAAATAAGTTATAATAAAAATAAGATATTATGTCATATCCTATAGACGGTTTGATATAATATCTTTTTTGCTATGATGAAATGTAGTGTTAGTTTATATTTGTGACGAAATTGGTAAATAATAAATATAGTATAACTACTTTTTGATTCAATCTATGAACTGTGCTATAATTTTAAATTGGCTATAATGGTGAAAATAATAAGGTATCTAGGAGTGTTTATATGTCAAAATTTGAAATCGGTACTGTTACAAAAGGTAAAGTAACAGGAATTCAACCATACGGTGCATTCGTTGCATTAAATGAAGAAACTCAAGGATTAGTTCATATCTCAGAAGTAAAACATGGCTTCGTTAAAGATATTAACGAACATTTATCAGTAGGAGACGAAGTAAACGTTAAAGTTTTATCTGTTGATGAGTCAACTGGTAAAATTGGTTTATCTATTCGTGCTACTGAGCCAGCTCCAGAAAAAACTGAAGCTTCTGCACCTAAAAAACCTGCTAAAAAACGTCAAGGTCAAGCAACAGTTCATACTGAATCTACTCAAGGATTCAACACATTAAAAGAAAAATTAGAAGAGTGGATTGAGCAATCAAACCGCGAAGATCTAATTAAGAAATAAGAAAAAAAGAAGGATAGCTTAGCTATCCTTCTTTTTTTAATGTTCCGTTCTAGGTTCTGTACGCTCTACTTCAGCAGAAGGTTTAAATAATAGACCTAGGTTAATCAGTCCTGCGATTCCAACCAATCCATAGATAATGCGGGAGAAAGCAGATGTTTGACCGCCGAAGATTGCTGCTACTAAATCAAATTGAAAAAAGCCAATAAGTCCCCAGTTAATTGCTCCAATAATCGTTAATACGAGCGCAATACGTTGAATACCACTCATGATGAACCCTCCTTGTTTTGTAGTTCACTTATTAGCCTGCTTTTTTTAGAGGGAAATATGCATATTTGCTTTTGGAAGATACAGACAAATAAACGTTCATTTGGATGGGGTGAGCATCTAGCCAACAGGGAATAATCTTTAGGAAGTCAATTTTCTTTACAATCAAAAAGTTGTTCTTCATAATGATGCATGTAATCAAGCTCGTAAGGAGGAGTTTATAGTGAACAATTTTACATTTTATAATCCTACAAAATTAATTTTTGGTAAAGGTCAATTAGAGCAGTTAAAAACAGAAGCAGGGCGCTTTGGCAAAAAGATATTATTAGTATACGGCGGAGGAAGTGTAAAACGCAGCGGTTTATACGATCAAGTAATGGATGTACTGAATGACATGAATGCAGAAGTACATGAGTTAGCGGGAGTAGAGCCGAATCCTCGTCTGACAACTGTTCGCAAAGGAATCGATATTTGTAAAGAAAACGGTATTGAATTTTTACTTGCAGTTGGTGGAGGAAGCGTAATCGATTGTACAAAAGCAATCGCAGCAGGCGCAAAATATGATGGAGACGTATGGGACATCATTAACCGCGACGTATTCGCAGCTGAAGCTCTTCCATTTGGAACAGTGCTGACATTAGCAGCAACAGGTTCAGAAATGAATGCTGGTTCTGTTATTACAAATTGGGAAACACAAGAAAAATACGGCTGGGGCAGTCCGGCAACATTCCCTCAATTCTCTATTTTAGATCCTGTTAATACATTTACTGTACCAAAAAATCAAACAGTTTATGGCATGGTCGACATGATGAGCCACGTATTTGAACAATATTTCCATGCTGCAACAAATACGCCGCTTCAAGATCGCATGTGTGAAGGAGTACTGCAAACGGTTATTGAAACGGGACCAAAATTATTAAACGACCTAGAGAACTACGAGTTACGTGAAACGATTTTATACAATGGGACAATCGCATTAAACGGTATGTTACAAATGGGACACCAAGGCGATTGGGCTACTCACAATATTGAGCATGCGGTATCAGCTGTATATGACATTCCACATGCAGGTGGATTGGCAATTTTATTCCCGAACTGGATGAAACACGTAATGGATGAGAACGTAGACCGCTTCAAGCAAGTAGCTGTACGCGTATTTAACGTAGATACAGAAGGCAAGACGGATAAAGAAGTAGCACTTGAAGGTGTTGATAAGCTTCGTGAATTCTGGTCAAGCCTAGGTGCACCAACTCGCTTAGCTGATTATGATATTGGTGAAGACAAATTAGATCTTATGGCTGATCGTGCAATGGCTAAAGGTGAATTTGGCAAATTTAAAAAATTAAACAAAGAAGATGTACTAGCAATCCTACGCGCTTCTTTATAAGATTTTCGATAAAAAACGCCGTGCAAACCGCACGGCGTTTTTTTCTATTCATGATGGGTAAGTTTTTTCTGCTGTTTGGTTTTCAAATCATCCCGAACGGTTTTATCAGAAAGAGGAACTCCGCTGTAATAAGCCGCTCTTCCTAGTAAATGCCCAGCAATAGGAGAGGTGATAAACACAAAGACAATCGCTAAAATTAACCGTGCACTAATATGGCCGGTATCAATCCAAAAGTAGAGTAAGCAGCCCACTAATATAAACAGGACGCCTAAGGTGGCACTTTTGGAGGCAGCGTGACTTCTTGTGTACGTATCAGGCAAGCGAATAAGCCCAATCATGGTCACAACTGTCAGAAGAGACCCTATTAGTACTAAAGCTCCTACAATGATTTCACTGATCACGTTCATATTCGATCACTTCTCCTTTCTCTAAAAACTTAGAAAAAGCAACGGTACCTACAAAGGCTATGATGCCTAGCAGTAAAATGACTTCGAAAAAAGCCTGGGTTCGAAAAATAATCGAGATGATGGCCGTAATGGCAATGATGTTAATTCCAATAGCGTCAAGGGCCATTGCTCGATCAGCAGTTGACGGACCTTTCACCACTCGATAAACAAACCCAATAGTTGAAGCAGAAATGAGAATGAGCGAAACGTTTAAAAAAATATCGAGCATTTAACGACTCACCTCCATAATGGCTTTTTCGAATGTTTGCTGAATATCTGTAATAATGTCATCAATATCGTCTGTATTGATTGCATGAATATAGATAGTAGAATTATCATCTGACACATCCATCACCAGTGTACCTGGCGTTAGCGTAATTAAAAGAGAAAGAATGGTAATTTCCCATTCACTCTCCAGACGGGTTGGCATTGCAAAGATGGCTGGCTGAATATTTAATTTAGGGCGCAATACGTCCTTAGTCACTGCAATATTGGCTTTGAATAATTCTCGTATAAAAATAAACAGCAGTTTAATGATCGCATACACTTTATGCAAATAAAAACGTCTGTGAAAAAAACGGCGGAAAACAAACAGCAGTACCGCTCCCCAGAAAAAACCTATAATAAAGGAAGGGAGTGTCCAAATCCCTCTCAAAAACATCCATGTGAATGCAATGATTACGTTTAATAATAGTTGAAATGACATGCAGATCTACTCCTTTAACACTGATTGGATATAAATTGAAGGATCCATAAGCGTTTGAGCGGCTGTTGACACATAAGGGATAACAGCTTCTGCACCTAGTCCTAAAAAGACAGAAACAGCAAGTAAGATAGCGGATGGGTATAGAATACCTTTAAGGGATACTTTTTCATGCTCAGAAGAAAGCTTAGGTTCACCCCAGAAGCAGCTCATGAAAATCTTAATGGCAGAATATAAAACAAGCAGGCTTGAAACTAGTAAAACTCCTACAAACGTGTAGCTCTCTGATTCTAAGCCGCCCTGAACTAAAAGGAATTTTCCAATAAAGCCGCTTAGGGGAGGAATTCCTGCCAAAGAAATAGTAGCGATAAAAAACATCCAGCCAAGCAGCGGATAGTCTTTAATTAATCCACCCATTTTCTTTAATTTTGTTGTTCCAGTTATTCGAACGATGCTTCCAGCAAGAAGGAATAGAGCTGCTTTAATAATCATGTCGTGAATTAAATAATAAATAGCTCCTTCAAAACCTGCGTTTGTTGTCAAGGTCACCCCGTAGACAATGACTCCGACAGCAATAATAATGTTATAAATTAAGATTTTATTTATATCCGAATAAGCAATGGCGCCTACTGCACCAACAACGATAGTCAAAAGCGCAACGTAGCCGATAATTTGATGAGTAAATTCAGGATGATGGTAAAACAGTAAAGTGAAAGTCCTGAAAATCGAATAAACGCCTACTTTTGTGAGCAAGGCACCAAACAACCCGATAATAACGGGTGGAGGCGCACTATATGAACCTGGAAGCCAGAAATACATTGGAAATAAAGCTGCTTTTAAGGCAAAGACGATAAATAAAAGCATGCCAATGGTTGTTAAAATTCCCGGCTGGTTCGCCTCAGCAATTCGCTGTGAAAGGTCCGCCATGTTGAGAGTTCCTGTTACAGCATATAAATAAGCAACGGCAATGACAAACAAAGCGGATGAAATGACATTGACTAAAATATACTTAAGTGACTCTCGAAGCTGTGCTTTTGTACCGCCAATTACAATAAGAGCGTACGAAGACATAAGCATGACTTCAAAAAAGACAAATAAGTTAAAGATATCACCTGTTAAGAAGGCGCCGAATACGCCTACTAATAAAAACTGCACAAACGAATAAAAGTAAAAGCGTTCACGCTTTTCCCCAATTGTATGAAAAGCAAAAAGAACGCAGCATAGTGTTACCACACTAGCAGTAAGTACGAGAAGGGACGCGAACATGTCCGCTACTAGAATAATTCCAAAAGGAGGTTTCCAGTTCCCAAGCTCGTGAGTTAAAACACCTTTTGATTGAACCAGTTGTACTAAATAGGCAGCAAAAGCAGTGGTGGTGATTAATGATAAAACACTGATTATCCTTTGAAGTTTAATATTGTCTTTGAAAAAAATGAGCACAACACCTACAACAAACGGGATAAGCAGTGGGATGATTACAAAATTACTCGTCATGTTCATTTCCCCTTAACTTGTCCATATCGTCTGTTCCGAGTTCCTGATAAGCCCTGTACGCTAGTACAAGGAAAAAAGAAGTGACGCCAAAGCTTATGACAATGGCAGTTAAAATTAGAGCTTGAGGTAAAGGATCTGTATAAGAAGAAGCCTTTTCTCCCAGAAGGGGAACACTCCCCCCTTTTAATCCGCCCATCGTTAAAATTAACAGGTGAACACCGTGGCTTAATAAGCCTGTTCCAATAATAATTCGCAGTAAACTGCGGGATAACATGAGATATACAGCGGCAGTGAATAGAATCCCTGCCACTATGGACATTAATATTTCCACTATTCACTCTCTCCAATCGTTTGAATAATGGTCATCGTAACACCAACAACTACTAGATATACACCTAAATCAAACAGTACAACGGTAGCTAAAGATGTTTTCCCGAGAAGGGGAAGGTTAAAGTAGCTATATGTGTGAGTTAGAAATGGGACTTTGAAAATAAATGACCCAAGCCCCGTTAAAATAGCTAGCAGCAGTCCAGAAGCCGCGACCTTCTTATAATCAAATGGGATGACTTTCGATACGGTTTTTATATCGAAAGCCAGCAGTAATAATACAAGAGCTGCTGAGGTAGTAAGTCCCCCAACAAATCCTCCCCCCGGTGTATAATGACCTGCAAAGAAAAGATGAATGGCAAAAATGATAATAATAAACGTGACTACTTTCGTTGTGGTTTGTAGTATCAAATCATTTTTTTTCACTCTTCTTCCTCCTTTGTTAACCGAAGACGAATCATGCCATAGATAGCAAGAGCTGCTATACAAAGTACGGTAATTTCAAATAATGTATCAAATCCGCGGAAGTCCACAAGGATTACGTTCACCATGTTTTCGCCGCCTGCTTTTTCATAGCTGTTTTCAATAAAGTAATGTGAAATCGATTCAAATAGTTTCGTACTGTTTGCTGATATGCCAAGCAGTGTAACAGTCGTTCCTACAAGAAGAGCGACCAGTAAGTTTGGCAGCTGAAACTTCACCCTTACTTTTCGCTTCCGAAACTCCGGCAAGTAGTAGAAACATAATAAAAACAGTGATACCGATACAGTTTCAATCACTAATTGAGTCAAAGCTAAGTCAGGAGCTCGGAATAATACGAAAAATAAAGAGAGTGTATACCCGACAACTCCGAGCGAAATAATGGCTGTGAGGCGTGATTTTGCCAATAAAGTTGTAATAGTAGCTGCAACCATTACGACTGCTAATATGGCTTCATAAACGCCTATAGAAGAAGTATCTTTTAAATCAATCGCAAAGGCATTCTGAGAAAAGAGCGTCAAGAGAAGTAAGATGCCTATGAAAGTAAAAATGATTAAAAGATAGTCTCTAATAAATCCTGTCATTAATGTTTTCATGATACGTGTTGACCCTTTTTCTATCCCTTTAATTCCATAATTATAGCCGTTATTAAGCGTTAAAGAAGAAGGGAATCGTGTATAAATTTTTGACCATTTTTGAACCGTCATAAATAACAAAATACCAAATATGATGACCCCTAGCGTCATAAATAATTCTGGCGTAAAGCCATGCCAAAATTTAATATGCACTTGATATTCTTTACCTTCAGCTAGCAGGCTAGGTGCGATAGAGGCCATTGTTGGCTCAATAAGGGTCGATTCTAATAAATTAGGAGCAAAGCCAAAAATAACAACCAGTGATGCTAAAATAACAGGTGAAATAAGCATGCCTACGGGTGCTTCATGAGGTTTCTTCTCTAACTTTTCGGGCTGGTATTTGCCTGTAAAGGTTTTAAAGACAAGAATCATACTATAGATGAAAGTGAAGATACTTCCTAACCAAGCGATGATAGGCAGCAAAATTCCCCACGTCTGCATGCTATACATATCCATTTTTGTCACGTTTACCATGCCTGTAAAAAACATCTCTTTACTTAAGAATCCATTAAAAGGAGGCAGACCCGCCATTGAAAATCCCCCGATGATAGCAATGGTAAATGTCACAGGCATAACGCTCATTAACCCGCCTAACTTTCTAATGTCACGCGTGCCTGTTTCATGATCGACAATACCTACTACCATAAACAAGCTGCCTTTGAAGGTAGCGTGGTTAATCAAATGGAAAACCGCTGCAGTAAGAGCTACTAAGTAGATATTATCGTCTAAAAAATCATAGTGAATAGCTGCGCTACCTACTCCTATAAGTGACATAATCATCCCCAGCTGACTAATAGTTGAAAAAGCTAAAATCCCTTTCAGGTCTTGTTGCTTTACTGCTGAAAATGAGCCCCAAAACAGTGTAATTAGTCCTATGATTGAAATAGCAAAAAACCAAGTGGCGCTTATAGCAAAAACAGGGCTGAGTCTTGCTAAAAGATAAATTCCCGCTTTTACCATTGTGGCTGAATGAAGGTATGCACTCACTGGGGTTGGAGCTTCCATTGCATCTGGCAGCCAAATATGAAAAGGAAACTGAGCAGATTTTGTAAAGGCCCCTAATAAAATGAGGACTAGAGCTGGAATGAATAGATGACTTGATGTGACTACATCTACGTTTGAGATAATTTCGCGTATGCTGAAAGTACCTGTCATAACGTATAAAAGCACAATTCCTGCTAAAAGGGAAAGTCCTCCGAATACGGTAATGAGCATAGATTTTAAGGCTCCGTATTGAGATTTCTCTCGTTTGTACCAATAACCAATCAATAAAAAAGATGAAAGGCTTGTTAATTCCCAAAAGCTGTAAAGGCTCATTAGGTTGTCTGATAATACAACTCCTAACATCGACCCCATAAAAAGAAGCAAATAGACATAAAACGAATGCAGTGCTTCTTTTGTCTTAGAAAGATAATAAATGGAGTAAAGAATAACAAGTGTCCCAATTCCGGTGATTAATAGAGAAAACAGAAGACCAAGTCCATCCACATAGGCATCAAAGTTAATGCCCAGACTAGGTATCCATTTCATTGAATGTAGATATGTTCCCCCCTTAGAAACACCACTGATATATTGTGTGAAATAAATGAACAACACAAGTGGAAGAGGTAAAACGAACCACCCTGTATGAATACGCTGGAATTTCCTATACAGAAGGGGGACAAAAAAGGCTAATAAAAAAGGCGATAAAATCACCAAGTGCAACCACGACAAAAGACAAACCTCCTTGTGATATTCAATTCTGTAACCGATTATATAATAATTTAATTATGCATGCATCCATGCTATTTCTTAGTATCAGCAGATTTTTCAAACCTTATTAAATAAATAGAAACTCGTCACAAAATCCATAAAAAAAACATAAAAAAATTTTTTTGGACGTATAAAAATCACTCAAAATTGTCACTCTAAGAGTGAGGTGATGGAAATGTATAGGAAACAAATAGCCATCAGTTTTCTCATTTTTACCGCATTATGTATGGGCGGATTTGTGCTGAATAATCACTTGGAAATGAAAGAAGAAAACAGGATGTTCCTCACTTCTAAAAACCAAGCTGAAAATTCCATTTCAATAGACTCTTCCCTTTTAAAAGCCTCTTATAAACCGAGACAATATGTGAAGATAGGTGAAATGAACTATATTGCACCATCCGATAAGCAAATAAAAAACGATTGAAGACCAATCTTTAGTCGTTTTTTATTTGCTTATTATTTGCGTAATTGTGCATGAATTACGTCCTGTAATCAAAGAACATTAGTTGACTTCACAACTGAATTTATCGTTAAATAAAAAGGTACATACAATGATTGCAGTTTCAACAAACTATAATGATTGTGTCAAATTGTAAGTGGATTCACTTGAATTCAGCTAACAGTTTCGATAAAGTGAAAAATAAAGATATTTTAATGGAGGAACAGACTATGACACATGTTCGTTTTGATTATTCAAACGCGTTATCATTTTTTGGTGAACATGAACTTACATACTTACGTGATGCCGTGAAAGTAGCTCACCATTCAATTCATGAGAAAACAGGTGCTGGAAACGACTTTTTAGGATGGGTCGACCTTCCTACAGAGTATGACAAAGAAGAATTTGCACGCATTCAAAAAAGTGCAGAAAAAATTAAATCTGATTCAGATGTATTAATTGTTATCGGTATTGGAGGATCTTACTTAGGTGCTCGTGCTGCTATTGAAATGCTTCAGCATTCATTCTATAACACATTATCAAAAGAACAGCGTAAAACTCCGCAAGTTATTTTTGCTGGTAACAACATCAGCTCAACGTACATGAAAGACTTAATGGATGTTTTACAAGATAAAGATTTCTCTATTAATGTTATTTCAAAATCTGGTACAACAACAGAACCGGCGATTGCTTTCCGTATCTTCCGTAAATTATTAGAAGAGAAATATGGCAAAGAAGAAGCACGCAAGCGTATTTATGCAACAACAGATAAAGCGCGTGGCGCATTAAAAACATTAGCGGACGAAGAAGGCTATGAAACATTTGTTATTCCAGATGATGTAGGCGGCCGTTATTCAGTATTAACAGCGGTTGGCTTATTGCCAATTGCCGCTGCGGGTCTTGATATCGAACAAATGATGAAAGGGGCAGCTGATGCTCAAGAAGCATTCTCATCATCAGAGCTAGAAGAGAACCCAGCTTATCAATATGCTGTAGCTCGTAATGTTCTTTATAATAAAGGAAAAACAATTGAAATGCTGATTAACTATGAGCCAGCTCTTCAATACTTTGCTGAGTGGTGGAAACAGTTATTTGGCGAAAGTGAAGGAAAAGACCAAAAAGGTATTTACCCTTCATCAGCTAACTTCTCAACGGATCTTCATTCTTTAGGTCAATATGTACAAGAAGGTCGTCGTGATATTTTTGAAACAATTGTACAAGTTCAAGATTCTCGTCATGAGCTAACAATTGAAGAAGATGCAGCGGACTTAGATGGATTAAATTACTTAGCTGGTGAAACAGTTGACTTTGTAAATAAAAAAGCCTTCCAAGGTACAATGCTTGCTCACACAGATGGGGGCGTTCCAAACTTAGTTGTGAACATTCCTGCGCTAGATGAGTATACGTTCGGATATGTTGTATATTTCTTCGAAAAAGCATGTGCAATCAGCGGCTATTTATTAGGCGTAAACCCATTCGATCAGCCGGGAGTAGAAGCATACAAAGTAAATATGTTTGCTCTGCTTGGAAAACCTGGTTTTGAAGAGAAAAAAGCAGAATTAGAAAAGCGTTTGAAATAAATAAAAAGAGGGCGGTACAAAAGTATTTTAGCCCAAGTGAAAAACGAACCATTGATCAACATGTTTGATTAGTGGTTCGTTTTTTTTGTTATGGTGAATATAGTTTCATCTGTTTAGGTCCTTCTAACAGTTGATTGGAGCGCAAGTGACGAGGAGGCTCAGCGCCCGCCCGCGGAAAGTGAAGCCTCGCACAGACATCAACTGCGGTGTCGCAAGCGATTTATATGAGCTGCTTTATCCAGTTTGTTCGTCTTTAGGTTGGATTCATTTAGTTATGTCTCACCCTCTTTTTTGCTTTTGAGATAAAGGATAAAACGCTGGAAAAAGGACATGTTAAAACAGAGGAGGGATAACATGATTGAATTATCTTCAAGATTAGAGGGAACATTATTCAAGCTTTACGAATTAGAAAAAACGCTTAAGCCGCTTGGGTATAACATTGGAGGAAATTGGGATTACGACCATGGTTCATTTGACTATAAGATGAACGATGAAGTCGGCTATCAGTTTTTACGTATCCCGTTTACAGCTACGAATGGAGAGCTGGATTCTAAAGGAACAACCGTACAGATTGGCACGCCATTTTTACTTTCACATAAATATCAAGTTGGTCTAGATGACGATGTTCACAATGGAAATGTTAGTGCTTCATTTAATCAGTTTGCAGAGCCCCAAGACGCAGACGCTTCATTTCCAGAAAAGTATATCAGCTTAGGAGAAGAGCTAATTAGAGAGGCAGAAAATGCGCTGCTTCAGTAATTGAAGGAACTATTCTTTTTTTAAACTCTCTAATTTTTTCACAAAAATATGTTCGTACATGACTTGACTAATCAACTCGTTTGTTTTAATCATTTCATTCACCCCCAAGTTTTGTGCATTTTGAATATGCTTTTTTGTTAAAAGTTCAACGATGCTGTAAATAGAAGGGTTCAATCCTTGCAGAGCGACTAACGTAACAATAGTATTCATGTCTGCATATTCTTCTGTCTTATGCTGATCGGCAGTAATCAGCACTTTTTTTGCGTACCGAGCGTTGGCAAGTTCTAATACTTCATAATGAGAGGGACTTCCTTTAATAAAATGAACGCGATCACAAATCATGGGATTTTTAGTCAGAGAGTCGTCGATAAGCACAATGTCTTCTTTATGAAATGCGTCGCGATAATACTCTAACACGAGTTTGGCGCGCTCATTCCACCCAACAACGATGAAGTGATCTTTTCCATAAAATTTTAAATTCCCTTCCAAATAAGCGCTCTCAGCAGAAACAGCAATTTTAGAAAGCGTGACAAAATAAGTAGTAATAAATCCCGTTCCGATCAGAACTAAAATAATTGCAGCTAACCTTCCAATCGTAGTGGTCGGAGCAAAATCACCGTACCCTATAGTAGAGATTGTAATAATAACCCACCAAATTCCTTCAAACACATTCCCGAACGTTTGCGGCTCTAGGAAATGTATAAGCATGCCAAAAAACAGAACAAGGCAGCCGATAATAAAAAGAAGCCGCACTAAAATAGAACGACGAAAAAGTCGAAATAATAGCCATTCCATCATAAAAAAACCTCCAGTGATTAGTCATAGCCACAGTATGACCATTTTTCACTGAAGGTATAAGATATCTTTATCTTTTTACTTCGTAATATTCAATCCATTCTTTGTCTGGACCGTAGAAAAATAAGTATCTTGCTCCATTTGGCAAAGTTACAATGTTTTCTTCCACAAATGAAACGCCTGCTGATTTTAAACGCTCAAACTCCTCTTCAATTCCGTCTACTGCCAGCGCAAAATGATGAACTTTACCTTCGTTAGGTAAGCTTGAGTTATACCCTTGAATTAACTCTACGATTACATTGCCTTCTAAACCTAGAAAAGCTAGCTTCAAAGACGGATCGGTATGTGGTAGTTTTTCGATGAGCTCTAATCCCACTTTTTGCGTATAGAACTCAATCGATTCTTCTATATCCTTTACTTGAACGCCTACATGTTCAAATTTTAAAATTGTCATATGCATCACCCGTATCTATAGTATGTAAAAACTATGAAATATATTAAAGAGAAAGGATATAGAAGTCAAGATAGGGCTGCTTATCAGGAAAGGGCTCTTAAATCATATTTTTGCTGGAGTGAATAGGGTAGAGGCTTCCATCAAGAGCAAACGAAATTTTGCCTGTTTCTTCAGATACAACTAAAATTAATGCATCCGATTTTTCCGACATTCCAATGGCTGCACGGTGACGTGTTCCCAATTTTTTGTTCGTTAAAATAATAGACGAAAGAGGTAAAACATTAGCAGCTGAAATAAGCTGATTATTTCTAATTAGGACGGCTCCGTCATGTAAGGGTGTCCCTGGATAGAACAGTGTCTCAACTAGCGTAGCGCTGACAGGAGCTTGAATAGGCATTCCTTTTTGAATAAGAGGGTCTACATTTTGTTCCCGTTCAATGACAATTAAAGCGCCGTGACGTTTCTCCGAAAGGTTATGAATAGCTAAAGACAGAGCAGCATATTCAAATGTATAAGGCGATAAATAATGGCGCAAGTAATAAGAGGCAGCCGTAGCTTGAACATCTTGAAATAACCTTCTCATCTCCTCAAAATCACATAGGATACAATGATCACTCGTGTCTAAATGTTTAATTAAATTAGAGGCTTCAGTTGAAATCTGCTGTAAATATGTTCGCACATTATTTTTAATTGTATCGTCTAATTGAAAAGGTTGTCTCTCCATCTTATATAGCTCCTATCTGTCAGTCAGTGTTATCTGTAATGTGTGCTAATGTGGGTGAATTATCCGTAAAGCTTATAAATCCCTTATTAATTTTATAGAGAGGTTTTGTGTTTTATTTAGCAAGAGAATATAAAAAGTTGGAGAAAAAAGAAAGCGTTTTATAAATTGATATGTTCACATTTGGGTTAAATTTACATATGTTGTTTTAAATAAAAGTATAGATATTTCTGTGAATTTAAAGTATAGTTTTCTTATCGGATATATGATTTTTAATGTTGACAAATATTCTAAATATGCTAAAATTTTTAAAAAATGCTTATCAAGAGTGGTGGAGGGATCTGGCCCGCTGAACCCCGGCAACCTGCTTAGCAAGGTGCTAATTCCAGCAAAGTGTGTATCATTTTGAAAGATAAGGTGAAAATTTATTGCCTACCCAGTCTTTCAATATGGAAGACTTTTTATTTTGATATAGCGCAAGCGATAATTTGAGGAGGGACACCAATGACTGTAACCCCCGACTTAAAACAAATTTTTGAGCATGTCGAAGCAAAGTAAGAATTAAATAGTTTCGCTGACTAGACACACTAGAGGCGGTTTTATCCAATTCTAGTGGGTAAAACCGTCTTTTTTTATTGGATAACGCGGATAACTAAGAATTGGAGTGAAGAAAATGGCAGACTTATATACGTACGAAAACTGGAGTGATACATTTCCAGAGTTCGACAGTGAAGATGAAACAAAAGGAGCCCTTTCAGCATTGCAGTGGGCGTATGATACCTACGGAGATTCAATTATTTACGCATCAAGCTTTGGTATCGAAGGAATCGTGTTAATTGATTTAATTTCAAAAGTGAAAAAAGATGCTGAAATTGTCTTTTTAGATACGGGCGTTCATTTTAAAGAAACATATGAAGTAATTGATGCAATTAAAGAACGCTTTCCTGATTTGCGTATTCATATGAAAAAACCGGATTTAACGCTTGCAGAACAAGCTGAGAAACATGGAGATGAGCTTTGGAAGAGTCAGCCTAACCTATGCTGTCAAATTCGAAAAATCATCCCGCTAAGGGAATCTCTTGCTCCTTATGATGCGTGGATTTCTGGTTTGAGACGCGAGCAGTCTGAATCTCGTGCCAACACGAATTATTTTAATAAAGATGAGAAATTCAAGAAAGTGAAAGTCTGCCCGTTAATTCATTGGTCCTGGAAAGAAGTTTGGCGCTATGTGTATAAGCATGATTTACCATATAACAAACTTCATGATCAAGGCTACCCAAGTATCGGCTGTGAGCCCTGTACCGCACCTGCCTACAATGTAGACGATTTACGTTCAGGAAGATGGGCAGGTACACAAAAAGTTGAATGCGGATTACACGAATCTTAAATACGAAAGAGCTGAATAAATGATGCTTTTATATGTTGCCTTTATCATTGCGCTTTTTTTTGCAATGAATATTGGGGCAAGCGGTGCAGCAGCAGCTATGGGCGTTTCATACGGCTCCGGTGCGATTAAAAAGAAAAGAGTAGCCCTGTTCATCTGTGCTGTAGGTATTGTGCTCGGAGCCATTATCGGAGGCGGCGAGGTGGTAAAAACCATCAGTTCAGGTATCATACCTGAAAAATTGCTGTCAGTAGAATTAGTTATTATCATTCTGGCTGCTGCAACGCTGTCACTCTTTTTCGCGAATTTAATTGGTATTCCTCTATCAACAAGTGAAGTAACGGTTGGTTCAGTTGTTGGAGTAGGCGTAGCTTATCAATCTCTGTATGTGGAAAAACTTTTAGTTGTCATGTCTTTTTGGATTATTGTTCCGCTGGTTTCATTTGTCATTGCTTTTTTGATTGGAAAAGTGATAAAACGCGGAGCGCATAAAAAAGAAGCAAAGGGAACGTGGAAAAGAGTTTTAACGATTTTAGTTATAGCGACGGGATTCTTTGAAGCCTTCTCAGCTGGAATGAATAACGTGGCAAATGCTGTCGGTCCTCTAGTAGGAGCTGGATTAATGGATGCCACAACGGGTGTCATAGCAGGAGGATTGGCAGTGGCGCTCGGAGCTCTTTTACTAGGAGGCCGAGTTATTGAAACAAACGGGAAAAAAATTACTCGCTATTCTGTAGGGGAAGGGTGCATTATCTCGGGTACTGGTGCTTCTCTTGTCACAGTCGCTTCACTGTTTGGTTTGCCAGTACCCCTTACACAGGTCACTACGTCTTCTATTATTGGAATAGGAGCAGCGAAAACGGGATTCACGAAAGAACAGCGCGAAGTTGTCATTCAAATGTTAAAGGTTTGGGTGGTCTCCCCTGTATTTTCACTCGTAATCTCATATGTTCTTGTGAAATTAGTACTTGAAAGCGACTTATATTCATTTGTGGTGCTAGCTAGCGGATGTATTGCCACAGCAGGTGTTCTAAGCTTAGCTAGAGCGACTAGAAGAAAAAGAGCAAGCTTGCAGTCGGAAAAAGAAAAAATGACTGCGTGATTCAAGTGCTTTTTATTATATTGTGTTAATTATTTAAGGAGGATTTTACAAAATGACAACAATTCAAGCACACGGTGGAGAATTAATTAATTTATATCAACCAACATATGACTACACGTCACTAACAAAAGAAATCGAAGTAGATAACATGGCCCTAAGTGATTTAGAACTAATTGGAATTGGTGCTTACAGCCCAATTACAGGATTTTTAGGAGAAAAAGATTATCAATCAGTTGTTGAAAATATGCGTTTAGCAGATGGAACAGTATGGAGTATTCCTATCACTCTTCCTGTAACAGAAGAGCAAGCTAAAGAATTAAACATTGGCGACAAAGTAAAACTTGTTCAAAACGGCGTAACGTATGGTGTTTTAGAAGTTTCTGAAGTATATACGCCAAATAAAGAAAAAGAAGCGGAGAACGTGTACCGCACGGCAGAACTTGCTCATCCTGGCGTGAAAAAAATGATGGAACGCCCAAATGTATATGTAGCAGGTCCAATCGTACTTGTAGAACGTACACCTAAAACGCGTTTTGAAAAGTATTACCTAGATCCTACTGAAACAAGAGCAGCATTTGAAGAACGCGGTTGGAAAACGGTTGTTGGATTCCAAACTCGTAACCCTGTTCACCGTGCGCACGAATATATTCAAAAAACGGCATTAGAAATTGTAGACGGCCTGTTTTTAAATCCACTTGTAGGAGAAACAAAGTCAGATGATATCCCAGCAGATATCCGTATGGAAAGTTATGAAGTACTTTTAGAGAACTATTATCCTAGCGATCGTGTAGCTTTAGCAGTTTTCCCTGCTGCGATGCGCTATGCTGGACCTAGAGAAGCTATTTTCCATGCAATGGTTCGCAAAAACTTTGGATGCACACATTTCATTGTAGGCCGTGACCACGCTGGTGTTGGTGACTACTATGGAACATATGACGCACAAAAAATCTTCAGTAACTTTACAGCAGATGAATTAGGAATTACACCTTTATTCTTTGAACACAGCTTCTATTGCAAGAAATGTGAAGCGATGGCATCAACGAAAACATGCCCTCACAGCAAGGAAGATCATATGATTCTATCTGGAACAAAGGTACGTGAAATGCTTCGTAACGGAGAAGTGCCACCAAGCACATTCAGCCGTAAAGAAGTAATTGAAGTGTTAATTAATGGATTAGCAAAACAAAAAGTATCTTCAAAATAAGGAGCGGTTGAAGTGAGCAAATCAACAAACATTACGTGGCATGATGCTGGAATTACAAAAGAGGAAAGACGCGAGCAAAATAATCATCACAGTTTTGTACTATGGTTTACAGGTCTTTCGGGTTCAGGTAAATCTACCGTAGCAAACGCAGTGGCAAAAGCGCTTTTTGATAAAAATATTCGCAACTATGTATTAGATGGTGACAATGTTCGTTTCGGCTTAAATAAGAATCTAGGGTTTTCTGCTGAAGATCGTACAGAAAATATTCGCCGTATCGGTGAGGTTTCTAAGCTGTTTGTAGACAGCGGTCAAGTGGTACTAACAGCATTTATCTCTCCATTCCAAGAGGACCGAGCTCAAGTGCGTGAGATCTTAGAGGGGAATGAATTTTTGGAAGTATACGTGGAGTGCCCGTTAGAAGAATGTGAAAAAAGAGATCCAAAAGGCCTTTACAAAAAAGCAAGAAGCGGAGAAATTCGTGATTTTACAGGAATTGATTCTCCGTATGAGTCACCGGCTAATCCTGAATTAACAATTAATACAAGCACACAGTCTGTAGAAGAATGTGTACAAACTGTTATTGAATATTTAGCTAACCGAAAATTTATCTAAATGACAGCGGACTTTGTCCGCTGTTCTAATTCAAATTAAAATGTGGGAGCGCTGCGGAGACGTGGAAATGATGGAAGGGTGAAAGGCATTCATGGGGAAAGTATATCTAGTCGGTGCAGGACCGGGAGATCCAGATTTAATTACATTAAAAGGGTTGAAAGCAATTCAGCAAGCAGATGTTATCTTATATGATCGTTTAGTGAATAAGGACCTGCTGGAGTATGCTAAAAGTGATGCAGATATCATTTACTGCGGAAAGCTTCCGAACTACCA
This sequence comes from Priestia sp. YIM B13490, assembly GCF_042787735.1. Classification (NCBI taxonomy): domain Bacteria; kingdom Bacillati; phylum Bacillota; class Bacilli; order Caryophanales; family Bacillaceae; genus Priestia; species Priestia sp. YIM B13490. Next base: position 365,123 of record NZ_JBHZOT010000006.1, read on the forward strand.
TACCCTCAAGCAAGAAACAATTAACAACTTTTTAGTGAAATTCGCTAAAAAAGGAAAAATTGTAACGCGCTTAAAAGGCGGAGATCCATTTGTTTTTGGACGCGGAGGGGAAGAAGCAGAAGCTCTCGTGCAGCAGGGCATTTCATTTGAAATTGTTCCAGGGATTACATCAGGCATCGCAGCCGCTGCTTATGCAGGAATCCCTCTCACTCACCGGGAATACAGCGCAAGCTTTGCTTTTGTAGCGGGTCATCGTAAAGATAGCGAGCATGATGCAATCAAATGGGATAGCCTAGCCAAAGGTGTAGATACTCTTGCAATTTATATGGGGGTGCGGAACTTACCGTACATTTGCCAACAGTTAATGAAACACGGAAAAACCTCAGCTACGCCAATTGCATTGATTCACTGGGGAACATGTGCGGACCAGCGCACTGTAACTGGAACTCTTGGTACAATTGTTGATATTGTTAAAGAAGAACAAATTGAAAATCCAAGTATGATTATCGTTGGTGAAGTTGTGAATTTTCATGACCGATTAAATTGGTTTGAGAAGACTGGACAGCATTACTATTCGTTTGCACAAGAAGCTTACTAAAGAGGTTGATTATATGGATGCAGTTTTATATGTTTGCCATGGCAGCCGCGTAAAAGAAGGCGCTGATCAGGCAGTTGCTTTTATTGAAAGATGTAAAAAAAATCTAGATGTACCGATTCAAGAAGTTTGTTTCCTAGAACTAGCTTCCCCCACTATTGAACAAGGATTTGAAGCATGTATTGAACAAGGTGCTACTCGTATTGCAATTGTGCCTCTTCTGTTATTAACAGCTGCGCATGCAAAGCATGATATACCCGAAGAAATACACAAAGTATATGAACGTTATCCCCAGGTAGAGGTGCTGTACGGAGAACCGTTCGGCGTAGACGAACGAATTGTTGATATCTTGGTAGAGAGAATCAATGAAACCAATGTGGATAAGCATGAAGATTCGATGGTATTGTTGGTCGGCAGAGGAAGCAGTGATCCTGCTGTAAAAAAAGATTTTAACGAAATAGCTCAACTGCTAAAAGGGAAAGGTGCTTTTAAAGAAGTGAGCACATGCTATTTAGCTGCAGCTTCTCCTAATTTAAAAGAAGGCCTGCACCTTGCTAAACGAACTTCGTATAAGCAAGTATTCGTTCTTCCATACCTTTTGTTTACCGGTATTTTAATGAACGAAATTAAGGAAGAATTGGAGCAGCTATCAACAGATGCCCAGCAGTTTATCTTAGCCAACTACCTAGGTTATCATGATGGACTTGCACACATTTTAAGTCACCAAGTAAAAACGTTATTATCCAGCAAAGGAAATCAATACGATGTATACCGTTATGCTTGATTTAAAGGGTCGTTCGGTCTTAGTAGTTGGGGGCGGAACAATCGCAACTCGTAGAATTAAAGGTTTTTTACAAGAAGGAGCAGCCATTACAGTGGTTGCTCCAACTGTTTCAGCTGAAATAAATGAATGGGAAGCTAAAGATCAGCTGCGTGTAAAAAGAAAAAAAGTAGGAGAAGAAGACTTACTTAATGTCTTTTTAATTGTTGTGGCTACAAATGATCAAGCTGTGAATAAGTTTGTTAAGCAGCATATTAAAAATGATCAGTTGGTTAATATGGCCAGCAGTTTTTCCGATGGAAATATTCAAATTCCTGCACAGTTTTCTAGAGGGAGATTATCGCTAGCAATATCCACAGATGGCGCTAGCCCTTTGTTGACAAAGCGAATCAAAGAAGACTTATCCTCAAATTATGATGAGAGTTACACACAGTATACACAGTTTTTGTATGAATGCAGAGTTCTTATCCACAGATTAAATGTGTCAAAGAGCCGTAAACATGAGTTATTAACAGAAATTATCGATGATCAATACCGGCTGTCTCTAGTAAAACAGCGGGAATTTTTACAACAGATTAAAAAATACAAATAAAAAACGGCCAACTGGCCGTTTTTTATTTATACATTTTCAACTTCAATGCTTCGAATACCGCTGATTTTTTGAATTTCGTAATACACTTCTGTAGTAGGGCGCTGGTTATTAACTGACACTTTCATTCGTATATACAATTCATTGGTGTCTAAGTCTTTGATTCGAATATTTTTAATTGTAATATTCTTTTCTCTAATGCTATTAGTTGTATCAAAGATATTGTGCTTATCCGCCAGCTTGAGTTGAAGAATAAGCTCTTTCTCGCGCAGTTGCCTAGGCCCCAAAATAGTAATAAGGAAGGGAAGAAGTTCAACGCTGATAATGAGCAGTACAACTCCGGTAATAGCTTCAGGATAAAACCCTGCACCTACAGCAATGCCTATACCTGCTGCTCCCCAGATAATAGCCGCTGTTGTAAGCCCTGAGATGCTGTCATTTTCTTTTCGTAAAATGACGCCCGCCCCTAAAAAACCAATTCCAGAAACAATTTGAGCGGCCAGACGAAGCGGGTCCATTGTGATATGATCACCTTTATTAAAAATTTGAGAAGACTCAATCGAAACAATTGTGAGTAAACAGCTAATAATGGAAATTACGAGAGATGTTTTTAAACCAACAGGCTTTCGTTTTAGTTCCCTTTCGATTCCAATAATAAGACCAAGTACAGCGGAAATACCTAATTTGAGCAACATTTCATTTTCCATTATTTTCACCTATTTCAATAAACATTGTTGTTTATATCTGTATGAAAGAAGAAAAACAGATATGTATCAGTATAGTAAACTTTTCTTCATAATAACAGGTGGAATTCGAAAAAATCTGATTATTTATAAAGCGCTGCGATCTTTTCTTTCAATTTATATTTTTGAATCTTGCCGGAGGCCGTCATGGGAAAGTCGTCTATAAAATAAATATGTTCCGGAATTTTGAAATGAGCAAGCTTACCTTTGCAAAAGTCTTTGATTTCTTGAGCGGTAAGAAAAGAATGTTGCTTGAGTTTAATGCATGCAGCAACTCGTTCTCCATACTTTGGATCAGGAATACCGACAATTTGCACATCTTCTACCTCGGGTATTCTATATAAAAACTCTTCAATCTCTCTTGGATAAATGTTTTCTCCGCCTCTAATAATCATATCTTTTAGACGTCCTGTAATTTTTACATAGCCACCCTTATCGATGGTAGCTAAATCTCCTGTATGTAGCCAACCTTCTACAATTGTTTTTTCTGTTTCTTCCAGCATTTTATAATACCCTTTCATTGTTAAATATCCTTTTGCACAAAGTTCTCCTTGTTCTCCGAAAGAAGCTGGTTTACCTGTAACTGGATTAATAATTTGAATCTGTACATGAGTATGAACTTTGCCAACCGTTTGTACTCGCCGCTCGATAGAATCAGTTGGTGTTGTTTGGGTGATTACAGGAGATGTTTCGGTTTGACCATACGCGATCGTAATTTCATTGATGCCCATGTCATGTATGACTCGTTTCATTACTTCTGCTGGACAATTAGAACCAGCCATGATTCCTGTGCGAAGAGTAGATAAATCATATTGATTAAACTCAAGTGCATTTAATTCCGCAATAAACATAGTTGGTACACCGTGAAGAGCTGTACATTTTTCGTTCTCTACGGTGCGTAAAACAGAGGCAGGTTGAAATTCAATAATCGGTAGCATAGTAGCACCTACAGATACGCATGCTAGAACACCCAGCACACATCCAAAGCAATGAAAGAAAGGAACTGGGATGCATAAGCGGTCTTCGTTAGTCAGTTTCATAGACTGAGCAACTAAAAAGCCGTTGTTTACTATATTATGGTGACTTAGCATAACTCCTTTTGGAAAACCTGTTGTTCCGGAAGTATATTGCATATTGATAACATCATGGATATGTAGGGATTGTTCATGCTTATTGAGAACCTCATCCGATACCGTTAAGCTACTCATTAAAAACTCGTTCCAAGATGTATGTTCGCTTGATCCACTTAAGTTTATAAGATGTTTTAGTTTGGGAAGATTATGTTCAATACTAGTGATAATAGACGTATAAGAAGTGCTTTTAAATTCATCAATGAAAAATAGCGCTGTTGTATCAGAATGACTCAATACATACTCTAATTCAGAGGATTGATAACTTGTATTAAGGGTAACCAAAACAGCGCCTATTCTAGCTGCTGCAAATTGAAGAAGCAACCATTCCGGCACATTGGTAGCCCAGATAGCGATATGGTCGCCTTTTTTGAGACCAGTGGCTAGAAGTGCCTTTGCAACTCGAGAGGTTTCTTGATAAAATTCCGCGTACGTATAGCGAATATTTTGTTCAGAGTAGATAACCGCTTCTTGATGCCCAAACTTTTTTGTACTTTCTTTTAAAAGTTTTCCAACCGTTAATTCAAGCAATGGTTTCATTTGGTTTCCTCCTTGAATAATGTTAAAGTATATATGAAAGCGTTTTCTAAAAGTAGTTTATCAAATTTAAAGAAAGTGTTCCAAAAAATCATTCGACAAATTCCTTCACTGTCCATCGTACGTATGAAGAAGAGAAGTGACTGAAGTTATCACATTGATTTCAATAAGTAAGTATACTGAATGCGAATATTGTAATAAAATAAAGAAATGTCTCCTTTTTATAAGAAGACAATGCATGTTAATAAAGAATGGTATAAAAATATGAAGTAAACAAACAAAAAATCATGCTGAATGTTGAAAGTGAAATAAATGAAAGGCCGTTGACTTTGCCTTCTTTATTAGACATTTGAATTGATTCCCAATAAGCAAGTGAAATTAAGAGAATAGACATGCAAAAGGACAAATAGAGTGCAGCTGCAATTAAGGTACCCAAGTGAACGCCTCCTTGGCGGATAATGATTTAATAGACATTATGCTAGTGTGGCTCTAGATATGCTAGTATCTATTAATTGGCTAACGTTTCGTTTGCAAGAAAATAGTTTTTAAAAATATATCGAAAAACTATTGCACAATAAAAGAAGGCATGGTATATTATTAAATGTCGCTAAGATGAACTGCTAAAGCAAACATCGAAGCGATAAACAAATAAAAAACTTGTTGACAACTAGGTTGCAACTTGTTATGATGGTAAAGTCGCTTAAGAGCGGCGGTTGAACTTTGAAAACTGAACAAAGCGACAAACGTCAACGTTAAATTTTATTTTTTAATTGAGCAAGTCAAACATTTCTTCGGAGAGTTTGATCCTGGCTCAGGATGAACGCTGGCGGCGTGCCTAATACATG